>NZ_JAJQKY010000025.1:0-84773 GCF_021213715.1 Pseudomonas sp. CP-1
GTCATCGTCAAGCTCCTATCCCAAAACCCCTGGTCAGCGATGACCGGGGGTTTTGCTTTTGCGCGCGGAAAAAGGCGTGCTTCCTCGCTTCTTTTCTCGACTGCGAATGCCGGCGGCGACTGTCACAATTGCCCTGGAAACTACCCATCCTGCATGAAACGGATGGACGGCTACCTCCCCCAGGCGGATCGAAAACGCGCTCCAGAGGGCCTCCCGGGCCCCTCCGTGAAAGGCTGGAGCCCTTGTGTTTCCAGGCTTTTAGGGGTGTGGCAGGGCTTCTCCCAAGGCTTGCGGAAAAATGTCGGAAGGCTGATGGCATTTCATCCAACTGTCACATTCCTTTCATAGAGTCTTCATGCGGCCTGACGATACTGGCCCCCGTTCCATCCAACCCCATCCTGTCCAAGGAGCAAGGCATGAAACTCAAGCGTTTGATGGCGGCCCTGACGTTCGTCGCCGCAGGCGTAGGCGCCGCTTCCGCGGTAGCCGCGATCGACCCGGCGCTGCCGGAATATCAGAAAGCCAGCGGTGTGTCGGGCAACCTGTCGAGCGTCGGCTCCGACACTCTGGCCAACCTGATGACCATGTGGGCCGAGGAGTACAAGCGCCTCTATCCGAACGTGAACATCCAGATCCAGGCTGCCGGCTCTTCTACCGCGCCGCCGGCCCTGACCGAAGGCACCGCCAACCTGGGCCCGATGAGCCGCAAGATGAAGGACGTCGAGCTGCAGGCTTTCGAGCAGAAGTACGGCTATAAGCCGACCGCCGTCCCGGTCGCTGTCGACGCCCTGGCGATCTTCGTGCACAAGGACAACCCGATCAAAGGCCTGACCATGCAGCAGGTCGATGCGATCTTCTCCGCTACCCGCCTGTGCGGCAGCAAGCAGGACGTGAAGACCTGGGGCGACCTGGGCCTGACCGGTGACTGGGCGAAGAAGCCGGTGCAACTGTTCGGCCGCAACTCGGTTTCCGGCACCTACGGCTACTTCAAGGAAGAAGCCCTGTGCAAAGGCGACTTCCGTCCGAACGTCAACGAGCAGCCGGGTTCGGCTTCCGTGGTGCAGTCGGTCAGCCAGTCGCTGAACGGCATCGGCTACTCCGGTATCGGCTACAAGACCGCCAGCGTGAAGACCGTGGCCCTGGCCAAGAAGGAAGGCGCTGCCTTCGTCGAGGACAACGAGCAGAACGCCCTGAACGGCACCTACCCGCTGTCGCGCTTCCTCTACGTCTACGTGAACAAGGCGCCGAACAAGCCGCTGGATCCGCTGGAGGCTCAGTTCCTCAAGCTGGTTCTGTCCAAGACCGGCCAGCAGGTCGTGGTCAAGGACGGCTACATCCCGCTGCCGGCCAAGGTGGCCGAGAAGGCGATCAAGGAACTGGGCCTGTAATCCAGTGACTTGAGCGGATGGCCCAGCGATGGGCCGTCCAGGCATGAAGGCTCTGCCGGCGGGCGCTAGGACCCGCCGGCCTTTCCCGCCAGCGAGGCTCTGCTGGCGGGCTTTGTTGCGTCATGTTGCTGTCATCTGTCTGTCATACAGAGCCTTTAGGGTGTCACCCCATGAACGACATGGCCAACTCCCCGATGAACTCCTCCCTTGCTCCCGAGCGGATTGACTTCAATACGCCAGCCCTGCAACGCAAGCGCCGCATCCGTGCCCTCAAGGACCGCCTGACCCGCTGGTACGTGCTGGTCGGCGGCCTGGCCGTGCTGGCGGCGATCACCCTGATCTTCTTCTACCTGGCCTACGTCGTGCTCCCGCTGTTCCGCGGCGCCGACCTGGAGACCCGCGAAGCGCTGACTCCGGCCTGGATGCAGCAGGCGCAGGTGCCCCTGCTGCTCAGCATCGAGGAGCAGAACCAGGTGGCCATGCGCGTTGGCGGCCAGGGCGAGATCCTCTTCTTCAACGCCAAGACCGGTGTCGAACTGAAGCGTGTCGCTCTGCCGCTTCCGGCGGGCAGCGAGATCCGCTCGATCGCCCAGGACCAGCCGGGCAGCCCGACGGTCGCCCTGGGCCTGTCCAACGGACAGGTGCTGGTGTTCCAGCACACCTACAAGGTCACCTACCCGGACAACAAGAAGACCATCACCCCGGAGATCGCCTTCCCCTACGGCGAGACCCCGATCGGTCTCGATCCGCAGGGCCGCCCGCTGGAGCATGTGAGCATCAATGCCGGCGACGACAGCCTGCTGCTGGCTGGCTCCGTCGACAAGCAACTGCTGCTGTTGAGCATGACTCGCGAAGAGAACATGCTGACCGGCGAAAGCACGCTGGACGAGGAGCGCATCGAACTCCCGCAGATCGCCGAACCGGTGAAAGCCATCTACCTCGACCCGCGCAAGCAGTGGCTGTACGTGATCAACGGACGTGCCACCGCCGATGTGTTCGACCTGCACAGCCGCCAGTTGAACGGTCGCTACAAGCTGCTGGAAGACCCCAACGCCGAGGTCACCGCGAGCACCCAGCTGCTGGGCGGCATCTCGCTGCTGGTGGGCGATTCCAAGGGTGGCATCGCCCAGTGGTTCATGGCTCGCGATACCGACGGCGAACCGCGCCTGTCGCACGTTCGCGACTTCAACCTGGATGGCGCGCCGATCAGCGCCATCGCTCCGGAACAACGGCGCAAGGGCTTCATCGCCCTGGACGAGAAGGGCAACCTCGGCGTCTTCCACAGCACGGCGCACCGTACCCTGCTGGTCCAGCCGGTCGCCGACTCTTCCGGGGTCATCACCCTGTCGCCGCGGGCCAACCGCCTGCTGCTGGAGCAGGGTGGCAAGATCCACCGCTTCGCCCTGAGCAACCCGCACCCGGAAATCTCCTGGAGCGCGCTCTGGGGCAAGGTCTGGTACGAGAGCTACGACAAGCCGGCCTACGTCTGGCAGTCCACCGCCGCGACCACCGACTTCGAACCGAAGCTGAGCCTCTCGCCGCTGACCTTCGGCACGCTCAAGGCCGCCTTCTACGCGATGATCCTGGCAGCTCCGCTGGCCATCGCGGCCGCCGTCTACACCGCCTATTTCATGGCTCCGGCGATGCGCCGCAAGGTCAAGCCGGTGATCGAGCTGATGGAGGCGCTGCCGACGGTGATCCTCGGCTTCTTCGCCGGCCTGTTCCTGGCGCCCTACGTCGAAGGCCACCTGCCGGGGGTGTTCAGCCTGCTGTTGCTGACGCCGCTGGGCATCCTTCTCGCCGGCCTGCTCTGGAGCCGCCTGCCCGAGCGTATCCGCCTGAGCCTGCCGGCCGGCTGGGAAGCCGCGCTGCTGATCCCGGTGGTGCTCGCCGTCGGCGCCTTCGCCCTGTGGCTGAGCCCGCACCTGGAGACCACCTTCTTCGGCGGCGACATGCGCCTCTGGCTGAGCCACGACCTGGGCATCACCTACGACCAGCGCAATGCCCTGATCGTCGGGCTGGCAATGGGCTTCGCGGTGATCCCGAATATCTTCTCGATCGCCGAGGACGCCATCTTCAGCGTGCCGCGCAGCCTTACCTACGGCTCCTTGGCCCTGGGCGCCACGCCCTGGCAGACGCTGACCCGCGTGGTGATCCTGACCGCCAGCCCAGGCATCTTCTCGGCGCTGATGATCGGCATGGGCCGCGCCGTCGGCGAGACCATGATCGTGCTGATGGCGACCGGCAATACCCCGGTGATGGAACTGAACATCTTCGAAGGCATGCGCACCCTGGCGGCCAACGTCGCGGTGGAGATGCCCGAGTCGGAGGTCGGCGGCAGCCACTACCGCGTGCTGTTCCTCTCGGCGCTGGTACTGCTGACGTTCACCTTCGTGATGAACACCCTGGCAGAGCTGATCCGTCAGCGTCTGCGCAAGAAATACGCGTCGTTGTAAGCGGCGGAGGTATAGCTCTGTGAAACAGAAACAGGAAACCGTCAAAGCCTGGTTCGGCAGCGGCTCGCCCTGGGTGTGGATGAACGCCGGCGCGGTGTCGATCGCGGTGATCATGACCATCGGCCTGCTGGCGGTGATCGCGGTACGCGGCCTCGGCCACTTCTGGCCGGCGAACGTCATCGAGGCGACTTACCAGATCCCTGGCGAAGCCGCCAAGACCGTGATCGGCGAGGTGGTCCAGGCCGAGGAAGTGCCGCGCGCGCGCCTGCGCAGCGCCGGCATGCCGGTCCCGGAGGCCGGCCCCGAATTCATGACCCGCGAGCTGCTCAAGCTGGGCAACCGCGAGCTTTACGGCAGCGATTTCTCCTGGGTCGTCGGCGAGTGGCTGCAGGACATCAAGCGTCCCGAAGCGCTGATGGTTCTCGAACGCCGCGAGTGGGGCAACTTCTACGGCTACCTGCTGAGCGTCAAGGAGAACGGCCAGGTGGTCGCCGAAGGCGACGCCGCGGTAGGCGAACTGCAGAAGCGCATGCAGCGGGTGGATGACCTCTACGCCAAGCTCTACAAGCTGGAGAAGGGCGACATCGGCGGGATCAACCACGGTCTCGAGCGCCTGCGCCTGAAAGAGCGCAAGTTGCAGTTGGACGGCAAGCTGGACGCCGCCGCCCAGGCCGACCTGGCCGCCGAGCGCAGCGAGTTGCAGGCGCGCTACAAGGTCCTGGAAGAGCAGCTCAACGGCCTGCACCAGGAGTTCAACCGCGACAGCGTGGTAATGCGCGACGCCAGCGGCCGCGAGAGCGAAATCACCCTTGGCAAGCTGGTGCATGCCTACCAGCCCAACGCCATGGGCCTGGGCACCAAGATGACGGTGTACTTCAAGAAGCTCTGGGAGTTCCTCAGCGACGATCCGCGCGAGGCCAATACCGAGGGCGGTATCTTCCCGGCGATCTTCGGCACCGTGATGATGACCCTGGTGATGGCGCTGATCGTCACCCCGTTCGGCGTGATCGCTGCGGTCTACCTGCGCGAGTACGCCAAGCAGGGGCCGCTGACCCGGGTGATCCGCATCGCCGTGAACAACCTCGCCGGCGTACCGGCGATCGTCTACGGCGTGTTCGGCCTGGGCTTCTTCGTCTACGTGCTGGGCGGTTCCATCGACCGGCTGTTCTTCCCCGAGGCCCTGCCGGCGCCGACCTTCGGTACCCCCGGACTGTTCTGGGCCTCGCTGACCCTGGCGATCCTCGCCGTGCCGGTGGTGATCGTCGCCACCGAGGAAGGCCTGGCGCGGATTCCGCGCGCGGTCCGCGAAGGCTCCCTGGCGCTCGGCGCGACCAAGGCGGAAACGCTGTGGAAGATCGTCCTGCCGATGGCCAGCCCGGCGATGATGACCGGCCTGATCCTCGCCGTGGCTCGTGCCGCCGGCGAAGTGGCGCCGCTGATGCTGGTCGGCGTGGTGAAACTGGCACCGTCGCTGCCGGTCGACGGTAACTATCCGTACGTGCATCTCGACCAGAAGATCATGCACCTCGGTTTCCATATCTACGACGTCGGTTTCCAGAGCCCCAACGTCGAGGCCGCACGGCCGCTGGTATACGCTACGGCGTTGCTGCTGGTCGTGGTGATCGCCCTGCTGAACTTCTCCGCCATCGCGATCCGCAATCGCCTGCGCGAGAAGTACAAGGCCCTGGAAAACTGATTGAGGGAGCTTCCCATGCAAAACGAGACCGCCAGCCACGGCATCAACTTCGATGCGCTCGGCCGCGACCGCCAGAGCCTCGACCTGGCTTCCGAAAGTGTCGAACTGGAAGTGCCCGGGCTGAACCTGTTCTACGGCGCCAAGCAGGCCCTGTTCGACGTCCGGATGAACATTCCGAAGCAGCGCGTGACCGCCTTCATCGGCCCGTCCGGCTGCGGCAAGTCGACCCTGCTGCGCTGCTTCAACCGGATGAACGACCTGGTGGATGGCTGCCGCGTCGAAGGCGAGATCCGCCTCGATGGCCACAACATCTTCGCCAAGGGCGTCGACGTCGCCGAGCTGCGCCGTCGCGTCGGCATGGTGTTCCAGAAGCCCAACCCGTTCCCCAAGAGCATCTACGAGAACGTGGTCTACGGCCTGCGTATCCAGGGCATCAACAAGAAGCGCGTACTTGACGAGGCCGTCGAGTGGGCGCTGAAGGGGGCTGCGCTGTGGGAGGAGGTGAAGGATCGCCTGCACGAGTCCGCCCTCGGCCTGTCCGGTGGCCAGCAGCAGCGCCTGGTGATCGCCCGGACCATCGCGGTGGAACCGGAAGTGCTGCTGCTCGACGAGCCGTGCTCGGCGCTGGACCCGATCTCCACGCTGAAGATCGAAGAGCTGATCTACGAGTTGAAGTCGAAGTTCACCATCGTCATCGTTACCCACAACATGCAGCAGGCCGCGCGGGTTTCCGACTATACGGCGTTCATGTACATGGGCAAGCTGATCGAGTTCGGCGACACCGATACGCTGTTCACCAACCCGGCGAAGAAGCAGACCGAAGACTACATCACCGGCCGCTACGGCTAGCGGCGCGTCCGGAGGCGCGGCGATACCGCTGCCTCCGGCGCTCTCCGTAGCTCGTTGATGTCACCGGTCGCAGCGGCTCCAGAAGGATTCCCCACATGATCAACAAAGACAGTCTCACCCATCACATCTCCCAGCAGTTCAACGCCGAGCTGGAGGATGTGCGCAGCCACCTCCTGGCCATGGGCGGGCTGGTGGAAAAGCAGGTCAACGACGCGGTCAACGCGCTGATCGACGCCGACTCCGGCCTCGCCCAGCAGGTCCGCGAGATCGACGACCAGATCAACCAGATGGAGCGCAACATCGACGAGGAGTGCGTGCGTATCCTCGCCCGGCGTCAGCCGGCGGCCTCCGACCTGCGCCTGATCATCAGCATCTCGAAGTCGGTGATCGACCTCGAGCGGATCGGCGACGAGGCCTCCAAGGTCGCCCGCCGCGCCATCCAGCTGTGCGAGGAAGGCGAGTCACCGCGCGGCTACGTCGAGGTTCGGCACATCGGCAGCCAAGTGCAGAGGATGGTGCAGGAGGCACTGGACGCCTTTGCCCGCTTCGATGCCGACCTGGCGCTGTCCGTGGCACAGTACGACAAGACCGTCGATCGCGAATACAAGACCGCCCTCCGCGAGCTGGTCACCTACATGATGGAAGACCCGCGGGCGATATCCCGCGTGCTCAACATCATCTGGGCCCTGCGCTCGCTGGAGCGCATCGGCGACCATGCGCGCAACATCGCCGAGCTGGTGATCTACCTGGTTCGCGGCACCGACGTTCGTCACATCGGCCTGACCCGCATGAAGGAAGAGGTCGAGAACAACCGCGGCGAGTGATCTTCCGCAGGCAAGGCTCCCTTGACCTGGAGCCTTGTTTCTTCGCGCGACTGCAGCAAGGCTTGGCATCCTGCCAGCAGGGGAGGCTATCCTAGGCGAACCTGTCCAGGAGAAGTCGATGAGCAAAGTCAGCGCGCTAGTGGTGGATGACGCCCCCTTCATCCGAGATCTGATGAAGAAAGGGTTGCGCGACAACTTCCCCGGCCTTCATATCGAGGAGGCCGTGAACGGCCGCAAGGCCCAGCAACTGCTCAGTCGGCAGAACGTCGACCTGATCCTCTGCGACTGGGAGATGCCGGAGATGTCCGGCCTCGAACTGCTGACCTGGTGCCGTGCCCAGGAAAACCTCAAGACTACCCCGTTCATCATGGTCACCAGTCGCGGCGACAAGGAGAACGTGGTCCAGGCGATCCAGGCCGGGGTGTCGGACTACATCGGCAAGCCATTCTCCAATGACCAACTGGTGGCCAAGATCAAGAAGGCCCTGAGCCGCAGCGGCAAGCTGGAAGCCCTGGCGGCCCACGCGCCGCGCCGGGAGATCGCCAGCGGCATGGCCAACGATTCGCTGGCCGCTCTGACCGGCGGTCGCGCCGAGGTGATCAAGCCCGTCGCCAGTCCGGCAAAACCGGCCCCCGCGCCGAAGCCGGCTTCGGCTCCCCAGGCCAGCGCGCGTCCCGCCGGCAGCGGCAACCCGCTGGGCCAGGCGCAATTGCGCCTGCCGCAGAGCAGCATGCCCTGCGTGATCAAGGCGGTCAGCCTGAAGGAAGCGCAACTGGTGGTGAAGCGCGCCGACCCGCTGCCGCAGGTGCTGGAAAGCGCGGTGCTGGACCTCGAGGAAAACAGCGACGTGGCGCGCCTGAACGGCTACCTGCACGCCATCGCCGCGCTGGAGCCGAAGCCGGATAGCGATTGGCTGCTGCTGACCCTGCGTTTCGTCGACCGCGACCCGCAGAAGCTCGACTACCTGTCGCGCCTGATCGCCCGCGGAAGTACCCAGAAGCACTACGTTCCCGGCGCCTGAGCGGTTTTTTTCCCGACGATCCGTTCACAGCCCGCTCGCTGTCGTCTCGCCCTGGCAATAAAGCGCTGCTAGTCTTGCCGATTCGGGATAACCAGAACGACACGATCCGTGCAGTCATGCTAGGGCGCCTTCTCCTTCTCTGTGGCCTGTTCGCCGCGGCAGCTCCGGCTGCGGCCCTGACCATCTACAAGTACACCGACGCCAATGGCGTGGTGACCTACTCCGACCGCGCCGTGGCCGGGGCGCAGGTGTTCGTCTTCCGCGACCGGATGGTCGAGCACCTGGAACGGGAAGTGAAGCTGGAGACGAAGAAGCACGCGGGTGGCGAGACCCTGCAGGTGCGCAACGACCTCTACGCGCCGGTCGAGGTCGAGTTGCGGATCCGCAACCCGCGCAATGCCGTCGGGGTGCCCGACGGGCCGATTCGCTGGGTGGTCCCGGCGCGCAGCCAGGTGCGCCTGGCGACCCTGGCGCCGCGCAAGGCCGGCAAGCCGATGAGCTACACGCCGAAGCTGCGCTATGCGCTCGGCGACCCGCGCCAGCAGCCGCTGCTCTATCGCTATCCGCTGCCCTGGCGCGGCGGGCCGTTCCGCCTGTCCCAGGGCGCCAATGGCAAGTACAGCCACTTCACCCCCAAGGGCCGCTACGCGATGGACATCGCCATGCCCGAGGGCACGCCGATCATCGCCGCCCGCGGCGGCACCGTGGTGAAGATCGAGAACAACCAGAGCGGGCGCGGCAACAATCCCTCGGGCAACTTCGTCCGCATCCTGCACGACGACGGCACCATGGGCGTCTACCTGCACCTGATGCGCCATTCGGTACTGGTCGCCGAGGGCCAGCGGGTCCAGGTCGGCACGCCGCTGGCGCGCTCCGGCAACACCGGCAACAGCAGCGGGCCGCACCTGCACTTCGTGATCCAGCGCAACGTCGGCCTGGCGCTGGAGTCGATTCCCTACGACTTCGCCCAGCCGGTCGACAGCCTGCCGAACTTCGCCATCGTCCGCGAGCCTTGAAAAGTCGCCGGCGCCGTGGCGGCGCCGGCTCGTCTCAGTCGAGCTTGACCACCTTGGCCAGGACGATCTTCGGACCGCGCATCTTCTTCACGATGATCCGCAGGCCCTCGGTGTCGAGGACTTCCTCTTCCTCCGGCACCCGCTTCAGGGTGTCGTAGACCAGCCCGGCGAGAGTGTCCGCCTCGACATGATCGAGGTCGATGCCGAGCAGGCGCTCGAGCTTGAACAGCGGTGTGTCGCCGCGCACCAGCAGCTTGCCCGGCTGGTAGGCGAGGATGCCGCGCTCGGTCTTGCGGTGTTCGTCCTGGATGTCGCCGACCAGCACTTCCAGCACGTCCTCCATGGTCAGGAAGCCGACCACCTTGTGATCGGCCTCTTCCACCACGGCGAAGTGCGCGCCGCCCTTGCGGAACTGCTCCAGCAGGCGCGACAGCGGGGTGTGCTTGGTGACGATCTCCAGCGGGCGCACCAGTTCGTCGAGGTCGAAGGTCTCCGGCAGGCTGTCCAAGGCGGACAGTGCCAGCAGCAGGTCCTTGATGTGCAGCAGGCCGATGAACTCGCCCTTGTGGCTGTCCCAGACCGGGTAGCGGCTGTACTTGTGGCGGCGGATCACCGCGAGGATGTCCGCCAGCGGCGCATCGTGCTCGAGGTAGACCAGGTCTTCGCGGGAGTTGGCCCAGTCGACCACCTCCAGCTCGCCCAGCTCCACCGCCGAGGCCAGCACGCGCATGCCCTGGTCGCTGGGGTCCTGGGCGCGGCTGGAGTGGAGGATCAGCTTCAGTTCGTCGCGGCTGTAGTGATGCTCGTGGTGCGGGCCGGGCTCGCCCTGGCCGGCGATCTTGAGGATGGCGTTGGCGCTGGCGTTGAGCAGCCAGATCGCCGGGTACATCAGCCAGTAGAAGAGGTACAGCGGCACCGCCGTCCACAGCGACAGCAGTTCCGGCTTGCGGATCGCCCAGGACTTGGGCGCCAGCTCGCCGACCACGATGTGCAGGTAGGAAATGATGAAGAACGCGGTGAAGAAGGAGATCCCGCGGATCAGTTCGTCGGAGTGCACGCCGATCATCGCCAGCAGCGGTTCCAGGAGTTCGGCGAAGGCCGGCTCACCGACCCAGCCCAGGCCCAGGGAGGCCAGGGTGATGCCCAGCTGGCAGGCGGACAGGTAGGCGTCCAGTTGGTTGTGTACCTTGCGCAGGATGGCGCCGCGCCAGCCGTGCTGCTTGGCGATGGTTTCCACGCGGGTGGCGCGGAGCTTGACCATGGCGAACTCGGCGGCGACGAAGAAGCCGTTGAGCAGGACGAGGAAAAGCGCAAAGAGGATCAGGCCGGCATCGGCGAAATAGGTGGCGATGCTGGTACTAGGAGAAGGGTCCATGGGGGTGTGCGGTAGCCAAAAGGCCCTTAAGAATGAGGGGCTGTGTCGTCGCTTGCAAGCCTTGGCCGTGCCGACGCCGGCGGCGCGGCACCGCGACGAGGCTCACTTCGACGCCTTGCGCTCGGCCTCGGCGACCTGCGCCGGGGCGAAATGGCAGGTGAAGGTGCTGCCCTTGCCGGGCACGCTGCTGATTTCCAGGCGCGCGCGGTGGCGGATCAGCACGTGCTTGACGATGGCCAGGCCGAGGCCGGTGCCGCCGGTGTTGGAGGCGCGGCTGGAGTCCACCCGGTAGAAGCGCTCGGTCAGGCGCGGCAGGTGCTTGGGATCGACGCCGATACCGGTGTCCTGCACCGACAGGTGCGCGCCCTGTTCGTCGGCCCACCAGCGGATGCGGATCTCGCCCTCGTCGGGGGTGTACTTCACCGCGTTGAATACCAGGTTGGAGAAGGCGCTGCGCAGTTCCGCCTCGCTGCCCTTGAGCTGCACCGCGGGTGTGGCGTCCAGGCTGATGCGGTGGTTGCGCCCGGCGGACAGGGCCTGGGCGTCGTTGCGGATGCTGGCGAGGAGAGCGTCCACCGCCACCGGCTTGTTGTCGCCGGGGTATTCGGTGGCCTCCAGCTTGGCCAGCAGGAGCAGGTCGTTGAGCAGGTTCTGCATGCGTCCGGCCTGCTGCTGCATCTGTTGCAGGGCGCGCAGCCAGCGCGGGTTCACATCCTCGACGTTGTCGAGGAGGGTCTCCAGGTAGCCGGCGATCACCGTCAGCGGCGTGCGCAGCTCGTGGGAGACGTTGGCCACGAAGTCCTTGCGCATCTGCTCCAGCTGGTGGACGCGGGTGACGTCGCGGACCAGCATCAGGTGCTCGCGGTTGCCGTAGAGGGTGATGTGGAATTGCAGGCGCAGGCGCTCGTTGATCGGCGAGGGGATTTCCAGCGGCTCGCGGTAATCCTCCTGGTCGAAGTATTCCTTGAAGCGCGGATGGCGGATCAGGTTGCTCACCGGCTGGCCGCCGTCCTGCGGGGTCTTCAGGCCGAGCAGGTTTTCCGCGGCGAGGTTCCACCATTCCAGATTGCCGTCGCTGTCGAGCATGATCACCGCGTCACGCAGCGCCGCGGTGGACTCCTGGATCCGGTCGATCACCGCCTGCAGGCGGCCACGGGCGCGCTGGTTGCGGCGTTGCAGGTGGTAGATATTGTCGAAGACTTCGCCCCAGAGGCCGTAGCTGTCCGGCGGTGGCTCGTCTGGCTGGTGGTTGCGCAGCCACTGGTGCAGGCGCAGTAGCTGCCAGAGGGTCCAGCCGAGGTAGAGAGCCAGGCCGAGGGCCAGGGCCCAGCCGTAATGGCCGCTGACCACGCCGAGCACGAGGCTGGCGGCCAGCACGAGAAGCAGGTGGCGGATCAGCGCTCCACGCCAGTCTTGGTTCACGACGGATTGCATCCTGTCCAGTGGCGGTCCGTCACGGACCGTCCAGGGGAAACGACTCCGGCCGCCGGGCGGCCGGGCGCGGGGTCAGCTCTTGGTGGAGAAACGATAGCCGGTCCCGCGGACAGTCTGAACCAGATTTTCGTAGACCTCGCCGAGCGCCTTGCGCAGGCGGCGGATATGCACGTCGACGGTGCGCTCCTCGACATAGACGTTGCCGCCCCAGACCTGGTCCAGCAGTTGGCCGCGGGTATAGGCGCGTTCCTGGTGAGTCATGAAGAACTGCAGCAGGCGGTACTCGGTGGGGCCCATCTCGGCCGGCTTGCCGTCGATGGTCACGCGGTGGCTGATCGGGTCCAGCAGCAGGCCGCCAACCTCGATCGGCGCCTCGCTGTCGCCAGGCCCGGTGCGGCGCAGTACGGCCTTCAGGCGGGCGACCAGCTCGCGGGGCGAGAACGGCTTGGTGATGTAGTCGTCGGCGCCGACCTCCAGGCCCTGGATCTTGTTGTCCTCCTCGCCCTTGGCGGTGAGCATGATGATCGGGATGTCGACGGTCAGTTCGTCACGCTTCAGGCGTCGCGCCAGTTCGATGCCGGAAGTGCCGGGGAGCATCCAGTCGAGCAGGATCAGGTCCGGCTTGCGGTCGACGATCACCGCGTGCGCCTGCTGGGTATTTTCCGCCTCCAGGCACTCGTAGCCGGCCATCTCCAGGGCCACGGCGATCATCTCGCGAATCGGTGCTTCGTCATCAACGATGAGGATTGTCTTGCCAACCATGGTCTTGCCTCGGGTCGATCTGTCTTGCGCCGCATTAGATAACGAAATTGTGTCAGGTATGTGACACAACGGCGTAGTTTCCGCCGACTGCCCGCGGCGGGGCTATGCTCAACAGGTTCCGGTGCCGTCCCTGCGGGCGGCGAACGCTCCACCTGAAGACACAGGAGAGAGACGCGATGAACAGAATCCACCTGGCGCTGGGTCTGGCGCTGGCCCTGCCGGCGTTCGCCGCGCTGGCCCAGGAAACGGTGGCGCCGGCCACCGAAAAGGACGGCGTGCTGGTCGATGGCAAGGGCATGACGCTCTATACCTACGACAAGGACAGCGAAGGGCAATCCGCCTGTTCCGGGCAGTGCGCGAAGAACTGGCCGCCGCTGGCAGCGGCCCAGGGAGCGCAGGCCAGCGGCGACTGGAGCCTGGTCGCTCGCGAGGACGGCACCCAGCAGTGGGCCTACTACGGCAAGCCCCTTTATACCTTCATCCAGGACAAGAAGCCTGGTGACAAGAACGGTGACGGCAAGATGGGCGCCTGGCACGTCGCCCAGCCGGACATGGACTAGACGGTCGCCGGCCTGCGCGCCGCTCAACGCAGCGCGTAGTCGGCGACCGTGCCGAGGAAGATCGCCAGGCCAGCCCAGTGGTTGTGCAGGAAGGCGCGGAAGCAGGCCTGCGGGTCGCGGTCGCGGGTCGACCAGGCTTCCCAGACGAAGCAGGCCGCCGCCACCGCCAGGCCGAGGTAGAAGCACAGGCCCAGTTCGAAGCGGCTGCCGGCCAGCGCCAGCAGGAGCAGGGTCAGGCCCTGCAGGCTGCCGATGATCAGGCGGTCGGCATCGCCGAAGAGGATCGCGGTGGACTTGATGCCGATCTTCAGGTCGTCCTCGCGGTCGGTCATCGCGTAGTAGGAGTCGTAGGCGACCGTCCACAGCACGTTGGCCAGGAACAGCAGCCAGGCGCTGGCCGGCAGTTCACCGCGCTCGGCGGTGAAGGCCATCAGGATGCCCCAGGAATAGGCGGCGCCCAGCACCACCTGCGGATAGTAGGTGTAGCGCTTCATGAAGGGGTAGAGCGAGGCCACGGCTACCGCGCCGAACGATAGCCAGACGGTCGTTGCGTTGGTCAGCAGGACCAGGCCGAAGCTCAGCGCGACCAGGACGGCGAAGGTGATCCAGGCCTCGCGCACGCTGATCTTGCCGGTGGCCAGCGGGCGCGCCTTGGTGCGTGCGACGTGCCCGTCGAAATTGCGGTCGGCGAAATCGTTGATCACGCAGCCGGCGGCGCGCATCAGGATGACGCCGAGGACGAAGATCAGCAGGTTCTTCAGCTCCGGCACGCCGTCCGCGGCGATCCACAGCGACCAGAGGGTCGGCCAGAGCAGCAGGTAGATGCCGATCGGCCGGTCCAGCCGCACCAGTTGGACGAAGTCCCAGGCGCGGGGGTGCAGGCGGGCCAGCGGCTTGATCAGGGTGACGAACATGGGGACCTCCGGAGTCGACCGGGGGATTATACGTCGGCGATTCCCGCCTGGTCCCACAGGCTCGGTAGGAATACCTCCGCCACCAGCACCCCGAGCGCGCCGCGGGAAAACCGTGAGCGACGGCCCCAGAGACCCTCGGCGCGGACCTCGGCGGGCAGACCGGCCGCCGGATAGCGGCAGACTTCGATGGGCCCGCGCTCGAAGGCGCTGTCGCTGAACAGCAACTCGCCCAGCGAGCGGGTGCCGAGCAGCGCCAGGTCGAAGCCCGAGCCTTCCAGGGCGCTGCGCGCCGCCACGCTGCGGGCGAACACCCAGGGACGGTCGTGGCCATGCAGGTAGACCTCGCGGACCCAGCCGCTACTGCCGGGAGGGACGTCGAGCCCCTGGCATTCGTCGTCGCGCAGGGTCTGCCAGCCTTCCAGCAGGGGTTCGACGCGGAACGCGCCGTCGGCCAGGGCGGTCAGGCGCCGGGTCAGCGACCCTTCGTCGAACAGCCAGTCGAGGACGGCGGGGGAGACGCTGGACAGTTGGTCGGCGCGAAGCCAGAGCGCATTGCTGGGCATGACGGGACTACGAGACGGCGGCAGAAGGCGGCGAGGGTAGCACGTTCGGTCGGCGGCCGGTCTGCGACGCGGTGGCGCGTCACCCCCAGCCGTTCAGGCGCAGGGTGGCGCGGACCAGGCGCTGTTCTTCCTGCTCGATCTCCCGCAGGTTGTCGCGGATGCTGTGGATATGTTCGCGCGCCGCCCGTTGCGCCTGGTCCGGCTGGCGCTCGCGGAGGGCCGCGTAGAGGCGCGCGTGCTGGCGGTCGATCTGGCGCTTCTGCGGCGGCCGGTGATAGAGGTTGTTCACCGAGGCGAACACCGTGCTCAGCAGCAGTTCGTTGAGCGATTGCAGGGTATGCACCAGCACCGGATTGTGCGATGCCTCGCTGATCGCCCGGTGGAACGCGTGGTCGCGGCGGGCGTGCTCGCGGGGATCGATCGGCTGGGTTTCCTCGTGGCTGGCGAGCATCTCTTCGTAGCGCCGGGCGAGCAGGACGAAGTCTGCCTCGGTGCCGCGTAGCGCTGCCAGGCGGGCCGCCTCGCCCTCCAGCAGGGCGCGGACTTCGAGCAGGTCGTAGAGGGTGCGCGGCTGGGAGCCGAACAGGTGCATCAGCGGGCTGGCGTCGGCGTTGCGGTCGAGGTCGGCGACGAACGACCCACGGCCATGCTCGGTGTCGATGATGCCGCGCCCGCGCAGCGCCCGCAGGCCCTCGCGCAGGGCCGAGCGCGAGCAGCCGAGCTTGGCCACCAGGCGCCGCTCGGACGGCAGTGCCTGGCCGACCTTGAGCACGCCGTCGACGATCAGCCGCTCGATACGCTCTGCGACCTGGTCGGCCACCCGCTGTTTCTGCATGGAAGCTCCCGTTGCACTGGTAGGACCAGTTGGCTGTCGTTACTCACTATAGAAGCTCAGGGACTTTCTAGCATGCGCCTCATGCCCATGGCTCCTGGTGATACTGGTAGGACCAGTTAGACGCCTGCTGGACCCCGGCGTCCGCGCGGTACAGGCTGTGGACGCTTGCTGATCCCGCCGACAACCACAACAAGGACAGCCGCCATGAACATCCTCTACGACGAGCGTCTGGACGGTCCGCTGCCGCAGGTGGACAAGGATGGCCTGCTGGCCGAGTTGCGCCTCCGCCTGCCCGACCTCGAACTGCTGCACGCCGCGGAAGACCTGCGTCCCTACGAGTGCGACGGACTCTCGGCGTATCGCTGCACGCCGTTGCTGGTGGCATTGCCGGAACGCATCGAACAGGTTCAGGGCCTGCTCGCGCTCTGCCATCGGCTGAAGGTGCCGGTCGTGGCGCGCGGTGCCGGCACCGGCCTGTCCGGCGGCGCGCTGCCGCTGGAGAACGGCGTGCTGCTGGTGATGGCGCGTTTCCGGCGGATCCTCGAGATCGATCCGCTGGGTCGTTTCGCCCGGGTCCAGCCTGGCGTGCGCAACCTGGCGATCTCCCAGGCCGCTGCCCCTCATGGTCTGTACTACGCACCGGACCCGTCCTCGCAGATCGCCTGCTCCATCGGCGGCAACGTTGCGGAGAACGCCGGCGGCGTGCATTGCCTGAAGTACGGCCTGACCGTGCACAACCTGTTGCAGGTGGACATCGTGACCCTGGAAGGCGAGCGCCTGAGCCTGGGGTCCAGCGCCCTGGACAGCGCCGGCTTCGACCTGCTGGCGCTGTTCACCGGCTCCGAAGGGCTGCTCGGCGTGGTGGTGGAGGTCACCGTCAGGCTGTTGCCGCGCCCGCCGGTGGCGAAGGTCCTGCTGGCCAGCTTCGACGATGTGGAAAGCGCCGGGCGGGCGGTGGCCGACCTGATCGGTGCCGGCATCGTCCCGGCCGGGCTGGAAATGATGGACAACCTGTCGATCCGCGCCGCCGAGGACTTCATCCATGCCGGCTATCCGGTCGACGCGGCGGCGATCCTGCTCTGCGAACTGGATGGCGTGGAAGCCGACGTGCACGAGGATTGCGAGCGGGTCCGCGAGCTGTTCGAGGCGGCTGGCTCCACCTCGGTGCGACAGGCCCAAGACGAGGCCGAGCGCCAGCGCTTCTGGGCCGGGCGCAAGAATGCGTTTCCGGCGGTCGGGCGGATTTCCCCCGATTACTACTGCATGGACGGCAGCATCCCGCGCCGCGAGCTGCCGCGGGTGCTGCATGGCATCGCCGAGCTTTCGCGCGAATATGGCCTGCGGGTGGCCAACGTATTCCACGCCGGCGACGGCAACATGCACCCGCTGATCCTCTTCGACGCCAACCTGCCGGGCGAGCTGGAGCGCGCCGAAGCGCTGGGCGGCAGGATCCTCGAGTTGTGCGTGGCGGTAGGCGGCAGCATCACCGGCGAACATGGCGTCGGCCGCGAGAAGATCAACCAGATGTGCGCTCAGTTCAATGCCGACGAGCTGACCCTGTTCCACGCCGTGAAGGTGGCGTTCGACCCGGCCGGGCTGCTCAATCCCGGCAAGAACGTGCCCACCCTGCATCGCTGCGCCGAGTTCGGCGCCATGCACGTCCACCACGGTCGACTGCCGTTCCCCGAACTGGAGCGTTTCTGATGAGCCAGCCGTATTTCGATCCGGACGCTGGCGCCGACCATGCCGGCGCGCTGCTCGAGCGGGTCCGCGACGCCCTGGCGCGGCGCGTCCCGCTGCGCATCGTCGGCGGCGATAGCAAGGCGTTCCTCGGCAGGCCGGTCGCGGGCGAACCGCTGGCGCTCGCCGAACACCGCGGGATCGTCGCCTACGATCCCTGCGAACTGGTGATCACCGCCCGTGCCGGTACGCCGCTGGACGAGCTACAGGCCGTGCTGGCGCGCGGCGGGCAGATGCTTGCCTGCGAGGCGCCGGGTTTCGGCGGCCGGGCGACGGTCGGCGGGGTGCTCGCCAGCGGCCTGTCCGGACCGCGCCGGCCCTGGGCGGGAGCGGTACGCGATTTCGTCCTCGGCACGCGGCTGATCAGTGGCCTGGGCACCCACCTGCGCTTCGGCGGCGAGGTGATGAAGAACGTCGCCGGCTACGACCTGTCGCGGTTGCTGGCGGGCAGCTTCGGTTGCCTCGGGGTGGTCACCGAAGTGTCCTTCAAGGTGCTGCCCATGCCGCGCTGCCAGGCCGGCCTGAGCCTGGACCTGCCGGTGGCGACGGCGTTGCGCAAGCTGGCCGAGTGGGGAGGCCAGCCATTGCCGATCAGTGCGGCCTGCCACGACGGCGAAGCCCTGCGCCTGCGCCTGGAGGGCGGCGAGGGCTCGGTACGCTCGGCGCGCGACCGCCTCGGTGGCGAAGCGCTCGAGGACGGCTTCTGGGCCGACCTGCGCGAGCAGCGCCTGCCGTTCTTCGACGACCCGCGACCGCTCTGGCGCCTGTCGCTGCCGGCGCTGGCGCCGGAGACGCCGTTGCCCGGTCGTCAGTTGCTGGACTGGGGCGGGGCGCTGCGCTGGCTGAAGAGCGACGCGCCGGCCGCGGACATCCGCGCGTGGACCGCCGCCCATGGCGGCCACGCCACCTGCTACCGCGCCGGCCATCTCGATGCGCCGTTCCAGCCGCTACCGCCTGGACTGCTCGGCCTGCACCGGGCACTCAAACGCCAGCTCGACCCGCAGGGTATCTTCAATCCCGGGCGGATGTACGCCGAACTCTGAGGAGGCGTGATGCAAACCAACCTCTGCGATTCCGCCCGGCAACGCGCCGAGGCTGCCGAAGCCGAGCGCATCCTGCGCAGCTGCGTGCACTGCGGTTTCTGCAACGCCACCTGCCCGACCTACCAGGAGCTGGGCGACGAACTCGACGGCCCGCGCGGACGGATCTACCTGATCAAGCAGTTCCTCGAGCGCGACGAGGCCAGCGAGCGCACCCGCCTGCACCTCGATCGCTGCCTGAGCTGCCGCAACTGCGAAACCACCTGCCCGTCCGGAGTCGAGTACCACAAGCTGCTGGATATCGGCCGCGACCTCCTCGCCGAACGCCTGCCGCGCGGCTTCCGGCAACGCCTGCTGCGCGACGGGCTGCGCCTGCTGGCCCCGCGTCCGGGGTTGTTCGGCGCGCTGGCCGGCGCTGCCGGGCGGCTGAGGCCTCTGCTGCCTGAGGCGATGCAGGGCAAGCTGCCACGTCGGGTCGCGGCGCCGGGCAGGCGGCCGCAGCCCCGGCATGCGCGGCGCGTGCTGCTGCTCGAAGGTTGCGTGCAGCCGGCGCTGTCGCCGAACACCAACGCCGCCGCCGCGCGGGTTCTGGACCGCCTGGGAATCAGCGTGACGCCGGCGGCCGCGGCCGGCTGCTGCGGCGCGCTGGATTTCCACCTGGATGCGCAGGAGCGCGGCCGCCAGCGCGCGCGGCGCAATATCGACGCCTGGTGGCCGTTGCTGCGCGAGGGTGCCGAGGCCATCGTGCAGACCGCCAGCGGCTGCGGCGCCTTCGTCAAGGACTACGCCTACCTGCTGCGCGACGACCCACGGTACGCGGACAAGGCGCGCGAGGTCGCCGCCGCTGCCCGCGACCTGGTGGAAGTGCTTCGCGACGAGCCGCTGGAGTCCCTCGGCCTGCGCTGCGACCAGCGCCTGGCGTTCCACTGCCCATGCACACTGCAGCACGCGCAACGACTGGGCGGGGCCGTGGAGGCGGTGCTGCGGCGACTGGGCTTCCATCTCACCGAGGTGGCCGACGGTCATCTCTGCTGCGGGTCCGCCGGCACCTACTCGCTGACCCAGCCGGCGCTGTCCCGGCGTCTGCGCGACAACCGCCTGGACGCCCTGGAAAGCGGCGCGCCGGATGTCATCGCCACGGCCAACGTCGGTTGCCAGGCCCATCTCGACGGGGCCGGACGGACCCCGGTACGCCACTGGATCGAGCTGCTCGACCAGGCCTTGCCCAGAGGAGAGTGAAACCATGCACAGCAAGCCGGTACTCGGCCGCGAGGAGGTCGCCCGCGTCCTTGGCGCGGCCCGCGAGGAGGCACAGCGCCAAGGCTGGGCGGTGAGCATCGCGGTGGTCGACGACGGCGGCCACCCGCTGGCGCTGGAGCGCCTCGACGGCTGCGCGCCGATCGGTGCCTACATCGCGACGGAAAAGGCCCGCAGCGCCGCCCTCGGGCGCCGGGAAACGAAGCGCTACGAGGACATGATCAACGGCGGACGCAGTGCCTTCCTCTCGGTGCCGCTGCTGCAGGCCACCCTGGAGGGCGGTGTGCCGATCCTGGTGGACGGACAGGTGGTCGGCGCGGTCGGGGTTTCCGGCGTACGCGCCGAAGAGGACGCCCAGGTGGCGCGGATCGGAGCCGAGGGGCTGTGAGGCGACCGGTGGGCACCACCCATCTTTGGTTGGCCCGTTCGGCACCACCTTGCCTTTCGGGCAGGTTGGCGGACAGGGTGGATTTGTTATAGGTTGCCGGCGCTGAACCGTGGTAACCCGCCCGAGGTAAACAATGAAGAAGTGGCAATGCGTGGTGTGTGGACTGATCTATGACGAGGCCAAAGGCTGGCCGGAAGAAGGCATCGAGGCGGGAACGCGCTGGGAAGACGTGCCTGAAGACTGGCTGTGCCCCGACTGCGGCGTCGGCAAGCTGGACTTCGAGATGATCGAAATCGGCTGAGCCCCGCTCGCCGGCGAAGAAGGCGGCCCTGGCCGCCTTTTTTCATGCCTGGCCAGCGGCCGTCCAGGGGTTATCCTTGGGGCTTGGGTCCGGTCATTGACTGTCCTGCCGGGAACGCCCGGCAGCCTTGCCGTTGGCCGGCCACCGACGCTGAGCTAGGTTCGACGAACGAGGAGGGTGGCTATGCGCAAGTGGCAATGCGTGGTCTGCGGCTTCATCTACGACGAAGCCCTGGGCCTGCCCGAAGAAGGCATTCCGGCGGGAACCCGTTGGGAGGACATCCCAGCGGACTGGGTCTGCCCGGACTGCGGTGTCGGCAAGATCGATTTCGAGATGATCGAGATCGCCTGAGCGAAATCCACAGAAGCGGCGCCCGGCGCCGGCAATCACAGAGGAACGGAAATGAGCGAGCGTGCGCCCCTGGTAATCATCGGAACCGGCCTGGCGGGCTACAACCTGGCCCGCGAGTGGCGCAAGCTGGACAGCGAGACGCCGCTGCTGATGATCACCGCCGACGACGGCCGTTCCTATTCCAAGCCGATGCTCTCCACCGGCTTCTCGAAGAACAAGGACGCCGACGGCCTGGCCATGGCCGAACCGGGCGCCATGGCCGAGCAACTGAACGCGCGCATCCTGACCCATACCCGGGTCACCGGTATCGATCCGGGCCATCAGCGGATCTGGATCGGCGAGGAAGAGGTGCGTTATCGCGACCTGGTCCTGGCCTGGGGCGCGGAGCCGATCCGGGTGCCGGTCGAGGGCGATGCCCAGGACGCGCTCTACCCGATCAACGATCTGGAAGACTACGCGCGCTTCCGCCAGGCGGCTGCCGGCAAGCGCCGGGTACTGCTGCTCGGTGCGGGGCTGATCGGTTGCGAATTCGCCAACGACCTCTCCAGCGGCGGCTACCAGCTCGACGTGGTGGCGCCTTGCGAGCAGGTCATGCCGGGCCTGCTCCACCCGGCCGCGGCAAAGGCCGTGCAGGCCGGCCTGGAAGGCCTTGGCGTGCGCTTCCACCTGGGGCCGGTGCTGGCCAGCCTGAAGAAGGCCGGCGAGGGGCTGGAAGCGCATCTTTCGGATGGCGAGGTGATTCCCTGCGACCTGGTGGTCTCCGCCGTCGGCCTGCGTCCGCGCACCGAACTGGCCTTCGCCGCCGGGCTGGCGGTCAACCGCGGGATCGTCGTCGATCGCTCGCTGCGCACCTCCCACGCCAACATCTACGCGCTGGGCGACTGCGCCGAAGTGGACGGCCTCAACCTGCTCTATGTGATGCCGCTGATGGCCTGCGCACGCGCGCTGGCGCAGACCCTCGCCGGCAACCCCAGCCAGGTGGCCTACGGTCCCATGCCGGTGACGGTGAAGACCCCGGCCTGCCCGCTGGTGGTGTCGCCGCCGCCGCGCGGAATGGATGGCCAATGGCTAGTGGAAGGCTCTGGAACGGACCTCAAGGTCCTGTGCCGGGATACCGCTGGTCGAGTGATCGGTTACGCCCTGACCGGAGCGGCGGTGAACGAAAAATTGGCCCTGAACAAAGAGTTACCCGGCCTCATGGCTTGAATGCCATTGGTTCCGGCCGTTATGCCGTCGAGACTTGCGGCAAAATTGTCGGACGATACTGGCGCAGTCCTCGGGAGCATGCCATCCTCCATCGCGTCTACCGCAGTCTAGAGCCTATGGTTCCGGTGGACTGCGGTGCCTTTGAGCGCTGCTGGGAAGACAGCACGGACACAAAAACAACAAACCGTCAAAGAGGCAACTATGCGTAAACCAGAACTAGCCGCCGCTATCGCCGAAAAGGCCGATCTCACCAAGGAACAGGCCAATCGCGTTCTCAACGCCCTGTTGGATGAAATCACCGGCGCGCTGAACCGCAAGGACAGCGTGACCCTGGTCGGTTTCGGCACCTTCCTGCAACGCCATCGCGGAGCCCGCACGGGGAAGAACCCGCAGACCGGCCAGCCGGTGAAGATCAAGGCCAGCAACACCGTCGCCTTCAAGCCGGGCAAGGCCCTGCGCGACGCGGTCAACTGACCGCCGAGAGCCCGGAGTCAGAGCGGCTCCGGGCTTCGTCGAAGACGCTTCCGCGCTCATCGAAAGGACAGCTGTAGTCCTCCTCGCGAACAGCTACAATGCGCCGCTCATCTCCCCGGATATCGAGGCGCGTGCATGAAATTTCGTCTTCTCCTGTGGATGCTTGGTCGCCTGATGGCCAAGGCCAGCCGCGACAATCCCGCTTTCCAGAAGCAGCTCGAGGGCAAGGACCTGGTGTTCCAGTTGCATACCCTCGATGGCAAGGTGGCGCGCCACTATCGGGTCAGGGACCTGCGCGTCAGCAGCAAGCGCGGTACCCATCCGCAACCGGCATTTTCCCTGGGGTTCAAGGACGGAGCCTACGGTTTCGCCGCGATGACTTCGAAGAACCCGCAGTTGGCCTTCATGCAGGGCATCCAGAACAAGGACATCCAGATACAGGGCAATCCGGCGCTGGTGATCTGGTTCCAGGGTCTGGTGAAGTACCTCAAGCCGAAGAAGAAGGCTCCGGAGAAGAAAGCCGCCTGAGGGCGGCTTTCGATCTCATCCGGGCTGCGGCCGCAGCCTTTCGGTAGTGCGTTTCGCGGCGGACTACCCGGTCATCCCGGCAAGCGATTGAACTGGGCCGCCAGTTCGCGCAGGGCCGCTTCCGCTTCCAGCACCTTTTTCACGGCGTCCCCGGCCTTCTCCGGGGTGATCCCCAGGCGCTCGTACAATGCCGCCGGAATCGCTTGCTGCGGGCCATCGCCGATGCCGCTGTTGCGCAGCAACCGGTTGGTCAGGCAGATCAGGTTGGCGTAGACCGCGTTCGGCCCGGTGTAGCTGGGGTCCTGCTGGAAGCGCAGGGCGCAATAGAGGTCGTCAGGCATGTCCCAGACGCGCATCAGCCAGGCGCCGATCTGCTCGCGGGTGATCCCCAGCAGGTGCTGTTCGATGTAGGCATGGCCGAGGTGCGGGTTGACCTCCAGGTGCCGGCAGATCAGCGAGAAATGCGGCGGGAAGACATGCGCCAGGACCAGGTAGCCGAAATTGTGCAGCAGGCCGCCCAGGTAGCTCAGGCCGGACTCCGGGCGCAGTTCGCGTGGCATGGCGCGGGTCAGGCCCTCGATCACCGCGGCGGTGTAGATCGCCTGCTGCCAGTAGGGCGTGGCCTGCTGCGGCTGGTCCTTGGGCAGGCTCAGGCTCTTGCCCAGGGCGAGGCCGAGGGCCAGGTTGATCACCAGGTCGAAACCGAGGACGCGGACGATCGCGTCTTCCACCGAGCGGATCTTGCCCGGCGCGGCGTAGTAGGGCGAGGCCGCCCAACTGACCACCTGGGCGGCGAGCGCCGGATCGGTTTCCACCAGGCCGGTGATGTCGTCGACGCTGGCGTTGGGGTCGACCCGCAGCTTGATGATCTTCTGCGCCGTCTGCGGCAGCGGTGGAATCTCGATGGTCTGCTCCAGGCGCTGCTGGATGCGCCGGGCGGTGAAGGCCTGCACGGCCTGGCTGATTTCCGCGCGGTCGTCGTCCGGGCGGTCAAGGTTCAGGTTGATATTTTCCAGCGGTTCGCCGAAGCGCGCGGCGCTGGCCTTGCCCAGCAGGCCGCGGAAGTCGTTGCTGGCGATCTCCAGGAGGATGCCGGGCTGGCCGGACTCGATCAGCAGGCGCGGTTCCTGCAACAGGCGCTCGTCGTACAGGCAGGGCGAACTGGTCAGGGGCGGCAACGCCGGCAGGCGGTGCAACTCGTGCTTGCCGAGCATTCGTTCCAGGCGCTCGGGCTCGATCGCCAGCAGCTTGCGGCCGGTCAGTTCGGTGAGCCGGGCGAGGTCCAGCAACTGGCTCTGCGGGAACAGCACCAGCAGGGTGCCGACGGCGTCGTCCAGCAGCACCGCCTGGACCCGGCGGGCGGCAGGCAGCTCCGCGCTGTCGCTGACCTCGCGGCAGGCGATGCCTAGCTTGGCGAGCAGCTGGAGGATGACCTGGGGGGCGTGAGGAGCATCGGCGGAGGCCAGGGCGGCTTCTGTCATGACGAGACCATGCGAGCTGGATTTTCCCTCAGTATAACCAGAGCTGCTTCAAGACTGAGACCTACGCCGGTCAGCGAGAGCGAAATAGATCACACTTGACCGTATTGCTGGCCGTGGCGCAACCACCGTTCGAGCAGCGGGCTGACATGCTGCGGCCAGTGCGCCAGGAGGGATTGGGCGGCATCGCGGACCGCCGGCAGCAGGTCTGCGTCGCGCATCAGGTCGGCGACCTTGAATTGCAGCAGGCCGGTCTGGCGGGTGCCGAGCATTTCGCCGGGGCCGCGCAATTCCAGGTCCTTCTCGGCGATGACGAAGCCGTCGCTGGTTTCGCGCATGATGCCCAGCCGCTCGCGGCCGATCTGCGACAGCGGTGGGTGGTAGAGCAGCACGCAGTGGCTGGCGGCGCTGCCCCGGCCAACCCGGCCGCGCAACTGGTGCAGTTGGGCCAGGCCAAGGCGCTCGGGGTTCTCGATGATCATCAGACTGGCGTTGGGCACGTCGACGCCGACCTCGATCACCGTGGTCGCCACCAGCAGTTGCAACATGCCTTCCTTGAAGGCCTCCATCACCACGGCCTTGTCCGCCGGCTTCATGCGCCCGTGGATCAGGCCGACACGCAGTTCGCCCAGCGCCGAGGAAAGCTCTTCGTAGGTGGTCTCGGCGGCCTGGCAGGTAAGCTCCTCGGACTCTTCGATCAGGGTACACACCCAGTAGGCCTGGCGCCCTTCGCGGCAAGCCGCGCGGACTCGCTCGATCACCTCGATACGGCGGCTGTCGGCCACCAGCACGGTATTCACCGGGGTACGCCCGGGCGGCAGCTCGTCGAGGATCGAGGTGTCGAGGTCGGCATAGGCGCTCATCGCCAGGGTCCGCGGGATCGGCGTGGCGGTCATGATCAACTGGTGCGGGCAGAGCCTGCCGTCCACGCCCTTCTGGCGCAGGGCCAGGCGCTGCTGCACGCCGAAGCGGTGCTGTTCGTCGATGATCGCCAGTGCAAGGCGCTTGAATTTCACTTCATCCTGGAACAGCGCGTGGGTGCCGACCACCATCGGCGCGCCGTCGCCGATGCGTTCCAGTGCCGCCGCGCGGGCCTTGCCCTTGAGCTTGCCGGCCAGCCAGGCGACTTCGATGTCCAGCGGCTGGAGCCACTTGCTGAAGTTGAGGAAATGCTGCTCGGCGAGGATCTCGGTCGGCGCCATCAGCGCCACCTGGTAGCCGGCCTCTATGGCTTGCAGGGCGGCGAGGGCGGCGACCACGGTCTTGCCGGCGCCGACGTCGCCTTGCACCAGGCGCAGCATCGGTTCGTCCTGGGCCAGGTCGTAGGCGATCTCCGCGCCGACCCGGCGTTGCGCGCCGGTTGGCTGGAAGCCGAGGTTGGCAAGGAAGCGTTTCGGCAAGCGGCTGGCCGCCGGCAAGCGCGGCGCTGCCTGCGAACGCACGGCTTCGCGCAGGCGCTGCAGGGATAACTGGTGGGTCAGCAGTTCTTCGAAGGCCAGGCGCAACTGCGCCCAGTGCCGGCCTTCGGCCAGTTCCTCGATGTCGGCATCCGGCGGCGGCCGGTGCAGGTAGCGGATCGCCTGATCGAGCGGGCCAAGTTGATAATCGCGGGCCAGTTCCGCCGGTAGCCAGTCGGGCAGGCTGCTGGGACCGAGCATGGCCAGGGCCTGTTGGCTCAACTGGCGCAGGCGCTGCTGGGTGAGTCCTTCGGTAGTCGGGTAGATCGGCGTCAGGGTCTGCTCCACCGGAATCGGTTCGTCGCCGTTCAGCGCGCGGTATTCCGGATGGTAGATCTCCAGGCCCGATGCACCCGGCCGGACTTCGCCGTAGCAGCGCAGGTGGGTGCCGCGCTTCAGGCCGTCCTTCTGCGCCTGGCTGAAATGGTAGAAGCGCAGGCTCAGGGTGCCGCTGCCGTCCTGCAGGCGCACCAGCAGGCTGCGGCGGCGCCCCATCACCACGTCGGCGCCGGCCACCACGCCCTCGACCACCGCGTCGGCCCCTGGCCGCAGGGCGCCGATGGCGGTGACGCGGGTACGGTCCTGGTAGCGCAGGGGCAGGTGGAACAGGATGTCCTGCAGGGTTTCCAGGCCTACCCGAGCGAGCTTCTCCGCCAGCGCGGCGCCTACGCCCTTTAGCGCGGTGACCGGGACCCTGGACAGCTCGGTCATGCGATTTGCGGTTGTTCCTGGGTTTGCGGGCGGGCCACCGAGCACAGGCGGATCGAGTCGGCCAGCACTTCGATGGCGCGTGGACGCGGGAAACTGGCGCGCCAGGCGATGGCAACGGTACGGAACGGCACCGGAGCGCTGAACGGGCGCACTTCGATGACGCCCGGGGCGTAGTGGTGGCTGTCCACCGCGGAGAACGGCAGCACCGAGACGCCCAGTCCGGAGGCGACCATGTGGCGGATGGTCTCCAGCGACGAGGACTCCACCGTGGTGTGCTTGTTCTCGTCGCCCTTGCGCACGGTCGGGCAGGCTTCCAGCACCTGGTCGCGGAAGCAGTGGCCTTCGCCGAGCAGGAGCAGGCTCTTGTCGTTGAGCAGCTCGGAATCGATGCTGGCCTTGGCGGTCCAGGGGTGGTCGGCCGGCATCAGCACATAGAAAGGCTCGTCGAACAGCGGCTTGGTCAGGACGTCGGCTTCCTGGAACGGCAGGGCGATGATGATCGCGTCGAGTTCGCCGGTGCGCAGCTTGTCGCGGAGGATATGGGTGAAGTTCTCCTCGATGTACAGCGGCATCTGCGGCGCGACCCGGTGCAGCTGGGGAATCAGGTGCGGGAACAGGTACGGTCCGATGGTGTAGATGGCGCCGACCTTCAGCGGCGCGGCCAGCTGGTTCTTGCCGGCCTGGGCCAGCTCGCGGATGCCCTGGGCCTGTTCGAGGACCTTCTGCGCCTGGGCGACGATGCCTTCGCCCACTGGCGTCAGGCGCACGGCGCTCTTGCTGCGCTCGAAGATCAGCACCCCCAGCTCGTCCTCGAGCTTCTTCACGCCGACCGAGAGGGTCGGTTGGCTGACGTGGCAACGCTCGGCGGCGCGGCCGAAGTGTTGTTCCTGGGCGAGGGTGACGATGTAGCGCAGTTCGGTGAGGGTCATGGCTGCTCATCCGTTAAGATCGGCCAAGCATAGCGGCTGCACCGCCGCGAACCAACCTCCGGGGGCATGATCGGGCGTGCATTGCAGACGATTCGACGCCTACACTGCCCGCCTTGTTGTAGGAAGGAGACGGCTTCATGTCGCAAACAGTGATGATCGCCGGCTGCGGCGATGTCGGCGGGCGCCTCGGCGAGGCACTGCTGGCCGATGGCTGGCGGGTCCATGGCCTGCGTCGCTCGGTGGACGCCTTGCCGCAGGGGATCCTGCCGGTGGCTGGCGATCTGCAGGCTCCGGAGTGTCCCGCGCAGTGGCCGAGCGAGCCGCTCGACTACCTGGTGTACAGCGCCGCCGCCAGTCAGCACGACGAGGCTGGCTACCGTGCCGCCTACGTCGACGGCCTGCGCCATGTGCTGGGCTGGTTGCAGGCCCACGGCCAGCGGCCCAGGCGCCTGCTGTTCGTCTCCAGCACCGGGGTCTACGCGCAGACCGATGGCGGCTGGATCGACGAGGAGTCGCCGGCGCTTTCCCAGGCCTATTCCGGACGGATCATGCTCGACGCCGAGCAGGTCGCGCTGGACAGCGGGATACCGGCTACCCGCGTGCGCCTGGCCGGCATCTACGGTCCGGGGCGGGAATGGCTGCTCAACCAGGTGCGCCAGGGTTACCGGGTGGTCAGCGAGCCGCCGCTGTATGCCAACCGGATCCACGCCGACGATGCGGCCGGGCTGCTGGCCTTCCTGTTGCGCGCCGATGCCGGCGGCCAGGCGCTGGAGGACTGCTACATCGGTGTCGACGACGCGCCCGTGGCGATGCACGAGGTGGTCGACTACCTGCGCCAGCGCCTGGGCGTCAGCCAATGGGCCGACGAACATTCGGTACGCCGCGCCGGCAGCAAGCGTTGCAGCAACCGCCGCGCCCGGGCGCTCGGCTGGGTGCCGCGCTATCCCAGCTACCGCGAGGGCTATGCGGCGGTGCTCGGGGACGCCTGATGGCTGCCAACCGGTTGTTGGCGCGTCCCTGGCTGCCTGGCGTGGAGCTGTTCCATGCGGACTTCTCCGGCCAGGCGTTCGGCCGCCACAGCCATTCGGCCTTCGCCATCGGCTCGATCCTCCACGGCGTCGGCGGCTACCAGTGCCGC
This sequence comes from Pseudomonas sp. CP-1, assembly GCF_021213715.1. Classification (NCBI taxonomy): domain Bacteria; kingdom Pseudomonadati; phylum Pseudomonadota; class Gammaproteobacteria; order Pseudomonadales; family Pseudomonadaceae; genus Pseudomonas; species Pseudomonas sp. CP-1. The sequence goes on from NZ_JAJQKY010000025.1 coordinate 28,692, forward strand.
GGGCGGCGCCATGCGCTGCCGGCCGGCACCCTGTCGCTGATGAACCCGGAAGAGCCGCATACCGGGCACGCCGAATCCGAGCGGCTGGTCTACCGGATGCTCTATGTCGAGGAAACGCGCCTGCTCGGCCTGCTCGGCCGCAAACAGTTGCCGCGCGGCTTCCGCGAACTGAACCCGGCCGACGACGGCAGCGTGGCGGTTGGCCTGGCGCGACTGGCCGAGGACTTCCAGCGCAGCGACGCATTGGGGTTGGAAAGCCGCCTGCTGGCCTTGCTCGAACAGGTCTTCGTGCGCCACGGCGGCTTGCGCCCGGCGGCCGCGGCGCCCCGCGACGGCGGAACCACCGCACGCCTGCGCGATTACCTGGAAGCGCATGCCACCGAGGCGCTCGGTCTGGACCAGCTGGCGCAGTTGCTGCAGCGCCACCCGCGCCACCTGATCGAGGCTTTCCGGCGTGCCTACGGCGTGCCGCCGCATACCTACCAACTGCAATGCCGGGTGCGCCAGGCCAAGCGCCTGTTGCTGGAAGAACGGCCGCTGGCGGAACTCGCCCAGCACCTCGGCTTCTACGACCAGGCGCACTTCTCCACGACCTTCCGGCGTTTCACCGGGGTCACTCCGGGGCAGTTCCGGCGCAGCGCCAAGACCTGAGTTTTTTCCAATACGGCGCCCGCCGCGCTGCACAGACTGGAGGCCTTCGCGTTTCGAGGGGCCTTCATGTTCGCCGCGTTCGTCCTTGTCGCCAGTACCCATTTCGCTGCCCTGCTGTCGCCGGGGCCGGACTTCTTCCTGTTGGTACGCGCCGCCCTGCTGCGCGGCCGGCGCCAGGCCGACGGGGTGGCCGCCGGCATCGCCCTGGCCAACCTCCTGAGCATGCTGCTGGTGCTCGGCCTGCTGGCCAGCGTGCCGGACTCGGCGCACAGCGCCTTGCGCTGGCTGCAGGCGCTCGGCGGACTGTACTTCCTCTGGTTGGCGGGCCAGGCGCTGCTTGCGCAGAGGCGACTGGAAATGCCGGCGCAGCGCGACGTCCCGTCCCGCGGCGGCTATCTGCGCGGGCTGCGCGACGGCCTGCTGGCGAGCAGCCTGAATCCCAAGCTGCCGATCTTCTATGCGGGGCTGTTCGGCGTGCTGGCGCGCTTCAGCCTGCCGGGCTGGGCGCTGGCCCTGTGCCTGGCGTGGATGAGCCTGGCGGTGCTGTGCTGGGACATGGCGCTGGTGCGCCTGCTGGACAGGCCGCGCTGGCGCGGCTGGTTGCAACGGCGGGTAGGTGCGCTGGACCGGCTGTGCGGCGTCCTGCTGCTGGCGCTGGGCGGCTGGCTGGTGCTGGCCGCCCTCTGAGAGGCGTCAGCGCTCCAGCAGCCAGACGCGCTTGCCGGGCACGTAGCTGGGCATCTCGTTGGCGCCGGCGGTATTGACCGCTTCGAACAGTTGCAGCTCGTCGTCGTCGAGGCTGAACAGCAGTTCGCGGCCGCGGTTGCCTTGTTGCAGCCAGATGCTGTCGTTGTCGCCGCTCATCGCCGCGCAATCGCCGGCCAGGCACAGCGCGTAGCGTTCGGCGCCGGGCAGACCGCTGACCAGGCCATTGGCCTGGAACTCGACCTTGCCGCCCTGGCCCTGGCCTTCGCGGATCTTCCAGCTGCCCTTCAGATAGCTGCCGTACAAGGCCCGCTCGAAACCGCTGCCGGCAGGGCTGTTGGCCGCGGGTTGCGGGTCGAGACGGCGGAAACGCTGTTCCGGGCCGTTGGCGCTGGCCTGCTGGATCAGCTCCTTGCCGTCCAGTTCGAGGCTCTCCTGGTTGTCGTCGCCATAGAAGGCAACCTTCCAGTGCTCGTCATCGCTCTTGCTCAGGGTCCCTTCGCCCAGTTCGAAGCCGTTGCTGAAGGTGGCTTCGCCTGCCTTGCTGTCGAGCTTCCATTCCAGGTTCGGGCCATAGGCGAGCAGGGCCTCGCGCAGCTTGCCGTCCTTGCTCGCGGCGTCGATGGCGGCCTGGTTGATCCAGGTGCCGGACGGATCGGCCGTGCCGGCGCAGCCGGCCAGCAGGGTGGCGGCTGCGGCGAGGAAAATCACGCGGCGCATCGTGCTACTCCATGCAGAGCGACGGGGCCTTGGGCCCCGTCGCGAACATCCGGCTTATTCGAGGACGACGATGGCGTCCATTTCCACCTGTGCGCCCTTCGGCAGGGCGGCTACGCCGATGGCGGCGCGCGCCGGGTAGGGCTGGGTGAAGTAGCGGCCCATGATCTCGTTGACCTTGGCGAAGTGCGACAGGTCGGTGAGGAAGATGTTCAGCTTGGCGACGTCGTGCAGGTAGCCGCCGGAAGCCTCGATCACCGCCTTGAGGTTCTCGAACACCTGGACGGTCTGCTCCTCGAAGCCCTCCACCAGTTCCATGGTCTTCGGGTCCAGCGGGATCTGTCCGGACACGTAGACGGTATTGCCGGCCTTGATGGCCTGGGAGTAGGTGCCGATGGCGGCCGGGGCGTTGTCGGTGTGGATAACGGTCTTGGTCATGGGAACTCCTTGCTGAAATCGAGTGGGCGCGGGGGCGCCGGATGACACAGGAAAAAGCGGGTCAGCTGCGCAGGCGGGTGATCCGGATCACTCCCTTGAGGGCGCGCAGCTTCTTGATGACGCGGGCCAGGTGGACGCGATCGTGCACGCTGACGACCAGCTGGACCACGCTGATGCGACCGTCGCGCTCGTCCATGCTGATCTTCTCGATGTTGCCGTCGGCCGCGTTGACGCTGGTGGCGAGCAGGGCGATCAGGCCACGCTGGTGCTCCAGCTCGACGCGCAGTTCGACATTGAATTCGCCGGTGACATCCTTGGCCCAGCTGAGCTGGATGCATTTTTCCGGGTTGTGGCGTACTTCGCTGATGTTCTTGCAGCTTTCCAGGTGCACCACCATGCCCTTGCCGGCGGACAGGTGGCCGACGATCGGGTCGCCGGGAATCGGCGTGCAGCACTTGGCGTAGCTCAGGACCAGGCCTTCGGTGCCGCGGATCGCCAGCGGACCCTCGGCGCTCGGCGCTTCCTCGCCCTCGCTGGACAGCAGGCGGCGGGCGACCACGTAGGCCATGCGGTTGCCCAGGCCGATCTCTTCCAGCAGGTCCTCGAAGACTTCCATGCGGTACTCGGCGAGCACGGCCTGGATGCGTTCCTGGGGAATCTTCTCGAGGTGGCTGTCGAAGCCGGTGAGGGTCTTGTTCAGCAGGCGCTCGCCGAGGTTGATCGACTCGGAGCGGCGTTGCAGCTTGAGCGCATGGCGAATATGGGTGCGCGCCTTGCCGGTGACCACGAAGCTCAGCCAGGCCGGGTTCGGCCGGGCGCCCGGGGCGGTGACGATTTCCACCGTCTGGCCGCTCTGCAACGGCTCGGAGAGCGGCGCCAGGCGGCGGTTGATGCGGCAGGCGATGCAACTGTTGCCGACGTCGGTGTGCACCGCGTAGGCGAAGTCGACCGCGGTGGAACCCTTGGGCAGTTCCATGATGCGGCCCTTGGGCGTGAACACGTAGACCTCGTCCGGGAACAGGTCGATCTTCACGTTCTCGATGAATTCCAGCGAGTTGCCGGCGCGCTGCTGCAGTTCCAGCACGCCCTTCACCCATTGCCGGGCGCGGGCATGGGTGCCCTTGGGCGTCTCGTCGTTGGACTTGTACAGCCAGTGCGCGGCGATCCCGTGGTTGGCCATCTCCTCCATCTCGCGGGTACGGATCTGGATCTCGATGGGCACCCCGTGCATGCCGAACAGGGTGGTATGCAGCGACTGGTAGCCGTTGGCCTTGGGAATCGCGATGTAGTCCTTGAAGCGTCCGGGGAACGGCTTGTACAGGCTGTGCACGGCGCCCAGTACGCGATAGCAGGTATCGACCTTGTCGACGATGATGCGGAAGGCGTAGACGTCCATGATCTCGTTGAACGCCTTACGCTTGCCGCGCATCTTCTGGTAGATGCTGTAGAGGTGCTTCTCGCGGCCGATCACCTGGCCTTCCATGCCTTCGCGGGCGAGGCAGTTGACCAGCGACTCCTGGATCTTGCCGACGATCTCGCGGCGGTTGCCGCGGGCCTTCTTCACCGCCTGGCGGATGCGCTCGGCGCGCATCGGGTGCATGGCCTTGAAACCGAGGTCCTCGAACTCCACGCGCATGGTGTGCATGCCCAGGCGGTTGGCGATGGGCGCGTAGATTTCCAGGGTTTCCTTGGCGATGCGCCGGCGCTTCTCGCCGGACAGCACCTCGAGGGTGCGCATGTTGTGCAGGCGGTCGGCCAGCTTGACCAGGATCACGCGGATATCGCGGGCCATGGCCATGGCCATCTTCTGGAAGTTCTCGGCCTGGGCCTCGGCCTTGGTCTCGAAGTTCATCTGGGTCAGCTTGCTGACCCCGTCGACCAGTTCCGAAACCGTCTCGCCGAACTGCGCGGTGAGCGCTTCCTTGGCGATGCCGGTGTCCTCGATCACGTCGTGCAGCATCGCGGCCATCAGGCTCTGATGGTCCATGTGCATGTCGGCGAGGATGTTGGAGACCGCCAGCGGGTGGGTCACGTACGGCTCGCCGCTGCGGCGGCGTTGCCCGTCGTGGGCCTGCTCGGCGTAGTAGTAGGCGCGGCGGACCAGGTTGACCTGGTCCGGCCCGAGGTAGCTCGACAGTCTGTCGGCGAAGGCGTCTATGCCCGGCAAGGGTTCACCCCCTGCCCGTAGGCGGGTTGCGGCGCTCGCAGGCGACGTCGAGCCGAGGCCATGGCTTACAGGGCCTCGGTGTTGGCCTCGTCGTCGAACGCTGCGAACAGCGGTTCGTCCTCGACGATGTCTTCCTGCTGGACGACGTTCTCATCGACCAGGCCGGAAGCGATCTCGCGCAGGGCGACGACGGTCGGCTTGTCGTTTTCCCAGGCCACTTTCGGCTCCTTGCCGCCGGTAGCCAGCTGACGGGCGCGCTTGGTGGCGAGCATGACCAGCTCGAAACGGTTATCGACGTTGTCCAGGCAGTCTTCAACGGTGACGCGGGCCATGGTGTTCCTCGTAACGAAAAGTGAGCCCGACGTTTGCCGGGCGGACTGAATAGTCTAAAAAATCGCCAATCTTTATGGAAGAGCCGATTTAGGCGAGCAGACGACCGAGCAGTTCGGCGTGGCGTTGCTGCTGGGCGTCCTGGCGCAACTGGCGGGCGCGGAAGATCGCCTTGAGGTCGTCCAGGGCGTGGGCGAAATCGTCGTTGATCACCAGGTGATCGTACTCCACGTAGTGGCTCATTTCGCTGACGGCTTCGCGCATGCGCCGCTCGATCACCTCGTCGCTGTCCTGGCCGCGGTTGGTCAGGCGCTGGCGCAGGGCTTCCTGGCTCGGCGGGAGGATGAAGATCGATTGGGCCTCGGGCATCAGCCGGCGCACCTGCTGGGCGCCCTGCCAGTCGATCTCGAGGATCAGGTCGAGGCCTTCGGCGAGGGTTTTCTCGACCCAGCGCTGCGAGGTGCCGTAGAGGTTGCCGAAGACTTCGGCGTGCTCGAGGAACTCGTTGCGTTCGAGCATGGCGAGGAATTCCTCGCGGCTGGTGAAGTGGTAGTTGACCCCGTCCACCTCGCCCGGACGCATGCCGCGGGTGGTATGGGAGACGGACACGCGGACCTCGGGGGCGGCGTCGAGCAGGGCCTTCACCAGGCTGGTCTTGCCGGCGCCGGAGGGAGCGGAAACGATGTACAGGGTGCCGGACATGAGGTGTTCCTGGTGCTTCGTACGGGTTGGAAAGAGATCGGGCGGAGGCGCCCGCCGGTCATTCGATGTTCTGGACCTGCTCGCGCATCTGCTCGATCAGGACCTTGAGGTTGACCGCCGCCTGGGTCGAGCGCGGGTCGAACGCCTTGGAGCCTAGAGTGTTGGCTTCCCGGTTGAGTTCCTGCATCAGGAAGTCCAGGCGCCGACCGGCGGCGCCGCCGGCCTTGAGGACCCGGCGGACCTCGCCGACGTGGGTGGCGAGGCGGTCCAGTTCCTCGGCGACATCGCTCTTCTGCGCCAGCAGGACCAGTTCCTGCTCCAGGCGCTGCGGATCGAGTTCGGCCTTGAGTTCGGCGAAGCGGTCGAGGATCTTCTGCCGCTGGTTGGCCAGCATGGTTGGCACCAGTTCGCGCAGGTTGCCGACTTCCACCAGCATCGCGTCGAGCCGATCGTTGAGCAGCTTCGCCAGCTCCTGGCCTTCGCGCGAGCGGCCGGCCTTGAGTTGCTCCAGGGCCTGGCCGAAGGCTTCCAGGGCGGCGGCGTTGAGCGCCTGCGGATCGGCCGAGTCGGCCACCAGTACGCCGGGCCAGGCCAGCACGGCGAGCGGATCGAGAGGCGCCGCCTGGCGGATCAGGGCGGCTACGCCTTCGGCGGCGGCGACCAGTTGGCGGGCGCGCTCCTGGTCGACCTGCAGGCTCTTGCCGGCGGTTTCCTCGGCGAAGCGCAGGGTGCATTCCACCTTGCCACGCGACAGGCCCTGGCGCAGCGCCTCGCGCACCGCGCCTTCGAGGTCGCGGAAGGCGTCGGGCAGGCGCAGGTGGGGCTCCAGGTAACGGTGGTTGACCGAGCGCAGCTCCCAGCTCAGGGTGCCGTGGGTACCGGCCTGCTCGACGCGGGCGAAGGCGGTCATGCTGTGCACCATGGGTCTACCTCGATAGTCGTGTGGGGAGTGCGTTCGGCGCCGGACGCGCGCGGCTGCCGTGATTCGAGCCGGGCATTGTAACCCACGTCCGGCGGGGCCCGCACGCCGACGGTGGTTGAGAGCCCGGGCTGGCCTCTATAATGGCGGCCAATTCCGCTTTCTCAGTACAGGATATCCACGATGAATCGTCCCAGTGGCCGTGCCGCCGACCAGCTGCGCCCGATCCGCATCACCCGCCATTACACCAAGCACGCAGAAGGTTCGGTGCTGGTCGAGTTCGGCGATACCAAGGTGATCTGCACCGTCAGCGCCGAGTCCGGGGTGCCGCGCTTCCTCAAGGGCCAGGGCCAGGGTTGGCTGACCGCCGAGTACGGCATGCTGCCGCGCTCCACCGGCGAGCGTAACCAGCGCGAGGCCAGCCGCGGCAAGCAGGGCGGTCGTACCCTGGAGATCCAGCGCCTGATCGGCCGTTCCCTGCGAGCGGCGCTGGACCTCAGCAAGCTCGGCGAGAACACCCTGTACATCGACTGCGACGTGATCCAGGCCGACGGCGGCACCCGCACCGCCTCGATCACCGGCGCCACCGTGGCGCTGATCGACGCCCTGGCGGTGCTGAAGAAGCGTGGCGCGCTCAAGGGCAATCCGCTGAAGCAGATGGTCGCCGCCGTTTCCGTGGGCATCTACCAGGGCGTGCCGGTCCTCGACCTGGACTACCTGGAGGATTCCGCCGCGGAAACCGACCTGAACGTAGTGATGACCGATGCCGGCGGCTTCATCGAGGTGCAGGGAACCGCCGAAGGCGCGCCGTTCCGTCCCGCCGAGCTGAACGCCATGCTCGAACTGGCCCAGCAGGGCATGCAGGAGCTGTTCGAACTTCAGCGCGCCGCGCTGGCCGAATGAGCAGACGCCCGGCACTGCCTGCCGGGCCCCGGAGAAGGAGCGCTACATGAACGATGTATCCGAAGAGGTCGCCGCGACCCCCGGCCAGGAAGCCCGGCAATGGGCGATGTTCTGCCATTTCGCGGCATTCATCGGCCTGGTGTTTCCCTTCGGCAGCCTGCTCGGGCCGCTGATCGTCTGGCAACTCAAGCGCGAGAGCGATCCGTTCGTCGACGCCCAGGGCAAGGAAGCGCTGAACTTCCAGATCACCGTGGCGCTGGCGATGTTCGTCAGCTTCCTGCTGATGCTGGTGGTGATCGGCTTCTTCCTGCTCGGCCTGGTCTGCCTGGCGGCGCTGGTGTTGACCATCATCGCCGGCATCAAGGCCAACGAAGGCAAGGCCTATCGCTATCCGTTCTGCCTGCGGCTGATCAAGTAGGCCGCACGTGGAATAGAAAAGCCGGCGCATGCGCCGGCTTTTTCGTGTCTGACAGGGCTCAGATGCTCAATTGCCAGTCGTAGTCGACGATCAGCGGCGCATGCTGGGAGAAGCGCGGCTGGCGCGGCAGCTTGGCGTTGCGCACGAAGCGGCGCAGGCCGGGGGTCAGCACCTGGTAGTCGAAGCGCCAGCCGAGGTTGAGCATCTCGGCCTGTTCGCTGTCCGGCCACCAGCTGAACTGGTCGCCTTCGCGGCTGACTTCGCGCAGGGCGTCGGCATAGCCGAGGTTGCCGAACACTTCGTCCAGCCAGGCCCGTTCGGGCGCGAGGAAGCCCGGCATCTGCTGGCATTCGCGCCAGTTCTTCACGTCCATCTTCTGATGGGCGACGTACAGCGAGCCGCAGTAGATGTATTCGCGGCGCTTGCGACGCTGCTTGCTCAAGTAATGGGTGAAGTCGTCCATGAACTTGAATTTCTGGTTCAAGCTCTCGTCTCCGCTCTGCCCGGAAGGCAGCAGCAGGGTGGCGATACTCACCTTGTCGAAGTCGGCTTGCAGGTAGCGCCCGTAACGATCGGCCGTTTCGAAACCTAAGCCGCTGATCACAGCTTTGGGCTGCAAACGGCTGTAGAGTGCGACACCGCCCTGTTCGGGTAGCTCGGCATCGCAGGCATAAAGGAAGTAGCCGTCCAGTTGGAAGGACGGGTCATCCAGATCGAAGGCGGAGGCTCGGGTGTCCTGCAAGCAGATCACGTCGGCATTCTGTGCTTGCAGCCAACTGAGCAAACCGCGCTCGGCCGCAGCCTGAATACCATTCACGTTCACACTGATGATCCGCATAAATGGCCCCCAAAATCACGTGCGTGTATGATACCCGAGCTCAAACGGTTTAGCTAAATTCATGCGGCTTGGTGTCATTCATGCAGGCGTATCAGCGCGATTTCATTCGTTTCGCCATCGAGCGCGGGGTTCTGCGCTTCGGTGAGTTCACCCTCAAGTCCGGGCGCACCAGCCCCTATTTCTTCAATGCCGGCCTGTTCGACAGCGGCCTGGCTCTGGCCCGCCTGGGACGCTTCTACGCCGAGGCGGTGATCGACAGCGGAATCGACTTCGACGTCCTGTTCGGCCCGGCCTACAAGGGCATTCCCCTGGCCGCCACCACCGCGGTGGCCCTCGCCGAGCAGCACCAGCGCGACCTGCCCTGGTGCTTCAACCGCAAGGAAGCCAAGGACCACGGCGAAGGCGGCACGCTGGTCGGCGCGCCGCTGAGCGGCCGGGTGCTGATCATCGACGACGTGATCACCGCCGGCACCGCGATCCGCGAAGTGATGCAGATCATCGACGCCCAGGGCGCCAGGGCGGCGGGCGTGCTGATCGCGCTGAACCGCCAGGAGCGCGGCAAGGGCGAGCTGTCGGCGATCCAGGAGGTCGAGCGCGACTTCGGCATGCCGGTGGTGAGCATCGTTTCCCTGGAGCAGGTGCTGGAATATCTTGCCGAAGATGCTGAACTGAAGAAGCATCTGCCGGCGGTAGAGGCCTATCGCGCCCAATACGGTATCTGAACCTTTCACAAGGGACTGGCATGGTCGGACAGGATGTAATGCGTTGCCTGATGGCCCTGGGGCTGGTGCTCCAGGGGCTTTCCTTCGGCGCCCAGGCGGCGCCGGGCGGAGCGGTGGAGCTTTACCGCTACGTCAACGACAAGGGCGTGGTGGTGCTCGACCGCCAGGGTGTGCCGCCGCAGTACATCGGCAAGGGCTACCAGGTCCTCAACGACCAGGGCCGGGTGATCCGCACCGTACCGCCGGCGCCGACCGCCGAGGAGCTGCGGCAGCGCAAGGCGGCCCAGGCCCAGGCCAGTTCCGATGCGCAGTTGCTGCGCCTGTATTCCAGCCTCGAGGACGTCGACCGCGCTCGCGAACGGCGCCTGGCGGAACTGGACGGGCTGAGCAGCGTGGCGCGCGGCAACCTGCAGTCGCTCAAGCTGCAACAGGCCAACCTGCAAGGCCAGGCGGCCAACCAGGAGCGTGCCGGACGTCCGGTGGCGCAGGCGCTGGTGGACCAGCTGGACGATCTCAAGCAGGAGGAAAAGCGCCTGCAGGGTGAGATCGGGCGCTTCCAGAAGGCCCGCGAAGAGGCGGAAAGAACCTATGCCGCCGACCGCGCGCGGCTCTCCCAGCTACTCGGCGTGAGTCCCTGACTCCACTGGCGACTGTCGCTCGAACGCCCTGATCTTCTCGCGCAGCCAGTCCGGTACGGGCTGGCTCTGTCGCTCGTTCGCATCCGCATAGACGTAGACCAGCTCGCCGACGGTGAGCAGCTGCTCGTCGCGCCAGATGCCCAGCTCGAAAACCAGGCTGCTGCGCCCCAGCCGCGCCACGCGGGTGCCGATGTCCAGCCAGTCGTCGAAATGCGCCGGGGCGCGGTATTCCAGGGTGCTCTTCACCGCGAACAGGTCGCCTCCGCCGCGCAGCAGGTCGGCCGGGTAGGACATGCCGAGCTGGCGGTAGTACTCGGTGGTGGCGACGTCTAGATAGGTCAGGTAGTTGCCGTTGAAGACGATGCCCTGCGGATCGACCTCCGCCCAGCGAACCCGCAGGGAATGGAAGAAGGTGTAGTTCTGGCGCTGTGCTGCGCTGCTCATGCCGGCTCCTCGACGCTGCTGCAGACATCGACTCTAGACCGCCATCGCGCGGTGCGAAAGGGCTGGCCGCAGAACCCCCCGTCGCTGGCCCGCATTGCCCTCATCCTCGGGGCGTCGCGGCCTTAGTGTTGTTCGACGAGAACGCACGCCGTGCGCAACGAGAGAGGAACACCATGTCGTCCACGCTCCGCCCCGGACCGGGCAACTCGCGCCTTTGCCGCCCGGGGTTGCTGCTTGCCCTGGGCCTGATGCTGGTGGCCTGCGGAGAATCCACGGAGCCACCGGCGCGGGCCGCCGATTCCCAGCGTGTCCCTGCGGACCCTGCGTTGGCGCAGGTGTATTCCGCCAGTTGCAAGCTCTGTCACGCCAATCCCGCCTCCGGCGCGCCGCTGACCGGCGATGCCGCTGCCTGGGCGCCACGCCTGGCGCAGGGCATCGACACCCTGCTGGACCACAGCATCAACGGCTACAAGGGCATGCCGCCCATGGGCATGTGCATGCAGTGCTCGGAAGAGCAGTTCCGGGCTTTGATCGATTTCATGTCCGCAGCGCAGGACCGATAGGGGATACCGGCATGCCAAGTCATCTGTCGCGACGCCAGCTCCTGCAACGGGCGGGAGCGCTCGGTGCGTTCGCCGCCATGGTGGAAAACCCCGCGCTGGCGGAGTTGCTCCGCGCACCGCGCCTGATTCCCTGGCGCAACTGGTCCGGCGCGCAAAGCTGCCTGCCCCTGGCGCGGGAGGCACCGAAAGACCTCGACGAACTGGTCCGGATCATCCGCCAGGCGTCCGGCAGGATCCGCCCGGTGGGCTCCGGCCATTCGTTCAGCGCGTTGGTCCCGACCGACGGCACCCTGCTCTCACTCGCCTACTTCAGCGGCTTGCTCAGCCACGACAGCGCGACCCTCCAGGCCGAGTTCGGCGGCGGTACGCCGATGTCGCAGATGGGCGCTCCGCTCAAGGAGATCGGCCAGGCGCTGGTGAACATGGCCGACATCGATTACCAGACCCTGGCTGGCGCCATCGCTACTTCCACCCATGGCACCGGGGTCGGCTTCGGTTCCTATTCCGCTCAGGTTCGCGGTCTGCAACTGGTCACCGCGAGCGGCGAGGTGCTCGAGTGCGACGCCAAGCGCAACGTGGAGGTGTTCGATGCCGCGCGGGTCTCGCTGGGGGCGCTGGGCGTCGTGACCCGGGTGCGCCTGCAGAACCGCGCGGCCTACCGCCTGCGTGAACGGCAGTGGATCGCCCGGACCGAGGAATTGCTGGAGGACGTGGAGAAGAACACGCGCGAGAACCAGCACTGGGAGATGCTGGTGGTGACCCACTCCGACTACGCCCTGTCGATCGCCCTCAACGAGACCGACGAGCCGAAGACCCCGCCCCTGGACCCGGCGAAGGAAGGCGGCAACGAGTTCGTCGGCCTGATCGAAGGTCTCGACAAGTACCTCAGCGACTTCCCGGAGACCCGCCGTACCCTGCTCAACAGCCTGCGCCACTTCGCCCGCTTCGACGAGCGGGTCGACGATTCCTATGCGGTCTACGCCAACGTGCGCAACGTGCGCTTCAACGAGATGGAGTATTCGGTCCCCGCCGAGCATGGCCCCGCCTGCCTGCGGGAAATCCTCGCGCTGATCCGCGACAAGGACCTGCGCACCTGGTTTCCCATCGAGTACCGCTACGTGAAGGCCGACGACATTCCCCTGAGCATGTTCGAGGGCCGCGACAGTTGTTCCATTTCCGTGCATCAGCACTACAGCATGGACCACCACAACTTCTTCGCCGCGGTGGAACCGATCTTCTGGAAATACGCCGGGCGTCCGCACTGGGGCAAGCTGCATGGCCTCAACGCGCAACAGTTACAGGGGCTTTATCCGCGCTGGAAGGCGTTCGCCGAGGTGCGCCAGGCGCTGGATCCCCGCGGGCGGTTCCTCAATGCGCACCTCTCTTCCATCCTGGGCGTGACCTGAAAGGAGCGACGCCGTGAATCGACGCAAGTTCATGTTCGCCGGCCTCGGGGCCGGCTTGCTGCTGGCGGGAACTGCCGCCTGGATGCGTCCCGCCGACCGTGGCGGGCCGTACGACGACTATTTCCGCACGCTGAACCGCGAACTCAAGGCCAATGGCCCGATGTGCCCGGTGCTGCTCATCGACCTCGATCGCCTGGACCACAACATCGATGTGGTGATGCGTTCGGTCCGCCGCGGCGGCAAGCATCTGCGGCTGGTGGAGAAGTCGCTGCCCTCGCCCGGCCTGCTGGCGTACATCGCCAGGCGCGCCGGCACCCGGCGGCTGATGTCCTTCCACCAACCGTTCCTCAACCACGACGCAGTCGCTTTTCCGGATGCCGACATCCTCCTCGGCAAGCCGTTGCCGGTGCGTTCGGCGGAACTGTTCTACCGCGAGCACAAGGGCGCGTTCGACCCGGCGCGGCAGTTGCAATGGCTGATCGATACGCCGCAGCGCTTGCGTCAGTACCTGGCGCTGGCCCAGGGGCTGGGGACCCGGATGCGCGTCAACATCGAACTGGACGTCGGCCTGCATCGCGGCGGGGTGGCCGACCAGGCCGCGCTGGGTGAATTGCTGGCGCTGATCGCGGCGCATCCGCAGCACCTGGAGTTCGCCGGCTTCATGGGCTACGACCCCTTCGTCGGAATGGGTGTGCCGGGCATCCTCGGTTCGCCCGAGGAGCTGTTCGCCAAGGTCATGGCGCTCTACCAGGGACATGTCGACTTCGCCCGCCAGCGCTTCGCCGCGCTGTGGACACCACAGCTGACCCTGAATACCGCCGGCAGCCCCAGCTATCGCATGCACGAGAAGGAAACGCTGAGCAGCGAGGTCTCGGTGGGCACCGCCATGCTCAAGCCGAGCCACTACGACCTGGCGTCCCTGGCCGAGCATGTGCCGGCCGTCTACATCGCCACGCCGGTACTCAAGAGCACCGGCGCGGTGCAGATCCCGGCGCTGGACGGCAAGTCCCGGCTGTTTTCCTGGTGGGACCCCAACCAGCGCGGCACCTTCTTCATCTACGGCGGCAACTGGATGGCCGACTTCGCCTCGCCCGAGGGACTGCGCAGCAACGGCATCTACGGGCGCAGCTCGAACCAGGAAATGGTCAACGGCTCGCCTTCGGTGGGCCTGGAGGTGGACGACCAGGTCTTCCTGCGGCCGACCCAGAGCGAGTCGGTGCTGCTGCAATTCGGCGACCTGCTGGCGCTGCGCGGCGGGCGGATCGTCGAGCGCTGGCCGGTTTACGCCTAGGACGCCTGGCGCTTTTCCTAGTCGATGGCGGCAGCCCGCGGATACCGGGCTGCCGCTTCGTTCCGATGCCTCAGAGTTCGAACGGAATGGTCAGCTTGGCCCAGAGCATGTCGCCTTCGGGGCGGTTCTCCACGTCGAATTCCTTGGCCCAGCGGATCTCCGCGCTGGCGTACTTGAGGAAGGTCAGGTGCACGGCCGGGCCGATGGCGAAGACCTGGCCGCGTACGCCGTCGTCGACTTCCTCGCCGAAACCGAACACCCGTACGGTCTCGCCGTTCTGTTTGTCGTCGGTGGTCTGCTTGAGGTAGTAGCCGTTCAGGCCGAGGCGCAGGTTGTCGGTCACCCGATAGCTGGCGGAATAGTCGAAATGGAAGATCTGCCCCGAGCGATAGTCGGTGTCGTGGTTTTCCATGTTGAAGCTGTAGGTGGCCTTCAGCGACAGCTCGGTGCGTTCGGTGGGCAGCCAGGTGAAGGAGAACAGCGGCTTGTAGGTGTAGAAGTTGTTGCTGGTGTTGGCCAGCCGCTCGGCATCGTACTTGCCGGTGGGCACGGTGACCTCCACGGCGGCGGCCAGGGTCAGGTCCTTGCCCATGTCCCAGAGGATGATTGGCGCGAAGGTGGTGTCGCCCATGCTTTCCCGTTCGTCGCTCAGGCCGAACGCGGCCACCCGTTGGCGGAGATAGGGCTGGGCGATGTAGCCGCCCAGGCGCCCGCCGAAGATCCGCAGCGGGCTCAGGTAGTCCAGGCGAGGGATGATCGCATCCGAGCTGATCTTCACGTCGGACACCTTGCCGCCGAAGGAGCTGATGTTCAGCTTCCTGGCTTCGTAGTGGTTGTAGTAGACGTTGAAGGCGAACATGTGGTCCGGGAGGTTGTCGACGTCCAGTGGCAGGGTGAAGAAACCGTCGGTTCCTGGACCTATGTTGTCCACGCCGCCTTCGCTGGCATGGGTGCAGCAGCTGAAGGCGAGGGTGACGCAGGCGGCCAGGCGCAGGGGCCTGCGGGGGTGGGTCGGATTCATGGGCGGGCTCTTATTATTGTTTGGCGTGGCTCGGGGTACGGCATAGGAATAAGCCCTATCGACAGGCCGAGGCAGGGCATTGACGGTCAGCGAGGGGGGGATTTGCGGACACCGTGCAATGCTTTGTTACATCTGTGCGGAACGCTATATGATGGGACGCTCATCCCATGTCGCGATCCACCGCCAGAACAAGAACGAAGCCGAGACCGGCTCAGGATTTCGCCCATGCACAACAATGCCGCCGATGCGCGCTACGAACTCGCCCAGGTATCCACCTTCCTGCTGCAGACGCTGGCCGAGGTGGTCGAAGGCCATGGCGTCGATCCCGCGCGGCTGTGCCGGGGCCTGGGCTTCACCGTCGAAGACCTGCAGGACCCTACCCAGCGCATCTCCTACCGCCAGGCCGTGAGCATGATCCAGCGTGCCCTCCAGGCCCTGCCGGAGCGGGGGCTGGGGCTGTGGGTCGGACACCAGAACGTGCTCGGCACCCTTGGCCTGCTGGGCCATGTGCTGTCGCTGTGCCGGACCCTGCGCGACGCGTTCGACATCGGCGTGCGCTACCAGCACAGCTCGGGCGGGATCGTCACCTCCAGCGTCTACCAGCAGGGCGAAACCTTCTTCGTCGAGGTCGAATGCCACCTGCCCAGCAGTGAGGTGCAGGTGTTTGCCATCGAGGAGTTCTTCGCCAGCCTGCTGGTGTATGGGCGTGCCCTGGTCAGCCCGGCGTTCGAACCGCTGGGCATCGAACTCATCCATGCCGCTCCGCCCTACGCGGGCGAGTACCTGCGCCTGCTGGGGCCCCAGGTACGCTTCGGCTGCCTGCACAACCGCATGGCGATCGCCAGCCACTGGCTGGACATGCGCCTGCCCAACCACAACCTGCCGGCGTTACGCCAGGCGCTGGCCCTGCTGGAGCAGGAAAGCACCCAGGTGCACCGGAAACTCGACCTGGTCCAGGCGGTGGAACGGGCCATCGCCCGCGACCTCAGCCTGGGCAGCCAGATCGAAAGGATTTCCGCCGAACTGAACATGAGCAGCCGCACCCTGCGGCGCCGGCTGGCCGAACACGGGCTGACCTTCGAGGCGTTGCTGGAACAGGTGCGACGAGGGCGGGCGATGAGCCTGCTGGGCAACCCCGGGATGTCCATCGAACGCATCACCGAGGAAGTGGGATACCGTGACATCCGCAGTTTCAGGCGCGCGTTCAAGCGCTGGACGGGAGTGAGCCCGGCGACCTTCCGCAGCGAGGGTGCGAGCCCGCTGGAGCAGGCCTTCGCGCTGGCCGCGCGACGCTAAGGGAGAACCGCCATGGCGCGCCGGAGCGCGCCATGGCCGGGCGATCAGTGACGCTTGCGGTTGCTGATCAGGGTGCCGACGCCGCTGTCGGTGAAGATTTCCAGCAGCACGGCATTCGGCACCCGGCCATCGATGATGTGCGCGCTGGTCACGCCGCCCTGTACCGCTTCCAGGGCGCAGCGGATCTTCGGCAGCATGCCGCCGTAGATGGTGCCGTCGGCGATCAGCTCGTTGACCTGTTCGGTGGACAGCCCGGTCAGCACCTGGCCCTGCTTGTCCATCAGGCCGGCGATGTTGGTCAGCAGCATCAGTTTCTCGGCCTTCAGCGCTTCCGCCACCTTGCCGGCCACCAGGTCGGCGTTGATGTTGTAGGACTCGCCGTTGCTGCCCACGCCGATCGGCGCGATCACCGGAATGAAGTCGCCCTTGACCAGCATGTTCAGCAGTCCGACGTTGACCCCGGTGACTTCGCCCACATGGCCGATGTCGATGATCTCCGGCTTGGTCATCTCCGGGGTCTGGCGGGTCACGGTGAGCTTCTTCGCGCGGATCAGCTCGGCGTCCTTGCCGGTCAGGCCGATGGCGCTGCCGCCGTGGCGGTTGATCAGATTGACGATGTCCTTGTTCACCTGGCCGCCGAGGACCATCTCCACCACGTCCATGGTCGCCGCGTCGGTGACGCGCATGCCGTCGATGAAGTGGCTCTCGATCGACAGGCGCTTGAGCAGGTCGCCGATCTGCGGGCCGCCGCCATGCACCACCACCGGGTTGATGCCGACCGCTTTCATCAGCACCACGTCGCGGGCGAAGCCGGCCTTCAGCTCCTCGCTCTCCATGGCGTTGCCGCCGTACTTGATCACCAGCGTCTTGCCGACGAAGCGGCGGATGTAGGGCAGGGCCTCGGAAAGGACCTTGGCAACCTGGGCGGCGTCATCGCGACTCAGGGTCATGGGGAGCTCCGACATGTCAGAAGGGCACGGGCAGCGAGGAATCCACTGCCTTCAGTTGGTTACGGAAGACGGTCTTGATGCGCTCCAGCTCTTCCTCGGTGTCCGCTTCGAAGCGCAGGACCAGCACGGGAGTGGTGTTGGAGGCGCGTACCAGGCCCCAGCCTTTGGGGTAGTCGACCCGCACGCCGTCGAGGGTGGTGATGTTGCCTTCGCCCCATTGGGCGTCGCGTTGCAGCGCCTCGATGATGGCGAACTTGCTGTCCTCGGTGACGGTGATGTTGATTTCCGGGGTGGAAATGTCACTCGGGAAGGCCGAGAACACGTGCTCGCTGTCACGCTGGTCCTGGCTGAGGATTTCCAGCAGGCGGGCGGCGCTGTAGATGCCATCGTCGAAGCCGAACCAGCGCTCCTTGAAGAACACGTGGCCGCTCATCTCGCCGGCCAGCAGGGCGCCGGTTTCCTTCATCTTCCTCTTGATCAGCGAGTGGCCGGTCTTCCACATCACCGGACGGCCGCCGTAGCCGCTGATCAGGGCGATCAGGCGGCGGGTGCACTTGACGTCGAAGATGATGTCGGCCCCCGGGTTGCGCGAGACCACGTCCTTGGCGAACAGCATCAGCAGACGGTCCGGATAGATGATGGTACCGGTATTGGTGACCACGCCGACGCGATCGCCGTCGCCGTCGAAGGCCAGGCCCAGGTCGGCGTTCTCGGCCTTGACCTTGGCGATCAGATCCTTCAGGTTCTCCGGCTTGCCCGGGTCCGGATGGTGGTTCGGGAAGTTGCCGTCGACCTCGCAGTACAGCGGGATCACGCTGCAGCCCAGGGCCTCGATCAGCTGCGGGGCGATCACCCCGGCCACGCCGTTGCCGCAGTCGACCACCACCTTCATCGGCTTGGCCATGGCGATGTCGTCGCGGATCTGCTTGAAGTAGCGCGGCAGGATGTCGACCTGCTCTACGCTGCCGACGCCGGATGCCAGGTCGTTTTTCTCGATGCGCTCGCGCAGGGCCTGGATCTGCTCGTTGGCCAGGGTCTCGCCGGCGACCACGATCTTGAAGCCGTTGTAGTCCGGCGGGTTGTGGCTGCCGGTCAGCATCACCCCGGACTTGCCCTCGAGCACGTTGGCCGCGTAGTACAGCACCGGGGTAGGCACCATGCCCACGTCGCTGACCTGGCAACCGCAGTCCACCAGGCCCTGGATCAGCTGCTTGACCAGTTCGGGACCGGACAGGCGGCCATCGCGGCCGACAGCGACGCACGGTTCGCCGCGGGCGAGACTTTCCGAGCCGATGGCGCGACCGATCCAGTAGGCGGTCTCGGCGGTGAGGGTATCGCCTACCACGCCGCGGATGTCGTAGGCGCGGAAGATGCTGGCGGGCAGCGTCGGTGCTTTTGCAGTGCTCATGATGGGGGTTTGCTCCAATCCCAGGAGGTCCTGGTCTTCATCGAGAATGTCGATATCCAGAATGTCGGTGTTCTGGAACAACGGATCTGCCAATGCCGGCTCCTCGCGAGGAGGCGCTTTCGCCACCGCCACCGCCACCGGCGCCACCGGCGCTGCCTTGGCAGGGCTGGGCGCGCTGGTCGGCTCCGGCTTGCGCCGCGGCTGGCGGGCCAATGCCTGGATCAGCGGGGCGAAGCCCGGCAGGCTAGGCACAGGGGGTTTGGCAGTGCGTTGCCCGCCGAGTTCCTGAAGATACTGACCGAGGGTCAGGACATCCTGGTGCAGGCGGCGCAACAGCGACGAACGGGTGAGGTAGGCGCCGAGGATGCCGCCGAGCAGCGCCAGCAGCGCCGCGAGTGCCAGCAGCAGCGGCGAGGCCTGGGTCGAGGCGACGCTGCCGGGCGTGTAGTTCAGTTTCCAGTTCGGATTGCCGCTGTCCAGCGCTTGCGCACCCTTGCCCGGCGCCGGCGTACCGCGTTGCAGCAGCACCTGGGCCGGTGCGCCGGAGAACTGCTGGACCAGTTGCACCTGGCCGGCATCGCCCGGCAAGGGCGGCAGGGCGCGCAGCAGCCGTTGCAGGTCGACCGCCAGCAGCAGCGTGCCTTGCAGGCTCTGGTCGGCGCCGCGCACCGGCGCGGCGCTGTACAGCAGCCAGCGCTGGCCGACCTTGTAGGCTTCGGCGACGACGTTCTGGCCACTTTCCACCCGGTGCAGGATATCCAGGGCGGCGAAGCTGACCGGGCCGGGGCTGTCGTTGTCCTGGGTGGCCTGACCGGGCGCGTTCAGGTGGGCATCGACCACGCCGTCCCAGGCCAGCAGGCTGCGCTGGGCGGCCTCGATGCGGGCGGCGTCGCCGCTTTGCAGGGCTTCGAGGGCGAGGGGGCTGGCCGCGGCGGTGCGGGTGTCGGCGGCGAGTTGCTGCAAGGCCTGGCGCAAGGCGCCGGCCTGGCCTTCGGCCCAGGCCGCGTCCAACTGGCGCTGCTGTGCCTCACCGGCGCCGCCGAAGACGCCGAACCAGAGCAGGGCGCCGGCGGCCGCCACGCCCAGCAGGCTGGCGCCTATGCCGGGCAGCAGGTCCTTGCCGTCAGCGCGTTCGGACGCTGCCTTGCGCGGCTTCTTTTCCGGTTCGAGCAGGTCGCCCAACTCGTTCCCATCCTTGGCGGTGCGCTGGAAAAGCTTCATGCCGCGTCTCCTCGGCGTCTCGTCCTGTGTTCGGGGTCAGTGGCTGCCGGAATGGCCGAAGCCGCCGGCGCCGCGCTGGCTTTCGTCGAACTGCTCGACCAGCTCGAAATGCGCCTGCACCACCGGCACCAGTACCAACTGCGCGATGCGCTCGCCGACGGCGATGGTGAACGGCGACTCGCCGCGGTTCCAGCAGGACACCATCAGCTCGCCCTGGTAGTCCGAGTCGATCAGGCCGACCAGGTTGCCCAGCACGATGCCGTGCTTGTGGCCCAGACCGGAGCGCGGCAGGACCAGGGCGGCGAGGCCGGGATCGGCGATGTAGATGGACAGGCCGGTGGGAATCAGCAGGGTCTGGCCCGGGCCGAGGACGGTGTCTTCCTTGAGCATGGCGCGCAGGTCGAGGCCGGCCGAGCCCGGCGTGGCGTACTGCGGGAGCGGGAAGTCGGAGCCCAGGCGGGGGTCGAGGATCTTGGCTTGGAGAGAGTGCATCAGTAACTCATTGCTGGTTGAGGCGGTCGGCGATGAAGGCGATCAGCTGGCGAGCGATCTTGCCCTTGCTGGTCTGGGCGAAGGTGCTCGGATGCAGGTCGCGGTCGATCACCGTGATCGCGTTCTCGTCGCTGTTGAAGCCGATCGAGGGGTTGGCCACGTCGTTGGCGACGATCAGGTCGAGGTTCTTGTCCTTCAGCTTGCGTGCAGCATAGTCCAGCAGGTTTTCGGTTTCTGCGGCGAAGCCCACGCTGAAGGGACGATCCTCGCGCTGTGCGAGGGTGGCGAGAATGTCGGGATTGCGCACCAGCTGCAAGAGCAAGCCCTCGCCGCTGGTAGGGTCTTTCTTCAGTTTGTGCGCGGCGACCACTTCCGGGCGGTAGTCGGCGACCGCCGCGGAGGCGATCAGCAGGTCGCAGGGCATTGCCGCCTCGCAGGCGGCCAGCATGTCGCGGGCGCTGACCACGTCGACGCGCTGCACCCGGTCGGGCGTCGGCAGGTGCACCGGGCCGGTGACCAGGGTCACCCGTGCGCCGGCTTCCACCGCCGCCTCGGCGAGGGCGAAGCCCATCTTTCCGGAACTGTGGTTGGTGATGTAGCGCACCGGATCGATGTTTTCCTGGGTCGGGCCGGCGGTGATCAGCACATGCACGCCGGTCAGCGCCTGGCGCTGGAAGCAGTCGGCGGCGCGCTGCGCCAGTTCCTCGGCTTCGAGCATGCGCCCGAGGCCGACGTCGCCGCAGGCCTGGCTGCCCGCTGCCGGACCGAACAGGTGGAAGCCGCGCTGGCGCAGCAGCTCGGCGTTGGCCTGGGTCGCGGTGTCGCGCCACATGGCCTGGTTCATCGCCGGTGCCAGGGCGATTTGCGCGTCGGTGGCCAGCACCAGGGTGGTCAGCAGGTCGTTGGCCACGCCCTGGACCAGGCGCGCCATGAGGTCGGCGGTGGCCGGTGCGATCAGCACCAGATCGGCCCAGCGGGCCAGTTCGATGTGGCCCATCGCGGCTTCCGCCGCCGGGTCCAGCAGATCGGTGTGCACCGGATGGCCGGACAACGCCTGGAGGGTCAGGGGCGTGATGAACTCGCGGCCGCCCTGGGTCATCACCACTCGGACTTCAGCGCCCTGGTCGCGCAGGCGGCGGACCAGTTCGGCGCTCTTGTAGGCGGCAATGCCGCCGCCCACGCCGAGGACGATGCGTTTCCGATAGAGCCGCTGCATAGGCTTGCCTTAATAAGGAAATGGATGACATGCGCTTCGGCAAACGCGCCTCCCCAGGTCGTCTGCCGCGCAAAAAGGATGGGCTAAGATAGCACAGCGTCCGCACGGGAACAGCGGGCGGGCTCGATGGGGAAAGCGAATGAGCATCCGCGATTGGCCCGAAGCCGAACGGCCTCGGGAGAAGCTTCTGGAGCAGGGCGCGGCGGCCCTTTCCGATGCCGAGCTGTTGGCGATCTTCCTGCGCACGGGAGTGACCGGTTGCAGTGCGGTCGAGCTGTCGCGGCGGCTGTTGAGCGAGTTCGGCGGGCTGCGTGCCCTGCTCGAGGCGGACCTCGCCTCGTTCTGCGGCCATCTCGGGCTCGGCGTGGCCAAGTATGCGCAATTGCAGGCCGTGCTGGAGATGGGCCGGCGCCACCTGGCCGAGCGCCTGCGTCGCGATTCGATACTGGAGAGCCCGCAGGCGGTGCGCGACTATCTCAAGGCGCGCCTGCGCCACGAGCAGCACGAGGTGTTCGCCTGCCTGTTCCTCGACACGAGGCACCGGGTCCTGGCGTTCGAGGTGCTGTTCCAGGGCAGCATCGATGGCGCCAGCGTCTACCCGCGCCAGGTGGTCAAGCGCACCCTGGCGCACAACGCGGCGGCGCTGATCCTGACCCATAACCACCCTTCCGGCGACGCCCGTCCGAGTCTCGCCGACCGCCAGCTCACTGCGCGCCTCAAGGAAGCCCTGGCGCTCATCGACGTGCGGGTGCTCGACCACTTCATCATCGGCGACGGCGAGCCGCTGTCGCTGGCCGAATACGGTTGGCTGTGAGCGTTCGACGAAGGGCTCAGCCCAGGCGCCGCTCGATGCCCGCCAGCAAGCGCCGGCGGATCAGTCCGCTGACCGGGCGGATCGCCAACCAGTAGGGGGTGAAGCGCAGGCGGCTGGCGCGATCGGGGCAGAACACCCGGGTTTCCGTGTGCAGCAGGGTAGCGCCGGCGCGTCGATCAGCCGCTGATGGCGCTCGCTGAACTGCCAATGCGGCAGGTAGAGACGGTCGAGATCCATCGCTGGGTTCTCCCGGGCGTGGCCTTCAGCGTTTCACGGCGACCCGCGAGAAATCCTGGCGACCGAACGGATTGACCTGGTAGCCCTGCACCTCCTGGCGGGTCAGGGCGAAGGCGGTCGGGTGGGCCAGGGGCAGCCAGAGCGCCTGTTCGTGGATCAGTTTCTGCGCCTGGTGGTACAGGCCGGTGCGTTGTTCCTGGCTGCTGGCGGCCTTGCCGTCGGCAATCAGCTTGTCCAGGCCGGGGTCGCAATAGCGCGCGAAGTTGAGCCCCGACTTGACGCTGGCGCAGCTGAATTGCGGAGTGAGGAAGTTGTCCGGATCGCCGTTGTCGCCGGCCCAACCCATGAACAGCAGGTCGTGTTCGCCGTTCTTGGCGCGACGGATCAACTCGCCCCATTCGATGACGCGGATGTTGGCCTTGATCCCGGCCTCCGCCAGGTCGGCCTGGAGCAGTTGGGCGCCGAGGCTCGGGTTGGGGTTGAGCAGGCTGCCGGACGGGCGGGTCCAGATGTTCAGCTCGGGAAGCTGCTTGCCAGCCAGCAGCTTGCGCGCCTGTTCGGGGTCGTGCGGGTAGGCGGGAATATCCCTGGCATAGCTCCAGGTGTTTGGCGGATAGATGCCGGTGGCGGCACTGGCGCTGCCTTCGAATACCGCCTGCAGGTAGCTGGTGCGGTCGAAGGCCAGGTTGATCGCCTGGCGCACCTTGGGATCGTCCAGCGGCGGATGCTGGGTATTGAGGGCGACGAAGGCGGTCATGAAGGCCGGCGTCTGCTCGACCTTCAGGCTGGCGTCCTTGCGCGCGCTCTCCACGTCCAGCGGCTTCGGCGACAGGGCGATCTGGCATTCGCCGCGGCGCAACTTCTGCAGGCGCACGTTGGCGTCCGGGGTAATGGCGAAGATCAGCGCGTCGACCGCCGGCTTGCCGGCGAAGTACTCGGGGTTGGCGGCGTAGCGCACCACCGCGTCCTTCTGGAAGCGCTTGAACACGAACGGCCCGCTGCCGATCGGCGCGGTGTTGAGCTTTTCCGGGGTTCCGGCCTTCATCAACTGGTCGGCGTACTCCGCCGAATAGATGGAGGCGAAGCCCATGCTCAGCATCGGCAGGAAGGTCGCGTCGGGGTGGTCGAGAACGATCAGCACCTGGTGGTCGCCGCTTTTCTCCACCCGCTTGATCAGCTCCGGCAGTTGCATCGACTGGGCGTGCGGGAAGCCGTTCTGCGCCACCTTGTGCCAGGGATTGGCCGGATCGAGCATGCGCTGGAAGCTGAACACCACGTCGTCGGCGTCGAGCGTACGGCTCGGCTTGAAGTAGGCGGTGCTGTGGAAGTGCACGCCCTGGCGCAGGTCGAAGCGATAGCTCAGGCCGTCGTCGGACACCGACCAGCGCTCGGCCAGCGAGGGCACCACCGTCCCCTTGCCGGCGTCGAACTCGACCAGGCGATTCATCAGCACATCGGCCGAGGCGTTGGTGGTGGTCAGCGAGTTGTACTGGACCACGTCGAAGCCCTCGGGGCTGGCCTCGGTACACACACTCAAGGTGGCAGCGGCGGCGGGCTGGGCGAGCAGCAGAGGGGCGAGGAACAGGGAGAAAGCGGCGAGGCGCATGACGGGCTCCATTCGAACGGTTAACATGCCCATCCGCAGCGGTTGGGCGCAGTCATGCAAGGCCGTTGGCGACCTTGAATCGCTACCCTAGACCATGCGGCGGGCAGCGACAACGAGGCAAGGCGACGAACGGCCACGGTGCGAAGCCCGCAGCGAGGCGGGCCGCGGCTGCGCCATGGGCCTTCGCCCTTGCGGCGCGGGGCGCCTTTCTGATATAAAGCTGCGCTCTTTTCTGGGGCCACGCTCTCCTTCGTCGGGATGCAGCGGGTAAGACCCCGGTGAAACTGAGTATCGAACTTGAGTTAAAGCAGCCAACCCATGCCGGGTTGGGCATGAGGTTATAGAGGGCTGAGGCATGTCTAGAGTCTGTCAAGTAACCGGTAAGGGTCCGGTTACCGGGAATAACATTTCCCACGCACACAACAAAACCCGCCGCCGTTTCCTGCCGAACCTGCAGCACCACCGTTTCTGGGTCGAGTCCGAGAAGCGCTTCGTACGTCTGCGCGTTTCCGCCAAGGGCATGCGTATCATCGACAAGCGTGGCATCGAGGCCGTCCTGGCTGACCTGCGTGCCCGCGGCGAAAAATTCTAAGGAGCTGAATCATGCGTGAATTGATTCGTCTGGTGTCCAGCGCCGGTACCGGCCACTTCTACACCACCGACAAGAACAAGCGTACCAAGCCTGAGAAGATCGAGATCAAGAAGTACGATCCGGTCGTTCGTCAGCACGTGATCTACAAGGAAGCCAAGATCAAGTAATTGATCCGGCACCTTGCGAAAAGCCCGCCATCCGGCGGGCTTTTTCATTTCCGGCGTACGAACTCCCGGGCTGGCGCACAAAAAAGCCCGCCAGGTGGCGGGCAAGGGTAACAAGCATTCGGGATGAAGCCGGGGCTCAGGCCTTGGCTTCGAAGATCACATAGACCTTGCGACAGGCTTCGAGCACTTCCCAGGTGCCCTGGAAGCCGGCGGGGATCACGAAGCGGTCGCCGGCGCGCACGGTCTTGGCGTTGCCGTGCCGGTCGCGCAGCACCGAGACGCCCTGGATGATCTCGCAGTACTCGTGTTCGGTGTAGTTCACCGTCCACTGGCCCACGGCGCCTTCCCAGATACCGGCGTTGAACTGCCCGCAGGGGCTGCCGTAGTGGTTGCGCACGCTCTGTTTCGGGTCGCCCTTGAGGATTTTCTCCGGCGCCGGGCTGTAGTGCTCCGGAGCGCTGTTGGCCTGGGCGAAGTCGACGATCTGTTCGATGTTCATGCTGACTCTCGGTTCTTGTGGTTCTGGCCAGTTGGAGGCAGGGCGGCGCCAGCCGCCCGCCTGGATCAGACGCTGGCGCGGATGGCCTGGGCCAGGCGCTCGACGATCTGGTCGATGTGGGGCTTGTCGATGATCAGCGGCGGCGACATGGCGATGATGTCGCCGGTCACCCGGACCATCAGGTCGTGCTCCCAGAAGCAGCGCTCGAAGACGTCGTAGCCGCGCTTGCCGGGGCCGTCCGCGTGCGGCGCCAGTTGCACGCCGCCGACCAGGCCGACGGCGCGGATGTCGACCACGTTGGGCAGGTCGCGCAGGCTGAACAGCGCGTCCTGCCAGTAGCCTTCCAGTTCGACGGCTCGCTGGAACAGGTCGTCGCGACGGTAGATGTCCAGGGTCGCCAGGGCGGCGGCGCAGGCTACCGGGTGGCCGGAATAGGTATAGCCGTGGAAGAACTCGATGGCGCCCTGTGGGCCTTGCATGAAGGCGGCGTGGATCTTCTCGTCGACGAATACGGCGCCCATCGGGATGCTGCCGTTGGTCAGCCCCTTGGCGCAGGTCAACAGGTCCGGGACGACGCCCCAACGCTGCGCGGCGAAGGCTTCGCCGACGCGGCCGAAACCGGTGATCACTTCGTCGAAGATCAGCAGGATGCCATGCTTGCGGGTGATCTCGCGCAGCCGCTGAAGGTAGCCCTTGGGCGGCAGCACCACGCCGGCCGAGCCGGACATCGGCTCGACGATCACCGCGGCGATATTCTCGGCGCCGTGCAGGGTCACCAGGCGTTCCAGCTCCTCGGCCTTTTCCGCGCCATGCTCGGGCAGGCCGACGGTGAAGGCGTTGCGGGCGACGTCCAGGGTGTGCGGCAGGTGGTCGACCCCCGGCAGCAGGTTGGCGGAGAAGGCCTTGCGGTTGTTGACCATGCCGCCTACCGACAGGCCGCCGAAGCCGACCCCGTGGTAGCCCAGTTCGCGGCCGATCAGGCGGGTGCGGGTGCCCTGGCCGATGGCGCGCTGGTAGGCAAGGGCGATCTTCAGCGCGGTGTCCGCCGATTCCGAGCCGGAGTTGGTGAAGAACACTTTGTTCAGGCCCGGCGGGGCGATTTCCGCCAGCCGCGCGGCGAGTTCGAACGGCAGCGGGTGACCCATCTGGAACGGCGGGGCGTAGTCGAGGGTGGCGATCTGCCGGGCCACCGCTTCGCTGATCTCGCGCCGGCCGTGGCCGGCATTGCAGCACCAGAGGCCGGCGGTGCCGTCGAGGATGCGGCGCCCGCCCTGGGCGATATAGTGGATGCCTTCGGCGCTTTCCAGCAGGCGCGGCCGCGCCTTGAACTGGCGGTTGGCGGTGAAGGGCATCCAGAAGTTGTCGAGGCTGCTCGACTGCGGCTCGTTATTCATTGTCATAGGGCCACCCAGGTTGCACGCGAGGGATGAAGACGCTAGTCCGGGCGAGTCTATGTTTAAAATAATGAACGTGACAAGGGAGTTAGAGGGGTTCCTGTCAAATATATTGAAAACAGGCGCTGCTCTGGTTTAGGGTGGCGGACACCACGGGCCGCGCGCCCGCCTTGCAGAATCTGACAGCGCGCCTGTCTCCCAGGCGCCCAGAACACCAATAAGAGGACACGTTGTCATGACCACCCTGACCCGCGCCGACTGGGAAGCCCGCGCCAAAGACCTGAAGATCGAAGGCCGCGCCTTCGTCAACGGCGAATACAGCAACGCCGCCTCCGGCGAGACCTTCGATTGCCTGAGCCCGGTGGATGGCCGCTTCCTGGCCAAGGTCGCCAGTTGCGACCTGGCCGATGCCGAGCAGGCGGTCAAGGTCGCTCGCAATGCCTTCGATTCCGGCGCCTGGTCGCGCCTGGCGCCGGCCAAGCGCAAGCAGGCGATGATCCGCTTCGCCGATCTGCTGCTGGAGAACGCCGAGGAGCTGGCCCTGCTGGAAACCCTGGACATGGGCAAGCCGATCAGCGACTCGCTGCACATCGATGTCGCCAGCGCCGCCAACAGCCTGCGCTGGAGCGCCGAGGCGATCGACAAGATCTATGACGAAGTCGCCGCCACTCCCCATGCCGAGCTGGGCCTGGTGACCCGCGAGCCGGTCGGCGTGGTCGCCGCCATCGTGCCGTGGAACTTCCCGCTGCTGATGTCCTGCTGGAAACTCGGTCCGGCCCTGGCCACCGGCAACTCGGTGATCCTCAAGCCCTCCGAGAAGTCGCCGCTGACCGCCATCCGCATCGCCCAGCTGGCCGTCGAGGCCGGCATTCCGAAAGGCGTGTTCAACGTGCTGCCGGGCTACGGCCACACGGTAGGCAAGGCGCTGGCACTGCACATGGATGTCGACACCCTGGTGTTCACCGGTTCGACCAAGATCGCCAAGCAACTGATGGTCTATGCCGGCGAGTCGAACATGAAACGCGTCTGGCTGGAGGCCGGCGGCAAGAGCCCGAACATCGTCTTCGCCGACGCCCCGGACCTGAAGGCCGCCGCCGAAGCCGCTGCCGGCGCCATCGCCTTCAACCAGGGCGAAGTCTGCACCGCCGGTTCGCGCCTGCTGGTGGAGCGCTCCATCAAGGACAAGTTCCTGCCCCTGGTGATCGAGGCCCTCAAGGGCTGGAAGCCGGGCAACCCGCTGGATCCGGAAACCAACGTCGGCGCGCTGGTGGACACCCAGCAGATGAACACCGTGCTGTCCTACATCGAGGCCGGTCACAACGACGGTGCCAAGCTGGTTGCCGGCGGCAAGCGGACCCTGGAAGAAACCGGCGGCACCTACGTCGAGCCGACCATCTTCGACGGCGTGACCAATGCGATGAAGATCGCCCGCGAGGAAATCTTCGGCCCGGTGCTCTCGGTGATCGAGTTCGAGGATGCCGAGGAGGCCGTGCGCATCGCCAACGACACGCCCTATGGGCTGGCGGCGGCGGTCTGGACCAGCAACCTGTCCAAGGCGCACCTGACTGCCAAGGCCCTGCGCGCCGGCAGCGTCTGGGTCAACCAGTACGACGGCGGCGACATGACCGCTCCGTTTGGCGGCTTCAAGCAGTCGGGCAACGGTCGCGACAAGTCGCTGCACGCCTTCGACAAGTACACCGAGCTGAAGGCGACCTGGATCAAGCTCTGATCGCCTAGGTCGGCCCTTCCGGGCCGGCTCTCTCGAGCCACACCCGCGGCCGGGTTTCCTTCTGGAAGCCCGGCCGCTGTGCTTCGTGCGCCGGATATATCCGCTCGCCCCGGCAAGGCTTCCGGGGTGCCAACGGGAGAATCGCAATGCGTTGGGGAAGCTATTTCGCCGTCTGTTCCGCAGTCATCAGCATCGGCCTCGCCCTTGGCCTGACCATGCCGCTGGTCTCGTTGCGCCTGGAGAGCTGGGGCTACGGCAGTTTCGCCATCGGCGTGATGGCCAGCACGCCGGCAGTGGGCGTGCTGCTCGGCGCGATGATCGCCGGGCGCCTCGCCGCGCGCGTCGGTACGCCGCGGCTGATGCAGTTGTGCCTGCTCACCGGGGCAGCCTCCATCGGCCTGCTGGCACTGCTGCAGAGCTACCCGGTATGGCTGTTGCTGCGCCTTCTGATCGGCGTGCAGCTCACCGTGGTGTTCATCCTCGGGGAAAGCTGGATCAACCAGTTGGCGGTGGAGAAGTGGCGTGGCCGGCTGGTCGCGCTGTACGGCACCGGCTACGCCCTCAGCCAACTGTCCGGGCCGGTACTGCTGACCTTCATCGGTACCGCCGACGACCGTGGCTTCTGGTTCGGCGTCTGCCTGCTGATTGCTGGCTCGTTGCTGCTGCTGGGCCGCGGCGGTGCGCCCAGGGTCGATCCGCACAGTGCCTCCGGGCGCGGTTTGTGGGCCTTCTGCCGGGGCCTGCCGGCGATCGCCTGGGCGGTGGTGTTGTTCGCTGCCTTCGAGGCGATGATCCTCACCCTGCTGCCGGTATACGGGTTGCGCCAGGGCTTTCCGCAAGCGGTGGCGCTGGCCATGGTCAGTACCGTGGTGGTGGGCGATGCATTGTTGCAGCTGCCGATCGGCTGGCTCGCCGACCGGGTCTCGCGCAGCGGCCTGTTCGGCGGCTGCGGCCTGGTGCTGCTGCTGAGCAGCCTGGCGATTCCCCTGCTGCTGCAGACGCCGTTGATCTGGCCGCTGCTGGTGCTGTTCGGGGCCAGCGCCGGCGGGTTGTTCACCCTGGCGCTGATCCTGATCGGCGAGCGCTACCGAGACGATGCCCTGGTCCGGGCCAATGCCCATGTCGCGCAGCTATGGGGGATCGGCTGCCTGCTCGGCCCGCTGGCCACCGGCGCCGCCAGCCAGTGGATCAGCGGTCACGCCCTGCCGTTGATGATGGCGCTCGGCGCGGCGGGCTTCGTGGTGCTGGTGCGGCTGCGCGGGGCGATTCCGGCGGACGAGGAGGCGACCGGCCTGGAAGCCTCCGAGTGACCCTCAGAGCATCTTTTCCAGTCCGATCATTCCCGCGACCCAGGCGTTCAGGCGTCGCCACAGGCTACCCGGCTCGTGGCGCAGGACCTGGGCCCGGCCGTCGCGTTCGTCGATCCAGACCAGCTTCGGCCGGCTGCCGCTGCGGTCGATGCGAACCTGGTAGCTGACGCTCGGCGCCATGCCCTCCAGCGCCAGTTGGCGGACCTGCTCGGCCAGCAGCGGACTGTCGACGATGACCCCGACTTCGGTGTTCCACAGGATCGAGCGCGGATCGAAGTTGAACGAACCGATGAATACCTTGCGCCGGTCGAAGACCATCGCCTTGCTGTGCAGGCTGGCGCTGCTCGATCCGTGCAGGCGCCAGGGCGCGCCGCTCAGCGGCTGGTCGGGATTGGCGCGCAGCTCGTAGAGCTTCACGCCATGTTCCAGCAGCGCCATCCGATAGGGTGCGTAGCCGGCATGCACGGCGGGCACGTCGGTGGCTTCCAGGGAGTTGGTCAGCAGGCGCACGCGGACGCCGCTGTCGGCCTTGCCGGTGAGGTAGTTGAGACCGTCCTTGGCCGGAACGAAATACGCCGAGACCAGGATCAGTTCCTTCTGCACGCCCTTGAACAGGCCCGCCAGGTGCGGACTGAGCAATAGGTGCGGGTCGGGCTCGCCGCGGCTCAATACCTTCAGCGGCGCATCCCAGATCGCCTCGGCGCGGGCCCAGGTGAGATTCTCCAGCCAGTTGCCCAGGCGTGGCTGGTCGCCGCGGTCGAACAGGTGGCGGATGTAGCCGGACTCCTTCACCGACTCTTTGCGCAGGTAGCGCTGCAACTTGCGTCGGGCCGACTCCAGCTCGCCGGGATAGGGCGCGCGCCAGAGGAAATCCTCGATCGGCCGGCTGATGGCGCTGTTCCAGTACTGGTCGAAGCTGTGCGAGAGCTGGTTGGCGATGGGGCCGACGCCGAGCAGGTCGAGGTCGGTGAAGTTCATCTCCGGTTTGGCGTTGAAATACTCGTCGCCGAGGTTGCGTCCGCCGACGATGGCCGCCGTGCCGTCGGCCAGCCACAGCTTGTTGTGCATGCGCCGGTGCTGCTGGGACAGGTTGAACAGGCGGCCGACGCCTCGCGTGATGCCGGTGGCGCGGCCCAGGTGCAACGGGTTGAACAGGCGCACCTGGATGTTCGGATGGGCGGAGAGCACACCGATCTCGTAGTCCCAGCCATCGCTGGCGGTGTCGTCGATGAGGATGCGTACCCGCACGCCACGGTCGGCTGCCTTGAGCAACTCGTAGGCGAGGGCGCGCGTGGTCAGTCCGTCGTGGACGATGTAGTACTGGATGTCGAGACTGCGCTGGGCTGCGCGAATCAGCGCCGCACGGGCGACGAAGGCATCCTCGCTGGCGCCCAGCAGGTGGAAGCCGGACTGGCCGGGGTGGTCGCGCCCCTGGATTTCTGCCTGCCTGGCCAGCCAGGTACCCTCGGCGGGCAGTGCCGACGACGGTTGCGGCGGAGGAGTGCTGGCGCAGCCGGAGAGGGCCAGGAGGGCCAGCAGGAGGAATCGGCGAAGCAAGGACATCTCCCGTGGAAACTCGAACGACCGGCTCATCCCGGTCGTGCGAATTCTAGGAGTTTTCCTCGGAAGAGCGATGCCCCGCCTGATTTTTTCAGAATCCGCCGAGCCTCGGATGGGCTCAGCTACCGAGTTTTTCCTTCAGCCGGTACCAGGCCATGCCCAGCGCCAGCAGTGGCGAGCGCAGCAGCTTGCCGCCGGGGAAGGTGATGTGCGGCACCTTGGCGAACAGGTCGAAGCCGTCGCTCTGCTGGCCGCCGATGGCTTCGGCGAGCAACTGCCCGGCGAGGTGCGTGGCGTTCACCCCGTGTCCGGAATAGGCCTGGGCGAAGTACACGTTGGGCTGCCCCGGCAGGCGGCCGATCTGTGGCAGGCGATTGGCACCGATGCCGATCATGCCGCCCCATTGGTAGTCGATGCGGACGTTCGCCAGTTGCGGGAATACCTCCAGCATCTTCGGCCGCATGTAGGCGGCGATGTCGCTGGGGTCGCGGCCGGAATAATGGCAGGCGCCACCGAACAGCAGGCGGTTGTCGGCGGAGAGCCGGTAGTAGTCGAGGGCCACGCGCTGGTCGCACACTGCCATGTTCTGCGGCAGCAGTTGGCGGGCCAGTTTCTCGTCCAGCGGCTCGGTGGCGATCACGTAGCTACCGGCCGGCAGTACCTTGCCGCCGAGCAGCGGGTTGAGGTCGTTCATGTAGGCGTTGCAGCCCAGCACCAGGGTCTTCGCCCGCACCTTGCCGGCGGCGGTATGCACCTGGACTTCCGTGCCGTAGTCGATGCGCGTCACCGGCGAGCGCTCGAACAGGCGGACGCCCAGCGACTGGGCAGCGGCGGCTTCGCCGAGGACCAGGTTGAGCGGGTGCAGGTGGCCGGAGCCCATGTCCACCAGGCCGCCGACGTAGCGATCGGAGCCGACCACGCTGCGCATCTCCGCGGCCGGCACCAGGCGCATCTCGTGGCGATAGCCGAGGGCCTGGAGTTCCTCCATGTCCTCGCGGAAGCCCTGGTAGTCGCCGGGCTTGTTCGCCAGGTCGCAGTAGCCCCAGCGCAGGTCGCAGTCGATGGCGTATTGCTCGACCCGGCGACGGACGATCTCCACCGCCTCCAGGCCCATCAGCTTGAGTGCCTTCACGCCGTCGGCGCCGATCACCGGGAGGAACTGCTCGACGTCATGGCCGACGCCGCGGATCAACTGGCCGCCATTGCGCCCACTGGCGCCCCAGCCGATCCGGTGCGCTTCCAGCAGGACCACGGAGAAGCCGCGCTGGGCCAGTTCCAACGCCGTGTTCACCCCCGAGAAACCGCCGCCGACGACGCACACGTCGGCCTGCTCTTCGCCGGCCAGGGGTGGGCACTCGATGCGTCGGTTGAGCGTGGCGGCGTAGTAGGAGGGGGCGTGTTGGGCGGTATGCACCGGCTGGTGAACGCGGGCGTTCATGTGTGAAATCCTGATTATTATGTGTGGAAAATTTGACGGAGCATAAACGTCAGTCGAGGCGCTCGCCAAGGGCGAAAAAGGAAAAAAACTGCGAGGTGTTGCGGGGATCGTGTGCGGAAACGACGGTGTTTCCCGTCTATGCCGGGAGTCCTGGCGGACTCCCGGAGCGTGTCATGTCAATCCGGAACCGGTAGGTCGAGCGACTCCTTGACCTCTTCCATGACGATATAGCTCTTCGACTCGCGAACGTGCGGCAGTTTCAGCAGGATGTCGCCGAGCAGCTTGCGGTAGGACGCCATTTCCGAGATGCGAGCCTTCACCAGGTAGTCGAAGTGGCCGGACACCAGGTGGCATTCCAGCACATGGGGCAGCTTGAGCACCGCCCGGCGAAACTCTTCGAAGGTATCGCCGGACTTGTAGTCCAGGCTGATCTCGACGAACACCAGCAGGCTGGCCTTCAGATGCTGCGGATTGAGCCGGGCGTGGTAGCCCATGATCAGGCCTTCGCGCTCCAGGCGGCGCACGCGTTCGGTGCAGGGTGTGGTCGAGAGGCCGACGCGTTCGCCCAGCTCGGTGAAGGAAATGCGACCTTCCTCCTGCAGGATGCGGAGGATGTTGCGGTCGATCTTGTCCAGCTCGCGCTTGCTCTGATGCTGGGTACGCATGGATGGAGGCTCCCCGTCTGGCTCGGAAAATCCGGAAATTTTCCGCCAATATAACGTCGAAAGCAGGGAAAAACACTGGCCGGGGAAAACGCCTTGATCTTGCACGAGGGCCCCGCCACCCTTGGCCGGGTCGGCAACGGACAGAGGTAGGACATGCGTTTGCGCAGAAGGACAACGTTGCTGCTGGTATTTGCAGTGCTGTTGCTGCTGGCGTTCGGCTACGGCTGGCATGCCTGGCGCAGCCTGTTGCGCGAGCAGGGTGTCGAGCGCCTGGAGTGGCAAGGCCTGGGCCTGTCCGCCGAAGGCATCGGGCTGCGACGGCTGGCGCTGGAGCGGCGCGGCGCGGATGGCGCCAGCCTGCGACTGGACGTGGAACACGCGCTGCTGCGCTGGCCCGGGCTGTCGGGTTGGCGTCCGCGTCTACCCGGCCTGCGCGTGGAGCAAGTGGCGCTCGCCTGGCAACCGGCTGCCGCGAGTTCCGACGACTCCGCTGCGCTGGACTGGACGTCCCTGCGCGAGACCCTCGCCTGGCTGCCGGAACAGATCCACCTCGAACGCTTCCATCTCGACCTGCCTTGTCCCGCCGGCCGCTGCGAGCAGGACGGCGGGCTGGACATCGGCCGCCCGTCGGGAGCGCTGTTTCCGCTGGCTGCGCAACTGCGCCTGCAACAAGAGGCGCAGCAGGCCCAGCTCGACGCCCAGCTCTTCGAGGAGCCTACCGGTTGGCGCCTGCGGGCGCGCGCGCAACTCGACCGGCAGGCGCTGCTGACGCTGGACAGCCAGCTCGCGCCGTCCGATGGCGACGGCCTCTGGCAGGGGCGCCTGGAGGCGCCCGGCCTGCCGGACACCCGTGGCCTGGTGGTCTGGCTCAATCGCTGGTTGCCGGAAGCCCAGCGCCTGCCCGACGCACCGCAAGCCCTGCGTCTGCAAGCGGACTGGACGATCCGCCTGGCGCCTGGCAGCGACTGGCTGGAGCCGCGCCGGGTACTCGACGGCGGTGGCTCGGCGGCGCTGCTGGTGCAGGCTCCGCAAGCCTGGCCGCTGCCCGGTCTGGGTAATGTACAGGGCGAACTGCAAGTCCAACTGGATGGAGACGAGGGCGCCTGGTTGCCACGCCAGCTGCGCAGCGACTTGCGCCTGAGCCAGTTGCACGGCGAGTGGTTGCAGGCGCTGCCGGCCGAGTTGCGGCCGAGCGCGCTGGGCTTGCGCAGCGAGCCGCTGGAGCGCGATGCCGATAGCGTCACCGCGTTGCGCCTGGCGTTCACCAGTGAGGGCGCGAGTACGCTGAAGCTGGAGACGCGGCTCGACCTGCTGGGCATCTCGCCGTGGGCCGCCAGGCTGGTGGAGGGTCGCTTGCAGGTGGACGCGCCTCGCCTGCAATACCTGGGCTGGAAAGCCGAGCGACTGGTCGCGGAGATTCCCCTGGAGGGCCGGCTGGACGGGCAGCGCGCCAACCTCTCCTTCGGCAGGGGCGCGCGGTTGCAGGCGGCGTCCCTGGCCGAGCCGTCGACGCTGCACCTTGGCCAGCCCCGCCTCAATCTCGCCGGGACCGCTCTCGAACTGGCCTACCAGCCACTGGCGCTACATTTCGCCGGGCCGCTGCAGGCGCAGGTCGGACAACTCCGCCAGGCCAACCTCAAGCCGTTGGCCTGGACCTTCGAGGGGCCGCTCGACACCACCCTCGAGCGCACCAGCCTGAAGGGACGGCTGAGCAACGGTGCGGGGCTGGCGGCGGACTTCCAGCTGCAGCGCGATGCGAAGACGCCCCTGGCACTCTCCGCCAAGCTGGCCGAGGTGTTCTTCCGTACCGGCAATCCGCTGGCCGCGACCCTCGCCGACTGGCCGGGGCTGCTCGAACTGGGCAATGGGCGCGCGACCGCCGCGGCCGGCTGGAAGCTCGACGCGGCGGGTGGCTCGTCCCTCGACCTGGACCTGACCCTGAAAGGCCTCGACGGTATCTACGACCGCAGCGAGCTGAAGGGGCTGGGCGGCAGCCTGGCCTTGCGCCTGCGCGGCGGTCAGTTGAGCCTGGACAGCCCCGGCCTGAGCCTGGCCGAGGCCAATCCCGGCCTGCCGCTGGGGCCGGTGAGTTTCCGCGGGCGCTACGAGGCCCCGCTTTCCGCGCCGGGCAGCGGCCGTTTGAGCTGGCAGACGTTGCAGAGCGGCCTGTTCGGCGGGCAGGCCTCGGTCCCCGCGGGGAGCATCCGCCTGGGTCAGGCCGAGCAGAAGTTCGCCTTGCGTATCCAGGGCATACAACTCGGCGAGATTTTCCGGGTCTATCCGGCGGAGGGCCTGGCCGGCGAAGGCACCCTGGACGGCGAACTGCCGCTGATGCTGAACCGCTGGAAGCCCAGCGTCTCCGGCGGCCAGGTCAAGGCCCGCGAGCCCGGCTACCTGCGCTTCCGCTCGGCGAAAATCGAGGCGCTGGGGCGCAGCAACCCGGGGATGAAGCTGGTCGCCGATGCCCTCGACGATTTCCACTACGACGTCCTGCAAAGCAGCGTCGATTATCATGAGAACGGCAAGCTGTTGCTCGGCCTGCGCTTGCAGGGCAGCAACCCGGACCTGGAGAAGGGGCGCCCGGTCAACCTCAACGTCAACCTGGAGGAGGATATCCCGGCACTGCTGACCAGCCTGCAACTGAGCGACCGGGTCAGCGAAACCATTCGCCAACGTGTGCAGGAGCGCATGCAGAAACGCAAGGCTTCGGCGCCATGAGCCATACAGGAGAACCCCCGATGCGCCTCTGCGCTCTATTCGCTGTCCTGCTGCTGGGCAGCCTGACGATGGCCTGCACGCCCACCGTGCAGCTGGCGGCTCCCAGCGAGCCGATCAACATCAATCTCAACGTGAAAATCGAGCACGAGATCTACATCAAGGTCGACAAGGCTCTGGACGGCATCATCAACGAGAACAGCGGCCTGTTCTAAAGGAGCGGATCCATGACAACCCGTAGCAAACTCGGTATCGCCCTGCTGGCCCTCGGCATCAGCCTTTCCGCCATGGCGATGGACCTCGGCCAGGCCATGTCGGCCCTTGGCGGCGCCAAGGCCCAGGGCCTGGTCGGCGAGCAGGCGGACGGTTACCTTGGCGTGGTCAGCAACAGCGGCCAGGCGGCGGACATCGCCGCGCAGATCAATGCCGCGCGGCGCGCCGAATACCAGAAGGTGGCCAACAGCAGCGGCGCTTCGCTGGCCGACGTGGAGGCCATGGCCGGCAAGAAGGCGATGGAGAAAACCCCTGCCGGGCAGTACGTCCAGGTTGGCGGCAAGTGGGTGAAGAAATAGCGCGAAGGCTCTGCGAGCGCTCTGGGACGCTGCTCCGATCGCAAGGGCCGGGCAGCGTCCGCGGGATTTTTCCTGTCGCGAGTGCTTCCCCCAGGGACTCCTGTCGTTTTCCATGGATTCTGCGACAGGCTTTCCCGAAAAAGCGGCTCCCGGCCTGAGTTCGATCATTTAAATATGCGGTATTTTTCCAGTTTTATGGTGGATGCGCCTCGGTAAAACCCCTCTTTGTCCGGTTTTTTACCTGAGTAGTCGCCTAAAATTGGTGATTATTTCTGCCTGCCTCTTCCTATACTGCGCGCATCTACACGCTCAAAATAACAAACGTCCGCGGTTCCTCCGCGACGTGGGAGGCGACAATGCGAGTTCTGGTCCTTGGCAGCGGTGTCATCGGTACCGCCAGTGCGTATTACCTGGCCCGAGCCGGGTTCGAGGTGGTGGTGGTCGACCGTCAGGACGGTCCCGCGCTGGAAACCAGCTTCGCCAACGCCGGCCAGGTGTCTCCCGGCTACGCTTCGCCCTGGGCAGCCCCGGGCATTCCTCTGAAGGCCATGAAGTGGCTGCTGGAAAAGCACGCGCCGCTGGCCATCAAGCTCACCTCCGATCCCAGCCAGTACGCCTGGATGCTGCAGATGCTGCGCAACTGCACCGCCGAGCGCTACGCGGTGAACAAGGAGCGCATGGTCCGCCTGTCCGAGTACAGCCGCGATTGCCTCGACGAACTGCGCGCCGAGACCGGCATCGCCTACGAGGGCCGCACCCTCGGCACCACCCAACTGTTCCGCACCCAGGCGCAGCTGGACGCCGCCGGCAAGGACATCGCCGTGCTCGAGCGCTCCGGCGTGCCCTACGAGGTTCTCGACCGCGACGGCATCGCCCGCGTCGAGCCGGCCCTGGCCAAGGTCGCCGACAAGCTGGTCGGTGCCCTGCGCCTGCCCAACGACCAGACCGGCGACTGCCAGCTGTTCACCACCCGCCTGGCGGAAATGGCCAAGGGCCTGGGCGTGGAGTTCCGCTTCGGCCAGAACATCGAACGCCTGGACTTCGCCGGCGACCGCATCAACGGTGTGCTGGTCAACGGCGAATTGCTCACCGCCGACCACTACGTGCTGGCCCTGGGCAGCTACTCGCCGCAACTGCTCAAGCCGCTGGGTATCAAGGCTCCGGTCTATCCGCTGAAGGGCTACTCGCTGACCGTGCCGATCACCAACCCGGAGATGGCGCCGACCTCGACCATCCTCGACGAGACCTACAAGGTGGCGATCACCCGCTTCGACCAGCGTATCCGCGTAGGCGGCATGGCGGAAATCGCCGGCTTCGACCTGTCGCTGAACCCGCGTCGCCGCGAAACCCTGGAAATGATCACCACCGACCTCTATCCCGAGGGCGGCGACATCAGCCAGGCGACCTTCTGGACCGGCCTGCGCCCGGCGACCCCGGATGGCACCCCGATCGTCGGCGCCACCCGCTACCGCAACCTGTTCCTCAATACCGGCCACGGCACCCTGGGTTGGACCATGGCCTGCGGGTCGGGTCGCTACCTGGCCGACCTGATGGCGAAGAAGCGCCCGCAGATCAGCACCGAAGGCCTGGATATTTCCCGCTACAGCAATTCCCCGGAGAACGCCAAGAATGCCCATCCAGCGCCAGCACACTAACGAGCGTATGAGCCAGATCGTCGTCCACAACGGCACCGTCTACCTGGCGGGCCAGGTGGGCGAGGACATGTCCGCGGGCGTCGAGCAGCAGACCCGCGAGACCCTGGCGGCCATCGAGCGTCTGCTGGAAGAGGCCGGCACCGACAAGACCCGGATCCTCTCGGTGACCATCTACCTGAAGGACATCGACGCCGACTTCGAAGGCATGAACCGCGTCTGGGACCAGTGGCTGCCGCGCGGCGTCGCGCCGGCGCGCGCCACCGTCGAAGCCAAGCTCTGCGAGC
Source organism: Pseudomonas sp. CP-1 (assembly GCF_021213715.1). Classification (NCBI taxonomy): domain Bacteria; kingdom Pseudomonadati; phylum Pseudomonadota; class Gammaproteobacteria; order Pseudomonadales; family Pseudomonadaceae; genus Pseudomonas; species Pseudomonas sp. CP-1. Next base: position 67,385 of record NZ_JAJQKY010000025.1, read on the forward strand.
CGGAGATCCTGGTAGAGATGTCGGTGGTCGCTGCGCTGCCCTGAGTTTTGTCTGGCCCGGCCGGAGAGCCGGGCTTTTTTTCGCCTGATGAAAGGTGCGCGATGCCGCACCTCGCTGAAGAGAGACCCGTCGCCATGCGCCCCGCCCGTGCCCTGATCGACCTGCAAGCCCTTCGTCACAACTATCGGCTGGCCCGCGAGGCCACCGGCGCCCGTGCGCTCGCGGTGATCAAGGCGGACGCATACGGCCACGGCGCGGTGCGCTGTGCCGAAGCGCTGGCGGCCGAGGCCGATGGCTTCGCCGTGGCCTGCATCGAGGAGGGCCTGGAGCTGCGCGAGGCCGGTATCCGCCAGCCGATCCTGCTGCTGGAGGGCTTCTTCGAGGCGTCCGAGCTGGAGCTGATCGTCGCCCACGACTTCTGGTGCGTGGTGCATTGCGCCTGGCAATTGGAGGCGATCGAACGCGCCAGCCTGGCCCGCCCGCTGAACGTCTGGCTGAAGATGGATTCGGGCATGCACCGCGTCGGCTTCTTCCCCGAGGACTTCCGCGCCGCCCACGAGCGCCTGCGGGCCAGCGGCAAGGTGGCGAAGATCGTGATGATGAGTCACTTCTCCCGCGCCGACGAACTGGATTGCCCGCGCACCGAGGAACAGCTCGCCGCCTTCGCGGCCGCGAGCCAGGGCCTGGAAGGCGAGATCAGCCTGCGCAATTCGCCAGCCGTGCTCGGCTGGCCGAAGGTGCCCAGCGATTGGGTACGTCCGGGCATCCTGCTCTACGGAGCCACGCCGTTCGAGCGCGCACATCCGCTGGCCGACCGCTTGCGCCCGGTGATGACCCTGGAATCGAAGGTGATCAGCGTCCGCGACCTGCCGGCCGGCGAACCGGTCGGCTACGGCGCGCGCTACAGCACCGAGCGTAGCCAGCGCATCGGCGTGGTCGCCATGGGCTACGCCGATGGCTATCCGCGGCACGCCGCCGACGGCACCCTGGTGTTCATCGACGGCAAGCCGGGGCGCCTGGTTGGCCGGGTATCGATGGACATGCTCACCGTCGACCTTACCGACCATCCCCAGGCCGGGCTGGGCAGCCGGGTCGAACTATGGGGCCCGAACGTGCCGGTCGGCGCCCTGGCGGTGCAGTTTGGCAGCATTCCCTACCAGCTGCTGTGCAACCTGAAAAGGGTGCCGCGCGTCTATTCCGGGGCTTGAGAAAAACTTTCCGAATTCTTTGCGCAGGCATGTCGACCGATCTGTTGTAAATACTGAACAGTGTTGCCATGATACGGCCGACTTGGGGTCGCCAGCCGTGTGCGGCCTCGTTTTGCCTTGCCTGCCAGAAGAATAAGGAGGACTCCACCCTTGGACGTCGGTGCTCGTCTGCAAACCATCCGAAAGCTCAAAGGTCTTTCCCAGCGCGAACTCGCCAAACGGGCGGGTGTCACCAACAGCACTATCTCGATGATCGAGAAAAACAGCGTGAGCCCTTCCATCAGTTCGCTGAAGAAGGTGCTGGGCGGTATCCCCATGTCCCTGGTGGAGTTCTTCTCCCTGGACCTGGAGCAGGACAGCCATACCCAGGTTGTCTACAAGGCAGACGAACTGATCGACATTTCCAGCGGCGCGGTGTCCATGCGCCTGGTGGGCAAGGCGCACCCGAGCCGGGCGATCGCCTTCCTCGACGAAACCTACCCGCCGGGCTCCGACACCGGCGAGGAAATGCTCAACCACGAAGGCGAGGAGGCCGGCGTGCTGGTCGACGGGCGCCTGGAACTGACCGTCGGCAGCGAGACCTATGTGCTCGAGCGCGGCGACAGCTACTATTTCGAGAGCAACAAGCCGCACCGTTTTCGCAATCCCTACGATGTGCCGGCACGCTTGATCAGCGCCACCACGCCCGCAAATTTCTGACCTGAAGCACAAGACCCCGCCGGGCCCGAAGGGCGCCGGCCGACAAGGGGCATGCGGGGCTGCGACCTAATGCCGCAAGGCTTTGCGAGGGTGTGCAATTGTTTCTGCCGGGCTTTCTTTGCCGTTATACTTGCGCCCGCCCGCGCGGCCCGCAGTGATCGGTATCGTGCCCGGGTGTGATAAGCCACGATGAGGGTGTAAGGGTGAACCTGATTAAAAAAATGCTGGCGGCCCAAGCTGCCGTGTTGGCCCTGTGGGCTGTAAGCGCTCAGGCTACGACCACTGACGATGCGATCGCCAAGCGCCTCGAGCCGGTAGGCAAGGTCTGCGTACAAGGCAAGGAATGCGAAGGCGTCGGCGCCGTCGCGGCAGCCGCCGGTGGCGGCGGTGCGCGTTCCGGCGAAGACATCGTCGGCAAGACCTGCAACACCTGCCACGGCACTGGCCTGCTGGGCGCGCCGAAGGTTGGCGACAAGGCCGAGTGGGGCAAGCGCGCCAAGGAGCAGGGCGGCCTCGATGGCCTGCTGGCCAAGGCGATTTCCGGTATCAACGCCATGCCGCCGAAAGGCACCTGCGCCGATTGCTCGGACGACGAGCTGAAAGCCGCGATCAAGCATATGTCCGGCCTGTAACAACGCCGGAACCGTGTCGCGAAAAGCCGCCTCCTGGCGGCTTTTTCGTATCCGCGGTGCGGGTTTTTTCCGCTGGCGGATCGTCCCGCCGGCAAACAGGGTCCAAACTTCCGGCTACCCATTCGCCGGAGGGCATCGTCTTGAGCCGAACCTGTTCCATCGACGCCGCAGTCGATCACTTGCTGCAGACCATCGAGGGCCCGATCCGCATGGGCCTGCCCCTCGGGCTGGGCAAGCCCAACCGACTGGTCAATGCGTTGTACCAGCGCCTGCGGACCCTGCCGGAGCGCCAACTGACGCTGTATACCGCGCTTTCCCTGGGGCGTCCCGCCGCTGGCGGCGACCTGCAACGGCGTTTCCTCGAGCCTTTCGCCGAACGGGTCTTCGCCGACTACCCGGAGCTGGATTACCTGCACGCCCTGCGCCGCGACGAACTGCCGGCGAACATCCGCGTCGAGGAGTTCTACCTGCAGCCCGGCAGCCTGCTGGACAGTGCGCCGGCGCAGCAGCACTACATCAGTTGCAACTACAGCCACGTCGCCCGCGACATCAACGCCAAGGGCGTCAACGCGGTGGCCCAACTGGTGGCGCGGCATCCCGAGCGGCCGGGCAAGCTGAGCCTGGCCTGCAACCCGGATATCACCCTGGACCTCCTGCCGATGCTGGAGAAGCGTCGCGCCGCTGGCGAGACCATCGTCGCCATCGGCGTGGTCCACGATGACCTGCCCTACCTGCCGGGTGACGCCGAGGTCGAGGAGTCGGTATTTGACCTGCTGATCGACGCGCCGGCGGAAAGCAGCCGGCTGTTCTCCACGCCGAACATGCCGGTCAACCTGCAGGATCACTGCATCGGTCTCCACGCCAGCGCGCTGGTGCGCGACGGCGGCACCCTGCAGATCGGCATCGGCTCGATGGGTGACGCGCTGACCGCCGCCCTGCTGCTGCGCCAGCGCGACAACGCCACCTACCGGGCGTTGATCGACGAGCTGGGGGTGCGTGCGCGCTGGGCCGAGACGGTCGAGCGCGACGGCGGCCTGGAGCCGTTCCGCCGGGGGCTCTACGGTTGCAGCGAGATGTTCGTGCCGGGTCTGCTGGCGCTGGCCGAGGCCGGCGTGCTGAGCCGCCGGGTCTACCCCGACGAAGCGCGACAGCGTGCCGCCGAGCGCGGTGAGGCGCCGGTGGAGGGCGGGGTGTGGTTGCACGGCGGCTTCTTCCTCGGTCCGTTGGCGTTCTACCGGCGCCTGCGCGAGATGTCGCTGGAAGAGCGCGCCGGGATCGGCATGACCGGCATCGGCTTCGTCAACAACCTGTACCGCCAGGAAGAGCTGAAGCGCCTGCAGCGGCGCGACGCGCGCTTCATCAACAGCGCCTTCACCGTGACCTTGCTCGGCGCCGGGGTCGCCGACCAGCTGGAGGACGGCCGGGTGCTCAGTGGCGTCGGCGGGCAGTACAACTTCGTCGCCCAGGCCCACGAGCTGGAGGGCGCACGTTCGATCCTGATGCTGCGTAGCTGGCGCGAATCCGGCGGGGAAGTCAGTTCGAACATCGTCTGGCAGTACGCCCACACCACCATTCCCCGGCACTTGCGTGACATGGTGGTGACCGAGTATGGGATCGCCGACCTGCGCGGCAAGAACGACGCGGAAGTGATCGCCGCGCTGCTGGCCATCGCCGACTCGCGTTTCCAGCAGGCGCTGGCCGAGCAGGCCCGGGCGGCCGGCAAGCTGCCGAAGGATTTCGTCCTGCCCGAACGCTATCGCAACAATACCCCGGAGCGCCTGCAGGCCTTGCACCAGGCCCACGCAGCGGCGCTGCCGGAGTTTCCCCTGGGCAGCGATTTCGACGAGGTCGAGCAGGACCTGCTGCGGGCGTTGGGTTGGCTCAAGCGCAAGCTGAAGCTGAGCGAGATCCTCGAACTGGGCAAGGCGACCCTGGACGCGCCGGAGCCAGAAGCCTACCCGGCGCATCTGCGGCGCATGGACCTGGACGATCCGCAGGGGCTTCGCGAGGAACTCTACCAGCGCTTGTTGCTGGCCGGCCTGCGGGCCAGCCAGGAAGAGCGGGGCTGAGTGGCGCTCAGTCGAGGAACTCGACCTGGCCGCCGGCCAGCGATTTCACCCGGGCCAGGGACTCGACCCGGTAGCCTTCGCTTTCCAGCAGGGCGCGGCCATCCTGGAAGGATTTCTCGATGACGATGCCGAGCCCGGCGATGCTCGCGCCGGCCTGGCCGATCAGGTCGATCAGCGCCTTGGCGGCATGGCCGTTGGCGAGGAAGTCGTCGATCACCAGCACGTGGTCGTGGGCGTTCAGGTGCTTGGCCGAGATGGCGATGGTGCTCTCGGTCTGCTTGGTGAAGGAGAACACCTTGGAGATGTACAGGTTGTCCTTCAGGGTCAGCGACTGGTACTTGCGGGCGAAGATCACCGGGACGCCCAGCTCCAGGCCGGCCATGACCGCCGGGGCGATGCCGGAAGCCTCGATGGTGACGATCTTGGTGATGCCCTGGTCGCGGAAGCGCATGGCGAACGCGTGACCGACCTGCTGCATCAGCTGCGGGTCGATCTGGTGGTTGAGAAAGGCGTCGACCTTGAGTACGTGCTCGGAAAGGACGATGCCTTCCGAGCGGATTTTGTCTTTGAGAATGTCCACGGGTGGCTTCCTGCGAAGCGGCTGTCGCTGATGAAGCGCGGCATTGTACCGCCAGCCGGCGCCGCGCGCGACGTTCTCTCGGACGAGCGAACATGATCGAGCGGTCAGGAATCCGCGCCTGCCCGGCGCGGCCCCGTGGCAGGCGGGCCGCGCCGCTGCCGGCTCATTTCAGCAGGTTGTTCACCAGTAGCGTCTCGACGTCCTTGAAGCGCCCGCTGAGCACGGCCTTGGCGGCGTAGAGCGCGGTGTCGGCGACCTGGCCGAACTCGATCTTCGGCGGCATCACCAGCTCCGCAGGGTTGGTATGCACGTCCAGCAGCGCCGGACCGGGCTGGGCGAGGAACTCCTGCACCGCCGCCTCGAGATCCTCGGAGCGCGTCACCTTGCGTCCGTGGAAGCCGATCACCTCGGCGAGCCGGGCGAAGTCCGGGTTGAGCAGGTCGGTGTAGTTGTCCAGCAGGCCCTCGACCTTCTGTTCCAGCTCGACGAAGTTCAGCGAGGCATTGTTCAGCACCACTACCTTGATCGGCAGTTTTTCCTGGATGGCCGTCAGCAGGTCGCCGAGCAGCATGGCCAGGCCGCCGTCGCCGGAGATCGAGATCACCTGGCGCTCGGGGTAGGCCTTCTTCAGTCCCAGCGCCTGGGGCATGGCGTTGGCCATGGTGCCGTGGACCAGGCTGGTGAGGGTGCGGCGCTTGCCGTTGCTGTGGATGTGACGCAACAGCCAGACCATCGCCGAGCCGCCGTCGGCGGTGAACAGGGCGTCCTCGCTGGCGTGCTGGTCGAGCAGGCTGACCAGGTGCTGGGGGTGGATCAGCTCGCCCTTGCCGGCTTGCTCCTCTTTTTCCAGCGTCCGCAGCGAGCGCTCGCGGTGCTCCAGGCATTCGTCGAGGAAGCTGCGCTCCTCGCGGGCTTCGAGCAGCGGCAGGAGCGCCTCGAGGGTGGGGATCACGTCGCCGACCACGCCGAGATCGACGGGGTGGCGGCGACCCAGGTGGCTGCCGTCGCGGTCGACCTGGATCAGGGTGGCCTTCTGCGGATAGAACTGCGCCCAGGCGAAGTCGGCGCCGAGCAGCAGGAGTGTGTCGCACTCGGTCATCATGTGGAAGCCGGACTCGATCCCGAGCATACCGGTCATGCCCATGTTGAAGGGGTTGTCGTACTCGACGAAGTCCTTGGCCCGCGACGTGTGCGCGATGGGCGCCTTGAGGCGGTCGGCGAGGGCCACCAGCAGGTCGTGGGCGCCCTGGCAGCCGGAGCCGGCGTAGATGCCGATCTTCTTGCCGTGGGCCAGCAGGCGGGCGATATCCTGCAGTTCGGCGTCGCTGGGGCGCAGCACCGGTTGCGGGAAATGCACCGAGAACGGCAGGTCGTCCTTCACCGTGGCCTGGCTGATGTCGGCCGGCAGGATCACCACCGCCACGCCGCGCCGGTTGAGCGCCGCCTGGCAGGCCAGGGCCACCACCCGGCGCGCCTGTTCCGGGCTGTGCACCTGCTCGCAGAACACCGAGCAACTGGCGTAGACCGCCTTGAAGTCGACCTCCTGGGGAAACTCCATGCCCAGTTGCGGGGTGACGATCTGGCTGGCGATCAGCACCATCGGCGCGCGGTTGCGCTGGGCCTCGTAGACGCCGTTGATGAAGTGCAGGCTGCCCGGTCCGCAGGAGCCGGCGCAGGCGGTCAGGCGTCCGCTGATGTAGGACTCGGCGCCCGCGGCGAAGGCCGCCGCCTCTTCGTGGCGCACGTGGACCCACTGGATCTGGCTGCGATGGATGGCGTCGGTGACATGGTTGAGGGTGTCGCCGACGATGCCATAGCAATGGCGGACGCCGGCGGCCTCCAGGGTTTCCACGACGATCTCGGCGACTTTCTTGCTCGACATGAAGCTGTCCTCGAATGGAATTCGTTAGCTAGCTAATTTTGGTCGCGCGTGGAGCGGCAAAAGTTCCTCGCCCGAGGCTAGGCATCGGGCAAGACACTTTTGTGAAAATCGAGACAGTCGGGGCGCGGCGGGCTCAGCGCTTGAGCATGGCGCGGATGTCGGCGAGGGCGGCGTTGCCCTTGGCCGCCTTGACCTCTTGCGGGGCGTCTTCCATGCCTTCCCATTCGAGGTCTTCGGGGGGCAGTTCGTCGAGGAAGCGGCTCGGCGAGCAGTCGATGATCTCGCCGTATTGCTTGCGCTTGGCGGCGAAGGTCATCGCCAGGTTCTGCCGCGCGCGGGTGATGCCGACGTAGGCCAGGCGGCGCTCCTCTTCCACCGTGTCGGCCTCGATGCTGGAACGGTGGGGCAGGATCTCTTCCTCCATGCCCATGATGAACACGTAGGGGAACTCCAGCCCCTTCGACGCGTGCAGGGTCATCATCTGCACGCCTTCGGCGCCTTCCTCTTCTTCCTGCTGGCGCTCCAGCATGTCGCGCAGGACCAGCTTGGCGATGGCCTGCTCGATGGTCATGTCGCCTTCCTCGTCGCGCTCGAGGGTGTTCTTCAGTGCCTCGATGAGGAACCAGACGTTGCTCATGCGGAATTCGGCGACCTTGTCGCTGGAGGCGTTCTGCCGCAGCCAGTTCTCGTAGTCGATGTCCATTACCATGCTGCGCAGCACGGCGATCGGCTCGTTCTCCGCGCACTGTCGGCGGATACCGTCCATCCAGCGCTTGAAGCGTTGCAGGCGTTCGTGGAAACGGCTGTCGAGGTGCTCGGCCAGGCCCATCTCGTCGCAGGCGGCGTACATCGAGATCTTGCGCTGGGTGGCGTAGTTGCCGAGCTTCTCCAGGGTCGCCGAACCGATTTCCCGGCGCGGCACGTTGATCACCCTGAGGAAGGCGTTGTCGTCGTCGGGGTTCACCAGCAGGCGGAAGTAGGACATCAGGTCCTTCACTTCCTGGCGCCCGAAGAAGCTGGTGCCGCCAGAGAGCCGATAGGGAATCTGGTGGTGCTGGAGCTTCAGCTCCATCAGCTTGGCCTGGTGGTTGCCACGGTAGAGGATGGCGAACTCGCTGTACGGCCGCTCGGTGCGCAGGTGCAGGGTGAGGATCTCCATGGCGATGCGCTCGGCTTCGGCGTCCTCGTTGCGGCAGCGGATCACCCGGATCGGATCGCCGTGGCCCATCTCGCTCCACAACTGCTTCTCGAATACGTGCGGGTTGTTGGCGATGAGGACGTTCGCGCACTTGAGGATGCGGCTGGTGGAGCGGTAGTTCTGCTCCAGCATCACCACCTTCAGCGAAGGGAAGTCTTCCTTCAGCTGCATCAGGTTTTCCGGGCGCGCGCCGCGCCAGGCGTAGATCGACTGGTCGTCGTCGCCGACCACGGTGAACTGGGCGCGGTCCTTCACCAGCAGCTTGACCAGCAGGTACTGGCTGGCGTTGGTGTCCTGGTACTCGTCCACCAGCATGTAGCGCACCTTGTTCTGCCACTTCTGGAGGACGTCCGGATGTTCCTGGAACAGCTTCACCGGTTGCAGGATCAGGTCGTCGAAGTCCACCGCGTTGTAGGCACGCAGGGTGCGCTGGTAATGCAGGTAGACGATCGCGGCGGTCTGCTCCTTGGGGTTGCGGGCCTTTTCCAGCGCCTCCTCCGGAAGGATCAGGTCGTTCTTCCAGGCGCCGATGTAGTTCTTGATCTCGTCGACGCCGTCGTCCCCGGAATACTCCTTCTGCATGATGTCGGTCAGCAGCGCCTTGATGTCCGACTCGTCGAAGATCGAGAAACCGGGCTTGTAGCCGAGCCGCTCGTGTTCCTTGCGGATGATGTTCAGGCCGAGGTTGTGGAAGGTCGAGACGGTCAGGCCCTTGCCCTCGCCGCCGCGCAGCAGGGTGCCGACGCGCTCCTTCATCTCCCGCGCGGCCTTGTTGGTGAAGGTCACGGCGACGATGTACTGGGCGCGGATACCGCACTGCTGGACAAGATAGGCGATCTTGCGGGTGATCACGCTGGTCTTGCCGGAGCCGGCGCCAGCCAGGACCAGCAGGGGACCGCCGACGTAGTTCACGGCTTCTTGCTGCCGGGGATTGAGTCGGGACATAGGAACAGGCCGGAAGAGAGGGTTGAAGCGGGGGCGTATTCTAACAGGCTGGCTGGCATCCGCGAGAATTAGCGTGCAAGCTGTGACCGATCCCGAGATCGTTCACGCCATTTTGCTGTAGATTCCCTACCGCATTAGGATGATGCCGTTCGTTCTTTACGAAGATTCTTAAAACTTTGGAGGTTGCTTGTCAGCGCCCGCAGAACCCTTGCGCCTGCTCCTTCTGGCGGATACGCCGGACTGGGCGCCACTGCTAGGTGAACGCCTGAGAGCGCTGGGGCCTGCCTTTTCGCTGAGCATCGTCACCACCTGGGAGGGCGCGGCCACCCTGTTCGCCGCCGAGCCCCGCGGGCTGCTCCTGGCCACGCCGGCCTGCCTGCCGCTGGGGACTCCCTGTCCCTGGCCGGTGATCCTGCTGTTGCAGCAGGAGCCGGCGCAGGCGCCGGTTGGGGTGGTCGACTGGCTGGCCGCCGAACAGCTCTCCGAGGACAGCCTGCGCCGCTGCCTGCGCTACGCGCGCGAGCGCCTGGGCTTGCAGGCGACCCTGCAACTGCTCGCCGAGCAGGATCCGCTGACCGGCATCGCCAACCGCCAGGGCTTCCAGACCCTGCTCGCGGCGCGCCTCAGCGAATTCGACGGGCGTGGCCTGGTGCTCGGCCACCTCGACCTGGACAACTTCCGTCACGTCAACGATTCCCTCGGCCACCAGGGCGGCGACCGCCTGATCCTGCAGGTGGTCAACCGCCTGCGCGGCTTCATGGAGAACGGTGACAGCCTGGCGCGCCTGGGCAGCGACGAGTTCGCCCTGCTGCTGGACACCCGTCGCGATCCGCAACGCGCCGAGCGGGTCGCCGAACGCATCGTCGAATGCCTCGGCGAGCCCTACTGGATCGATGGCGAGAGCCTGTTGCTGGGTTGCAGCCTGGGCCTCGCCCACGCCCGTGCCGACGAAGGCGCCGACCCGCTGATGTGGCATGCACACATCGCCATGCAGCAGGCCAAGAGCCGCCAGGGTTGCACCTTCCATGTCTTCGACGAACGCATCAACCGTGGCGTGCGCAGCCTCGCCGACCTCGAAGCCGAACTGCGCCGGGCGCTGCGTCGCGACGAGCTGGAGCTGCACTACCAGCCGCGACTGTGCCTGGACAGCGGGCGTATCGTCGGCCTGGAGGCGCTGGTGCGCTGGCGCCACGGCGAGCGGGGCCTGCTCACGCCCAGCGAGTTCGTCCCGCTGGCCGAGGAGAGCGGGCTGATCGTGCCGCTCGGCTACTGGGTCATCGCCCGCGCCCTGCGCGACATGCAGTGGCTCAACGGGCGCGGCCTGGAGCCGTTGCACATGGCGGTGAACCTGTCGTTCCGCCAGTTCCAGGACAGCCAGTTGCTGCCGACCCTGCAACGGTTGATCGAAGAGCACGGCGTCGACGCGCGCTGGCTCGAGTTCGAACTGACCGAGACCGCCGTGATGCGGCGCAGCGACCAGGTGCTGCAGACCATGCAGGCGCTCGGCCAACTGGGCGTGCGCTTTTCGCTGGACGACTTCGGCACCGGTTTCTCGTCCTTCGTCCACCTCAATAGCCTGCCGATCACCCTGTTGAAGATCGACCGCAGCTTCGTCGGCGGCATGGACCAGCGGGCGGAAAACTTCCAACTGGTGCGGGCGATGATCAACCTGGCGCACAACCTCAACCTGGAAGTGGTTGCCGAAGGCGTGGAGACCCTGCGCCAGCAGGAGCAGTTGCGCGATTTCGGTTGCGACCAGGTGCAGGGCTACTGGATCAGTCCGCCGCTGCCGCTGGCGGAACTGGCGCGTTTCCTGGGCATCGGCGAGCGCTCGGCGCACCGCGGCCAGCCGCTCGGCAATTGAGCGCCGACGTCTCGCTGGCCGTGGCTTTCGGCAGCAACCGCGCGGTCTTCCACTCGAAGGCCAGGGTCAGGCCGATGGCCGCGCAGGCCAGGCCGCCGGCCAGCCCCCACCAGACGCCCGCGGCGCCCCAGCCGGCCGCGAACGCCAGCAGGCAGGCCAGCGGCACGCCGACCAGCCAGTAGCAGGCCAGGCCGACCAGGAAGGTGGTGCGGGCGTCCTTGAGACCGCGGATCGCGCCCATGGCGACGTTCTGGGTGCCGTCGAACAGCTCGAACCAGGCGGCGATCGCCAGCAGCGAGACGGCCATCGCGGCCACCTCCCGGTTGGCCGGGGCGTCGCGGTCGAGGAACAGGCCGATGATGGCCTCCGGCATCCACCAGAAGAGCCCGGCGAAGAGCAGCATGCACAGCGCGCCGAAGCCGATGCCGACACGCCCGGCGCGGCGTGCTTCGAGCAGGCGGCCGGCGCCGAAATGCTGGCCGATGCGGTAGGTGGTGGCGTACGACAACCCCACCGGCACCATGAACGCCACGTATACCGCCTGGATGGCGATCTGGTGCGCGGCCAGGGCGTGATCGCCGATGATGCCCATGCACAGGGTGGCGACCGTGAACATCCCCGACTCCACCGCGTAGGTGCCGCCGATGGGCAGCCCCAGGCGCAGGATCTCCTCGACCATCGCCCGCTGCGGCCGTCCCAGTCCGCGCAGCAGCGAGTACGCGGCATAGGCCGGCTGCCGGCGGATATACAGGGCCAGCAGCAGCGGCATGCAGTTCATGACGAGGGCGGTGACCAGGCCGATACCGGCCAGGCCCAGGCGCGGCAGGCCGAACAGGCCTTCTATGAAGGAATAGTTGAGAGCCAGGTTGGCCAGCGCGCCGAGCACGCTGATCGCCATCACCGGGCCGGCGCGGTCGATGGCGCTGGTGAAGCCGCGCAGAACCATGAAGGCCATGTAGCCGGGCAGGGCGAATGTCAGGCTGTGGAGGAACTGCATGGCGCCGTCCACCGTCTGCGGCGCCTGGCCGAAGAGCAGGAGCAGCGGCCGCAGGTTCCATAGCAGCAGGCCGGCGGCCAGGGCCAGCGCGGCGCCGACCCAGAGTCCGGAGCGAGCGGCCGCGGCGGCGCCAGCGGCGTCGTCGCAGCCGTGACGGATCGCCACCAGGTTGCCGACCGCTGCCACCACGCCGACACAGAACGTCGAGACGAAGGCGTAGCTGACCGCGCCCAGGCCGCCGGCGGCCAGCGCGTCGGGGCCGAGCTTGCCCATCATCACGGTGTCGGTGAAGACCATGGCGACATAGGCCAGCTGGGCGGCGATCAACGGGCCCGCCAGGCGCAGGATGGCTTTGAGTTCGACGAGGGATGGTGAGGACATGGATGAGTAAGGCTCAGGAGGAGATGGTTGCCGCGATGGCCTGTCGGCGTTGAGAATGCGGCTATTCTCGGTGCGGCTGGCATGGCTCCACAAAAGGAAAAACAAGATGCCAGGCATGAGTAAAAGTCATGAAAGAGGTAATTCCCCAATGACCCGTCGCCTGCCCCCGCTGTATGCCCTGCGCGCCTTCGAGGCTGCCGCCCGGCACGCCTCTTTCACCCGCGCCGGCGAGGAACTGGCGATAACCCAGAGCGCGGTGAGCCGGCACATCCGTACCCTGGAAGAGCTCTTCGGTTGTCGTCTGTTCGAGCGCCATGGCCGCCAGTTGCAGCTGACCGAGCCGGCACGCCTGCTGCTGCCCGGGCTGCGCGACGGCTTCGATGCGCTGGAACGGGCCTGCACCGCCCTGCGCGTGGACGACGCCACCCTGCGCCTGAAGGCGCCTTCCACCCTTACCCTGCGCTGGCTGCTACCGCGCCTGAGCCGCTTCCGCCACCTGAACCCGGATATCGAGGTGCAGCTCACCAGTGCCTGGATGGATGTGGACTCGGTGGATTTCCAGCGCGAGCCTTTCGACTGCGCGGTGTTGCTGGGCAGCGGCCAGTTCAGCCCGGAATGGGAAACGGCAGCGCTGTTCGCCGAATGGCTGGTGCCGGTCTGCGAACCCGACGAGGCCGTGGAGCCCTGGACCCTCCAACGCCTGCGTGACAGCGAGCTGCTGCACCCCACGCCGGATCGTCGCGACTGGCGACGCTGGCTGCAGCGGACTGGGCTGGGGGACGAGGTGTCGCTCAAGGGCGGCCAGGTGTTCGACACGCTGGAGCTGGGCATCGTCGCCGCCGCGCGAGGCTATGGCGTGTCCATCGGCGACCTGGTGATGGTCGCCGAGGATGTTGCCCAGGGCCGCATCGGCCTGCCCTGGCCGGTGGCGGTGGCCAGCGGCGAAAGCTATCACCTGGTCTGGCCTCGCGCCCGCAGGGGACAGGAACGCTTCCAGCGATTGCGCGACTTCCTCCTCGCGGAGGTGGCGGCGATGCGTCTGCCCGTCGTCGAGCGGCTGGCGTGACGCCGCCGGACAACTCCTGGCGCTGACGCGACGTTACAGGTCGCTGCCGTCGCTGGGCCGGGCGCAGGGTTTGCGCTAGGGTCGTTGGTCGTTGCCTGTCGGGAGCGGCAGGGGACGGAGCTTCCTTCCAACCGCCCAAAGGAACCCGCCATGACCTTCGCCAAAGGAATACTCGCCGCGCTGGCGCTCGCCGCCGCAGTCGGCCAGGCCAGCGCCACCGAACTCGAGCACTGGCCGGCCCCCGCCGCCAGGCAACTGAATGCACTGATCGAGGCCAACGCGAACAAGGGCGCCTACGCCGTGTTCGACATGGACAACACCAGCTATCGCTACGACCTGGAAGAATCGCTGCTGCCCTATCTGGAAATGAAGGGCGTGCTGACCCGCGACAGGCTCGACCCTTCGCTGAAACTGATCCCGTTCAAGGACCAGGCCGGGCACAAGGAGAGCCTGTTCAGCTACTACTACCGGCTTTGCGAGATCGACGACATGGTCTGCTATCCCTGGGTCGCCCAGGTGTTCTCAGGCTTCACCCTCAGGGAACTGAAGGGCTATGTCGACGAACTGATGGCCTACGGCAAGCCGATCCCCGCCACCTATTACGACGGCGACAAGCTCGCCACGCTCGACGTCGAGCCGCCGCGCGTGTTCAGCGGCCAGCGCGAGCTGTACAACAAGCTGATGGAAAACGGCATCGAGGTCTACGTGATCAGCGCGGCCCACGAGGAACTGGTGCGGATGGTCGCGGCGGACCCCAGGTATGGCTACAACGCCAAGCCGGAGAACGTCATCGGCGTCACCACCCTGCTGAAGAACCGCAAGACCGGCGAGCTGACCACCACGCGCAAGCAGATCGCCGAGGGCAAGTACGATCCCAAGGCCAACCTCGACCTGGAGGTGACCCCCTACCTGTGGACCCCGGCGACCTGGATGGCCGGCAAGCAGGCTGCGATCCTCACCTACATCGACCGTTGGAAGCGGCCGATCCTGGTCGCCGGCGATACCCCGGACAGCGACGGATACATGCTGTTCAACGGCACCGCGGAAAACGGCGTGCACCTGTGGGTCAACCGCAAGGCCAAGTACATGGAGCAGATCAACGGCATGATCAAGCAGCATTCCGCCGCCCAGGCCAAGGTCGGCCTGCCGGTGACGGCGGACAGGAACTGGGTGATCGTCACCCCGGAGCAGATCCAGTAGGCGAAACGGCGAGGGGCCGGCATTGGCCGGCCCCCGCATCCCTCAGCGCACCACGTGCAGGAAGTGCATGTGCCGCTCGTACTGATCGAGGATGTCGCCGATCACGCCGTCGCGGCTCCAGCCCATGATGTCGTAGTCCTGGCCGCCTTCCTGGAGATGGACCTCGGCGCGGAAATACTTGCGCGACTCGCTGCTGTCCTCGGTGTCGCGCATCACGAAGCTCGGCGTGGTGAAGGCGCGCGGACGCACCTCGTAGATGAAATCGACCTCGCCGCCGTGGCTGACTTCCAGCCGAACCCGGCCGTCCTCGCCGTCCTGCACCTGGACTTCGTAGCCCTGCTTGCGCAGTTCGGCGGCGACGTCCTCGCAGGCCGGTCGCGCCACATCGGTGATGAAGCGGTTGACGTGGCTGCGCCTCGGGAACATGGCGATGTTGCGCAGGCGGCGCTGCCAACCGTCGCCCTCGCTTGCGCCGCTGCGCGTGGTGGGGCGGGAGAAGGTCAGCGCCTGGTAGCGGATGCCGCGCTTGGTGGCATCCAGGTGCAGCGCCTTGAACAGGCCCCAGATCGACGCCAGGAGCACGATGGAGAATGGCAGCGCGCTGGCGATGGTCGCGGTTTGCAGCGCCTTGAGGCCATCGGCGAGGAGCAGGGCGATGGCCACCACGCCCATCAGCACCGACCAGAATATCCGCTGCCAGAGCGGCGAGTGGTCCTTGCCGCTGGAGGCCAGCATGTCCACCACCAGCGCGCCGGAGTCGGCCGAGGTGACGAAGAACACCACCACCATCAGCACCGCCACCAGCGAGATCACGCTGCCCAGCGGGAAGTGCTCGAGGAAGGCGAACAGCGCCACCGAACTGTCCTGGTTGACCACTTCGGCCAACTGGGTGAAGCCCTCCTGCAGGACCATGTGGATGGCGGTATCGCCGAACACCGTCATCCACAGCAGGGTGAAGCCGGCCGGGACGAACAGCACGCCGCAGACGAACTCGCGGATCGTGCGGCCGCGCGAGATACGGGCGATGAACAGGCCGACGAAGGGCGACCAGGACAGCCACCAGCCCCAGTACAGCAGGGTCCAGCCGCCGATCCAGTCGGTGGGCTCGTAGGCGTACAGGTTGAAGGTCTTGTTGACGATGTCGGACAGGTAGGCCCCGGTGTTCTGCACGTAGGTCTGCAGGAGGAACACGGTCGGCCCGAGGACCAGCACGAAGAGCAGCAGGATCACCGCCAGGCTCAGGTTCAGCTCGGACAGGATGCGGATGCCGCGGTCCAGTCCGCTGGCCACCGAGAGCGTGGCGAGGCCGCAGGTGGCGGCGATCAGGGCGATCTGCACGGTCTGGTTCACCGGCCAGCCGAACAGGTGGTGCAGGCCGCTGTTGATCTGCAGCACGCCGTAGCCGAGCGAAGTCGCCACGCCGAACACGGTGCCGATGATCGCGAAGATATCCACCGCGTGGCCGATGGGGCCGTAGATACGTTCGCCGATCAGCGGATACAGCGCCGAGCGCAGGGTCAGCGGCAGGCCGTGGCGATAGCTGAAGAAGGCCAGGATCAGCGCGACGATGGCGTAGATCGCCCAGGCATGCAGGCCCCAGTGGAAGAAGGTCAGCTTCATCGCTTCCTTCGCCGCCTGCACGGTATTCGGCTCGCCTACCGGTGGGGTGGTGAAGTGCATCACCGGTTCGGCAACGCCGAAGAACATCAGACCGATGCCCATGCCGGCGGAGAACAGCATGGCGAACCAGGTGGTGTTGCGGTAGTCGGGACGACTGTGGTCGGGGCCGAGCTTGATGTCGCCGTAGCGGCTGACGGCGAGGAACACCACGCTGATCAGGATCAGCGCCACGGCCAGTACGTAGAACCAGCTGGCGTTGGTGATGATCCATTGCTGGACGTGGTTGAACAGCGATTGCGCTTCTTCCTGGAGGAGCACGGTGAACAGCACCAGGGCCAGGATCAGGGCGGCGGAGGTATAGAAGACCGGAGGATTCAGGGTGCTCCGGGGGGTAGTGGGTGTCTCCATGTAAGCTAGCTCTCCTTGTGATCGGATTGCCCGCCGAAGGCGGAAGACGAAACAGCCTAACACATCGTGATAGCTAATTTGATTCGGAAAGCCTTAATCGATAGCTTTGCTGAATTATTACGCTTCACGTGGAGGTCGTTGCCCGATACTGCAGGGCTTCCGCCAGGTGCCGGCGTTCGATGGCATCGATGCGCTCCAGGTCGGCCAGCGTCCGGGCCACCTTGAGTATGCGATGCAAGGCGCGCAAGGAAAGTTCCAGGCGCTCTCCGGCAGCCTCCAGCCAGCGGCGGTCCGCTTCGGCGAGTGCACAATTGCGGTGCATCGCCTGGAGGTCGAGATGGGCATTGGCGCAGCCCTGGCGGGCCAGTTGCCGTTGCCGTGCGGCGCCAACCCGTTCGCTGATCTCGGCGGTAGCGGTTTCGCCGTGTCCTGGCTGCAGGCTGGTGCTTTCGCGGAGCACGCTGACGTGCAGGTCGATGCGATCGAGCAGCGGTCCGGACAGCTTGCCCCGGTAGCGCTGGACCTGTTCCGGGGTGCAGCGGCAGCGGCCGCTGGGATCGCCGAGGTAGCCACAGGGACAGGGATTCATCTGGAGCTTTTGTTAGCAAACCCTATTGAGGGAAATAGAACCGTCGTGGAG
>NZ_JAJQKY010000026.1:0-83643 GCF_021213715.1 Pseudomonas sp. CP-1
GGAGTCGGTCGGCATCCTGGTGGAGCACGGTATCAGCGGCTTTCGCGTCACACGGGCGCTGGACGAGATGGCGCGGTTTCGCGGCTACCCGAAAGCGAGCCGCACCGACCAAGGGCCCGAGTTCACCGGCAAGGCACTCGATCAATGGGCCTATCAGCGCGACATCAAGCTGAAGCTGATTCAGCCTGGTAAGCCCACGCAGAATGCCTTCATCGAGTCGTTCAACGGTAAGTTCCGGGACGAATGCCTCAATGAGCACTGGTTCTGTTCGCTGGCCGAAGCGAGAATCCGCATTGCGGCCTGGCGGCGGGATTACAACGAACACCGACCGCACAGCGCGATTGGCAATCTCACCCCGGCAGAATTTGCTGCAAGTTGGCGAACTCGCCAGCAGCAACTGAAGCAGGAAAAATTAATATCAACCCCAGGGCCTACTAACTAGGCAGCGGTACTAAAACTGGGGCAGGTCACGCCTGACTGTTGCCTTCTTGGCCGATTGGAACGCAGCCCAGTAGAGACCTCAGCTAAGCAAAAAGCCCCTGCGGACTCGCGTCAGCAGGGGCTTTTACTTTCAAGCTACAGGCAAATTACTTTGGCCGAACCGCTTAACTCTGGCCGAAGTGGCAAATAACTTTGCCCGCCTACAACCTGTCACACGTCCAGGTTCGACACCGCCAGCGCGTTGCTTTCGATGAAGTCGCGGCGCGGCTCCACGGCATCGCCCATCAGGGTGTTGAAGATCTGGTCGGCGGCGATGGCGTCCTCGATGGTCACCTTGAGCATGCGCCGGACGTTCGGATCCATGGTGGTTTCCCACAGCTGCTCAGGGTTCATCTCGCCCAACCCCTTGTATCGCTGGATGCTGTGGCGCTTGGTACCTTCGGCCATCAGCCAGTCCAGGCCGTCCTTGAAGGCGCTGATCGGGCGCTTGCGCTCACCCTTCTGCACGTAGGCGCCGTCTTCCAGCAGGCTGTTCAGCTGGTCGCCGAGCAGCGACACCGAGCGGTAGTCATTGCTGGCGAAGAAGTCACGGTTGAAGGTGACGTAGCTGGACAGGCCGTGGGCCACCAGTTCCACCTCGGGCAGCCAGAGGTGGCGCTCGCGGTCTTCGCGCAGGCTGGCCTTGTAGGTCAGGCCAGACTTCTCGGCGGCGGTCAGGCGCGCCTGGAACTTCTCCAACCAGCCCTGCATGGCCGACTCGTTAGCCAGGTCGTCCACCGACACGGTAGGCAGGTAGATGAAGTGCTCGGTCAGCTCCTGGGGGTACAGGCGCGACAGGCGCTTGAGGGTGGCGATCACCCCGCGATACTCGTTGACCAGTTTCTCCAGCGCTGCCCCGGACAGGCCCGGAGCGTGCTCGTTGACGTGCAGGCTGGCGTCTTCCAGGGCCGACTGGGTCATGTACTCTTCCATGGCCTGGTCGTCCTTGATGTACTGCTCCTGCTTGCCGCGCTTGACCTTGTACAACGGGGGCTGGGCGATGTAGATGTAGCCACGCTCGATCAGCTCGGGCATCTGGCGGAAGAAGAAGGTCAACAGCAGGGTGCGGATGTGCGAACCGTCGACGTCAGCATCGGTCATGATGATGATGTTGTGGTAGCGCAGCTTGTCGATGTTGTACTCCTCGCGGCCGATGCCACAGCCCAGGGCGGTGATCAGCGTACCGACCTCCTGGGAGGAGAGCATCTTGTCGAAGCGTGCCTTCTCGACGTTGAGGATCTTGCCCTTGAGCGGCAGGATCGCCTGGGTCCGGCGATTACGGCCCTGCTTGGCGGAACCGCCCGCGGAGTCACCCTCCACGATGTACAGTTCGGAGAGCGCCGGGTCCTTTTCCTGGCAATCGGCCAGCTTGCCGGGCAGGCCGGCGATGTCCAGCGCGCCCTTGCGGCGGGTCATCTCGCGCGCCTTGCGCGCGGCCTCGCGGGCACGGGCGGCGTCGATCATCTTGCCGACCACGGCCTTGGCTTCGTTGGGATTCTCCAGCAGGAAGTCGGCGAAGTACTTGCCCATCTCCTGTTCCACCGCAGTCTTCACCTCGGAGGAGACCAGCTTGTCCTTGGTCTGCGAGCTGAACTTCGGGTCCGGTACCTTCACCGAGATGATCGCGGTGAGGCCTTCGCGGGCATCGTCGCCGGTGGTGGCGATCTTGAACTTCTTCGCCAGGCCTTCGGCCTCGATGTAGTTGTTCAGGTTACGCGTCAGCGCCGAACGGAAACCGGCCAGGTGGGTGCCGCCGTCACGCTGCGGGATGTTGTTGGTGAAGCAGAGCAGGTTCTCGTTGAAGCTGTCGTTCCACTGCAAGGCGACTTCCACACCCACGCCGTCCTCTTCACGCTGGACGTTGAAGTGGAATACCTCGTTCACCGCGGTCTTGTTGGTGTTCAGGTACTCGACGAAGGCCTTCAGACCGCCTTCGTACTTGAACAGCTCCTCCTTGCCGGTACGCTCGTCGCGCAGCAGGATGCCGACTCCGGAGTTGAGGAAGGACAGCTCGCGGATGCGCTTGGCCAGGATGTCCCAACTGAAGTGGATGTTGCTGAAGGTCTCCGGGGACGGCTTGAAGTGAACTTCGGTACCGGAGCCATCAGTCTCGCCCACTTCGCGCAGTGGGAACTGCGGAACGCCGTGGTGGTAGACCTGTTCCCAGACCTTGTTGTGGCGACGGATGGTCAGGCGCAGCTCATGGGAAAGCGCGTTCACCACCGAGACGCCCACACCGTGCAAGCCGCCGGACACCTTGTAGGTGTTGTCGTCGAACTTGCCGCCGGCGTGGAGGACGGTCATGATCACTTCCGCCGCAGAAACCCCTTCTTCCTTGTGGATATCCACCGGAATACCGCGTCCATTGTCGCGGACAGTGATCGACTCATCCGTATGGATGGTGATGCTGATTTCGCTGCAGTAACCGGCCAGCGCTTCGTCGATGGAGTTATCCACCACCTCGAACACCATGTGGTGCAGACCGGTGCCATCGTCGGTGTCGCCGATGTACATGCCGGGGCGCTTGCGTACGGCATCCAGCCCCTTCAGCACCTTGATGCTGGAAGAGTCGTACGTGTTGTTCTCGCTCATGCTTCACTCCCGATGGTCGTGGTCTGAGAGACTTTTCCATGTTCCACGTGGAACATGGATACCGGCGTATCCGTGCGCCAGCCGTCTTTCAATAGTTGCGGGTCCACGCAGGTGATGAATACCTGGCAACCCAAATCTTCAAGCAAGCGGCAAAGAGCCATTCGATGCTGCTCATCCAGTTCCGAGGGCAGGTCGTCCACCAGGTAGACGCACTGTCCGCGCTTGGCGCGATTGATCAGATGGCCTTGGGCGATGCGCAGGGCGCATACCACCAGCTTCTGCTGACCGCGCGAGAGAATCTCCGCAGCGTTATGACCTGCCAACCGTATGCGAAGATCCGCACGCTGCGGTCCCGCCTGGGTGTGGCCCATCTGCTGGTCGCGCAACAGGCTGGAAGCCAGGACCTCCAGGAGGTCCCGGTCCTTGTCCCAGCCTCGGTAGTAGCTAAGGGTCAGGTCATCCAGTGAAACCAATTCGGCGAGTGTTTCCTCGAATACCGGTTTCAACGCCTGGATATAGCTTCTGCGGTAGGCATCGATCTCATCGCTGGCCAGGCTCAATTCCCGGTCCCAGGCCGCTTGCGACGCGGGGTCCAGTTTACCATGCCGGAGCCAGGAGTTCCGCTGGCGCAGCGCCTTCTGCAGGCGCTGCCAGACGGGCAGAAACCGAGGTTCCACGTGGAACACTCCCCAATCGAGGAACTGTCGGCGGATCTTCGGCGCTCCCTCGAGCAACCGAAAGCTGTCCGGGTTGATCAGTTGCAGTGGGAGAGTTTCCGCCAATTGAGCCGCACTCCGGGCATTCTGCCCATCGATGCGGATGGTGAACTCGCCCTGGCGCTCACGGGAAATCCCCAGGTTGCTGGCGATGCCGTTGGCCAACATCACCTGGCCGAATACGGTGCAGGCCGCTTCCTCATACTGGATCACCGGCTGCAAGCGCGCACTGCGGAATGAACGCGCCAGGCCCAGCAGGTGGATGGCTTCGAGCACACTGGTCTTGCCGCTGCCATTATCGCCGTAGAGGATGTTGATGCGAGGGGAGGGGGAGAGGGTCACCGGGTGCAGGTTGCGCACCGCGGTGACCGAAACGCGGGTCAGGGACATTCAGCGTGATTAGAGGCGCATCGGCATGACGACATAGGCAGAATCGTCATTGTCGGCCTCGTGGACCAGGGCGCTGCTGTTGGAATCGGAAAGGATGAAGCGGACCTGCTCGGTACCGATCACACCCAGCACGTCGAGCAGGTAACTGACGTTGAAGCCGATCTCCAGGTTGCCGCCGTTGTACTCGACCTGCACTTCTTCCTCGGCCTCCTCCTGCTCCGGGTTGTTCGCCTGGATTTTCAGCAAACCGTTGGAAAGCTGCAGGCGAATGCCGCGGTACTTTTCGTTGGAGAGGATCGCGGTACGGCTGAAGGCTTCGCGCAGTTGCTGGCGGTCGCCGACCACCAGCTTGTCGCCACCGCGCGGCAGTACGCGTTCGTAGTCCGGGAACTTGCCGTCCACCAGCTTCGAAGTGAAGGTGAATTCGCCAGTGGTGGCACGGATATGGTGCTGGCCCAGGACGATGCCGACTTCGCCGTCCTGCTCGGTGAGCAGACGAGCCAGTTCGAGGATGCCTTTGCGCGGCACGATCACCTGGTGGCGGTCCTGCGACGGGATCTGCGCATCCAGCGAGCACATGGCCAGTCGGTGGCCGTCGGTGGCGACGGAGCGCAGGGTGCCACCGTTCACTTCCAGCAGCATGCCGTTGAGGTAGTAACGCACGTCCTGCTGGGCCATGGCGAAGCTGGTGCGGTCGATCAGGCGACGCAGCTTGCTCTGGGCAATGCTGAAGTTCAGCGAGCCGGGACCTTCCTCTACGGTGGGGAAATCGTTGGCCGGCAGGGTGGACAGGGTGAAGCGGCTACGCCCGGCCTTCACCAGGAGTTTCTGCTCTTCGACACGGATGTCGATCAGCACGTCGTTCGGCAGGCTCTTGCAGATGTCCATCAGCTTGCGCGCCGGTACGGTGATCTCGCCGGGTTCGGCGGCATCTTCCAGTACCACGCGACCAACCAGCTCGACCTCGAGGTCGGTGCCGGTCAGCGACAGTTGCTGGCCTTCGACCACCAGCAGGACGTTGGAGAGAACCGGCAATGTCTGGCGGCGTTCCACGACGCCGGCGACCAGTTGCAGCGGTTTCAACAGGGCTTCGCGTTGAATGGTGAAATGCATGGTCTAGTCCCTTGCCTCGTGGGCTGCGTCAGGTTGTCAGGGTACGCAGCAGGTTCTTGTAGTCCTCGCGGATATCCGCGTCGGATTCCCTAAGTTGAGCGATCTTACGACAGGCGTGCAACACCGTGGTGTGATCCCGACCGCCGAAGGCCACGCCGATCTCCGGCAGGCTGTGGTTGGTCAGCTCCTTGGAGAGCGCCATGGCCACCTGGCGCGGGCGCGCCACCGAGCGCGAACGCCGCTTGGACAACAGATCGGATATCTTGATCTTGTAGTACTCGGCGACGGTGCGCTGGATGTTGTCGATGCTGACCAGCTTGTCCTGAAGGGCCAACAGGTCCTTCAGCGACTCGCGAATCAGCTCGATGGTGATCGGCCGGCCCATGAAGTGCGAGTGGGCGATCACCCGCTTCAGCGCACCTTCCAGTTCGCGCACGTTGGAACGGATGCGCTGGGCGATGAAGAAGGCCGCATCGTGCGGCAGCTCGATCTTCGCCTGCTCAGCCTTCTTCATCAGGATCGCCACCCGGGTTTCCAGTTCCGGCGGCTCGACGGCCACCGTCAGGCCCCAGCCGAAGCGGGACTTCAGCCGCTCTTCCAGGCCTTCGATTTCCTTCGGATAGCGGTCGCTGGTGAGGATCACCTGCTGGCCGCCTTCGAGAAGGGCATTGAAGGTGTGGAAGAACTCCTCCTGGGAGCGCTCCTTACGGGCGAAGAACTGGATGTCGTCGATCAACAGTGCGTCCACCGAGCGGTAGAAGCGCTTGAATTCGTTGATGGCGTTGAGCTGCAAGGCCTTCACCATGTCCGCGACGAAACGTTCCGAATGCAGGTAAACCACCTTGGCGTTCGGGTTCTTCTTCAGCAGGTGGTTGCCCACCGCATGCATCAGGTGGGTCTTGCCCAGGCCGACGCCACCGTAGAGGAACAGCGGGTTGTAGCCGTGCTTGAGGTTGTCCGCCACCTGCCAGGCGGCGGCACGGGCCAACTGGTTGGACTTGCCCTCGACGAAGTTCTCGAAGGTGAAGGTACGGTTGAGATAGCTGGTGTGCTTCAGCGCGCCTTCGACCTGGACGTTGCGCTCGGTGCGTACCGCAGGCGCGGCTCCGGCCGGCATGGCGGCGGCCAGCGGATCGATGCTGGGTTCTTCCGCCTCGTAGGGGTCGCTCGACACGCTGGGAGCCGTCGTCACTGGCGGCAGCTCTTCACGTGGCACCACCACGGGCGCGGCCGATACCGGCTGCACTGGCGCCGGCGGCGGAGCAACCGGAGGCGGGGGAGCCACGTGGGTCTGCGATGGGACGATGGCGGCGCGCGGCGTACGGCTACGCTTGCTGCCTATTAATAAGGAAAGGGCGGGCAACTGACCCTCGCCGCGTTCACCGAGCAGTTCCAGAAGCCGACCGAGGTATTTCTCGTTCACCCAATCGAGGACGAAACGGTTGGGTGCATACACACGCAATTCGTCGCCTTCGGCTTCGACCTGCAAGGGACGGATCCAGGTGTTGAATTGTTGGGACGGCAGCTCATCGCGGAGAAGATCCACGCACTGCTGCCAAAGTTCCACGGACACGGATATCCCCCAAAGATTGGAAAGGCGGCACAACGAAATAAGCGCCTATTGTAGCCGGACGGGCCGGACTTATCCACATGCCGATGCGCTGAGGCCCCAAGCAAATCAAGACCTTAATAAAAGCAGGCAGGCCGACGGACGGTCGTCCTGTACTTTGTGGATAACCCTTGCTTTGAAGGGGGTACATCCCTGCGCACAGCCGTGTGGAAAAAACCGCTGTGGATAACCATCTCGTTCATCCCCAGGCTTCGCTCAGGAAGGAAACAGCCTCGACACCGGTTCTCGACAACCTTTTGCCTGCCGGAGAAACACGCAGTTGCTGGGCTTCGTCGAGTTATGCACAGAAAAGCGCCGTCCCAAGAGCATTAACCGTTTCTATCCTTTAAAAGAAAAATGACTTCCTTGTATCTATCTATTACGTCATCGCTGGTTGGAAATTGACCTGCCCGTTCGATTTCACTAGAATCGCCGGTCTCTTTAAACGGGGTCACTGCGACCTCAAGTCGTCAACCCAGGTACCGAATCATGAAACGTACTTTCCAACCCAGCACCCTCAAGCGCGCTCGCGTCCACGGTTTCCGCGCCCGTATGGCCACCAAGAACGGCCGTCAGGTTCTGTCGCGTCGTCGCGCCAAAGGCCGTAAGCGTCTGACCGTCTGATTTATCCGGTACGGGTGGTGAGTCGGGACTTCGACCGGGACAAGCGTCTACTGACAGCCCGGCAATTCAGCGCAGTCTTCGACTCTCCGACCGGCAAGGTCCCCGGCAAGCACGTCCTGCTGCTGGCGCGCGAGAACGGTCTCGATCACCCCCGCCTGGGCCTGGTGATCGGCAAGAAGAACGTCAAGCTCGCCGTCCAGCGCAATCGCCTCAAACGCCTGATCCGCGAATCGTTCCGCCATAACCAGGAAGTCCTGGCTGGCTGGGATATCGTGGTGATCGCGCGCAAAGGCCTGGGCGAACTGGAAAATCCGGAGCTGCACCAGCAGTTCGGCAAGCTCTGGAAACGCCTGTTGCGCAATCGACCTCGCACGGAAAGCCCTGCTGACGCCCCTGGCGTGGCCGACGGTACTCATGCATAGGTCGATGCCCGCGCATCCCGATCCCTGTAGTGTCATCCCCCCTTCGATGACCCGGCACCGTCGTTCCCAGCCAAGTTGTACTTCCCTAGCGTACGAGGCTATCGCGCAGCATGGCCCGCGACGCAATGGTCGCCCGAGTGCGGTTTCCTCCACTCGGCTCCATCACTGGCAATCCCGTAGCCGCGATCTGCTACTGTCAGTTTCCTTCAAGCACCGCCCTTTCTCGATGGCCGAGTAACCATGGACATTCAACGCTCGATTCTCATCGTCGCCCTTGCAGTCGTGTCCTACCTGCTGGTTCTCCAGTGGAACAAGGATTACGGTCAGCCTGAGCTGCCCGCCGCCAGCGCTTCGATGAACACCACGCAAGGCCTGCCGGACACTCCGTCCGCCTCGGGCACCAGCAGTGACGTTCCCACTGCCCAGAGCAGCGCGGCCGGCAGCGAAGCCGCCGACAAGCCGGTTGCGGTCAGCGACAAGCTGATCCAGGTGAAGACCGACGTCCTCGACCTGGCCATCGATCCCCGTGGCGGCGATATCGTCCAGCTCGGCCTGTTGCAGTATCCGCGCCGCCTGGACCGTCCGGACGTGCCGTTCCCGCTGTTCGACAACGGTCGCGAACGTACCTACCTGGCGCAGAGCGGCCTCACCGGTGCCGACGGCCCGGACGCCAGCAGCGCCGGCCGCCCGCTGTTCCACAGTGCGCAGAGCAGCTACCAGTTGGCCGACGGCCAGAACGAACTGGTCGTGGACCTGAGCTTCAGCCACGACGGTGTCAACTACATCAAGCGCTTCACCTTCCACCGTGGCCTGAAAGCCGATTGCTCGGACAAGGAAAAGGCTCAGAAGAAGATCGAGTGCATCAATGAAAACGCCTATCAGGTCGGCGTCAGCTACCTGATCGACAACCAGAGCGGCAAGACCTGGAGCGGCAACCTGTTCGCCCAGCTCAAGCGCGACGGCAGCGCCGACCCGTCCTCGACCACCGCCACCGGGGTGTCCACCTACCTCGGCGCCGCGGTCTGGACCCCGGATTCGCCGTACAAGAAGATCTCCACCAAGGACATGGACAAGGAACAGTTCAAGGAGTCCGTGCAGGGTGGCTGGGTCGCCTGGCTGCAACACTACTTCGTGACCGCCTGGGTTCCGACCAAGGGCGAGCAGCACCAGGTCATGACCCGCAAGGACGGCCAGGGCAACTACATCGTCGGTTTCACCGGCCCGACCCTGAGCGTTCCGGCGGGTAGCAAGGTGGAAACCGACCTGACCCTGTATGCCGGCCCGAAACTCCAGAAGCACCTGAAGGAACTCTCCCCGGGCCTGGAACTGACCGTCGACTACGGTTTCCTCTGGTTCATCGCCCAGCCGATCTTCTGGCTGCTGCAACATATCCACAGCCTGATCGGCAACTGGGGCTGGTCGATCATCGCCCTGACCGTCCTGATCAAGCTGGCCTTCTTCCCGTTGTCCGCCGCCAGCTACCGTTCGATGGCGCGCATGCGCGCGGTGTCGCCGAAGATGCAGGCGATCAAGGAACAGCACGGCGACGATCGGCAGAAGATGTCCCAGGCGATGATGGAGCTGTACAAGAAGGAGAAGATCAATCCGCTGGGCGGCTGCCTGCCGATCCTGGTCCAGATGCCGGTCTTCCTCTCCCTCTACTGGGTACTCCTGGAAAGCGTGGAAATGCGCCAGGCGCCGTGGCTCGGCTGGATCACCGACCTGTCGGTGAAGGATCCGTTCTTCATCCTGCCGATCGTCATGGGCGGCACCATGCTGATCCAGCAGATGCTCAACCCGACCCCGCCGGACCCGATGCAGGCCAAGGTGATGAAGCTGATGCCGATCATCTTCACCTTCTTCTTCCTCTGGTTCCCAGCCGGTCTGGTGCTGTACTGGGTGGTCAACAACTGCCTGTCGATCGCTCAGCAGTGGTACATTACCCGCAAGATCGAGGCAGCCGCGAAGACCGCCTGACGTCTATCGCGAAAACTGTCCACAACAAGACGCCCCCTCGAGGGGCGTCTTGCTATCCGGAGATATCCACATGCAAGCCGCCACCGAAACCATCGTCGCGATAGCTACTGCCCAGGGCCGCGGCGGCGTGGGAATCGTCCGCGTCTCCGGCCCCCTCGCCGGACAGATGGCCGTGGCCGTGAGCGGACGCCAGCTGAAAGCCCGGCATGCGCATTACGGACCGTTCCTCGATGCCGGTGGGCAGGTGATCGACGAAGGCCTGTCACTGTATTTCCCCGGCCCGAACTCGTTCACCGGCGAAGACGTACTCGAACTGCAGGGGCACGGCGGCCCCGTGGTACTCGACCTGCTGGTGCAGCGTTGTCTGGAACTGGGTGCCCGCCAGGCGCGACCGGGCGAGTTCAGCGAGCGCGCGTTCCTCAACGACAAGCTCGACCTGGCCCAGGCCGAAGCCATCGCCGATCTGATCGAGGCCAGCTCGGAGCAGGCCGCGCGCAATGCATTGCGTTCCCTGCAGGGCGAATTCTCGCGCCGGGTACATGCATTGACCGAGCAACTGATTTCCCTGCGCATCTATGTCGAAGCCGCCATCGACTTCCCCGAGGAAGAAATCGACTTCCTCGCCGATGGCCATGTACTGGGGCTTCTGGAAAAAGTACGCACAGAATTATCCACAGTGCAGCGCGAAGCTTCCCAAGGCGCCCTGCTGCGCGACGGCATGACCGTGGTCATCGCCGGACGACCGAATGCCGGCAAGTCCAGCCTGCTGAATGCCCTGGCCGGTCGCGAGGCGGCCATCGTCACGGACATAGCCGGCACCACCCGCGATGTACTGCGCGAACATATCCACATCGATGGCATGCCCCTGCATGTGGTGGACACCGCAGGCCTGCGGGATACCGAGGACCATGTGGAAAAGATCGGCGTGGAACGTGCGCTGAAAGCCATCGGCGAAGCCGATCGCGTGCTGCTGGTGGTGGACGCCACCGCCCCGGAAGCAGCGGACCCGTTTTCCCTATGGCCGGAGTTTCTCGACCAGCGACCGGAACCGGGCAAGGTCACCCTGATCCGCAACAAGGCGGATTTGTCCACAGAGTCCATTGGCCTCGAGGAAAGCGCGGACGGCCACGTCACCATCACCCTCTCGGCGCGCACCGGCGCCGGCCTGGAGCTGCTGCGCGAACACCTGAAGGCCTGCATGGGCTTCGAACAGACCGCGGAAAGCGGTTTCAGCGCCCGCCGGCGCCACCTGGAGGCGCTGCGCCAGGCTGGCCAGGCGCTGGAGCATGGCCACAGCCAACTTATCCACAATGGCGCAGGCGAGCTGCTGGCCGAGAATCTGCGCCAGGCCCAGCAGCACCTGGGTGAAATCACCGGCGCATTCACCCCCGACGACCTGCTGGGTCGCATCTTCTCGAGTTTCTGCATCGGCAAGTAATGGGGCTCGGCCCACGCCGAGTTGTGGATAACCAGGGCAAGGTTCGCTCCGGTTCTGCGTACTTTCCTTTCACTGTGCCCCTTGCCGCCGACACTCAACCACGCAGGCATGGATTGCCGGCGCGCCGCTTCGTCCCGGAGAAAACCATCTGCGCCGATGTCGGTCTGCATGGGATGGATATCCACCTGGGAGAGGTTTATGCACAGGCACCGCGCTCCGATCCGGAGTCCGCGAAGGCGCTGCGCTGTGGTCAATCTCCCTCTCGAACGGCGTATCTATCCCGTTGTCTCGCCTGGCGCTATCGCCACGCGCCGGGACGTTCCGTGCACGCAAGACAACCCGGTAAGCGATTTACCCACAAGCCTGGAAGAGATTCTGCGAAAAGAGCTGTTGCAGACCCTGGACTCCGTCGATACCGGCCAGGCGCGGCCCTCGCCTTCGGCTCCCAAGGCGTCCCAGGGCGAGCACTCGGACACTACAACATGGAGATCGTAGCCAACCTGGCGGTATGGCTCGGCGGCGAATGCCATGTCGGACAGATGATCGACTGGTTCGGCAGTTACGACCGCACTAGCGGGCTCAGTGCTCGGCTACTGCTGCGCAAACCCGCTAACGAGGGCTCCGAGCGGGATTTCCAGGTCTCCGCCAAGCGCCGCTTCGAGCGCCTGTCGTCATCCATCGATACGCTGGAAAGCGGCAACGACTGAGCCTTTCCCACGCCTTTCCACCTCCTTCTTCCTACCTGGCTGCGGTCCTGCCGCGGCCCGGATACGCTCGCCTGAAACCTGTGGAAAACCCCAGGGACAGGAGGGTAGATAAACCCGCCGAAGCTCTGTGCATAACTCCACATGTTGATAACGAGCCATTCCATCCACAGCTAAAAAACGCTTATCAACAGGGCCCAGATAGGGTTTGGGACAGCCTTATCATTCGCTACAGGCTATGTCTTTACTGGGCTCGACGTACTTATCAACAGAAAAGCCGCTGCTAAGTAATAAACACAAGTTCTAAAAAGATATAAACATTCCTTTCCTTTTATTTTTTGTAAGCCCGCCGAGCCGTTTTGCTCCCTCGATCTGGATTGGCTATTTTTTGTCCAGGAGTCTTCATTCAGGTTCGCTAAATCCTTATACTGTCCGGCTTTCCTGAATTCCTGCTTCTGAACAGGCCGAGGTGCGTGGTGGATTTTCCTACCCGTTTTGACGTAATCGTGATCGGCGGTGGCCATGCAGGCACCGAAGCCGCACTCGCGGCTGCGCGCATGGGTGTGAAAACCCTGCTGTTGACCCACAATGTGGAAACCCTGGGGCAGATGAGCTGCAACCCCGCCATCGGCGGCATCGGCAAGAGCCATCTGGTCAAGGAAATCGACGCCCTTGGCGGCGCCATGGCCGAAGCCACCGACAAGGGCGGTATCCAGTTCCGCATCCTTAACAGCCGCAAGGGGCCGGCAGTGCGCGCCACTCGTGCACAAGCCGATCGCGTGCTCTATAAGGCCGCTATCCGCCATACACTGGAAAACCAGCCGAACCTGTGGATATTCCAGCAGGCCTGCGACGACCTGATCGTCGAGCAGGATCAGGTCCGCGGCGTAGTGACCCAGATGGGACTGCGCTTCCATGCCGACAACGTGGTCCTGACTACCGGCACCTTCCTCGGCGGACTTATCCACATCGGCCTGGAGAACTACTCAGGCGGACGCGCCGGCGACCCGCCGTCCATCGCACTGGCGCGTCGTCTGCGTGAATTGCCGCTGCGGGTCGGCCGGCTGAAGACCGGTACGCCGCCGCGGATCGACGGGCGCAGCGTGGACTTCTCGGTGATGACCGAGCAGCCGGGCGACACGCCGATCCCGGTGATGTCCTTCCTCGGTTCGAAGGAACAGCATCCCGAGCAGGTCAGTTGCTGGATCACCCATACCAACGCCCGGACCCACGAGATCATCGCCGCCAATCTCGATCGTTCGCCGATGTATTCCGGTGTGATCGAAGGCATCGGCCCGCGCTACTGCCCTTCGATCGAAGACAAGATCCATCGCTTCGCCGACAAGGAAAGCCACCAGGTCTTCCTCGAGCCGGAAGGCCTGACGACCCACGAGCTGTATCCCAACGGCATTTCCACGTCCCTGCCGTTCGACGTGCAACTGCAGATCGTGCGTTCCATCCGTGGCATGGAAAACGCCCACATCGTGCGGCCGGGCTATGCGATCGAGTACGACTTCTTCGATCCCCGCGATCTCAGGTACAGCCTGGAGACCAAGGTCATCGGCGGCCTGTTCTTCGCCGGCCAGATCAACGGCACCACCGGCTACGAGGAAGCTGGCGCCCAGGGCCTGCTGGCCGGCGCCAATGCTGCGTTGCGTTCGCAAGGCAAGGACAGCTGGTGCCCGCGCCGCGACGAGGCCTACATCGGCGTGCTGGTGGACGACCTGATCACGCTCGGCACCCAGGAGCCGTACCGCATGTTCACCTCGCGGGCGGAATACCGCCTGATCCTCCGCGAGGACAACGCCGACCTGCGTCTCACCGAGAAGGGACGCGAGCTGGGCCTTGTCGACGATCGGCGCTGGGCTGCCTTCGAAGCCAAGCGCGAAGGTATCGAACGCGAGGAACAGCGGCTGAAGAGCACCTGGGTGCGGCCGAATACCCCGCAGGGCGACGCCATCGCCGAGCGCTTCGGTACGCCGCTGACCCATGAATACAATCTGCTCAACCTGCTGAGCCGCCCCGAGATCGATTACGCCGGCCTGGTGGAGATCACCGGCAACGCTGTGGATAACCCCCAGGTGGCCGAGCAGGTGGAGATTCGCACCAAGTACGCCGGCTACATCGACCGCCAGCAGGAGGAAATCTCCCGTCTGCGCGCCAGCGAAGATACCCGCCTGCCTGTGGATATCGATTACCTGGGGATTTCCGGCCTGTCGAAGGAAATCCAGAACAAGCTGAACCAGGCCCGTCCGGAAACCCTCGGACAGGCTTCGCGGATCCCCGGCGTCACGCCGGCTGCGATTTCGCTGTTGTTGATCCACCTGAAGAAGCGTGCCTCTGGCCGCCAACTGGAGCAGAGCGCTTGATGTCTGCGGTAACCCAACACCACGCCGACGAACTCGCGCGCGGTGCTGACGAGCTAGGCGTCGCCCTCGACGCCGACAAGCAACGCCAGCTGCTGGCCTACCTGGCCCTGCTGATCAAATGGAACAAGGCCTACAACCTGACCGCCGTACGCGACCCGGACGAGATGGTTTCGCGCCACCTGCTCGACAGCCTGAGCATCGTGCCTTATGCCGAGGCTGGGGATAACTGGCTGGATGTCGGCAGCGGCGGCGGCATGCCCGGCGTGCCGCTGGCCATTCTGTTCCCGGAAAAGCGCCTGACCCTGCTCGACAGCAACGGCAAGAAGACCCGCTTCCTGACCCAGGTGAAGCTCGAGCTGAAGCTGGCCAACCTCGAAGTCGTGCACAGCCGGGTGGAAGCCTTCCGTCCCGAGAGCCCCTTCGATGGCATCGTTTCCCGCGCTTTCAGCAGCCTGGAGGACTTCGCCAACTGGACCCGCCACCTCGGTGGCCAGGAAACCCGCTGGCTGGCGATGAAGGGCGTGCATCCGAACGAAGAGCTGGCGGCACTCCCGGAGGATTTCCGGGTCGAAGCCGAGCACGCGCTGGCGGTACCCGGTTGCCAAGGTCAGCGGCATCTGCTGATACTGCGGCGCACAGCATGAGGGGGAACAGGGATAACCATGGCTAAGGTATTCGCGATCGCCAACCAGAAAGGCGGTGTCGGCAAGACCACGACCTGTATCAACCTCGCGGCCTCCCTCGTGGCGACCAAGCGCCGCGTCCTCCTGCTGGACCTGGATCCCCAGGGCAACGCCACCACCGGCAGCGGCATCGACAAGCACAACCTGGAGCACTCCATCTACGACGTGCTCACCGGCGAGTGCAACCTCGCCGAGGCCATGCAGTTCTCCGAACACGGCGGCTACCAGTTGCTGCCGGCCAACCGCGACCTGACCGCCGCGGAAGTGGTGCTGCTGGAAATGGACATGAAGGAAAATCGCCTGCGCAACGCGCTGGCGCCGATCCGCGAGAACTACGACTACATCCTCATCGACTGCCCGCCGTCGCTGTCGATGCTCACCGTCAACGCGCTGACCGCCGCCGACGGCGTGATCATCCCCATGCAGTGCGAGTACTACGCGCTGGAGGGGCTGACCGACCTGATGAACAGCATCCAGCGCATCGGCCAGTTGCTCAACCCGACGCTGAAGATCGAGGGTCTGTTGCGGACCATGTACGATCCGCGCATCAGCCTGACCAACGATGTCTCCGCACAGTTGCAGGAGCATTTCGGCGACACCCTCTACAGCACCGTCATCCCGCGTAACGTGCGCCTCGCCGAAGCCCCCAGCTTCGGCATGCCGGCGCTGGTTTACGACAAGCAATCCCGCGGCGCCATCGCCTACCTGGCGCTGGCCGGCGAGCTGGTCCGCCGCCAGCGCGCCAAAGGCCGCGCCGCAACCGCATAAGGAACCCGCATGGCAGCCAAGAAACGTGGACTGGGACGCGGGCTCGATGCCCTGCTGGGCGGCTCGAGTCCCGCCAAACTGCAGGAGGAAGCCGTACAGGCCGACCGCCGCGAGTTGCAGCAGATCCCCCTCGACCTGATGCAGCGCGGCAAGTACCAGCCGCGTCGCGACATGGACCCTCAGGCGCTGGAGGAACTGGCGCAGTCGATCAAGGCCCAGGGCGTGATGCAGCCCATCGTGGTGCGGCCGATCGCCAATGGCCGCTACGAGATCATCGCCGGCGAGCGGCGCTGGCGGGCCAGCCAGCAGGCCGGACTGGAAAAGATCCCGGCGCTGGTGCGCGACGTGCCGGACGAAGCGGCCATCGCCATGGCGCTGATCGAGAACATCCAGCGCGAGGACCTCAACCCGATCGAGGAAGCCGCTGCCCTGCAGCGCTTGCAGCAGGAGTTCCAGCTGACCCAGCAGCAGGTCGCGGAAGCGGTCGGCAAGTCGCGCGCGACCATTACCAACCTGCTGCGCCTGATCGGCCTGCCGGAAGAGATCAAGACCCTGCTTTCCCATGGCGACCTGGAGATGGGCCACGCCCGTGCGCTCCTCGGTCTGCCGGCAGAACGGCAGGTGGAAGGGGCGCGACATGTTGTCGCACATGGGCTGACCGTACGTCAGACCGAAGCCCTGGTTCGGCAGTGGACGCATGCCCCGGGCAAGCCTGCGGGACCGGTCAAGAGCGACCCGGACATCGCCCGCCTGGAACAGCGCCTGGCCGAGCGCCTGGGCGCTTCGGTGCAGATCCGGCATGGTCAGAAGGGCAAGGGACAGTTGGTCATCCGCTACAGCTCCCTGGATGAACTGCAGGGCGTTCTCGCCCACATCCGTTGACACACTTTGGGTTGTAGCGGGTAGTCGGAAATCACTACCAGCCAGTTGAACAGGGGGGACTCCCCCCCTATACTCTGCGCGCTATTTTGTGGGCACTTTTTATGCCAAGTCGTTGATTTGGCAGTGCCGACACCAGAAGACTGAGAGCGCGATGGAGTCCCGCATGCCAAGTCGCCTGCCGGCATTCAGATTGCTGCTCGTCCAACTGGTAGTAGTGCTTGTTGCTGCGATCTCCCTGTGGATTTCTTGGGGACCGGTAGCCGGATATTCCGGACTGCTGGGAGGGATGATCGCCTGGTTGCCGAATTGTTATTTCGCCTACAAAGCGTTCCGTTTCAGCGGAGCGCGGGCTGCCCGGGAAATCGTTCGCTCTTTCTATGCGGGCGAAGCCGGGAAACTGATTCTGACGGCGGTGCTCTTCGCACTGGCGTTCGCAGGCGTGAAGCCACTGATGGCGCCGGCTCTGTTCGGTGTCTATCTGCTGACCCTGATGGTCAGCTGGTGCGCACCCCTGCTGATGGGAAAAACATTTACAAGACCTTAGAGCGATTGAGGCAAACATGGCAGCAGAAACCGCTTCGGGTTACATCCAGCACCACTTGCAGAACCTGACCTTCGGGCGTCTGCCTAATGGTGATTGGGGGTTCGCCCACACCGCCGAGCAAGCCAAGGAAATGGGCTTCTGGGCATTCCACGTAGACACCCTGGGCTGGTCGGTACTGCTCGGCGTGGTGTTCCTGTTCATCTTCCGCCTGGCAGCCAAGAAGGCCACCAGCGGCCAGCCGGGTGGACTGCAGAACTTCGTCGAGGTGATGGTCGAGTTCGTCGACACCAGCGTCAAGGACACCTTCCACGGGCGCAACCCGTTGATCGCGCCCCTGGCCCTGACCGTGTTCGTCTGGATCTTCCTGCTCAACCTGATCGACCTGGTTCCGGTGGACTACCTGCCGATGCTGGCCGCGAAGATCACCGGCGACGAGCACCTGTTCTTCCGCGCGGTGGCCACCACCGACCCGAACGCCACCCTCGGCCTGTCGATCTCGGTGTTCGCCCTGATCATCTTCTACAGCATCAAGGTCAAGGGCATCGGCGGCTTCCTCGGTGAACTGACCCTGCACCCCTTCAGCAGCAAGAACATCGTCGTTCAGATCCTGCTGATTCCGGTGAACTTCCTGCTCGAGTTCGTGACCCTGATCGCCAAGCCGGTTTCGCTGGCGCTGCGTCTGTTCGGCAACATGTATGCCGGCGAACTGATCTTCATTCTGATCGCCGTCATGTTCGGTAGCGGAATGTTCCTGCTGAGTGCCCTGGGCGTAGCCCTGAACTGGGCGTGGGCTGTGTTCCACATCCTGATCATCACCCTGCAGGCCTTCATCTTCATGATGCTGACCATCGTCTACCTGTCGATGGCGCACGAAGACAACCATTAATCGATTCGCTTCAACCTTTAACCAACACGACAAAAAGTCGGGAGGAAAAATGGAAACTGTAGTTGGACTGACTGCTATCGCCGTTGCTCTGCTGATTGGCCTGGGTGCCCTGGGTACCGCCATCGGTTTCGGTCTGCTGGGTGGCAAGTTCCTGGAAGGCGCAGCTCGTCAGCCTGAAATGGTTCCGATGCTGCAGGTGAAAATGTTCATCGTCGCCGGCCTGCTGGACGCCGTGACCATGATCGGTGTGGGTATCGCCCTGTTCTTCACCTTCGCGAATCCCTTCGTTGGTCAAATCGCCGGCTAATCACTCGAATCATTCGATTTGAGTGTTTGACGGACAACGAACGAGCGAGGTGTTGGCGTGAACATTAATGCAACCCTGATTGGCCAGTCCGTTGCGTTCTTCATCTTTGTGCTGTTCTGCATGAAGTTCGTGTGGCCTCCGGTCATCGCGGCTCTGCAAGAGCGTCAGAAGAAGATCGCTGACGGCCTGGACGCTGCCAACCGCGCGGCTCGTGATCTGGAGCTGGCTCATGAGAAAGCGGGCCAGCAACTGCGCGAAGCCAAGGCTCAGGCAGCCGAAATCGTCGAACAGGCGAAGAAACGCGCTAACCAGATCGTCGATGAAGCCCGCGACCAGGCCCGTACCGAAGGCGAACGCCTGAAGGCCCAGGCCCAAGCGGAAATCGAACAGGAACTGAACAGCGTCAAGGACGCCCTGCGTGCCCAAGTGGGTGCCCTGGCCGTCACCGGCGCAGAGAAGATCCTGGGTGCTTCGATCGACGCAAACGCGCACGAGCAGCTGGTTTCCAAACTGGCAGCCGAGATCTAAGCGAGGGCGCTATGGCAGAACTGACCACGTTGGCTCGTCCCTACGCAAAGGCGGCTTTCGAGTACGCCCAGGCTCATCAGCAACTGGCCGATTGGTCGGCTGCGCTGGGTGTGCTGGCCGCAGTGTCGCAGGACGACACCGTGCGCCAGCTGCTCAAAGAGCCTCAGCTGACCTCTTCGGCCAAGGCCCAGAGCCTGATCGATGTGTGCGGCGACAAGCTGAATGCACCAGCCCAGAACTTCGTCCGGACTGTGGCTGAGAACAAGCGGCTCGAACTGCTGCCGACCATCGCTGAGATGTACGAGCAGTTGAAGGCCGAGCAGGAAAAGTCGGTCGAGGTAGAAGTCACCAGTGCCTTCACCTTGAGCAAAGAACAGCAGGACAAACTCGCCAAGGCTCTCAGCGCCCGGCTCAGTCGCGAAGTGCGGCTACATGCGTCGGAAGACGCGAGCCTGATCGGCGGCGTGATCATTCGCGCCGGTGACTTGGTAATCGATGGCTCGGTGCGCGGCAAGCTCGCGAAACTGGCCGAAGCGTTGAAATCTTGAGTTTGAAGGGGCAGCGGCATGCAGCAACTCAATCCTTCCGAAATTAGTGAAATCATCAAGGGGCGCATCGAGAAACTCGACGTCGCCTCCCAAGCACGAAACGAAGGCACCATCGTCAGCGTGTCCGACGGTATCGTGCGCATCTACGGTCTGGCCGACGTCATGTACGGCGAGATGATCGAGTTCCCGGGCGGCGTCTACGGTATGGCGCTGAACCTGGAGCAGGATTCCGTGGGTGCCGTGGTCCTGGGTGAATACCAGGGCCTCGCCGAAGGCATGAACGCCAAGTGCACCGGGCGCATCCTGGAGGTTCCGGTTGGTCCGGAACTGCTGGGTCGCGTAGTCGATGCACTGGGCAATCCGATCGACGGCAAGGGCCCGATCGACGCCAAGGCCACCGACGCGGTCGAGAAGGTCGCTCCGGGCGTGATCTGGCGTAAGTCGGTAGACCAGCCGGTACAGACCGGCTACAAGTCGGTCGACGCCATGATCCCGGTAGGCCGTGGCCAGCGCGAGCTGATCATCGGCGACCGCCAGATCGGCAAGACCGCCCTCGCGGTCGACGCCATCATCAACCAGAAAGACAGCGGCATTAAGTGCGTCTACGTGGCCATCGGCCAGAAGCAATCCACTATCGCCAACGTCGTACGCAAGCTGGAAGAGAACGGTGCCCTGGCCAACACCATCGTGGTCGCCGCCAGCGCCTCCGAGTCCGCCGCCCTGCAATACCTGGCGCCGTACTCCGGTTGCACCATGGGCGAATACTTCCGTGATCGCGGTGAAGACGCCCTGATCGTCTACGACGACCTGTCCAAGCAGGCCGTGGCTTATCGCCAGATCTCCCTGCTGCTGCGCCGTCCGCCGGGCCGCGAAGCCTACCCGGGCGACGTGTTCTATCTCCACAGCCGTCTGCTGGAGCGCGCTTCCCGCGTTTCCGAAGAGTATGTCGAGAAGTTCACCAACGGCGCCGTGACCGGCAAGACCGGCTCGCTGACCGCGCTGCCGATCATCGAGACCCAGGCCGGCGACGTTTCCGCGTTCGT
This sequence comes from Pseudomonas sp. CP-1, assembly GCF_021213715.1. Taxonomy (NCBI): domain Bacteria; kingdom Pseudomonadati; phylum Pseudomonadota; class Gammaproteobacteria; order Pseudomonadales; family Pseudomonadaceae; genus Pseudomonas; species Pseudomonas sp. CP-1. The sequence continues at coordinate 20,624 of NZ_JAJQKY010000026.1, forward strand.
TCCGACCAACGTGATCTCGATCACCGACGGCCAGATCTTCCTGGAATCCGCCATGTTCAACTCGGGTATCCGTCCGGCCGTCAACGCCGGTATCTCGGTATCCCGCGTAGGTGGCGCGGCCCAGACCAAGATCATCAAGAAGCTGTCCGGCGGCATTCGTACCGCTCTGGCCCAGTACCGTGAACTGGCGGCCTTCGCCCAGTTCGCCTCGGACCTGGACGAAGCGACCCGCAAGCAGCTGGAGCATGGTCAGCGCGTTACCGAGCTGATGAAGCAGAAGCAGTACGCGCCGATGTCGATCGCCGAGATGTCGCTGTCCCTGTATGCCGCCGAGCGTGGCTTCCTGCAGGACGTCGAAATCGCCAAGGTCGGTAGCTTCGAGCAGGCGTTGATCTCCTACTTCCAGCGCGAGCATGCCGCTCTGCTGGCGAAGATCAACGAGAAAGGTGACTTCAACGACGAAATCGACGCGGGCATCAAGGCCGGCATCGAGAAGTTCAAGGCCACCCAAACCTGGTAAGCCGCAGCGGGAGCCGCGAGGCTCCCGCCTGCTAACCCGATAGGTGTCAAATGGCAGGCGCAAAAGAGATTCGCAGCAAGATTGCGAGCATCAAAAGCACGCAAAAGATCACCAATGCCATGGAAAAAGTGGCGGTGAGCAAGATGCGCAAGGCACAAATGCGCATGGCGGCCGGCCGTCCCTACGCGGAGCGTATTCGCCAGGTGATCGGCCATCTGGCCAACGCCAACCCGGAATACCGTCACCCGTTCATGGTCGAGCGTGAAGTCAAGCGCGTCGGCTACATCGTGGTGAGCAGTGACCGTGGTCTGTGCGGCGGTCTGAACATCAACCTGTTCAAGTCCCTCGTCAAGGACATGAGCGGCTACCGCGAGCAAGGGGCGGAAATCGACCTTTGCGTGATCGGTAGCAAGGGCGCTTCGTTCTTCCGCAGTTTCGGCGGCAACGTCGTGGCAGCTATCAGCCACCTCGGCGAAGAGCCTTCGATCAACGACCTGATCGGCAGTGTCAAGGTGATGCTCGACGCATACCTCGAAGGCCGTATCGATCGCCTGTTCGTGGTCTCCAACAAGTTCGTCAACACCATGACCCAGAAGCCGACCGTGGAACAGCTGATTCCGCTGGTGGCCGATGACGATCAGGAGCTGAAGCACCACTGGGACTATCTCTACGAACCCGACGCCAAGTCGCTCCTCGACGGGCTGCTGGTGCGTTACGTGGAATCCCAGGTGTACCAGGCCGTGGTTGAGAATAACGCCTGTGAGCAGGCGGCCCGGATGATTGCAATGAAGAACGCTACCGACAACGCCGGCGAGCTGATCAGCGATTTGCAGCTGATCTACAACAAGGCGCGTCAGGCGGCGATCACCCAGGAAATCTCGGAAATCGTCGGCGGCGCTGCCGCGGTGTAAGAACAGGTTCAAAATTCAGAGGAACCAGACATGAGTAGCGGACGTATCGTTCAAATCATCGGCGCCGTGATCGACGTGGAATTCCCGCGCGATGCCGTGCCGAGCATCTATGAAGCCCTGAAGGTTCAGGGCGTTGAAACCACCCTGGAAGTCCAGCAGCAGCTGGGCGACGGCGTGGTTCGTTCCATTGCGATGGGTTCCACCGAAGGCCTCAAGCGTGGCCTGAACGTGGACAGCACTGGTGCTGCCATCTCCGTGCCGGTCGGTAAAGCGACCCTGGGCCGGATCATGGACGTACTGGGCAACCCGATCGACGAAGCCGGCCCCATCGGCGAAGAAGAGCGCTGGGGCATCCACCGCGAAGCTCCGTCCTATGCCGACCAGGCTGGCGGCAACGAGCTGCTGGAAACCGGCATCAAGGTGATCGACCTGGTCTGCCCGTTCGCCAAGGGCGGCAAGGTAGGCCTGTTCGGCGGCGCCGGCGTGGGCAAGACCGTCAACATGATGGAACTGATCCGTAACATCGCCATCGAGCACAGCGGTTATTCCGTGTTCGCGGGTGTGGGCGAGCGTACTCGTGAGGGTAACGACTTCTACCACGAGATGAAGGACTCCAACGTACTGGACAAGGTAGCCCTGGTATACGGCCAGATGAACGAGCCGCCGGGCAACCGTCTGCGCGTCGCACTGACCGGCCTGACCATGGCCGAGAAGTTCCGTGACGAAGGCCGTGACGTTCTGTTGTTCATCGACAACATCTACCGTTACACCCTCGCCGGTACCGAAGTGTCCGCACTGCTGGGCCGTATGCCGTCCGCGGTGGGCTATCAGCCGACCCTGGCCGAAGAGATGGGCGTTCTGCAGGAACGCATCACCTCCACCAAGAAAGGTTCGATCACCTCGATCCAGGCCGTATACGTTCCCGCGGACGACCTCACCGACCCGTCCCCGGCGACCACCTTCGCCCACCTGGACGCGACCGTCGTACTGTCCCGTGACATCGCCTCGCTGGGTATCTACCCCGCGGTCGACCCGCTGGACTCGACCTCTCGCCAGCTCGATCCGCTGGTGATCGGCCAGGATCACTACGACACCGCTCGCGGCGTCCAGTATGTTCTGCAGCGCTACAAGGAGCTGAAGGACATCATCGCGATCCTGGGCATGGACGAACTGTCCGAAGCCGACAAGCTGCTGGTGGCGCGCGCTCGTAAGATCCAGCGCTTCCTGTCCCAGCCGTTCTTCGTAGCGGAAGTCTTCACCGGCTCGCCGGGCAAGTACGTTTCCCTGAAGGACACCATCGCTGGCTTCAAGGGCATTCTCAACGGCGACTACGATCACCTGCCGGAGCAGGCGTTCTACATGGTCGGCGGTATCGAAGAAGCGGTCGAGAAAGCCAAAAAACTGTAATCCTGTGCGCCCGGCGACGGGCGCTCATGTGAGGCAAGCGTATGGCCATAACAGTCCATTGCGACATCGTCAGCGCCGAGGCGGAGATCTTCTCCGGCCTGGTCGAGATGGTTATCGCGCACGGCGCTCTGGGTGACCTGGGTATCGCCCCGGGCCACGCGCCGCTGATCACCGACCTGAAACCGGGCCCCATCCGCCTGGTCAAGCAGGGCGGCGAGCAGGAGGTGTACTACATCTCCGGCGGTTTCCTCGAAGTCCAGCCGAACATGGTCAAGGTCCTCGCCGACACCGTGGTTCGTGCCGGCGACCTCGACGAAGCGGCCGCCCAGGAAGCCCTGAAGGCTGCCGAAAAGGCGCTGCAGGGCAAGGGCGCCGAGTTCGACTACAGCGCCGCTGCCGCGCGTCTGGCCGAAGCCGCAGCCCAGCTGCGCACCGTCCAGCAACTGCGCAAGAAGTTCGGCGGCTGATTTCCAGCCGGTACTTCTAGCGGTGTCAGGGAAAAGGGTAGCCTGTGGGCTACCCTTTTTTCGTTTTGCATCTTCACTCACAGGTTTTGCCTGTGACCACCAGGAACGGTAGTCCAGTCCATGTCCCTTGAAATCGTGATTCTCGCCGCCGGCCAGGGCACCCGCATGCGTTCGGCCCTGCCCAAGGTCCTCCATCCCATTGCCGGCAAGCCGATGCTCGGCCACGTCATCGACTGCGCGCGCCAGTTGCAGCCGGAACGGATCCACGTGGTGATCGGCCACGGCGCGGATCTGGTGCGTGAGCGGATGGCCGCCGACGACCTGAATTTCGTGCTCCAGGCCGAACAGCTCGGTACGGGCCATGCGGTGGCCCAGGCCCTGCCGTTCCTCAGTGCAGACCAGGTGCTGATCCTCTACGGCGACGTGCCGCTGATCCAGCTGGACACCTTGCAGCGCCTGCTGGCGCAAGTCACCCCGGACCAGTTGTCGTTGCTCACCGTCGACATGCTCGACCCCACCGGCTACGGCCGCATCGTCCGTGACGACCAGGGCGCGGTGCAGGCCATCGTCGAGCACAAGGACGCGACCCCGGCGCAGCGCCAGATCGGCGAGATCAACACCGGCATCCTCGCGGTGCCGGGCAAGCGCCTTGCCGACTGGCTCGGCCGCCTGTCCAACGACAACGCCCAGGGCGAGTACTACCTGACCGACGTGATCGCCATGGCGGTCGGCGACGGCCTGGTGGTTGCCAGCGCCCAACCGCTGGACGCGATGGAAGTGCAGGGCGTCAATGACCGCATGCAACAGGCCCAGCTGGAGCGTCACTACCAGCGCCTGCGCGCGGAGGAGCTGATGCGCCAGGGCGTGACCCTGCTCGATCCGCAGCGCCTGGATGTCCGTGGCGAAATCTCGGTCGGCCGCGACGTGCTGATCGACGTCAACGTGGTGCTGGAAGGCCGCGTGGTGATCGAGGACGACGTGCGCATCGGACCGAACTGCGTGATTCGCGACAGCGTCCTGCGGCGTGGCGCGGTGATCAAGGCCAACAGCCATCTGGAAGGCGCGGAGCTGGGCGAGGGTAGCGATGCCGGTCCGTTCGCCCGCCTGCGTCCGGGCAGCGTGCTCGGCGCTCGGGCCCATGTCGGCAACTTCGTCGAACTGAAGAATGCCCGCCTGGGCGAGGGCAGCAAGGCCGGCCACCTGAGCTACCTGGGCGATGCCGAGCTGGGCGCCAACTGCAACATCGGCGCCGGCACCATCACCTGCAACTACGATGGCGCGAACAAGTTCCGCACCGAGCTGGGCGACGATGTGTTCATCGGCTCGAACAACTCGCTGGTGGCGCCGCTGAAGATCGGCGATGGCGCGACGACCGCGGCCGGCTCCACCATCACCCATGAGGTTCCGGCGAAGAACCTGGCCTTCGGCCGCGCCCGGCAGAAGAACCTGGAAAACTGGAAGCGCCCGGAAAAAATCAAGAAGTAACGGAGCGGCACGGATGCCGAAGCCTGCGAAATGGATCGTGCTGGGGCTGCTCATAGCCTGGGCGGTGCTGCCCGAATGGCCGCGGATACCCGTCGAAGGCGCCAGTGCCCGCGACTGGAATCCGCGAACCTTCTGGTTCGAGCCCTGGGGGCGCTCCGGAGTGCACAAGGGCATCGACATCTTCGCCCGCAGCGGCACCCCCGTACGCTCCGCCAGCTACGGCCTGGTGCTCTATCGCGGGGAGATCGCCCTCGGCGGCAAGGTCGTCCTGGTGCTGGCGCCCAAGTGGCGCCTGCATTACTACGCCCATCTCGATAGCCTCGACACCTATCCGGGCCAGCCGGTCCTCGCCGGTTCCCGCCTGGGTGCGGTCGGAACCACCGGCAACGCGCGCGGCAAGCCGGCCCACCTGCACTACGCGATCATCACCTTGCTGCCCTATCCCTGGCTGGCCGACGCCAGCACCCAGGGTTGGAAGAAAATGTTCTACCTCGATCCCAATACGGTGCTGCCGAGCCGATGAAAAGTCATTGACGGGAATCGCCGGATAAGTTTTGATTCGCACACTTTTCTTTCGAAACGAAACTTAAGTGATCTCGAAACGTAATACGCCGCAACGTCGCCATGCCATCCTCGCGCTGCTTTCCGAGCAGGGCGAGGTCAGCGTGGACGCACTCGCCAAGCGCTTTTCCACCTCGGAAGTGACCATCCGCAAGGACCTCGCCGCCATGGAAAGCCACGGCCTGCTGTTGCGTCGCTACGGCGGTGCGGTGCCGATGCCGCAGGAACTGATCGGCGAAGCCGCGCAGCCCGTCTCGCCCTACAAGCAGGCTATCGGTCGCGCCGCCGCGGCGCGCATCCGCGAGCATGCGCGGATCATCATCGACAGTGGCAGCACCACCGCGGCGATGATCCCCGAACTCGGGCACAAGCCGGGCCTGGTGGTGATGACCAACTCACTGAACGTGGTCAACGCCCTGCGCGAACTGGAGCACGAGCCGGTGCTGCTGATGACCGGGGGGACCTGGGATCCGCATTCCGAGTCGTTCCAGGGGCAGGTTGCCGAGCAGGTGCTGCGTTCCTATGACTTCGACCAACTATTCATCGGTGCCGACGGCATCGATCTCGAACGCGGGACGACCACGTTCAACGAATTGCTGGGCCTGAGCCGGGTGATGGCCGAGGTCGCCCGCGAGGTGATCGTCATGGCCGAGGCCGACAAGGTCGGTCGGCGCATTCCCAACCAGGAATTGCCCTGGAGCAGCATCCATACCCTGATTACCGACGAGCGCCTGGAACCTTCCGCGCGCGAACAGATAACCGCCCGGGGCGTCACGCTGATCTGCGCCCCGGTCGAGGCCTGAAAGGAGAAAGACCCCATGTGTGGAATCGTAGGCGCGATCGCCGAGCGCAACATCACCCCCATCCTCATCGAAGGCCTCAAGCGCCTCGAGTATCGCGGCTACGACAGCGCCGGCGTGGCGGTCTTCGATAACGAAGGCAGGCTGCAGCGCTGCCGCCGGGTCGGCAAGGTCGCCAGCCTGGAGGAAGGCCTGGCCGGTACGCCGCTGCTCGGCCGCCTGGGCATCGCCCATACCCGCTGGGCGACCCACGGCGCGCCAACCGAAGGCAACGCCCACCCGCATTTCTCCAGCGACGAACTGGCGGTGGTGCACAACGGCATCATCGAGAACCACGAACCTCTCCGTGAGCGGCTCAAGGGCCTGGGCTACGTGTTCACCTCGCAAACCGACACCGAGGTCATCGTCCACCTGCTGCATCACAAGCTGCAGTCCATCGGCGACCTGACCCTGGCGCTGAAGGACGCGGTCAAGGAATTGCACGGGGCCTATGGCCTGGCAGTGATCAGCGCGGCGCAGCCGGACCGCATCGTCGCCGCCCGCAGCGGCAGCCCGCTGGTGATCGGCCTCGGGCTTGGCGAGAACTTCCTCGCTTCCGACCAACTGGCGCTGCGCCAGGTGACCGACCGCTTCATCTACCTGGAAGAAGGCGATATCGCCGAGATCCGTCGCGACAGCGTGCGCCTGTGGGATGTCCAGGGCAACGACGTGCAGCGCGAGACCGTGCAGTACCACGAAGGCGCCGAAGCCGCCGACAAGGGCGAGTACCGGCACTTCATGCTCAAGGAAATCCACGAGCAGCCCAGCGTCGTGCAGCGCACCCTGGAAGGCCGCCTCGGGCAGAACCAGGTAATGGTGGAAAGCTTCGGCCCGCAGGCGGCGGAGCTGTTCGCCAAGGTTCGCAACGTGCAGATCGTCGCCTGCGGTACCAGCTACCACGCCGGCATGGTCGCCCGTTACTGGCTGGAAAGCCTGACCGGGATTCCCTGCCAGGTGGAGGTTGCCAGCGAGTTCCGCTACCGCAAGGTCGCGGTGCAGCCGGATTGCCTGTTCGTCACCATCTCCCAGTCCGGTGAGACCGCCGACACCCTGGCTGCCCTGCGCAACGCCAAGGAGCTGGGCTTCCTCTCCAGCGTGGCGATCTGCAACGTTGCCACCAGTTCGCTGGTGCGCGAATCCGACCTGACCCTGCTGACCCAGGCCGGCCCGGAAATCGGCGTGGCCTCGACCAAGGCCTTCACCACCCAGTTGGTCGCCCTGCTGCTGCTGACCCTGGGCATCGGCCAGGTGCAGAAGCGCCTGGCCGATGGCGTCGAAGCCGAGCTGGTGGACGAACTGCGTCGCCTGCCGACCCGGCTGGGCGAGGCGCTGGCGATGAACCGGACGGTGGAGAAGGTTTCCGAGCTGTTCGCCGAGAAGCACCACACCCTGTTCCTCGGCCGTGGCGCGCAGTTCCCGGTGGCCCTGGAAGGCGCGCTGAAGCTCAAGGAAATTTCCTATATCCATGCCGAAGCCTACCCGGCCGGCGAACTCAAGCATGGTCCGCTGGCGCTGGTGGACAGCGACATGCCGGTGGTTACCGTGGCGCCGAACAACGAGCTGGTGGAGAAGCTCAAGTCGAACCTGCAGGAAGTCCGCGCCCGCGGCGGCGAACTGGTGGTGTTCGCCGACGAAGGCGCGGGCATCGAGGCTGGCGAGGGCACCCATGTGGTGGGCATGCCGCACATCGGCGACGTGCTCTCGCCGATCCTTTACACCATCCCGTTGCAATTGCTCTCGTACCATGTCGCCGTGCTCAAGGGCACCGACGTCGACCAGCCGCGCAACCTGGCCAAGTCGGTCACCGTCGAGTAACGCTGGCCGCGTACCCGAGAAGCCGGGGCAGGCATGCGGCCCCGGTGATCGCGGCGCTCGCCGTCAATCGCGCAACGGCAGCGCCTCGTCGCTCCTGCGGCTGGCGAACCAGTCCAGCACGGTGAGCCAGGCGCCGATCCCCAGGCCGATGCCCAATACCCACAGGGTGGCGGGCGGCCCCCTCAGCTCCAGCAGTCGCACAGCCAGGGGCACGCTGGCGAGAATAGCGATGTTGTTGAACGTCTCGGCGAACGACAGCACCATGCCCTTGTCCGGCCCGGAGCGCGAGGCGAGTACCACCGTGCCCGCCGGCGCGCCCAGGCCCAGCGCGGCGCCCCAGGCGCCCAGGCAGCAGAGTGCCACGGGCAACGTTAGCGGCAGGAGCATGAAGGTCGACATCGATAGCACCAGGAGCGCCAGCACCAGCAGGAGCATGTCTTCGTCGCGCTTCAGATAACGTTGCAGGTAACCCGCGGCGAGGTTGCCCACGGCCAGGCCCACGCCGAAGGCGGCGATGCTGACGCCTATCTGCGCGGTGCTGAAGCCGTAGCGCTGGCGCAGCACCTCTCCCGAGAGAAGCAGGCCGGCGACCCCGGTGCCGTTCCAGGCCCCCTTGGCGATCAGTGGCCTGAGGATGCTCCATTGCCTGCACCAGCCCAGCGCGTGGCCCTCGGCGCGCGGTGCCACGGCTTGCACGGGAAGGCGCTGGCGCGCCATCAGGAAGACCAGCACGCAACCGCACGAGACCATCAGGAAGGGCGTCGCCCAGCCGAAGAAGTCCGAGAGGAGGCCGGCCAGTGCCGGGCCGGCGGCAATGCCGAGGGTCATGCCGAGCATCACCTGGCCCATGACACCGGCCTGTCTTTGCGGGGCGACCACCTCCGCGACCAGGGCGAAGGTGGTCGGAATGATGATTGCCGAGGCGATGCCCCCGATTACCCGCAGGACAACGGCAATTTCCAGGGTCGGGGCGATGACGATGGCCAGGGTATCGACGGCGAAGAGGATCAGGGCGAGCAGCAGCAGCTTCCTGCGTTGCATGCGGTCGGAGAAGTAGCCCAGCAACGGCGCGGCGATCGCATAGGAGAACGCGTAGCTGGAGATCAGCCAGGCGGCGCCGCTGGTAGTGGTGTGGAACGCCTGCGCCAGCGGCCCGAGCATGGAGGACAGCATGAACTCGGTCACGCCGACGAAGAACACGGCCATCGACAGGGCCAGCAGGAACAGGCCGTCGAGCTTCTGTGAAGGCGGGGAAATTTTCTGGTTCATGATGTTCTCTTTGGCTGAATGAGCGGACGAACGCCAAGGGGGCGCCGGCTCGCGGAGCCGGCGCCAGGGCCAGGGATGAACCGCTCGGGCTATGGAAGGGATGGTTGTGTGGCTGGTGCGGGAACGGCGGGGAGAAAAGAAGGGAACGAAGCGAGATTCCGGGCGCCAGTGCACGATTTCATCGAAGAAGGCTTCGGAGTATCGCCGCAAGCGGAACCGCCCGGGCTTGGGAGCGCAGGAGAAACTACCCTATGGGAACGTTAGCCGAATTTTGCTCTCCTGCCGGATATCGCGACATTCGCCCCGGTTTGGTTCCCACTTTGGATTGATACTCGGACCAGACCATACCCGGCAACAGGTCAGCGGAACGGTTTCCAGAAGCGCTCCAGCGCCGCCGCCAGCAGTTCCGTATCGCCGCGCGAGTCGCCCCAGGCGCGCAGGGAGTATTGGGTCAGCGGACCGTAGTGCCGCTCCAGGCGGCAGACTTTCTCGTCGCGCCGGCAGTTGCGGCCGACGATCCTGCCGGTCAGTACGCCGTCTACCACTTCCAGCTCGGTGGCGATCAGGTGCACCCCGAGCTTCTCGGCGAACGGCCTGAGTAGCAGCGAAGGTGAGGCGGAACAGATGGTCACGGTGCTGCCGCTGCTGACCTGGTCGGCCACCGCGGTCAATGCGTGGGGACGCATCAGTGTTTCCCAGAAGCGGTTCTGGTAGGCCAGCGCCCGCTCTTCCAGCACATGTACGGGCACATCGGTGAGGAAGGTGGCGATCAGGCGCGCCTTCAGGTCGTCGCGGCCGATACGCCGGCAGAGATAGGCCAGGCTGGGTCCTGCCATGCGCAGCATGCGGCGGACGAACACCCGGTTGCCGAAGGCGAAGCGCAGGAAGGGCACGAAGCTGTCTCGGTATGTCAGCGTACCGTCGAAGTCGAACACGGAGAGAAAGCGTACTTCGCGTGTTTCGAGGGACACGGTCTCGTTCATCGGCGTTCCTTATATCGCTTCCTTTCCTTTGACACGGACTATGCGTCGTTCCGTTATTGCAGCAAGGGAAAGTTTGTATATCAAAACTGTCAATTATTCATAGGCAGACTGGCTGCTAACCTGAATCCGAGTGTTCAGAGGGTTTTGCATCGATAGATAGGAGGCTAAGTAGCCGATAGCAAAACTCTATCAAGGTACTGGACTATAGTGATTCCGTCTTGTGACCAGGAGGTTTGGCATGATTGCACAGCTCCCCTCTGAGTTGCTGTCCCTGCAACTGCCGTTGCGGATCCGCATCGGCGATGCTCAGGCGTTCGATCTGGGGCCGGATCCACAGGTAACCATGGTCATTCGCGATCCCTCGCTGCTAACCGAGATCACCCATCCCAGCCTCGATGCGCTGGGCAAGGCCTACGTCGAGAAGCGCCTCGACATCGAAGGACCGATCAGCCAGGTCATCGGTATCGGCGATGCCCTCAGCGAAGCGCTCGGCGGACCCGATGGCGCCGCGCCGCCGGTTCGCGAAAGCCACGACAAGGTCACCGACGCCGAAGCCATCCATTACCACTACGACCTGTCCAACGACTTCTACCAGCTCTGGCTGGATCCGGAAATGGTCTATTCCTGCGCCTATTTCGAGACCGGCAAGGAAGACCTCGCCACTGCGCAACTGGCCAAGCTCCGCCACCTGTGTCGCAAGCTGCGACTGCAGCCGGGCGAGAAGCTGCTCGATGTCGGTTGCGGCTGGGGGGGCCTGGCGCGCCTGGCCGCTCGCGAGTTCGGCGTCGAGGTCACTGGCATCACATTGAGCAAGGAGCAGCTGGCGCTCGGGCGGAAGCGGGTCAAGGCCGAAGGCCTGGAGGACCGGGTCACCCTCAAGCTGCTGGACTACCGCGACCTGCCGCGCGATGGTCGCTTCGACAAGGTGGTCAGCGTCGGCATGTTCGAGCACGTCGGGCACGCCAACCTGGGGCTGTACTTCCAGCAACTCTACGATGCGGTGCGTCCCGGCGGCCTGGTGATGAACCACGGCATCACCTCGCGCTACACCGACGGCCGCCCGGTGGGCAAGGGGGCCGGCGACTTCATCGATCGCTACGTGTTTCCCCACGGCGAGCTGCCGCACCTGTCGCTGGCGGTGGCGCGGATGAGCGAAGCCGGGCTGGAAGTAGTCGACGTGGAAAGCCTGCGTCTGCACTACGCCCGGACCCTGGACTTTTGGAGCGCCAACCTGGAAGCCAGGCTGAAGGAGGCGGCTCGCCTGGTGCCCGAGGAAACCCTGCGGATCTGGCGGCTGTACCTGGCCGGATGTGCCTACGGCTTCAAGCGCGGCTGGATCAACCTGCACCAGATCCTCGCCATTCGCCCCCACGAGGATGGCTCCCACGAGCTGCCCTGGTCGCGGCGCGACCTGTACGCCTGAACGCCGGCGACCGGCTCCCTTGCGGAGCCGGTCGCGCAATCGGTCCTTGCGGATTGTCCTGCGTGGCGGGGCGGTCTAGTCTGCACGAAGTCCTGCGCGGTCGAGGGAAGCCGGGACGCTTCCGCGACAGCGCGACAACAACGATAAGAACAGGAGACTTCCCATGTCGCTGAGCAGACGCTTCGGTCTTTTCACGCTTGCCGCAACGGTGACCTTCAGTACCGCGGTCTTCGCCGCGCCGACCTTCATCAATATCCTCACCGGCGGCACCAGCGGGGTCTATTACCCCATAGGGGTCGGCCTCTCGCAGATCTACGGGCACGATATCCAGGGCGCGAAAACCTCGGTGCAGGCCACCAAGGCCTCGGTCGAGAACCTCAACCTGCTGCAGGCCGGGCGTGGAGAACTGGCGCTGGCGCTGGGCGACTCGGTCGCAGACGCCTGGAACGGGGTCGCCGACGCCGGCTTCAAGGCGCCGTTGAAAAAGCTGCGGGCTATCGGCAATACCTATCCGAACTATATCCAGGTAGTGGCCAGCCAAGCCTCGGGCATCAAGACCCTGGCCGACCTGAAAGGCAAACGCATTTCGGTGGGCGCGCCCAAGAGCGGTACCGAGCTGAACGCCCGGGCGATCTTCAAGGCCGCCGGCCTGAGCTACGAGGACATGGGCAAGGTGGAGTACCTGCCCTACGCCGAGTCGGTGGAGCTGATCAAGAACCGCCAGCTCGACGCTACGCTGCAATCCTCCGGCTTGGGCATGGCGGCCATCCGCGACCTGGCCTCGACCATGCCGATCACCTTCGTCGCGATCCCGGCGGACGTGGTGGCGAAGATCGACAGCCCGGCCTACCACGCCGCGAGCATTCCCGCCGGCACCTACGACGGCCAGGAGCAGGACGTGCCGACGGTGGCGATCGACAATATCCTGGTCAGCCACTCCGGGGTCAGCGACGAGCTGGCCTACCAGATGACCAAGCTGATGTTCGACAACCTGCCGCGCCTGGTCACCGCCCATGCTGCCGCCAAGGACATCGCCCTGGACAAGGCGGCGAAGAACCTGCCGATTCCGCTGCATCCAGGCGCCGAGCGCTTCTACAAGGAGAAGGGCGTACTGCCCGAGTGAGGCCCGTTTCTCCGTAGCCCCGGTCCGTGCGGCGGACTGGGTTCCCCGCGTTTCCGGCTGTAGGGAGTCGATGCATGAGCGATCATCAGAACGGGCTGCACCTCGAGGCGGAAAACTGGCCGCGCGCGCTGTTCGCCGTGGCCCTGGCCTTTTCCGTGTTTCAGGTCGTCACCGCGGCCTTTCCCCTGATTTCCACCCAGGTCCTGCGGGCAATGCACGTCGGACTGCTGTTGCTGGTGGTGTACATCAGCTATCCCGCCTTCGGCATACGTCGCCCCTGGCAGCCGTTGGCCTGGTTGCTGGGCATGGCCGGCCTGGGCACGGCGGTCTACCAGTGGGTTTTCGAGGCCGACCTGATCCAGCGCTCCGGAGAGCTGACCCAGGCCGACATGGTCGTCGGCGTGGTGCTGATCGTCCTGGTCTTCGAGGCGGCGCGACGGGTGATGGGCATCGCCTTGCCGATCATCTGCGCGCTGTTTCTTGCCTATGGCCTGTTCGGCGAACACCTGCCGGGCGACCTGGCCCACCGCGGCTACGGCTTCGACCAGATCGTCAACCAGCTGTCGTTCGGTACCGAAGGTCTCTACGGCACGCCGACCTACGTGTCGGCAACCTACATCTATCTGTTCATCCTGTTCGGCGCCTTCCTCGAGCAGGCCGGCATGATCCGCCTGTTCACCGATTTCGCCATGGGCCTGTTCGGCCACCGGGTCGGCGGGCCGGCCAAGGTCTCGGTATTCTCCTCGGCGCTGATGGGCACCATCACCGGCTCCGGCGTGGCCAACGTGGTCACCACCGGACAGTTCACCATCCCGCTGATGAAGCGTTTCGGCTACAAGCCGGCGTTCGCCGGCGGCGTCGAGGCGACCGCGAGCATGGGCAGCCAACTGATGCCGCCGGTGATGGGGGCGGTGGCGTTCATCATGGCCGAGACCATCAACGTCCCCTACGTGGAGATCGCCAAGGCGGCGCTGATCCCGGCCTTGCTGTATTTCGGCTCGGTGTACTGGATGGTCCATCTCGAGGCCCGCCGGGCCGACCTCAAGGGCCTGCCGCGCGAGCAGTGTCCGAGCGCCTGGGGTGCCGTCCGCGAGCGCTGGTTCCTGCTGATTCCGTTGCTGGTGCTGATCGCGCTGCTGTTCTCCGGGCGCACGCCGCTGTTCTCCGGAACCATCGGCCTGGCGCTGACCGCCATCGTCATCCTCGGTTCGGCGATCATCCTGCGGGTGTCCTCGCTCGGCCTGCGCATCGCCTTCTGGGTGGCGCTGGGGCTGCTCTGCGCGGGGTTCTTCCGCCTCGGCATCGGAGTGATCTTCGTTGTGATCGCGGCCCTGGCCCTGGCCTGCTGGTTCGTCCGTGGCGGCCGGGAAACCCTGCGCATCTGCGTCCGCGCCCTCGCCGAAGGTGCGCGACATGCGATTCCGGTGGGCATCGCCTGCACCCTGGTGGGAGTCATCATCGGGGTGATTTCGCTGACCGGCATCGCCACCACCTTCGCCAGCTACGTGCTCGACCTGGGACGGGAGAACCTGCTGCTGTCGCTGGTCCTGACCATGGTCACCTGCCTGGTCCTGGGAATGGGCATCCCGACCATCCCCAACTACATCATCACCAGCTCCATCGCCGCGCCGGCGCTGCTGGAACTGGGGGTGCCGCTGATCGTCTCGCACATGTTCGTCTTCTACTTCGGCATCCTCGCCGACCTCACCCCTCCGGTGGCGCTGGCCTGCTTCGCGGCGGCGCCGATCGCCAAGGAAAGGGGATTGAAGATCAGCTTCTGGGCGGTGCGCATCGCCCTGGCGGGTTTCGTGGTGCCGTTCATGGCGGTGTATTCCCCGGCGCTGATGCTGCAGGAAGGCGGTTGGGGGGCGACGCTCTATGTCACCTGCAAGGCGGTGCTGGCCATCGGCCTGTGGGGCATGGCTTCCATCGGCTACCTGCAGGGGCCGCTGGCCTGGTGGGAGCGCCTGGTGGCGTTCGCCGCGGGAGCCAGCCTGGTCCTGGCCTTGCCGATCAGCGACGAGCTGGGCTTCGTCCTCGGCGCGCTGGTGATCGGCTGGCACCTCTGGCGCCAGCGTGCGCGCGAGGCGGTGGCGTGATCGCGCTGTGCCTGGGCATGGCCGGCAGCGTCTGGGCGACGCTGCCGCTGCAGTCGTTCACCCTGGCCTGGCAACACACGGTCGAGAAGGTGCTCTGGGAAGAAGACTATCGCCTGAGCGAGCGCGGCCTGCTGCTGGAAGAGGCCCGGGTGCGGGGCAGCGGGGCGGGGATGGAGATTCCCGAGGGCGCCGTGCTGCGTGACGGCGCCTGGCATTACCGCCGTGGGTTGCCGCCGCTGCAACCGTTGCGGCTGGGGCGCACACCGGAGGCCGGCGACTACCGGATCTGCCGTCAGGGGCGCTGCGATGCGCTGGCGCGCTGGATCGGTCCGCCGGACCCTGAGCGCCCGGCGGTCGAACTCTGGGCGTGTCCGATACGGGGCCCGAGCGACTGAACGTCCTGTGGATAACCCTGCGACGCCAGTCCACATCCATAAAAACGACGAAGCCGGAGCTGCTTCCGGTCATAAGGAAAACGTCCATGCGTAGCTGTATATCAGTCTTCCGGCCGGCCCTGCTGGCACTGTTCGTCTCGGCAAGCGGCTCGGCCGGCGCCGACGCGGCTGTGGAAAACCCGCGGATCGGCCGTGCCGCCGATCTCTATGAACTGATCCCGGAATACCAGCCGGACACCTACCGGAACATGGACAAGGTCTATCCGACCCGGGTTATCCACAAGGGGACCAAGGTCCGTCCGCTGCCGGCGGGTGTGGCCATCGCGCCGCGCTACCGGATCGGCGGCGAGGAATACGGCGTCGACGATTTCATGCGGCGCAACCGCGTTGGCGGCGTGCTGGTCCTCAAGGATGGCAAGGTCGCCCTGGAGCGCTACGGCCTGGGCAACGACGAACGCACGCGCTGGACCTCGTTCTCGGTGGTCAAGTCGATCTCCTCGACCCTGGTGGGCGCCGCCGTGCAGCAGGGCCTGCTGGCTCTCGACCAGCCTGTGGACAAGTACCTGCCGAGCCTGGCCGGCTCCGCCTACCAGGGGGTGACGGTGGAGCAGGTCCTGCAGATGAGTTCCGGGGTCCGCTGGAACGAGACCTATCGCGATCCGAAGTCCGACCGCCGGCAGATGTTCGACGCCCAGCTCGCCGAACGTCCCGGTGGCATCCTGCGGCTGCTGGCGAGCCTGCCGCGGCAGTACCCGGCCGGTACCCACTTCACCTACAGCACCGGAGAGTCGCACCTGCAGAGCGAGCTGCTGCACGCGGCGACCCGCATTCCGGTGAGCGACTACCTGTCCGAGCGGATCTGGGCGCGGATGGGCATGGAGAGCGACGGCTTCTGGCAACTGGAATCGCCGGCCGGGCAAGAGATCGGCAGCAGCGGCTTGAGCGCGACCCTGCGCGACTATGGCCGCTTCGGCCAGTTCGTCCTCGAGGACGGGGTGATCGATGGCGAACGTATCCTTCCCGAAGGGTGGGTCGATCGTGCCAGTCGCGTCGAGGCTTCTTCCCACCTGGCCCCGGGCAAGCTCTACGATGGCGAATACGCGCTCGGCTACGGCTACCAGTGGTGGACCTTCCCGGTGGGCGCCAAGGCCCTGCCCGAGCATGACGGCGGGGCCTTCGAAGCCCAGGGCATCTTCGGCCAGTACCTCTACATCAACCGCAAGGAGAAGATCGTGGCGGTGGTCTGGAGCGCCTGGCCGAAGCCGGAGATGGACGATCGCGAGGAGGAGACCTATGCCTTCCTTGGCGCGGCGGTGAAAGCCCTGCGCTAGGGCCGTGGGCGAACGGATATCCACAGCAGGCTGTGGACAAGACTTCAGCGGGAAAACCGCAGGGGCAGTCCCTGGCAATCGTCGGACAGGCGTCCCGCGTGCCAGGCGAGTTGCCCGGAGACGATGGTGGTATCGATCCGATGGTGGAATGCCCGGTGGCGGAACGGCGTCCAGTTGCAGCGCGACAGCAGCGGCATGGCGCTGGCCAGCGCCGGGTGCTCCAGTTCGCTGACCAGCACCAGGTCGGCCCAGTAGCCTTCGCGGAGGAAACCGCGATCGGCGATGGCGAACAGTTCGGCGACCCGGTGGCTGGTCTTCGCCACCAGGGTGGCCAGCGACAGCCAGCCTTCGCGGACCAGCTCCAGGAGTGCCGGCAACGCATGCTGGACCAGTGGCAGGCCGGCCGGCGCCTGTGGATAAGCCTGCTGCTTCTCGGCCCAGGCGTGCGGCGCGTGGTCGGTGCCGATCACGTCCAGGCGGTTGCCGGCCAGCGCCCTGCGCAGGGCGTCGCGGTCCTCGCGGCTCTTGATCGCCGGGTTGCACTTGAGCAGATGGCCGAGGCGGGCGTAGTCGCTGTCGTCGAACAGCAGATGGTGGACGCAGACTTCCGCGGTGATGCGTTTCTGGCACAGCGGCTTGTCCTCGAACAGGGCCAGTTCGCGCGCTGTGGATAAGTGCAGGACATGCAGCAGCGTGCCATGTCGTTGCGCCAGTTCCACCGCCAGGGCGGTGGAACGGTAGCAAGCCTCGGCGTCGCGAATGCGCGGGTGGGCGGCTGCCGGAATACGTTCGCCGAAGCGTTGTCGCCAGCGCGCGAGGTTGGCTTCGATCCGCGGCGTGTCTTCGCAATGGCTCAGCAGCAGGGTCGGAACGCTGGCGAACAGGCGCTCCAGGGTCGGCAGGTCGTCCACCAGCATGTCGCCGGTGGAGGCGCCCATGAACACCTTCACCGCGGCGACATCGCGTGGATCGAGGGCGGCCACGGTGTCGAGGTTGTCGCGGCTGACGCCGAAGTGGAAACCGTAGTTGGCCACGCTATGGGCGGCGGCGAGGCGCTTCTTTTCCGCCAGCGCTTCGAGGCTCAGCGTCGCCGGGCGGGTATTGGGCATGTCCATGAAACTGGTGATGCCGCCCGCCACGGCGGCGCGGGATTCGCTGGCGATCGAGCCCTTCTGTGGATAACCCGGCTCGCGGAAGTGCACCTGGTCGTCGATCATTCCCGGCAGCAGGTAGCGTCCGGCGGCATCGATCTCCCGGCTGGCGCCGCAGTTTTCCAGGCAGCCGGCGATGCGTTCGATGCGACCGTGGCGGACCAGCAGATCGCCTTCGCGTACCTGTCCCTCGTTGACCATCCGGGCATTGCGGATCAGCAGGCTTTGCATGTTCAGAACTCGTTCTGCAGCGACTTGTAGCCGCGTACCAGGTCGACGTTGGTGCGCGCCACGTCTTCCGAGAACTCGCTGGCCGAAACGCTGACCCGCGGCATGCTCGCCAGGTCGGTGCGCGGACCGATGCGCTCGGTGGACGGGACGTAGAAACCCGCTGGCAGGTCGCAGCCGTCGACCACCGCGTTGTGGCGGACCACGCAGCCATCGCCGACCCGACAGTTGAACAGCACGCTGTTGAAGCCGATGAAGACCCGGTCGCCGACTTCGCAAGGACCGTGGACGATGGAGCGGTGGGCGATGGAGCTGTGCTCGCCGATGGTCACCGCAGCACCCGACTTGGAATGGATCACCACGCCGTCCTGGATGTTCGAGTTGGCGCCGATCACGATCGGTTGCATGCCGCCGTCGGCGTCGACTTCGTCGGCACGGATCACCGCGTAGGGACCGACGAAGACGTTGGCCTGGATGATCACCTTGCCGCAGATGATCGCGGTCTTGTCCACATAGGCCGATTCGTCGATCACCGGCAGGTCGCCGGAGGGATTCTTGCGGATCATGCGGCACCTCGTTGCCAGTGGCTTTCGGCGACGGCGTCGTGGGCATGCAGGCTTTCCGCATGGACGACCCGTATGGAGAACCGGCTCGCCTGTGGATAACCCTGCAGGGCGCGGTGCAGCCGGCGCACCGCGTCTTCGCAGAACATCAGGTTCTGTCCGTTGGCGAGGGCGAAGGCCTGCTCGTCGGCGCGTTTCACCGCAGTCTGCACCGCGGTGCCGAGGGCGCTTTCGCCGAGATCCGCCAGCTCTTCCAGGGGCAGTCCGACGCAGTCTTCCGCCAGGCCGATGCGCAGGTGCGCGCTGCTGCGCTGGCTGTGCGGGGTGGCGACGATGCCGGCGCTGCTGCCGAGCCAGGCGAGCACGCTGGCATGATCGAGCGGCTGTCCGGCGAAGTCCTGGTCGAAGCGCTCCTGGATCAATTGCCGGGCCAGTGCCGCCGAACAGGGGCAGGTCGAGGAGTAGGTCAGCTCGAGATGGACTTCGGCCTGGAAGTCATCGCCTTCCAGGCGCGTGTCCAGCACCAGTGGATAACGTTTCCAGCCGCTCAGCGGGCTGACCAGCGCCGGACGCCGCAGCAGCGGCGCGAGGCGCAGGCGCAGGTAGGCGCGACGCGACAGGCCGGCGTGGCTGTCGAGGAAGCGTTGCAGGACGGCGCGCAGGCGGGAAAGGTCTAGCTCGCCCTGTTCCAGTTCGGCCAGCGCCAGGTAGAGGCGCGACATATGGATGCCGCGGGCCTGCGGGTCGTCCAGGCTGACACCGGCATCGGCTTCGGCGGCGACCCTCTGCCCGCCGATCTGCACGGGGAGGGCGATGCCCTGCATGCCGACCCAGTCCAGGGGAAGATCGGCGGTGGTGGTCTGGCGGGCAATATCGGGAAGCGTCAAGGCATTCATGGAGAACTCGAAGAAGGGCAGGCAAGGCCTGGAAATGGCTTGAATGTTATAATATAACGTATTAGCTAATGCCGACCCTTGCAATCGGGTATTTCGTCGATGAAGCGCCGTCGCCTCCTGCAAAGCCTGCTCGCCGGCCTGGCCCTCCAGCCGTTCCTGGCCGCCAGCGCCAATGTACGAATCCGCCAGGCCCGGGCCTGGAATTCCTCGGAAAGCTGGCGCCTGGTGCTGGAACTGGACGGCCCGCCGCGTTATCGAACCTTTTCCCTGCAGGCCCCCGAGCGGTTGATCCTCGACCTGCCCGACGCGCAATTGCTCGCAACGCTCTCCGAGCTGCCGCTGGACGGCCCCGTGCGCGCCATCCGCAGCGGCCAACTGGGTGGCGGCGGGACGCGCATCGTCCTCGACCTGCGCCAGGCGGTCAGGCCGCGCAGCTTCGCCCTGGAACCGCAGGCAGGAAAGGGCCATCGCCTGGTCCTGGACCTTTATCCACAGGCGCTGGCGGCTCCCCCCGAGCCGATGCTGGCGCTGGCCCGCCCGCTACCCTCGACGGGCCGCGACATCCTCGTGGTGGTCGATGCCGGCCATGGCGGCAAGGACCCCGGCGCGGTCGGTAGCAAGGGCGAGCGCGAAAAGGACGTGGCGCTGGCCATCGCCCGCCTGCTGGCGCGGCGGATCGACCGCGAGAAAGGCTTCAAGGCGCGCCTGGTGCGCAACGGCGACGTGTTCGTCCCGCTGCGCAAGCGGCCGGAAGTGGCTCGGCGCTACAACGCCGACATGTTCGTCTCGGTGCACGCCGACGCGGCGCCGCGACTGACCGCCTCCGGCGCATCGGTATATGCCCTCTCCGAGCATGGCGCCAGCTCGACCATGGCGCGCTGGATGGCCGACCGCGAGAACGGCGCCGACCTGATCGGCAACAGCGGCAACCTGCCGCTACAGGGCCGCGACAAGGTACTCGCCGGGGTGATCCTCGACATGGCCCTGAGTTCGACCATCGCCAGCAGCCTGGACCTCGGCCACAGCGTTCTCGGCCAGTTGTCGGACGTCACCGCGCTGCACCAGAAGCGTGTCGAGCAGGCCGGCTTCGCCGTGCTCAAGTCGCCGGACATCCCTTCGATCCTGGTGGAGACCGGCTTCATCTCGAATCGCGGCGATTGTCGCCGGTTGATGGACGAACGCCATCGCCAGCGCCTGGCCGAGGCGATCTTCGCTGGCGTGCAGGGCTACTTCCGGCAACGCCCTCCCGCCGGCAGCTACCTGGCAGCGCTCAGCGCGCAGCCTCCCGGCTAGGGCCTTCGCTGCAGCCGCTGACCCGCCCGCAGGTCAGGCGTTGGCGCTGGCCCGATGAACTGCTCAGGCGGCTGACGCTGGTCCAGCCGATGTTGCGGCTGAGGCCGACCCAGATTTCCCCGTCGCTGGCGATGCCGCTGAAGAAGGTCAGGCGCCCGTAGCGCGTATTGGTCTGGGCCCAGCGTCGTCCGCTTGCCGCGTCGTATCCGCGCAGCCAGGTGTCGTTGCCGCCGGTGGCGACGCTGTAGTGGTTGCCCAGCCGATCCATGCAGGCCAGAACGGTGCGCAGGTAAGCGCATTCCGCCGGGCGGGTGCCGGGAAGAAAGCCCTGCGCCTGTGCCGCCGGAGCGAGCAGCAGGAGGGCCAGGCAGTAAAGGTGGAGGACGCGGCGCATCGGTGGATCCCGGGATGACGTGGGCCCAGGGTAGCCGGAAGGCGATTGGCGGGCCATCGATTGTGGTGTTAACTGTTATAGTATAACGTTTTAAATTTCCCAGGTTCAGCCCATGACCGAACAGGAACTGCTTGCCCAGCCCGACGCTGCCTACATGGACGAAGCCCAGCAGGACTTCTTCCGCGACCTGCTGCTGCGTCAGCGCCAGGAACTTCAGGCGCGCATCGAAGGCGAATTCGGCGAGCTGCGCGATCTCGAACGCCCCAGCGACGAGGCCGACCTGGCTTCCCGCGAGGAACAGCGGCAATGGCAACTTCGCCTGCTGGAGCGGGAGAAGAAGCTGCTCGACAAGATCGACGAAGCGCTGGAGCGCCTGGCCCGCGGCGACTACGGCTGGTGCCAGGAAACCGGCGAGCCGATCGGCCTGCGCCGCCTGCTGTTGCGTCCCACCGCCACCCTCTGCATCGAGGCGAAAGAGCGCCAGGAGAAGCGCGAACGCCACGTGCGGCACAACTGAAGAGGTTACCAACCGTGAACCAACGCCTACCTGTCACCGTGCTGTCCGGCTTTCTCGGCGCCGGCAAGAGCACGCTGCTCAACCATGTGCTGAAGAACCGCGAGAACCGCCGGGTTGCGGTGATCGTCAACGATATGAGTGAAATCAATATCGATGGCAGCGAAGTCCAGCGCGATGTCAGCCTGAACCGCGCTGAAGAGCGCCTGGTGGAGATGAGCAACGGCTGTATCTGCTGCACCCTGCGCGAAGACCTGCTGGAAGAGGTCGGCCGTCTCGCCCGGGAAGGCCGCTTCGACTACCTGCTGATCGAGTCCACCGGGATTTCCGAGCCGATGCCGGTGGCCGAGACCTTCACCTTCCGCGACGAGCTGGACCGCAGCCTGTCCGACGTGGCGCGACTGGATACCATGGTCACGGTGGTCGACGGGATGAATTTCCTCCGCGACTACCAGGAGGCCGCCAGCCTGGCCAGCCGTGGCGAAACCCTCGGTGAGGAGGATCAGCGCTCGATCACCGACCTGCTGATCGACCAGGTCGAATTCGCCGATGTGATCCTGGTCAGCAAGATCGACCTGATCTCCAGCGAGCAGCGCGAGGAACTGCTGGCGATCCTGCGCCAGCTCAATGCCGAGGCGGAGATCCTGCCGATGGTGATGGGTCAGGTGCCGCTGGCGAAGATCCTCGATACCGGTCGCTTCGATTTCGATCGCGCGGCGTCCGCGCCGGGCTGGCTGAAGGAACTGCGCGGCGAGCACCTGCCGGAAACCGAGGAATATGGCATCGCCTCCATGGCCTACCGGGCGCGCCGTCCGTTCCACCCCGCGCGCTTCCACGCCTTCCTGCACAATCCGCTGAAGCAGGGGCGGCTGCTGCGCTCCAAGGGCTTCTTCTGGCTCGCCAGCCGGCCCCGCGAGGCTGGCAGCTGGTCGCAGGCCGGCGGCCTGATGCGCTACGGCCTGGCGGGCCGCTGGTGGCGCTTCGTGCCGACCGGACAGTGGCCACAGGACGAAGAGGGCCTGCGGGCGATCATGCGGCACTGGGAGGAAGGCGTCGGCGACTGTCGCCAGGAGCTGGTTTTCATCGGCCAGAACCTGGACTTCACGGCCCTGCGCGCAGCCCTCGATGCTTGCCTGCTGGATGATGCCGAGATGAACCTGGGCATTCCGGGCTGGCAGGGCCTGGACGACCCCTTCGAGGATTGGGGGCACGCCGCATGAGCGCACTGCCACAGGAAAGTCCGTTGCCGCGCCAGGCGTTCGGCGAAGACCCCCAGGTGCTGGCCGAGGTGCTTCGCGACGGGGTCAACCTGGCGGTCTGGACACGCCGGCTGAACCCGGCGCTGCGCGACTTCGCCGCCGCCCTGGTACGCAACCGGCCGGGACTGGCGCTGAGCCAGACGCTGGAGATGGAAGAGGAACGGCTACCCGCCTTGGACGGCCTGCTCGACGCGCGGCAACTGCCGGGACAAGCCGATTTCCTCGACGACCTGGGCTGGCTGGTCGAGGCCTTCTTTTGCCTGACCGGGGCGCGGCGTATCGGCCTGCGCCTGCGCGTTCTGGATAAACCGATGTGCCCGCGTTTCCATGTCGACCACGTGCCGCTGCGGCTGGTCACCACCTACCAGGGCGCTGCCAGCGAATGGCTGGACGAGTCCGGCCTGGACCGTCGGCTGCTTGGTGGAGCACAGGCGGAAGTTGTCGATGAACAGCTTATCTATAGCTTGTCCACAGGCGACGTGGCGCTGCTCAAGGGCGAACGCTGGGAGGGTAACGAAGGTGCCGGACTGGTGCATCGCTCGCCGCGAGCGGAGCCCGGGCTGGCGCGCCTGCTGTTGACCCTGGACTGGCTTGCCTGAGCCTGTGGACAAGTGTCTTTCGAGGAATAAAAAAAGGCCATCCGCAGATGGCCTATCACCAAAAAGTCGTCCTACCTTGGGGATGGGGACGAAGGGTGCTGAGGTACCCGACTCCCATTTAGCCCGGACGCTGTGACAGGCTGATGACGCGCTCAGGGCTTTTTCGCGGCGCTAGGCTCTTCCCAGCGGCCTTGGCTCTGGCTGGCGCAGAACGGCTCCAGGTAGCGTGCGTCGGTCGCGATGCCGTAGTAGAAGATGTCCTGCCGATAGGGCGCATTGGGTACCCTGGCGTCGCGGCAGACACCGAAGGCGCCCGTCGGACACTCCTCGGCGAACGCCACCTCGACCTTCTGGCCCTGCAGTTGTGGCTGGCAGAAGCCTTCGCGGAACAGCTTGGCCGGGATGCTGCGGTTCTGCTGGCAGACCTTCACATCGAGATTCTTCGCCTGGCTATGGACGATGCAGGCTTCGGCCAGGGCCAGGCCCGGCAGGCAGGACAGGAAGAACAGGAACGGACGCATGCGAGGACTCCATTGCAGACGGGCGCGACTCTAGCACGGGGCCTGGCTCCCCGCAGGCAAGGACCGCATTGATCCACAGGCTTTCACATTCCGGTTGCGCAGATGCTTCGAGAGATACCCACACACCTGATCGGCGGCCCCCTGGGGGCCGGCAAGACCAGTCTGATCCGCTCGCTGCTGGCGCAGAAGCCGGCGGGCGAGCGCTGGGCGGTGCTGGTCAACGAGTTCGGCGAGATCGGCCTGGATGCCGCGCTGCTGGCCACGGACGTCGACGGCGTGGCCATCGGCGAGGTGGCGGGCGGGTGCCTCTGCTGCGTCAATGGCGTGCCGTTCCAGGTGGGGCTCGGTCGCTTGTTGCGTCGGGCACGGCCGGACCGGCTGTTCATCGAACCCTCCGGGTTGGGACATCCGCTGGCGCTGTGGAAGCAGCTGCAGGCTCCTCCCTGGTCCGGCGTCCTGGCCCTGCAACCCCTGGTAGTGGTGCTGGATGCCGCCGCGCTGGCCTCCGGCCAACCGTTGCCGGAGGCACAGGAACAGGCGCTGGAAGCGGCCGGCATGTTGCTGCTGAACAAATCCGAAGCGCTCGACGCGACGCAGCGCTGCGCCGTGCGCGCGCGCCTGCCGGTCCTGCCGTTGCGCTGGAGCGTGCGCGGCCACCTGGCATTGAGCGATCTGCCGACCAGCGTTGCCGGGGAAGGTAGCGCGACGACCTGGGCGGCCCTGCCGGACGCGCCTGCTCAGTTGGGAACGGTGCTGCCCGCCGAGCGACCGCTGCGCGCCGTGCGCGAGCAGGACGGCCAGCTGGCCATCGGCTGGCGGCTGGCGCCGTCGGTGCGTTTCGATCGGGTCGCAGTGGACGCCTGGCTGAGCCGTTTGTCCGGACTGCGGCGGGCCAAGGCGGTGCTGCATTGCGCGGACGGTTGGTATGCAGCGAATGCCGCGCCGTTTGTGGATAACTGGGGCAAGTCCTCGTGGCGGCGGGATAATCGGCTGGAACTGATCCTCGCCGCAGGCGCGGATGAAGAGGCGCTCGAAGAGACGTTCCTGGCGTGTCGGATGGTCGCGGAATGATCCGCCAAGGTTGCCCTGAGGACGCGACTGAATGATAATAATTATCAGAAGACTCTACTTCCTTACCTTTCACTTCTCCGCAGGTCGCCCTCATGTCGCCACAGCCTTCACGGTCGCCTGACCGTTTTTCGCTGGCCGCGCTCGCCGAAGACCACCCCACCGCTCCCGCCCAGGGAGACGAAAGCGAGTCCCTGCCATGCGTGAATGCCCAGCGCGGAGAACCCAACCTGCGCGTGGTGGACTGCTCCGGTGCGCGCCGCGACGAGGAAGTGGCGGTCGAGGAAGTGCTGATCCCCTACGCCCATGGCAGCGATCCCGAAGACGTCCCCGGCGAGCCGCCCAAGTCGCGCTGGTGGTTGTCCTCCGGCGCGGCGGTGGCGATGCATGTGGCGATCATCGGTGCGCTGGTGTGGGTGATGCCGACCCCGGCCGAACTCAACCTTGGCCACGGCGAACTGCCGAAGACCATGCAGGTGAATTTCGTCCAGCTCGAGAAGAAGGCCGAGCCGACCCCGCAGCCGCCGGCTGCCGCGCCGGAGCCGACGCCGCCGAAGATCGAGGAACCCAAGCCGGAGCCGCCGAAGCCGAAGCCGGTGGAAAAACCCAAGCCCAAGCCGAAACCCAAGCCCAAACCGGTGGAAAACGCCATTCCCAAGGCCAAGCCGAAGCCGGAACCCAAACCCAAGCCGGAACCCGAGCCGAGCACGGAGGCATCCAGCCAGCCCAGCCCGTCCAGCGCCGCCCCGCCGCCGCCCGCACCTACCGTCGGGCAGAGCACGCCCGGCGCGCAGACTGCGCCCAGCGGCTCGCAAGGCCCGGCCGGCCTGCCCAGCGGCAGCCTCAACGACAGCGACATCAAGCCGTTGGGCATGGCGCAACCGGTCTATCCGCGAATGGCCCAGGCACGGGGAATTCAGGGCCGGGTGAAGGTGCTGTTCACCATTACCACCGATGGCCGCATCGACGATATTCAGATACTCGAGTCGGTGCCGTCAGGCATGTTCGACCGTTCGGTGCGCCAGGCCATGGCTAAGTGGCGTTTCGAGCCGCGTGTCAGCGGTGGCAAGATCGTCGCCCGCCAGGCGACCAAGATGTTCTTCTTCAAGATCGAGAAGCGCCGCTGAGGCGGTTCGCCGACAACGAAAAGAGCCGCGCCTTCGAGCGCGGTTTTTTTATTCCCGGTAGGTCTCGCAGACGGGGCCTCGCTGCCTGGGGACGGCAGGCCCCTTGCGCTGTTCCGCCGTGGCGAGGAGATCGGCGTTTACGCGCCAAGGTTCCAGCCCCGCCGGAATGACGAGCCGCAGGGTGAATAACCGCTTGCGGTTATCCGCCGTGGAACGCAGGGGCACCGGCGGATTACGCCGCCGGCGTTGCGCGCCCTAGGGTTCCGGTCGGGATGCCGTGCCGTAGACCAACAGCCGGCGGGTGTGGGGAAATCGGTTGCCGCGCCAAAAAGCAGGACGGCGACCTGAAGGTCGCCGTCCTGTGGATAAAAAGGCCCGGAGTGTGTCGGGGCCATGAGCACGAGGCTCAATCAATCGGTCGTGATCTTCGAGTGCTTCTGGGTGTCCTTCATGAACACATAGACCAGCAGCGAGCAGGCGATGCAGGCGGTGACGTACCAGTAGAAGCCGCTCTCCAGGCCGACGCTCTTGAACCACAAGGCAACGTATTCGGCGGTGCCGCCGAAGATCGACACGGTCAGGGCATACGGCAGGCCGACGCCCAGGGCGCGGATCTCGGTGGGGAACAGTTCGGCCTTCACTACCGCGTTGATCGAGGTGTAGCCGCTGACGATCACCAGCGCCGCCATGATCAGGAAGAACGCGCCCCACCAGCTGTCGACGCTGTGCAGGGTGCTGAGGATCGGGTAGGTGAAGATGGTGCCGAGTACGCCGAAGGCGATCAGGATCGGCCGCCGGCCGATCTTGTCGGAGAGGGCGCCGACGATGGGCTGCAGCAGCATGAAGAGGAACAGGGTGGCAGCCGAGATCATGGTCGAGTCGGTCTTGCTCATGCCTACCGTGTTCACCAGGTACTTCTGCATGTAGGTGGTGTAGGTGTAGAAGGCCAGGGTGCCGCCCATGGTCAGGCCGACCACGGTCAGCACTTCCTTCGGATGGCGCAGCAGGGTGCGCAGCAGGCTTTCCTTCGGCTCTTCCTTCTTCTTCGAGAAGGACTCGGTCTCTTCCATGCCGCGACGCAGGAACATCGCCACCACTGCGCACAGCGCGCCGATGAAGAAGGGTACGCGCCAGCCCCAGCTTTCCAGTTGTTCTACGGTCAGGGTCTGTTGCAGGACGATCAGCACCGCCAGGGCGATGAGCTGGCCGGAGATCAGGGTCACGTACTGGAAGCTGGAGAAGAACCCGCGCTGTTCCTTGTTTGCCATTTCGCTCAGGTAGGTGGCGGAGGTGCCGTATTCGCCGCCGACCGACAGGCCCTGGAGCAGGCGCGCGACCACCAGCAGGATCGGCGCGGCGACGCCGATGGTTTCATAGCTGGGGGTCAGGGCGATGATCAGCGAGCCAAAGCACATCAGCAGCACCGAGGCCAGCAACGCCGCCTTGCGGCCCTTACGGTCGGCATAGATACCCATCAGCCAGCCACCGATCGGGCGCATCAGGAAGCCCACGGCGAAGATAGCTGCGGTGTTCAGCAGTTGGGCGGTCATGTCGCCCTGGGGGAAGAATGCCTTGGCGAAGTACAGCGAGAAGGCGGCGTAGACGTACCAGTCGTACCACTCGACCAGGTTGCCGACGGAACCGCTGAAGATCGACTTGATGCGTTGCGAAGTGGTGCGGGGCTGGGCAGACGCGGAAATGGCGTTGGCGCTTTCCATCGTGTTTCCTCTTTTCGTTGTTGTCTTGGATGTGCTGATCAGGGCGCAGCACACCGGCACATCGCGAGGGCGACGTATTGGATGGCTCGATAGCAGGTGCCGTGCCAACGCGGGAAAGCCGCGTGGGGACTGGGTTGGAAGAGGAGCGGGGTGGTCTTGGCCGAGCGGGAGTCCGCCGACCGGGAGAGTGGATAAGCGGAAATCCGCCGATCCTTCAGGGCAAAGGGTCCGATAGCGACATCAGGTGCAGGCGAGGGCGAATAACCGCAGCGTGGTTATCCGCCGATTCGACGGCAGGCCGGGATCGCTTGGCTCTCAGTGGCTGCCCTTTTCCTGGTCGAGGGTTTCCATCAGGGCGATCTGCATCCGCGAATGCACGCGGATCAGCCAGCGCCAGAGCACTGCGATCACCAGGCCGGCGACCAGCGCCACCACGATCAGCAACTCGCCCGGCGGCAGGATGCTCGAGCTGAGCGCAGCCAGCAGCACCATCATGCCGGCCAGCGACAGCAGCGGGATGATCTCGGAGATCACCCGACGTACCCGCGCCGTATGGCGTCCGGCTTTCTCCGGCTTGACCCCGAGTTCGGCCAGCAGCATCGACAGAGCCTTGAGCTTGCGGTACGCGGCGATCAGGAAGGCCAGCGAGACCAGCAGCGCGCCGCCCCAGATCAATGCCTTGTGCAGTCCATCGTAGGCGACCCACTGGCTCATCCAGGCGGAAAGCGTATCGGCGAAATAACCGCCGGCGAGGAAGATCGCGATCACCAGCGCCAGGTTCACCCCGACTTGCAGCAGGATGCGCCGGATCATCGCCGCCAGCACCGCACGGTCGCCCTGCGGCTGGATGCTGCGCAGCCAGTCGCCGTAGTGGCCGAAGATCCTCGCCATGCGCTGCGGCATGGCGTTGGCCAGGTGCTGCGAGAGCGGATCGGCGGCGCGGATCAGGTACGGGGTGAGCAGGGTGGTGATGGCCGAGACCGCTACCGCCACCGGGTAGAGGAAGTCACTGGTGACTTTCAGGGTCATGCCCAGGGCGGCGATGATGAAGGAGAACTCGCCGATCTGCGACAGGCCCATGCCGACCCGCAGCGAGGTGCGTCCATCGTTGCCGGCGATGAACGCGCCCATGCCGCAGGAAAACATCTTGCCGAGCACCACCGCGACGGTGATCAGGGCGATCGGCCAGGCGTACTCGACGAGGATCTTCGGATCGATCAGCAGGCCGATGGCGACGAAGAAGATCGCACTGAACATGTCACGGACCGGCTCGATCAGCCGTTCGATCTGCACCAACTGGCGCGACTCGGCCATGATCGCGCCGATCAGGAAGGCGCCGAGCACCATGCTGTATTCCAGCTTCACCACCAGCAGGCAGAAGCCGAAGCACAGGCCGAGCACGGTGACCAGCAGCATCTCGTTGCTCTCGAACTTCGCCACGTAGGCCAGCAGGCGTGGCACCAGGAGGATGCCGACGACCAGCGCGACGATCATGAACAGGCTGAGCTTGCCGACCGTGGAGAACACCTCGCCGGTTTCCACCGAACCGCTCACGGCGATTCCCGACAGCAGGGCGATGATGCCGATGCCGAGGATGTCCTCGACGATCAGCACGCCGAAGATCAGTTGGGCGAAGCGCTCGTTCTTCATCTTCAGGTCGCCGAGCGCCTTGACGATGATGGTGGTGGAGGAGATCGCCAGGATCGCGCCGAGGAACAGCGAGTCCATGGTGCTCCACTCGAAGAAGCGACCGATCTCGAAGCCGATCCAGATCATCAGGACGATTTCCAGGAACGCCGCGATGAACGCCGTGGCGCCGACCTGGAAGAGCTTGCGCAGGCTGAATTCCAGGCCGAGGCAGAACATCAGGAAGATCACCCCGAGTTCGGCCAGGGTCTTGATCGTGTCTTCGTCGTGGATCAGCCCGAAGGGCGGGGTGTGCGGGCCGATGATGAAGCCGGCGACGATGTAGCCGAGGACCACCGGTTGGCGCAGGCGGTGGAAGAGAATGGTGACCACGCCGGCCACCAGCATGATCACGGCGAGGTCCTGGATGAAATCGACGGCATGCATGGCGGCGGTCCTCGCTCGAGTGGGAATGGGTCGGCAAACGCGCGACCGGGAAGCCTCGCAGAGCCGCAGACTAGCACTGGCAAGTGCTTGATCGGGGTACTGAAAAAAACTGTAACAGACCTTTCTGCAAGGCTTTGCGCTGCGCCTTTCCAGCCGCCGGGCGGGCGTTCGTCCGCCGATCCGGGATAGCGCCTGTCATCCTCGTCAACGACGGTGTACCCTGGCGCCGACCCGCGAGCCAGACGCGGCGGGCGAAAAAACGGCGGCCGCGGAGCAATAGCCCGAAACAAAATCCGGCTGGTCCTGCCGCCCGTACCGCCGCAACATGACGCGCGTCGATTCCCCCAAGAGAGAAAGACTACAATGCAGCGTGTTCTCAGCATCGCCCTCGCCTTCTGCCTGGCGCTGACCGTCAGCCTGGATGCCAATGCCAAGCGCTTCGGCGGCGGCAAGAGCCTCGGCTCGGCACCCAGCCACCAGACCCGCCAGGCGCAGCCGGCCACTGCGCCGAACGCCACTGCTGCCGCCCCCAACGCCGCCCGTCCCGCCGCTGCCGCCAGCGGTGCTTCGCGCTGGCTCGGCCCGCTGGCCGGTATCGCCGCCGGCGGCCTGCTCGCCTCCATGTTCATGGGCGACGGCTTCGAAGGCATCCAGATGCTCGATATCCTGTTGATCGCCCTGGTGGCCTTCATTGCCTTCCGCTTCATCGCCGCTCGCCGACGCCAGCAGAACCAGGGGCAGCCGGCGATGGCCGGGCACGCGCCGATGCAGCGCGAAATGCCGGCCCAGGCGCCGATCTTCGGTGGCGCCACCGCCGCTGCCGCCGTTGCGCCGAGCCCGGTGATCAACGCGCCGAGCTGGTTCAACGAGGAGCGCTTCGTCGGTGCCGCTCGCGAACACTTCATGTCCCTGCAGCAGCATTGGGATGCCAACGAGATGGACAAGATCGCCGAGTTCGTCACCCCGCAGATGTTGCAATGGCTGAAGCAGGAGCGCGCCGAGATCGGCGACGCCTACCAGTCCACCTACATCGACAATCTGGTCGTGCAACTGGACGGCGTCGACGACCAGGCCGACAAGACCATCGCCACCCTGACCTTCAGCGGTGTGTCGAAGACCTCGCGCTTCGACCAGGGCGAAGCCTTCAGCGAAAGCTGGCGGATGGAGCGCGCCCAGGGCGAGAACCAGCCATGGCTGGTGGCCGGTATCCGGCAGAACTGATCCCGAGTGGTTGCGGTCCCTTCGGGGGCCGCCGAAACCCCCGCTCCCGCCAGGGAGCGGGGGTTTTTCATTTCCGTTGGCGGGTTGACCGACCATTCGTCCGGCGCCATGGCCGAAGGCCAGCCACGACACTTGTCTTGCGCTCGGTGCGGCTACTGTATAAAAAGCGCGCCACCCGTTGCGAGAGAGCCTGTCGTGGAAGACGTCATCGAAAAACTGCGTGAACTCAACGAACCGGTTCCGGTGCCCCTGGAACTGCCGGAAGAAGAACTGCTGGTGGAAATCGAGGAAGAGCTGCTGATCGGCATTCCCGCCGAATTCCGCGAATTCCTCCTGCTGGTCAGCGATGTGGTCTACGGCCGCCTGGAGCCGGTGACCGTGACCGATCCGCACTCGCACACCTACCTGCCCGAAGTGGCGGCCACTGCCTGGGACCTGGGCGTTCCGCGCGAGCTGATCCCGCTTTGCGAGGACGACGGCAGCTACTACTGCGTGGCGGAGGACGGCGAGGTGGTGCTCTGGGCCGATGGCGACCTCACCGATGAAAGCTGGGATTCGGTGTGGGTCTGGGCTCGCGACGTCTGGCTGGAGAGCTGAACCTGAACCGCCGCAAAGGCTCTGCAACGTGCCTTTTCGGCTGACTTCCCGACGTCGCGCGAGGCTGCCTGGAGGCCCTGCGCGCCGCCGTCGGCGCTTCGTCTCCGACAAAGCGCCGCTGTGCTAAGGAATTTCCCTCGATTGCCACGGTCACAAGGGCAATTCCGCACTTGTCGCTCCGGATGTAGGCAAGTGCGCTGCCCCGTGTGGAGATTCTATGAAGTTCAAAGCTCTGTTCGCTGCATTGCTGCTGACCAGCCTGGCGGGTTGCGCCAACCAGGCGGTGGTCACTTTGCAAGATGGCAGCGAGGTCCTGGTCAAGGATCAGTCGGATTACGACAAATACAATGACTACTACGAGTTCGAACAGCTGAATGGCGACACCATCCTGATCAAGAAGGACAATGTGCGCACCATTCGCCCGCAGTAGCGGCGCTTATCTCCCGTCAGGCGTGCTCGCCGGAACGGTGTCGCTTTCGTGGCCGGGCCTCCAGCTCCAGGAGGTTCAGCAGGTACTGGCCGAAGTAGGCCAGGTCCTGTTCGATCGCCGCGCGCGCGGCCGGGCCGTCGCCGCGGCGTAGCGCGTCCAGGGCGTCCTCGTGGAAATCGTTCAGGCGTAGGGAGAGGTCGGCCTCGGTGAACAGCCGGTTGAAGAACGGCCCGACCTGTAGCCAGAGCGTCTCGATGAGACGCAGCAGCACCGGGTTGCCGCAGGCGCGGTAGAGCGTCAGGTGGAATTCGCTGTTGGCTTCCAGGTAGGCCTGTACCTCGCGTCGGCGCAAGGCGTCCTCCATTCGCCGCAGACATCCTTCGAGCCCTTCCAGTGCCTGCTCGTCCAGCCGGCCGCTGGCGCTTTCGGCCGCCAGCCCTTCGAGGGACAGGCGCACCTGGAGGATCTGCAGGAAACGTTCGCGGGTCATCAGCGGCACCCTGAGCGAGCGTTGTGCCTCGCCCTCCAGCGCCCCTTCCGCCACCAGCCGTTGCAGGGCGGCGCGAACCGGCATCGGGCTGGTTCCCCACTGGTTCGCCAGGTCGCGGATCTTCAGTCGCTCGCCGGGCTGGAAACGTCCGGCCAGCAAGTCTTCCCGCAGTCGTTGGTAGAGTCGTTCCTGGAGATTCTCGGCCATGGTCAGCTCCGGGTCGCCGGTGGCGCCGGAAGCTGGGAAAGCGTCAGGTTGCAGTTGCGCATGTTCAGCTCCGTTTGTTTTCGATCAGGCAGTTGCCGCCGTCCACCACCAGCAGTTCGCCGTTGACGAAGCTGGCTTCGGGCGAGGCGAGGAAGGCCACCGCGGCGGCCACCTCTTCGGGCCGGCCGGCACGTCCGCTGGGGCTGGCCAGGGCGGCCTGGCGTTCTTCGGCGGTGCTCGAGCCGGTGGCGATCCAGCCCGGCGCGACGCTGTTCACCGTGATGCCGCTCTTCGCCACCTCCAGCGCCAGGCCCATGCTCCAGCCGACCAGACCGGCCTTGGCCGCGCTATACGCGGCTTCGCCCGGGTTGCTGCCGCGGGTTCCGGTGGTGGAGGCGACGTTGACGATCCGCCCGTAGCCGCGCTCGCGCATGCCCGGCAGCAGGCCGCGGGTGAGCAGGAAAGCGCTGGTCAGGTTGCGCGAGAGGGACAGTTGCCAATCCCGCAGCGAGGTCGCTTCCACTGCGCTGAAGGGTTCCGCGCTGTTCAACTGGGCCATGCCGGCATTGTTCACCAGGATGTCGACCCGTCCCCACTGGGCTTCGGCCCAGTCCAGCAGGCCCTGCACCTGGGCTTCGTCGGTCAGGTCGGCGCTCGCGGCGCGCACGTCGTGACCGCATGCGCTCAGTTCCTCCGCTCGTTGCCGAATCCGCTCGCTGCTGGCGGTGATCAGCAGGCGCACGCCTTCGCGGGCCAGTCGCCGGGCAATGGCGAAACCGATACCGAGTTCGCTGCCGGCGCCGCTGATGAGCGCGACCTGGCCTGTCCACTTCGGAAAATCGTTCATTTTTGTGATCACAAAATTGACATGGAAAACAGATTATCAGTGCTTTCAAATACTGTATTGACTTTTTTGTGATCACAAATGAAAGTTGTGCGAAATAAAAAACGAGGTGTTCGAAATGACCGCCAGTGGCATCGCCGAAGCCGCCGTGGAAACCTTCATGGCCCGCGAGCAGCAACGTTTCCTTGCGCAAAATCCACAGTCCGTCGCGCTCGCCGAGCGAGCCCGGCGTGCGTTGTTCGACGGCGTGCCGATGCACTGGATGAGCGATTGGTCGACACCCTGTCCGCTGTTCGTGGAGCGTGCCCACGGCGCGCGTTTCCATGATGTGGATGGCCACGTCTACGTGGACTTCTGCCTGGGCGACACCGGCAGCATGTTCGGTCATTCTCCGGCGCCGATCGCCCGGGCACTCGCCGAGCAGGGCGCGAACGGCCTGACCACCATGCTTCCGGGGGAGGATGCCATCGTCGCCGGCGAGCTGCTGGCGCAGCGCTTCGGCCTGCCGTTCTGGCAGGTAGCGACCACCGCCACCGACGCCAACCGCTTCGTCCTGCGCTGGGCGCGCGCGATCACCGGTCGCAAGGTGGTGTTGGTATTCGACGGCTGCTACCACGGCACGGTCGACGACACCCTGGTTCGCTGCCGCGACGGCCGCACCGTGCATCGCTCCGGCCTGCTCGGCCAGGCCCACGACCTCACCCAGTTCAGCCGCGCGGTGCCGTTCAACGACCTCCAGGCCCTGGAGCGGGCGCTGGCCAGCGAAGACGTGGCCGCCGTGCTCTGCGAGCCGGCGATGACCAACATCGGCATGGTCCTGCCGCAACCCGGCTTCCACCAGAAGCTGCGCGAGCTGACCCGTCGTCACGGCACGCTGCTGATCATCGACGAGACCCACACCATCTCCACCGGACCAGGCGGCTGTACCCGCGCCTGGAAACTCGAGCCGGACTTCATCACCCTCGGCAAGCCGATCGCCGGCGGCGTACCGTGCTCGGTGTATGGTTGCAGCGCGGCGATGGCCAACGCCATGCAACTGGCCAGGGCACGCGCCAGCGAGCAGAGCGAAGGCCACGGCCACAGCGGCATGGGTACCACGCTGTCGGCCAACGCCCTGGCGATGCGCTGTATGCGCGCCAACCTGGAAGAGGTGATGACCGATGCCGCCTACGCCCACATGCTGCCCCTGGCGGCGCGTCTGGCCGAGGGCTTCCGCAGGATTATCCACAAGCACGGCCTGGCCTGGTCGGTGACCGAGCTCGGTGCGCGCAGCGAGTTCCAGTTCTGCCCGCAATCCCCACGCGACGGCGCGGCCGCCGAGGCGGCGTTCCACGACAGCCTGCAGATGGCCTTGCACCTGTATCTGATCAACCGCGGCATCCTCATCACGCCGTTCCACAACATGACCCTGTGTTGCCCGGACACTCGCGAAGAAGACGTCGACCGCCTGCTCTCCAGCCTCGACGAGGCGCTCGGCGAGCTGCTCGCCATACCCGGCGCGCGGGAGGCCTGAGATGCATTTCGCCGATCCGCGGGAAGCCCGCGAGTTCCTCGCCGCACACCCCGAGGTGCGCAGCATCGAGCTGTTCCTGATCGACGCCAACGGCGTGCCGCGCGGCAAGCTGCTGCATCGCGACGAGCTGCTGGCGGTCTACGAAAGCGGGCGGCCGCTGCCGAGCACCATCCTAGGCCTGACCATCAATGGCGATGACGTCGAGGAGACCGGCCTGGTCTGGGACGTCGGCGATGCCGATTGCTGGACCTTCCCGCTGCCCGGCAGCCTGACCCTGCAACCCTGGCGGCGGTCACCGACCGGACAGGTGCAGGTCAGCATGCATCCCGAGTTCGGGCTACCGGCCGCGGCGGGCGATCCCCGGCATGTGCTGCAGCGGGTTATCCACAGCCTGCAGGCGGAGGGTTTCCACCCGGTGATGGCGGTGGAACTGGAGTTCTACCTGCTCGACCGCGAACGCGACAGCGACGGCCGGCCGTTGCCGGCGTTGCAGATGAATGGCCAGCGGCCGCGGGCGACCCAGGTCTATGGCGTCTACGAGCTGGAGCAGTTGCAGCCATTCCTCGATGACTTGTATGCCGCCTGCGAGGCCCAGGGCCTGCCGGCGCGCACGGCGATCTCGGAGTACGCGCCGGGGCAGGTGGAGATTACCCTGCAGCACCGCTTCGACGCGCTCCAGGCGATCGACGAAGGCGTGCGCTACAAGCGCCTGGTCAAGGGTGTGGCGAATCGCCATGGGTTGCAGGCCTGCTTTATGGCCAAGCCGTTCGCCGATCTATCCGGCAACGGCCTGCACCTGCACGTCAGCCTGGCCGACGCCGCTGGCAACAATCTGTTCGCCAGCGAGGACCCGGCCGGGACCCCGCTGTTGCGCCAGGCCATCGGTGGAATGAAGGCGTGCCTGCTGGAGTCTTTGGCGCTGTTCTGTCCGAACGCCAACTCGTTCCGCCGCTTCCAGGCGAACAGCTACGCGCCGCTGGCGCCGACCTGGGGAATCAACAACCGCACCGTGTCGCTGCGGGTTCCCGGCGGCCCGCCGTCCAGCCGGCACATCGAGCACCGCATCTGCGGCGCCGACGCCAATCCCTACCTGGCGGCGGCGGCGTTGCTCGCGGCGGTGCGCCTGGGGATTCGCGAGCGACTCGACCCCGGTGCGCCGATCACCGGCAACGGCTACGCTCAAGCCACCCAGGCGTTGCCGAGCGACTGGCTGACCGCGCTGCGCGCGCTGGAGGGCTCGGCCTGGGCGCGCGAGGCGCTCGGCGAGGATTTCCTGAAGATCTACCTGGCGATCAAGCAGGCCGAATACCGTGCCTTCATGGGCGAGGTCGGCGAGCAGGACTGGCGCTGGTATCTCAACCAGGCCTGAATGAACGGCTGCCGGCGTTGCCGGTCAGTCATTGAAGCGGGCGGCCGATTGGCCGTCGGTGTTTTCCACGCGGCACAGGAGTAAGGAAAAGCAGATGAGCACGCCCGTCGTTCTTATCACTGGTGCAGCCGGCGGCTTGGGCCGGGCAATCGCCAAGCGTTTCGCCCAGAGTCATTGGCGCATCGCCGCCACGGATGTGGATAAGGAGGGCCTGCACGCGCTGAACGCGCAGGTGCCGTTGGACGCCAGCGGGGTCGCCGACCTGCGCAGCGCGGATAACTGCCATACCCTGATGTCGAAGATTCTCGCCCGTACCGGACGTCTCGACGCCCTGGTGAATGCCGCGGGCGTCTGGCGCGAGGGGCCTGTGGAAAACTTCACCGAGGAGGATTTCGACCTCGTCCTGGGAGTCAACCTCAAGGCCTCCTTCTACATGTGCCAGGCCGCGATTCCCTACCTGAAGGAAAACCAGGGCAGCATCGTCAACATCTCCAGCGACTCCGGACGCCAGGCCTACCGGGGTTCGGCGGCGTATTGCGCGAGCAAGGCGGCGCTTACCATGCTGAGCAAGACCCTGGCGCTGGAACTGGCCGAGCAGGGCGTGCGGGTCAACGCCGTGTCGCCGGCGGATATCGCCACGCCGATGCTCGACTACCAGGCCGAACGCTATGGGATGGGCAATCCGGATGGCTACAAGCGCGCGCTGCTGAAGGATTATCCACAGGGCAAGGCGGCACGCTTCATCCGCCCGGAAGAAGTCGCCGAGCTGGTCTGGTATCTCTGCGGCCCTCAGGCCGAAGCGATCACGGGCGCCGACCTGGCGGTGGACTTCGGCCTGTCCGCTGGCCGCTGAGTGGATTTTCCACGGGTCGCTCCGCTGGAGCGGCCTGTGGAAAAGTTTCAGTCGTCCCTGGCCTGACTGGATATCTTCACCCAGTTACCGGCGGCGGCGATGCCCATGCCGCCGTAACCCTGGCAGTCCCCGCCAAGGCTCTCCACCACTCGCAGGTCGATGCCTTCCTGCCATACCAGCAGGCTGCAGCCGGCGCCCAGGCCTTCGCTGCGCAGCCGGTAGAGGGCCCCCAGCCGACCGGACAACTCGCCGACCGCCGCGGGCCCATATTCCATCAGTTTCTCCGGATTGCCGATGCGCATCAGGGCGAAGCTCGCCCGGTAGCCGCCCTTCACCGGTTCGATCTGCAGGCTTTCCCATTCGGCCTGCCCGGCGTAGCGCAGGTAGTGCCCGGCGAGGCCCTGGAGGGACGGGTAGTCGACTTTCAGGGCAACCTGTTCCAGGTTGTGGCGCGTGGCCTTGCCGCTGTAGCCGCGATCCAGCGCCAGGTTCATCCAGGCGCGGGCGCGTCCCGGTTGCCCGGCCTTGAGGCTGGTCAGCGCGAGATTGTTCAGCGCCTGTTCCGAGTCGGCTCCGCCCTGTTCCTGGCGTTCGGCCAGGCGCAATTGCCAGGCGAAGGCGTCCAGCGCCTGTGGATAACTCCCCTGCCGATAAGCCTGGGTGCCGCGCGTGTTGCATTCCGCGGCGGTGGCGCAGGGCGTATCCTCGGCCTGGATGGCAGCGGCACCGATGCCGGCAAGCACGGCCAGGGCCAGGAGAAGGATGCGAATGGCGGCAGGCATTGGCGCGATTCCCGGTGGAAAAGGGCCAGTCTAGAAAAGCCCGCGGATGTCTGCACGACCCGGCGCGATTTCGATCATGACGATTGAAAATTTGTGGCCGCTGCCGTCTTCGTTTGCGTCTATGGTGTCCCCCGCCCGTCCTGATGAGAGAAAAAGCGCTATGCAACCCGGAAACAACCAACTGTCGATGACCGTGCTGATGACCCCGGACATGGCCAATTTCTCCGGCAATGTCCATGGCGGTACCCTCCTGAAGTATCTCGACGAAGTCGCCTATGCATGCGCCAGTCGCTATGCCGGTCGCTACGTGGTGACCCTGTCGGTGGATCAGGTGATCTTCCGCGAGCCGGTGCATGTCGGCGAACTGGTGACCTTCCTCGCTTCGGTCAACTACACCGGGCGGACTTCCATGGAGATCGGCGTCAAGGTCATCACCGAAAACATCCGCGAGCAGTCCGTGCGTCATACCAACAGCTGTTTCTTCACCATGGTCGCCCTGGATGACGAGCGCAAGCCGGTGGCCGTCCGCCCGCTGGAGCTGGAAACCGCCGAGCAGAAGCGCCGCTTCGCCCAGGCCCAGCAACGCCGCCAGCTGCGCGCGGAGCTGGAGGCCCGCTACCAGGCGATTCGCGAAGACGGATGAGGAAGGCTGCCGGTGTCCGGTCGAGCCCGCTTCGGACCTGCTGCCGTTTCGCGAATTTTCGCAGCTTTTCATAAGAAAACGCAGAGGTTTGCCTCTGCTGGCGTCCATTCCTGACATTTCTTGATAAGAAACCGGCGTGCCTGTTAAAACTCCAGCAACGTCAACGGGTTAACCTGTCGGTATCGCGCCGGGTTTCGCCAGGAACCATAGCCGCCGTCGGGTCGCTCGAATGCCATGGGCCGGTCGCTCTGCCCGGCTCCGTTGGCGGAAAGCCTTTCCGCCTTGCCGTCACGGGCGCGGGTCCGTGATCCATTTCGAACGTCGTCGTCCGCCGGCCAGGCCGCGGAGGACGCGTTCCCCGTGTTGCCGGGAGTCCTGATGCACCATACGCCGTTACTCACTACACTCGCCGCGGGGTTCGTCCTCGCCTTCCTCTTCGGGGCCCTGGCCAATCGCCTGCGCATTTCGCCGCTGGTCGGCTACTTGCTCGCAGGTGTTCTGGCCGGGCCGTTCACTCCCGGTTATGTCGCCGACCAGGCGCTGTCGCAGGAAATCGCCGAACTCGGCGTGATCCTGCTGATGTTCGGCGTCGGCCTGCACTTCTCGCTCAAGGACCTGCTCTCGGTGAAGGCCATCGCCATTCCCGGGGCGCTGGTGCAGATCGGCGTCGCCACGCTGCTTGGCATCGGCCTGGCCAAGCTGCTCGGCTGGAGCTTCGGCGGCGGCCTGGTATTCGGCCTGAGCCTGTCGGTGGCCAGTACCGTGGTGCTGTTGCGCGCCCTGGAGCAGCGCCAGTTGCTGGACACCAAGCGTGGCAGGATCGCCATCGGCTGGCTGATCGTCGAGGACCTGGCGATGGTCCTGACCCTGGTACTCCTGCCGGCGCTCGCCGGCACCCTCGGCGGCAAGACCGACGGCGGCGACGCCGGTCTGCTCTGGCCGCTGCTGATTACCCTGGGCAAGGTCGCCGCCTTCGTCGCCCTGATGATCTTCGGCGGTCGCCGGGTGGTGCCCTGGGTGCTGGAGAGGATCGCCGCCAGCGGTTCGCGGGAACTCTTCACCCTGGCCGTGCTGGCCATCGCCCTGGGCATCGCCTATGGCTCGGCGGTGCTGTTCGGGGTGTCCTTCGCGCTAGGCGCCTTCTTCGCCGGGATGATCCTCAACGAGTCCGAACTCAGCCACGAGGCGGCGGAGAACTCGTTGCCGCTGCGCGACGCTTTCGCGGTGCTGTTCTTCGTCTCGGTGGGGATGCTGTTCAATCCGATGATCCTGTTGCAGGAGCCGCTGACGGTCCTGGCCACCTTCCTGGTCATCGTCTTCGGCAAGTCGGTGGCCGCCTACCTGATCGTCCGCGCTTTCGGCCATCCGAACAGCACCGCACTGGTGATCGCCGCCAGCCTGGCGCAGATCGGCGAGTTTTCCTTCATTCTCATCGGCCTGGGCATTGGCCTCGAACTGGTGCCGGAGCAGAGCCGCGACCTGGTGCTGGCCGGGGCGATCCTGTCGATCCTGGTCAACCCGCTGCTATTCATCGCCATCGATCGCCTGCAGCAACGCAAGGAGCAGCGCCTGGCGGAGGCCGCTGGCGGGGTCCGCGAGATGCCGGCGCAGGACCTGCCGCCGCCGATCCTGGAGCGCGAACATGCGGTGCTGATCGGTCATGGCCGGGTTGGCGGGTTGGTCAGCGCTCGCCTGCGCGCCGCCGGGACGCCCTTCGTGGTGGTGGTGGACAAGCGCGACAAGGCCGACGAACTGCGCGAACAGGGCTACAGCGTGGTCCTCGGCAATGCCGCCAGTCCCGGCGTGCTGGAACTGGCCAACATCGCCGAGGCGCGCTGGTTGCTGATCGCCATTCCCAACGGCTTCGAGGCCGGGCAGATCGCCAGCCACGCTCGCGCGGTGAACCCGCCGCTGGACATCGTCGCCCGGGCGCATTTCGACGCCGAGGTGGACTACCTGGAGCAGAACGGCGCCAACCTGGTGATCATGGGCGAGCGCGAGATCGCCTGCGGCATGGTCCATCGCCTGGGACTCGACCGTGACGAGCGCGGCGCCGACGCACCGTTGCCGCAGTCGGCCTGACATGTTGCGCCGTCTCTACGACTGGACCCTGCGCCTGGCCGGCCATCCTCGCGCGGAGCTGGCCCTGGGCGGGGTGACCTTCGCCGAAAGCTCGTTCTTCCCGATTCCGCCGGACGCCTTGCTGGTGCCGATGGTCCTGGCCAACCGGGCCAAGGCCTGGCGCTACGCGACGATCTGCGCGATGAGCTCGGTGCTGGGC
This sequence comes from Pseudomonas sp. CP-1, assembly GCF_021213715.1. Classification (NCBI taxonomy): domain Bacteria; kingdom Pseudomonadati; phylum Pseudomonadota; class Gammaproteobacteria; order Pseudomonadales; family Pseudomonadaceae; genus Pseudomonas; species Pseudomonas sp. CP-1. Next base: position 61,886 of record NZ_JAJQKY010000026.1, read on the forward strand.
GGCATCGCCGGCTATTTCATCGGTTTGCTGCTGTTCGAGAGCGTGGCCATGCCGATCCTGGCGTTCTACGGCTTGCTGGAGAACTTCGAACAGGTCGCCGAACGCTACAACGAACTGGGCTGGCTGATGGTGCTGCTGGGCGGCGGCTTCACGCCGCTGCCGTACAAGGTGATCACCATTACCAGCGGAGTGACCCAGCTCGACCTCTGGCTGTTCGTCGGCCTCAGCCTTGTCGCCCGCAGCCTGCGCTTCGCCGCTACCTGCGCTTTGCTGTTCTGGGCTGGCCCACGCCTGAAGACCCTGATCGAGCGGCGCCTGGGCATGGCTTTCGTGCTGATGGCGGTGATGGTGGTCGGTGGGTTGATGCTGGGGAAATACGTTCTTTGAGCTGCCTGTGGATGATTTTCACCCACTGGGACGGAGACTAAAGGCGCACTGCGTCGAAACGAACCCTTGGGTGTGCGATCCGATCCTGCGCCCGCACCAGCTCCAGCTCGTAGCTGCCGCAGGCCTGGGTTTCCAGCAGCACTTCATGGACCGCGGCGCCGGTGAATTCGAAGGCGTTACGCAGGTCGTCGCCGAGCAGCAGGCGAGAGAGGAACAGCCCCGAGGCCAGGTCGCCGACCCCGACCGGTTGCCGCGGGAAGGCCAGCAGCGGGCGTTGCAGGTGCCAGGCCTGGTCGGCGGCCACCAGTAGCATCTCGAAGGTGTCGCCGGCCTTGCCCGGATAGTTCAGGTGCTTTACCAGGATTGCCCTGGGACCGCGTGCCAGCAGGCTCCGTGCCATTTCCACGCAGTCGGCGAGGGAGTCCGGCTGGCGGTCGCAGAAGCTGTCCAGCTCCAACTGGTTGGGGCACAGATAGTCGGCGACCGCGGCGGCTTCTTCCAGCAGGAAGTCGCTGACTTCCGGGGCCACGATGCAGCCTTTTTCCGGGTGGCCCATGACCGGGTCGCAGAGGTACAACGCCCGAGGGTTGGCCTGTTTGATCCGTGCCACCACATCGAGAATGGCGCGGCCCTGGGCGGCGCTGCCGAGATAGCCGGACAGCACCGCGTCGCAGTTGCCCAGTTCGCCGATGCCGGCAATACCGTCCACCAGTGCCGGAATCTGCTCCGGCGGCAGCACCTGCCCGGTCCATCGACCGTACTGGGTGTGGTTGGAGAATTGCACCGTGTTCAACGGCCAGACGTTGATTCCGATGCGCTGCATCGGGAACACCGCCGCGGCATTGCCGGCGTGGCCGAAGACCACATGGGACTGGATGGCGAGCAGGTGGGGCGTACGTGGCATGAGACGACTTCCTACAGCTGAGTCGGCGCAGTATGGGGGCTAATTCACATGGCGAAAACACCCCCCACTCGCTGCCTGCCGGGAGAACGGGTAAGCTGGCCGTCCCCCTACACCGGATTCCGCTCGTGACCCTGGGTAACCTTTTCGTCATGCTCCTGTTGGGCGCCGCCGCAGCCTGGTGGTGGCGCGCCCATGGCGTGCGCGAGCGGGCGTTGCTGCTGGCCAAGCAGCATTGCGCCAAGCAGGGCGTGGAACTGCTCGACGAGAATGTCGCGCGCCGGCGCCTGCGCCTGGCCCGTGACCACCGTGGTCAGTGGCGGCTGAGCCGCGAGTTCGGTTTCGAATTCACCGTCAGCGGCGAGGAACGCTACGCCGGGCGCATCGTCATGTATGGCTATCACCTCGGCGCCATCGAATTGGCCCCGCATCGCTTCGAGGCGGCCGCCGAGGTCGACAACCCGCCGGTGCATAGCGCCGAGGTGATTCGCCTCGACGAGTGGCGGCAGTCCCGGCAGAAAAAGGTCGGCGACTGAGGCGGCAGAGCGTCAGGGCAGTATCCCGAGAGCCTTGAGACTGGCCTTGCCCAGTTCGACGCGCTTGCCGATGTCGGCCTCGCCGCCGGGCATGTCGATGTTCAGGGCGAAGCCGTAGAGCCGCTCGTTGCGCTTCACCCAGCCCACCCACCAGCCGAGTTCCGGCGTGCAGTCGAAGCACCAGCCGGTCTTGCCGTGCAGCTCCCAGCCCGGGCCGCTTTCCAGCAGGGTCATGGCGCGCACGGTGGACTGCACCGGGGCGGGGAATGGCAATTCTCCCTGCGCCAGTCGGAGCAGAAAGCGGGTCTGTTCCATCGCGCTGATCTTCAGCGGTCCCACCAACCAGAAGTTATCCACAACCTGGCCGATTTCCGCGTTGCCGTAACCCAGGCGCGAGACATTGGCGCGCATCCGCTCCAGGCCGATGCGTCGCGCCAGTTCCTGGTAGACCGGTACGTTCGATGCCTTGATCGCGTCGCGCAGGCTCATGTCGTGCTCCCAGGCCTTGAAGCGCTGGGGCTTGCCGCCATAGGGAAGAACCTCGTCGGCGGATTTAACCGCCCCTGTGGATAAGCCAATCAGGCTGTTCGCCACCTTGTAGGTGGAGGCAGGAACGAAGCGAGTTTCCGCGCGCTCCCGGTCATGGCCGACATAGCGCTGCCGCTGCACATCGTAGAGGACGAAGGTGCCTTTCACCCCGGCCGCGCCGAATAGCTTGTCCACGGCCTGGCTGTCGTTCCATTCGCTGGCCTGGGCATGCCCGGAGAGCAGGAGAAGGGCGCTGAAGAGGAGAGGGCGCATGGCTCGGTCCTGTGGGGGTCATCCTCCCTGGGACCGATGGATGAGCGCCGGATTCCCCACGGAAGGAGCGTTCATGGATTGGGCAGGAGAAAGTCGCGTACGCGTTCGGCGGCATCGGCCGGGTCTTCCTGCATGAAGCAGTGGCCGCCGACCACCGCGTGGGCGCTGACCTGGGGGTTGAGCGAGCACCAGCGCGCCACCGACTTGGCGACGAAAGGGTAGGTGCGGTCACCGTAGAGCACGCGGGTCGGCGTGGTGATCTTGTCCAGCGACGGCCACAGCCGCCTGGGGAAGGAGCTGAAGATCTCCGCTTCGCGGCTTGGCCGGCACTTCAGCTCGACTCCGCCGTCGCTCTCCTTCAGCGCATATTCCACGTAGGCCCACAGCGCCTCGTCGGTCCAGCCCTTGAAGATACCGCGGCCGCGCAAGCCGGCGTAGGCGGCTGCGCGATCGGGCCACTGGCTGCGGCGCAGGCGCGCCTTCTTCGCCAGGCTGCCGCGCAATTGCAGGCCGAGGGTCTCGGAAAGTGCCATCACGCCGATCATCGCCGGGGTGAACAGTACCGGGTCGAGCAGCACGGCGCGGGCGAACAGGGTGGGATGGCGGGCCAGGACGAGGCTGCTGAGGACGCCGCCGAAGCTGTGCCCGCAGGCCAGTCGCTGGACATCGCCATAGGGACCGCGCCCGGCCTCGAAGGCCTCCACCGCCATCTCGGCGTTGCGGTTCCAGCCGTGGAAGCGGCCGCCGTGGTCGCTTTCGCCGTGGCCCTGGATGTCGCACAGCCAGAGGTCGAAATCCTCCGCCAACAGACGCAGCATCGGTTCGTAGGTGCGGCCGCAGAAGCCGTTGCCATGGAGGAAATGCAGCAACGGCTTGCCGCTCGGTTCGCTGCGCCAGCCGCGCAGGGTGAAACCGGCCGAGCAAGAATGGGACCAGGGGGATAGCGACATGGGCAGACTCCTCGTACGGCGCGCAGTGTAACCGGGCGCCGTGCTATCGTCGCCGCTTCCCGCCGCCGTTTCGATCCGCCGATGTCCTTGTCCCGTCCGCTGCGCCTGTTCCTGCTGTTGCTGCCGCTGCTCGGCGGCCTGCTGCTGTCCATGGACTGGGCGGGTCGCCAGGCGCGGCAGCAGGCGCTACGCGCCGAGGGCGAACAGGTGCGCAAGCAGCTGGACCTCTACGCCGGCTCGCTGCAGACCCTGATCGAACGCTTCCGCAGCCTGCCGGCGGTACTGGCGCTGGATCCGGATCTGCGCGCGGCGCTGGCCGGGCCGATCGACGGCGAGTTGCAGCAGCGCCTCAACCTCAAGCTGGAAAGCATCAACCTGGCCGCCCGCTCCTCCACCCTGGAGCTGCTCGACCGTACCGGGCTGGCCGTGGCGGCGAGCAACTGGAACCTGCCGACCAGCTACGTGGGCCACAACTACGGTTTCCGTCCCTATTTCCGCCAGACCATCGCCCAAGGCTCCGGACGTTTCTATGCGGTCGGGGTGATCAGCGGGATTCCCGGTTATTTCCTGTCCCACGCGGTGCGCGCCGAGGACGGCAGCTTCCTGGGCGCAATCGTGGTCAAGCTGGAGTTTCCCGATCTGGAACGGCAGTGGAACCAGACCCCCGACCTGGTCCTGGCCAGCGACGCCAAGGGCATCGTGTTCCTCGCCAACCACGCCGGCTGGCGCTACCGCGAACTGGAACCGCTGGATACCGTGGACCGCTTCGAACTGGCGGAGACCCGGCAATACGATCGCCAGCCCCTGACACCCCTGCGCCACCAGACCTTGCGCAGCTACGGCGAAGACAGCCGTCTGGCGCGGGTGGAAAGCGCCGACGGCGAGAAGGACTACCTCTGGCAATCGCTGGACCTGCCCAACGACGGCTGGACCCTGCACTTGCTGCGCGACACCGCGAGCATCCAGGACGACGTCGCCACCGCGCGCCTGGCCGCCGCCGGCACCTGGCTGGCGCTGGTCTTCCTCGGCTTGTTCCTGCACCAGCGCTGGCGTATCGCCCGCCTGCGGCAACGTAGCCGGGAGGAGCTGGAGCGCCTGGTCGAGCAGCGCACCGCCGACCTGCGTACCGCGCAGGACGGCCTGGTGCAGGCGGCCAAGCTGGCCGCCCTGGGGCAGATGTCGGCGGCCCTGGCCCATGAGATCAACCAGCCGCTCACCGCCCAGCGCATGCAACTGGCCAGCCTGCGCCTGCTGCTCGACGCCGGACGCCACGATGAGGCGCGCCAGGCGTTGCCGCGCATCGACCAGATGCTCGAACGCATGGCCGCGCTCACCGGCCACCTGAAGACCTTCGCGCGCAAGAGCGCCGGCGGCCTGCGCGAGCGTATCGAGTTGGGCCACGTGGTCGAACAGGCGCAGCAGTTGTTGCTGCCGCGAATCCGCGCCGAACGGGTGGAGATCGAGCAGGCGCTGCTCTGGCCGGCCTGGGTGATGGGTGACGCGATCCGCCTGGAACAGGTGCTGGTCAACCTGCTGCGCAACGCCCTGGATGCCGTTGCCGGCCAGGAGCGGCCATGGATCCGCCTGGCCCTGCAACGGCTTGGTGGCGACTGGGTGCTGAGCGTCGCCGACAACGGCGGCGGGATTCCCGCCGAGCACCTGGGTAGCGTCTTCGATCCGTTCTTCACCACCAAGCCGGTGGGAGAGGGACTCGGCCTCGGCCTGGCGGTATCCTATGGGATCGTCCACGAACTCGGCGGCCGCCTGCAGGTCGCCAATGCCGAGGCGGGAGCGGTGTTCAGCCTGATCCTGCCGGCGGCCCCCGATGACACGAGCGTAACGACATGAGCGACCAGGTGATCTTCGTCGACGACGAAGCGACGATCCGCGAAGCGGTGCAGCAATGGCTGGAGCTGTCCGGCTTCGAGGTGCGCCTGTGCCTGCGCGCCGAGGAATGCCTGGGAGCATTGGACAAGTCCTTCGCCGGGGTGGTCATCAGCGATGTGCGCATGCCCGGCATGGACGGCCTGCAACTGCTCGCCAACCTGCAGGCGGTCGATCGCGACCTGCCGGTGATCATGGTCACCGGGCACGGCGACGTGCCGATGGCGGTGGAGGCCATGCGCCAGGGTGCCTACGACTTCATCGAGAAACCCTTCACGCCCGAGCGCCTGCTCGGCAGTTTGCGGCGCGCGCTGGAAAAGCGCCGCCTGGTGCTGGAGAACCGGCGCCTGAAGGAGCAGGCCAGTCTCAAGGACCAGGTCGATGCGCGTCTGCTCGGCGTGTCCAAGCCGATGGAAGCGTTGCGCCGGCAGGTTCTGGCCCTGGCGCCGACCCCGGTGAACGTCCTGATCCGTGGCGAGACCGGCAGCGGCAAGGAACTGGTTGCCCGCTGCCTGCACGACTTCGGGCCGCGCGCCGACAAGCCGTTCGTGGCGCTGAACTGCGCGGCGATTCCCGAGCAATTGTTCGAGAGCGAGCTGTTCGGTCATGAGAGCGGTGCGTTCACCGGCGCGCAGGGCAAGCGCATCGGCAAGCTCGAGCATGCCCATGGCGGCACCCTGTTCCTCGACGAGATCGAAAGCATGCCGTTGGCGCAGCAGGTCAAGCTGCTGCGCGTCCTGCAGGAGCAGCAACTGGAGCGGCTTGGCTCGAACCAGAGTATCCACGTCGACCTGCGGGTGATTGCCGCGACCAAGCCCGACCTGCTGGCCGAAGCACGTGCCGGACGCTTCCGCGAGGACCTGGTGTATCGCCTGAACGTCGCCGAGCTGCGCCTGCCGCCGATCCGCGAGCGTCGCGAGGACATCCCGCTGCTCTTCGAACATTTCGCCAGCGTTGCCAGCCAGCGCCTCGGCCGCGAGCCGCAGCCCGCCGCGCCGGCGGAACTGGCGCGGCTGATGGCCCACGACTGGCCGGGCAATGTACGCGAGCTGGCCAACGCCGCCGAGCGCCATGTCCTCGGCCTGGAGCGTGGGGACGCGGAGGAAGGCGGCGGCCTCACCTCGGGGCTGGCGGAACGCATGGAAGCCTTCGAGGCGGAGTGCCTGCGCCAGGCGCTCGGCCAGTGCCGCGGGGATATCAAGGCGGTGATGGAGTTGCTGCAACTGCCGCGCCGGACACTCAACGAAAAGATGCTGCGGCATGGCCTCAGCCGCAGCGATTTCGTCGGCGAAGAGCCGGCCTGAAGCAGCCCTCGCGAGGCGTCAGAGATCCTTGGCCAACTCCGTTGGCGCCTGGCGCCCGCCGCGTTGCAGCAACGCCAGGTAGACCAGCCCCACCGCGATCCAGGCCAGTCCGAGCAACTGTGCGTCGAGGCTCATGCTGTACAGCACGTAGGCGATGATCGCCAGGCCCACCAGCGGGAACAGTAGATGCCGCAACCATTGGCCGGAGCGCTGGCGGCGGTAGTAGTGGTTGATCACGCTCAGGTGCAGCAGGCAGAAGCCGGTGAGGGCACCGAAGTTCACCAGTGAGGTGAGCACGTCCGGTGCGTCGAGGAAGGCCCAGCCGATTCCCAGCGACAGCACCGCCACCAGGTACAGGCTGACGTGCGGCGTCTGGTAGCGCGGATGGACCCTGGCCAGCGCGCGCGGCAGCCTGCCGTCGCGGGCCATCGAGTAGAGCAGGCGCGAGACCGCTGCCTGCGAGGTGATCGACACGGTGACACCCCAGGCCAGCGCGGTGGCTACCGCGGTCAGCATCGACAGCCACTGGCCACCGGCCGCTTCGGCGATCTCGTAGAAGGCGGTGTCCGCCGACTTGAAGTTCATCCCGGCGGCGAGGTCGGTGGCCAGCCAGGTCTGCGCGATGAAGATGCCGCCCATGATGAACAGCGCGATCAGCGCGGCGCGGCCGATCTGTCGCGCGGGATCGCCCTTGACCTCCTCGGCGAGGGTGGAGATGGCGTCGAAGCCGAGGAACGACAGTACGGCGATCGAGGCGGCCTTCATCACCAGGCCGAGATCGAAGGCCTCCGGGCGATACAGCGGTTCGAGGGTCAGCCGGCCGTTGCCCAGGCCGCCTTCCAGCGCCTGGTAGCCGACCACCAGGAAGATCGCCAGGACCACCAGCTCTCCGATCAGGAACAACAGGTTGGCGCGGGCGGCGAAGGTGATGCCGCGCAGGTTGACCAGGGTCGCCGAGACCAGGAACAGCAGCATCCAGGCCAGCTTGGGGATCGCCGGGAACAAGTGGTTCAGCGCCAGCGCGCTGAACACGTAGAGCAGCGGCGGGATCAGCAGGTAGTCGAGCAGCAGCACCCAGCCGGCGATGAAGCCGACATGGGGGTGGATGCCGCGCTGGGCGTAGGAATACACCGAGCCGGCAATCGGAAAGGCCTTGGCCATGGCTCCGTAGCTGAGGGCGGTGAAGAGCATCGCCAGCATGCCCACCAGGTAGGCCATCGGCACCATGCCGTGGGCGTCGGCATGGACCCAGCCGTAGACCCCGAACGGGGCGATGGGGATCATGAAGATCATCCCGTAGATGATCAGGTCGCTCAGGGACAGGCTGCGGCGCAGCTGTTGCCGGTATCCGAACTGTTCGATGGCCATGACGGGCTCCTCGGGAAAAGGCAGCGTATTGTCGTTATCAGCGCCGCACGCGAAGCGGGCCTCTTTCTCGTTATTGGCGACCGGCGGCGCCGGTCATCGCATCAGAGCCAGGGATACAGACGCTCGGCCCAGGCGCTCACCGCATCCGGCGTGCGCAATCCATCGTTGCGGATCTCCAGCAGCACCGCTTCCAGACCGCGTGCGTCGCCATGCACCGGAACGGTAGTGTCTTCCGCCGGGTCGATCGCATAGGGCTGGTTGCCGGCGACTTCCAGGCCGTGCCGGCGCAAACCGTCGAGGATGCGCCCGGCGTAGGCGCCGGCGTTGCGATAAAGCACCCCGGCAACCAGCGGGCGGGGTCTGCCGTGGTACACCGGGGTAAAACTGTGCACGCCGACCACGCGGGTCGGCACGCCGGCGGCCTGGCGCTCGTCGAGCAGTTGCGTCAGGCGCTGGTGGAACGGATGGAACAGGCAATCCTGGCGATAGCGGCGCACCGTCTCGGACAGCTCGCGGTTGCCGGGAACCGGGTAGATCTCGCTGTGCGGCGGAATGCTGTCGGGTGCCTCCAGCGGTCGGTTCAGGTCGATCAGCAGGCGTGAGTAGCCGGCCGCCAGCAATGGCGCGTCGAGCCGCCGGGAAAGCTCTTCGGCCAGCGCCAGGGCGCCGATATCCCAGGCGATGTGTTCTTCCGCCGCGGCCTGGTCCAGGCCGAGGCGCTGCAACTCCAGCGGAATGTGCCGGCTGGCATGCTCGCAGACCAGGACCACCGGGCTGCGCCCTTGGGGATTGAGCAGGTGGTAGGGCGGCAGCTGGTAGATGCCGAGTTCGGGGTTGTCAGTAGAGCTCGGCATAGTGGCGGCACAGGTCGTCGTCGGAAAGGCCCGCCGTCAGCGCCAGTTCGTGGCGCTTCATGGCGAGGTAGGTGTCCAGCAGCGGCTTTGGCAGCTCGGCACAGAGCGCCTCGTCGCGTTGCAGGCAGTCGAGCGCATCGCCGAGGGTCGCCGGCAGGGCCTGGATGCCGCGGGCCTGGCGCTCTTCGTCGCTGAGGCCGTGCGGATCGACATCGGCCAGGGCGCGCAGCGGCAGGCGTCGTTCGATGCCCAGGCGGCCGGCGATCAGCACCGCGGCCATCGCCAGGTGCGGACAGGCGGTGGCGTCCATCGGCCGGAATTCCAGGTTGTACTGCTTGCCCAGCGGCTTGCCGCCGACGCTCACCACCGGGCAGATGCGCAGCGCCGCTTCGCGGTTGCGCAGTCCCAGGCAGGCGTAGGCGGCGCTCCAGTGGTGGGGTTTCAGGCGCAGGTAGGAGGCGGCGGTAGGCGCGGTCAGCGCGCACAGCGCTGGCAGGTGCGCGAGCACGCCGGCGGCCCAGTGCTCGCCGAGTTCGGAGAGATCGTTGGGTCGACCGGGCTCGTACAGCAGCGGGCTGCCGTCGGCATGTTGCAGGCTCAGGTGCAGGTGCACCCCGTTGGTCACCGCGCCGGGTGCCGGCAGCGGTGCGAAGCAGGTACGCAGGCCCATCTGCCGCGCCACTTCGCGAGTGACCTCGCGGACGTTCACCGCGCGGTCGGCGGCGGCCACGCCCTGCGCCGGGCGGCAGGTGACCTCGTACTGGCGCTGGCCGTATTCGGGGAGGAACATCTCCGGCTCGGTGCCAGCCTGGGCCAGGGCGCTGACCAGCCAGCCGGGGAACTGCCCGGCGGCACGCTGGGCCTGCAGCGAAAACGCCGCGGCCGGACGCTCACCGGGCAGGCCGAGCAGGCTGAATTCGTGTTCGAACGCCGCGATGACCTGCAGGCCGCTGTCGCGATAGCGTTCCACCTCGGCCCGCAGCAGGCTGCGCGGGCAGGCCGGCCACGGCGTGCCGTCGGTTTCCACCAGGTTGCCGTGCAGGTAGTCGAGCGCCGGCGCAGCGGCGTCGGGACCCTGCTCGACGCGCACCCGGCTGTTCGGGTCGGGCAGCAGGCGCAGGTCGCCGTGGCTGCCCCAGGGGCTGCTCTCGTCGATCAGGTCCTGCGGGGTCAGCGAGCTGTTCGCCGGTACCCAGCCGCAACCGCTGGCCAATTGCTCCTCCAGGGTCGCCAGGGGCAGCGAACGCCCGCGGGTGATGCCGGCCAGGTCGGTGGTGACGAAGCTGACCAGGCGTACCGGCTGCAGGCGGTTCACAGGTTGCTCCGGCCGAGGGCGGCGATGCGTTGCAGGACGGTCTCGGTGTCGCTGATCCAGCAGTAGCCCTTGATCGCTTCCAGGCAGGCCTGGTGGCGTTCCGGGGTATGGGTGGCGCAGGCATCCTCGACCAGGGTGACCAGGTAACCGCGGTCGGCGGCATCGCGCACGGCCATGTCCACGCACTGGTCGGTAACCACCCCGCAGACGATCAGGTGGCGGGTGCCGAGGTTGCGCAGTACGTAGTCGATGGCGGTGGAGTTGAAAACGCCGGAAGAAGTCTTCGGCAGCACGATCTCGTTGGCGGTCGGCTCCAGGGCGTCGATCACCCTGGCGTCCGGGCTGCCCTTGGGCAGGTGCATCTCCGACAGCTTGTGATCCAGCGAGCGGTCGCGACCATCGGCGGTGAGGCTCTCGATGACGGTGTGCAGGACGTTCTCGTCCACTGCGCGCATGGCCCTGAGCAGGCGCTGCTGGTTGGGGATCACCTGGTTCTGCACGCGCTCGTAGAAGTAACCGGCTGCCTGCGGATCGACGTGCGGGTCGCGCCCCGGCTCGACCCAGGCACGCTGCATGTCGACGAACAGGATGGCGGTCTGCCGGCGGCCGAATGGCAGGTCGCGCGGCGAGTGGTGGGGCAGGCTGAACATCGGGTCATTCCTCCAGAATATGACTGCTGAACGCGTTGCGGAGCTGGTCGATGCCCTCCAGGCGTTCGTCGAGCGGCGCGCCCATGCGCGCCACCAGGGTCGCTACCAGTGCCTCGACCTGGGCCATGGCCGGCACCAGCGAGTCGAAGGGCGAGGCGGATTCCACTGGCGAACTGACGATCAGGTCGGCGTGTTCGCGCAGCGGCGAGGCGTAGATGTCGGTGAACAGCACCAGCCGTGTGCCGCGTGCCTTGGCGGCCTGGGCCACGTGCTGGGCCTGGCTCTGGTAGCGGCGATAGTCGAACAGGACCAGCAGGTCCTGGCGGCCGAGGTCGTAGAGCTGGTCGGGGAGCAGGGCGCCGTCGTCGAGCAATCGGCACTGCGGGCGCAGCAGGCGCAGATGGGTGACCAGGTAGCCGGCGAGGAAACGGCTGAAGCGTCCGCCGTGGCAGTGCACGCGCAGGCGGCTGTCGAGCAGCCAGTCGGCGAGGCGCTGGATGTCATCGGGGCGGGTCAGGCCGAGGGTCTGTTGCAGGCTCTGGCCAGCCTGGTCGAGGTAGCGCGCCCAGGTGTCGTCGCGGCCCATCCGCTCGCGGCGTTCGGCGAGCAGGGTGCGCGGCGAGCGCAGGCGGTCGTCGACGTCGGCCAGCAGCGCTTCCTGGAAGTCGCCGTAGCCGGCGAAGCCGAGCTTTTTCACCAGGCGCATGATCGTCGGGTCGCTGACTCCGGCGTGCCGGGCCAGGCGCGTCATCGGGCCGAGGCCGAGGCGCGGGTAGTCATCGAGCAGGGCACGCACCACCTTGCGCTCCGCGGGAGTCAGTTCGGCGGGCGGGGAGGCCAGGCGTTGTTTTAGTTCTTGCATGGGGCATCCTCGAAGGTGGGTCGATTGTGTAGTGAATTTTTCAAATTGTTCAATATGTGACGGAATGTTTTTTTCACTACATTCCCCGAAAACGACCGAATGACCGCTGTCGTGGCACGGCAGGCAGACGTGCGGCCGGGCCGGAAACGAAAAAGCCCGGTCGAAGACCGGGCTTTTTCCAGGGGCGGTTACGCAGCGTGGCTCAGAACGCCGGCACCACCGCGCCTTTGTATTTCTCCTGGATGAACTGCTTGACCTCGGCGCTGTGCAGGGCCTTGGCCAGCTTCTGCATGGCGTCGCTGTCCTTGTTGTCCGGCCGCGCGACGAGGATGTTCACGTAGGGCGAGTCGCTGCCTTCGATGGCCAGCGCATCCTTGGTCGGGTTCAGCTTGGCTTCCAGGGCGTAGTTGGTATTGATCAGCGCCATGTCGACCTGGGTCAGCACGCGCGGCAGGGTCGCGGCTTCCAGTTCGCGGATCTTGATGTTCTTCGGATTGTCGATGATGTCCTTCGGCGTGGCGGTGATGCTCTTGTTGTCCTTGAGCTTGATCACCCCAGCCTTGTCCAGCAGGAGCAGGGCGCGGCCGCCGTTGGTGGCGTCGTTGGGGATCACCACGGTAGCGCCGGAAGGCAGTTCGTCGAGCTTCTTGTACTTGCTCGAGTAGGCGCCCAGCGGCTCGATGTGTACGCCGGTCACGGCGACCAGGTCGGTGCCCTTGGCCTTGTTGAACTCATCGAGGTACGGCTGGTGCTGGAAGAAGTTGGCGTCCAGGCGCTTCTCCGAGACCTGCACGTTCGGCTGCACGTAGTCGGTGAACTCCTTGACCTTCAGGTCCACGCCTTCCTTGGCCAGCAGCGGCTTGACCACATTGAGGATCTCCGCGTGCGGCACCGGGGTGGCCGCGACGGTGAGGGTCTCGGCGGCCTGGGCGGCGGTGAGGCCGAGCGCCGCGACAGCGGAGAAAGCAGCAAGCAGTTTTTTCATCTTCAACTCCTTTCGAGGTGTTCCTGGCGGCTGTGGATAACCGCGGCGCTCAGGGTTTTGGGCTTGGCCGGCAAGCTTACTTGCGCGAGAAGTGCACCACCAGCTTGTCGCCCACGGTTTGCAGAATCTGGACGAGGATCAGCAGCATCACCACGGTGACCACCATCACGTCGGTCTGGAAGCGCTGATAGCCGAAGCGGATCGCCAGGTCGCCCAGCCCGCCGGCGCCGACCACTCCGGCCATCGCGGTGTACGAGACCAGGGTGATGGCGGTGACGGTGATGGCGGCGATGATGCCCGGCCGGGCTTCCGGCAGCAGGGCGTTCCAGATGATCTGCCGGGTGCTGGCGCCCATCGCCTGGGTTGCCTCGATGATGCCCTTGTCGACCTCGCGCAGCGCGGTTTCCACCAGGCGCGCGAAGAACGGCGTGGCGCCCACCACCAGCGGCGGGATGGCCCCGGCGACGCCCAGCGAGGTACCGGTGATCAGTACGGTCAGCGGGATCATCACGATCAGCAGGATGATGAACGGCAACGAACGGAGGATGTTCACCACTAGCGAGAGCAGGGTGTAGACCGCCTTCTGCTCGAACATCTGCCGTGGCCCGGTAAGGAACAGCAGGACGCCGAGGGGCAGGCCGAGGACCACCGTGAACAGCAGCGAACCGCCGAGCATCCAGAAGGTGTCGACGCTGGCCAGCCAGATTTCGTACCAGTCGATGTTGGCGAAGCTCATGGTTTCGAAGAAGTCCATCAGCGCAGTACCTCCACATGTACGTCAGCGGCGTTCAACTGGCTCATGGCGGCTTCCAGGTCACCGCCGACCAGGGCCAGGGTCAACTGGCCGTAGGGCGTGTCCTTGATGCGGTCGATGCGTCCGGAAAGGATGCTGTAGTCGACCCCGGTCTGCCGAGCCACGGTGCCCAGCAGTGGCGCATAGGTGGCTTCGCCGCGGAAGGTCAGGCGCAGGATGAGACCCGGCACGTGGGCGAAATCGTCGTGACGCTCGTCTTCGTCGACCCGTTCGGCCTCGAACACGAAGCGGCGTGTGGTCGGGTGCTGCGGATGGAGGAAGACATCGGCGACATCGCCCTGCTCGACGATGGCGCCGCCGTCCATGACCGCGACCTGGTCGCAGACACGACGGATCACGTCCATCTCGTGGGTGATGAGGACGATGGTCAGCTTCAGCTCGCGATTGATTTCCGCCAGCAGTTGCAGGACCGAGGCGGTGGTCTGCGGATCGAGGGCGCTGGTGGCCTCGTCGCAGAGCAGGATGCTCGGCCGGCAGGCCAGGGCGCGAGCGATGCCGACGCGCTGTTTCTGTCCGCCGGAGAGCTGGGCCGGATACTTGCGCGCGTGGTCGGACAGGCCGACCCGCGCGAGCAGCTCGGAGACCCGCGCATCGACTTCGGCACGGCTGAAGCCGCCGGCCAGGCGCAGGGGCATGGCGATGTTGTCGGCGACGGTCTTCGAGGACAGCAGGTTGAAGTGCTGGAAGATCATCCCGACGCGCTGGCGGAAACGGCGCAGGCCTTCGGCGTCGAGGGCGGTGACGTCTTCGCCCTCGACCAGGATGCGGCCGCCGCTGGGCTCCTCGAGGCGGTTGATCAGGCGCAGCAGGGTGCTCTTGCCGGCACCGGAATGGCCGATCAGGCCGAAAATCTGCCCGGCCTGGATGTTCAGGCGGGTCGGTTGCAAGGCGGGGATTTCCCGACCGGCAACTCGATAGGTCTTGTGGACGTCGTGGAATTCGATCACTGGGCGAACCTTGTGGGTGCGGCGATGCTGTTACGGCTGGAGCACGGGCTTGGCGGGAAGCATGGGCGGTCAGCTAAACCGAGCATTTTACCTTGCTTTCTTATGCATTATTAATATTTATTGGTGATGAAAAAACATTGAAATGGAATAAGCGTCTGGCTCGCTCCCGACAAGCGCTTTCTGCTGCGGCCGGGGCTGGACCGGCCTCAATTCCGGGGGGTAAGTATCAATCGGGTCGGCTTGTCGGCCTGTACGACATGGCTGAGATGCAGGTCGAAATCGGGTGAGAGCTTCTTCACCCGCGCCAGGAGCTGGTCGGAAACCAGCGGATAGTCGCTGTCCCGGCGCACTTCGATATGCACCCTGCAACGGTAGGCGACGACATCCGCGGCCACCGCGTCGAGCACCGCACCGAGGCCGCCCTGGCCGGTGCCGTCGAGCATCGGCAGGGGCACGGCGCTGCTGGCCGCTTGCGGATCGATCAGGTGGGGAGCGCCGGGCAGCGGCTTCAGTTCGCCGTCGGGCGGCGTCTGGATGATCTGCTGCATCTGCTGCTGGGCCGCCTGCTGCATGCGTCGGGCCTGCTCGGCACGGGCGGGATCGACCTTGGCGCGGTTGATCGCACCGTCCAGCCCGGCGGTCAGCGCCGGCGCCTTGGGCATCAGTCCGCGGGCATGGCCGAGGGCACTGGTGGCGGTGTTGAGGTCTCCTTGGCGCAGCGCGGTTTCCCCGCGCTGCATGTAGGCCTCGGCCAACTGGCGGCGGAATGCTTCGACGCGCTCGTCGCCGGCGGCGGCGCTGCGCAGGGCCAGCCATTGTTGCTCGGCCTGTTCGAGCTTGCCGGCGGCCAGGGTTTCCTGCAGTTCGGCATAGGGATCGGCGGGCTGCGCCTGGGGCGCGACCACCGGCGTCGGTTGCGACGACGCATTGCCCTGGCAGGCGCTGACCAGCAGCGCCGCCGCCAGGATGGACAGCAGGCGAAAGAAGGACGACATCATTCCTGCGGGTTCTCGTTTGGTCAAAAAATCGCCAGATTCTACACCGTGCGGCGGGGCAGGACAAAACTCAGCAGGAACAGGCCGGCGGCGCTGACCACGATCGAGGGGCCGGCGGGGGTATCCTTGAACCAGGACAGGGCCAGGCCGGCGCACACCGCGACCAGTCCCAGCAGGCTGGCGCCGACCGCCATCTGCTCGGGACTGCGGGCATGGCGCTGGGCGGCGGCGGCGGGAATGATCAGCAGCGAGGTGATCAGCAGTACGCCGACGATCTTCATCGCCACGGCGATGACGATGGCGATCAGCAACATCAGCGCCAGGCGGATCGCTCCGACCGGCAGGCCTTCCACCTTCGCCAGTTCCTCGTGCACGGTGATCGCCAGCAGCGGCCGCCAGAGGAAGCAGATCAGTGCCAGGACCAGCGCGCTGCCGGCGATTATCCACAGCAGGTCGCTGGCGCTCACCGCCAGCAGATCGCCGAACAGGTAGGCCATCAGGTCGACCCGCACTTCCTTCATGAAGCTCAGGGTGACCAGGCCCAGCGACAGGGTGCTGTGGGCGAGGATGCCCAGCAGGGTGTCGGCGGCCAGCGGCTGGCGCTGCTGCAGGGTCACCAGCAGCACCGCGAGCAGCACGCAGCCGACGGTCACTGCCAGGGTCGGGCTGACATCGAGGAGGAAACCCAGGGCTACCCCGAGCAGTGCGGCGTGGGACAGGGTATCGCCGAAATAGGCCATCCGCCGCCAGACCACGAAGGAGCCCAGGGGGCCGGCCACCAGGGCCAGGGCGAGGCCGGCGAGGAGGGCGTTGAGCAGGAAGTCAGCCATGGTTGCAGTCGGGGCCGTGCTTGTGGACAGGAGTGAAGCGGGTGCCTGGAGGCAAGGCGCCGGGACCGGCCTTGACCACCTCGCCGTGGAGGTCGTGGGCGTGATCGTGGTGGTGGTGGTAGATCGCCAGGCTGCGAGCGTCCTGGCCGAACAGCTCGACGAAGGCCGGGTCGCCGCTGACCTGCTCGGGGTGCCCTGAGCAGCAGACATGGCGGTTCAGGCAGACCACTTGGTCGGTGGCGCTCATCACCAGGTGCAGGTCGTGGGAGACCATCAGCACACCGCAGCCGTAGCGGTCGCGCAGTTTGCCGATGAGGCGGTAGAGTTCGGCCTGGCCGGCGACGTCGACGCCCTGCACCGGCTCGTCGAGCACCAGTAGCTCGGGCTTGCGCAGCAGAGCGCGGGCCAGCAGCACGCGTTGCAGTTCGCCACCGGAAATGCTTTGCAGCGGGCGCTCCAGCACGTGCGCCGCGCCGACCTCGCGCAACGCCGCCAGCGCCTGCTCGCGCCTGACCCCGGGTACCAGGCGGAGGAAGCGCAGTACGCTGAGCGGCAGGGTGGCGTCGACGTGGAGTTTCTGCGGCATGTAGCCGATGGTCAGCCGCGGCCGTCGCCAGACCTCGCCGACGTGCGGCTTGAGCAGGCCGAGCACGCTGCGTACCAGGGTGGTCTTGCCGGCGCCGTTGGGGCCGATCAGGGTGACGATCTGGCCGGGCTCGATGGCCAGGTCGACATCGCTCAGCACCGCCTGGCCGTTGAAGGACACGCCGACCTGGGTCAGCCGCACCAGCGCGTTGTCCATCAGGCGTCCTTCTGGTCCCGGCAGGTGCCGCAGAGGCCGACCACCTCGACGGTCTGGCTTTCAACGGCGAAGCCGACGCTGTTCGCTCCGGCGACGATGGCCCGGCTGATATCCGGCTGTTCCAGCTCGATCGCGGTGTGGCAGGTGCGGCAGATGAGGAACTGGCCCTGGTGGCTGTGCTCCGGGTTGTTGCAGCCGACGAATGCGTTGAGCGAGGCGATGCGGTGCACCAGGCCGTTCTCCTGGAGGAAGTCCAGCGCGCGGTAGACGGTCGGCGGCGCGGCGCGGCGGCCGTCGGTTTCGCTGAGCACCGCGAGGATATCGTAGGCCCCCAGCGGCTTGTGGCTCTGCCAGACCAGTTCCAGCACGCGCCGCCGCAGTTCGGTCAGGCGCACGCCCTGGCGCGCGCACAGCGCATCGGCCTCGGCCAGCGCGGTGCTGACGCACTGGCTGTGGTCATGGGGCTGGCAGGCCAGCGGGGTCTTGGGCGCAATCTTGTACATGGGCTGCGACGCTCGAGGGTAGAGACGTTATTATATTACCCGCTAACCACCTTTCATGTGAGTGCCGCCGTGACCCTGCGTCCCTTTGCCCTGCTGTCCGCCTGCTTCGCCCTGTTCCTGCTGGCTTCGCCGGCGCGCGCCGAGGTCAGCGTGCTGACCAGCATCAAACCGCTGCAACTGGTCGCCGCGGCCATCCAGGACGGCGTCGGCCAGCCGGACGTACTGCTGCCGCCGGGCGCCTCGCCACACCAGTACGCCCTGCGTCCTTCCGACGTACGGCGGCTGCGCGAGGTGCAATTGTTCTACTGGATCGGCCCGGACCTGGAGAACTTCCTGCCCAAGGTGCTCGCCGGCCGCCAGGGCACCAGCGTCGCGGTGCAGGACCTGCCGGGCATGCACCTGCGCAAGTTCGTCAATTTCGAGGAAGAGGAGCATGCCGGGCACGACGAGCACGACCATGACCATCGTCCCGGCATGCTCGACGCCCACCTCTGGCTGTTGCCGGCCAACGCCCGCACCATCGCCGCGCGGATGGCCGAGGACCTGGCTCAGGTCGACCCGGCCAACGCCGGGCGCTACCGGGCCAACCTGAAGGCCTTCGAGGAGCGCCTCGGCGGGCTCGACGGGAAACTCCGCGAACGCCTGGGCAAGCTTGCCGGCAAGCCTTTCTTCGTCTTCCACGAAGCCTTCGACTATTTCGAGGAAGCCTACGGGTTGCGCCATACCGGCGTGTTCGCGGTATCCGCGGAGGTCCAGCCGGGAGCACGCCATGTCGCCGCCATGCGCGCCCAGCTGAAGGCCGCCGGTCCGGCCTGCATCTTCAGCGAGCCGCCGCTTCGACCGCGGCTGGCCGACACCCTCAGCGAAGGCCTGCCGGTGCGCCTGGCCGAACTGGACGACCTGGGCGTGAACGTGAGCGTGGACGCCAACGGCTATGAGAATCTTCTGAACAACCTGGCAGGCGAATTTGCCGGCTGTCTGGAAAAGCTCTGAAAACCCGTGACTGATGGCCGCGCCCTCTTGCGCGCGGCGTCCCGATGACTAAGGTTGTCTGTTGCTGCCTGACACAAGATATTGATTCCCGTCAGGTACGGATAACTAGATGTTGCGTACGGTGGCCGGCTTCGGACGCCCCAACAACCATCGGGAGGTTAATCAGCGGATGGCCAAGACAGACGCACGCAGTCCCCGCACCGAACGCGGGACCATCGCCCTGCAGGACGCGTCGCAGGATATCTGGGACAAGAAGTACCGGCTCAAGAGCAAGGACGGTACGCCGGTGGATGCCAGCGTCGACGGTACCTGGCAACGCGTCGCCCGCGCCCTTGCCGATGTTGAGGACAAGGCCTCCCGCGAACACTGGTACGGGCGCTTCCTCTGGGCCCTGCGCAACGGCGCCATCCCGGCCGGCCGGATCATCTCCAACGCCGGCGCCCTGGGGCACAAGCCGGCCACCTCGACCATCAACTGCACGGTGTCCGGGACCATCCAGGACTCCATGGACCACATCCTCGAGAAAGTCCACGAGGCCGGCCTGACGCTCAAGGCCGGCTGCGGCATCGGCTATGAGTTCAGCACCCTGCGCCCGCGCGGCGCCTACGTTTCCGGTGCCGGAGCCTACACCAGCGGGCCGCTGTCGTTCATGGACATCTACGACAAGATGTGCTTCACCGTCAGCTCCGCCGGCGGCCGCCGCGGCGCGCAGATGGGCACCTTCGATGTCAGCCACCCGGACGTCCGCGAATTCATCCGCGCCAAGCGCGAGGACGGGCGCTTGCGCCAGTTCAACCTGAGCCTGCTGATCACCGACCAGTTCATGCAGGCGGTGGAACAGGACGCCGACTGGCCGCTGGTATTCCCGGTGCACGTGAAGGAGCGCGACGAGATCGACCTCGACGACCCCAACGCGGTGGTCTGGCGCGAATGGCCGATCCAGGACGACTACGTCCAGCGCGCCGACGGGATGGTCGCCTGCAAGGTCTACGGCCAGGTCCGCGCCCGTCACCTGTGGGACATGATCATGGTCTCCACCTACGACTATGCGGAGCCGGGTTTCATCCTCATCGACCGGGTCAACGAACTGAACAACAACTGGTGGTGCGAGGCGATCCGCGCCACCAACCCCTGCGGCGAGCAACCGCTGCCGCCGTATGGCTCGTGCCTGCTCGGCTCGGTGAATCTCACCTGCTTCGTCGAGCAGCCATTTGGCGACGAGGCGCGCTTCGACTGGGACCGTTTCCGCGAAGTGGTGCGGGTGTTTACCCGGATGCTCGACAACGTGGTGGAAATCAACGGCCTGCCGCTGGAACAGCAACGCCAGGAAATCCTTGGCAAGCGCCGGCATGGCATGGGCTTCCTCGGCCTGGGCTCGACCCTGACCCTGCTCAAGCTGCGCTACGGCAGTCCCGAGGCCTGCGTATTCACCGAGGAAGTGGCGCGGGAAATGGCCCTGGTGGGCTGGGAAGTGGCCCTGGAGCTGGCCAGGGAGAAGGGCCCGGCGCCGATCCTGGCGCAGGACTACGAAGTCACCGCGGAAATGCTTCGCAAGCGTCCGGAAATGGCCGCCGATGGCTATAAGGCCGGCGACCGCATCCGCGGCAGCGTGCTTCACGCCAAGTATTCCCGCTACATGCAACGGGTCGCCGAACATGCTCCGGAACTGATCGAGGCGTTGGCTGAAACCGGCGCGCGCTTCACCCACCACAGCTCCATCGCGCCGACCGGGACCATCAGCCTGAGCCTGGCCAACAATGCCTCCAACGGCATCGAGCCGAGCTTCGCCCACCATTATTCGCGCAACCTGATCCGCGAAGGCCGCAAGACCAAGGAAAAGGTCGAGGTCTACAGCTACGAGCTGCTGGCCTACCGGACCCTGGTCAACGCCCAGGCCCTGCCGGACAGCGACGACCCGGCGCGACGCCTGCCGGACTACTTCATCACCGCCGACAGCGTCACCCCGGCGCAGCACGTGGACATCCAGGCGGCGGCGCAGAAGTGGGTCGATTCGTCGATCTCCAAGACCGCCAACGTGCCCACCGACTACCCGTTCGAGGACTTCAAGGACATCTACCGCTACGCCTGGCACCAGGGACTCAAGGGCTGCACCACCTTCCGCTTCAATCCCGAGGCGTTCCAGGGCGTGCTGGTCAAGGAGTCCGACCTGGAGAAGACCCGCTACCGCTTCGAACTGGAGGACGGCAGCGTGGTGGAGTTCAAGGGCAACGAGCAGGTCGAGTACGACGGTGAGATCCATACCGCCGCCAACCTCTTCGACGCCTTGAAAGAAGGCTATTACGGCAAGTACTGAGGCCGGGGGAATCGATATGTCAGCAGTCAAGATCACGCAGAAGATCAAGGGCTTCAAGGTCGTCAACGAAGCCGAGGAGCAGGCCCTTGCTGCCGCCGCGGAAGCCGCGTCGGTGGTGCAGATGGACGAGACCCTGGAGCGCCCGGATACCCTGATCGGCGCCACCTACAAGATCAAGTCGCCGCTGTTCGAGCACGCGCTCTACGTGACCATCAACGACATGGTCCTCAACGCGGGCACGGCGCACGAGCAGCGGCGTCCCTTCGAGATCTTCATCAACTCGAAGAACATGGATCATTTCCAGTGGATCGTCGCACTTACCCGCATCATGTCCGCGGTTTTCCGCAAGGGCGGCGACTGCACCTTCCTTGTCGAGGAACTCAAGGCGGTATTCGACCCGCGCGGGGGCTACCTGAAGAAAGGCGGCATCTACATGCCTTCCATCGTCGCCGAGATCGGCGGCGTGCTGGAGCGCCACCTGACGGCCATCGGCCTGTTGCGTGGCCCTGAACTGGACGAGGAACAGCGTCTTTTCCTCGCGGAAAAACGCGCCGCCTACGAGGCCGCCCAGGGCACCAGCAAGGTCGAGCCGGGCGAAGGCTTCCCTGCCGGCGCGCAACTGTGCGGCAAGTGCAACAGCATGGCGGTGGTACAGATGGACGGCTGCGCCACCTGCCTCAACTGCGGACACTCGAAATGTGGGTGAGCACTTGAAAAACGCATGCGTTTTTCAATGCGAACGACCGGCCAGGATGGCCGGGCC
>NZ_JAJQKY010000027.1:0-71371 GCF_021213715.1 Pseudomonas sp. CP-1
CCAGTTGCCGGCGCAGCCGTCCTCGACGAACAGGCTGTGCCGCTGTAACCGTTCGGCCCCCTTCATGGCCATGTAGCGCTCCACCGTGGCGCGATTCAGGCGCCGCAGACGCTCGATGTCGAGGGGTGTTTCCCTGTACCGCTGACCGTTCATGCGCCGCCTCCGAGAGGGCTCTCCAGGTATGCCGGAGAAACTTTTCCCTCGCGGCATCGGTTATTCGCTGGCGCGCAGGAGTTCGTCGCTCGGTAAGGGAGCGATATTCGCTGGGCGCATTGTTCATACGTAGGGTGAAATTTCGCGTTACATATGTTCGCCTGTCGTTTCCAGTTTTCGAAAGGCAATAGGAGTTTCATCCCGGGTTTCTTTTGGAAACCTGACGGTAATGGATTCGCAATGCTTTCGTTAAGATGCGACAGACGAGGTCGCGAAGACTTTCAGCGTCATTCCGTGAAGTGTTTCAAATAGCCAGCATCCCTGGTCGCTGATGTGGATTGCATAAAACACAGAACGCTCGTACCGGCTCAACTACAAGATCTGGTAGGTGCCAGACAGGGTATGCGGGATTGCTAAGCTGATGCTTCCTGCAATGCCGGAGGTTGTAGCCAAGTTGTAATTTTATTCTTTCGGTACGCAGGAAAAGGCTCTGGAACAGGCAGTTGGAAAGTTCCAGGGTTGTTTCCGCAACGAGATCCAGGCAGCGCTGATCCGGGGGATGAGCGCATTTTTCTCAAAGTTCCGAATGAACCGGGGTGTTCTGCGGTATTTCTCGCCGAGCGGGCAAGAAGTGCGAAATAGAGCGCTTGGGTACTTCTCGGGTTACGGAAATGTGTAACGAGAGAGAATAAAAGATGAATAATTCGAATCTTGCTGCTGCGCGTAATTTGATACAAGTTGTTACCGGGGAATGGAAGTCCCGTTGCGTCTACGTCGCTACGCGCCTCGGGCTGGCCGATCTGATCGAGAGCGGGATCGACAGCGACGAGACGCTGGCCGCCGCGGTCGGTTCCGATGCCGAGCGCATCCATCGACTGATGCGCCTGCTGGTGGCCTTCGAGATCTTCCAGGGCGATACCCGCGACGGCTACGCCAATACCCCCACCAGCCACCTGCTGAGGGATGTCGAGGGCTCCTTCCGCGACATGGTGCTGTTCTACGGCGAGGAGTTCCACGCCGCCTGGACGCCCGCCTGCGAGGCGCTGCTCAGCGGTACCCCAGGCTTCGAGCTGGCGTTCGGCGAAGACTTCTACAGCTACCTGAAGCGCTGCCCGGATGCCGGCCGGCGCTTCCTGCTGGCGATGAAGGCAAGCAACCTGGCCTTCCATGAGATCCCCAGGCTCCTGGATTTCCGCGGGCGTAGCTTCGTCGACGTCGGTGGCGGTTCCGGCGAATTGACCAAGGCCATCCTGCAGGCCGAGCCCAGCGCCCGGGGCGTGATGCTCGACCGCGAGGGTTCCCTCGGCGTGGCCCGCGACAACCTCTCCAGCCTGTTGGCAGGGGAGCGCGTCAGCCTGGTGGGCGGCGACATGCTGCAAGAGGTGCCGTCCAACGGCGATATCTACCTGCTGTCGCGGATCATCGGCGATCTGGACGAAGCCGCCAGCCTGAGGTTGCTCGGCAATTGCCGCGAGGCGATGGCCGGCGACGGCCGGGTGGTGGTGATCGAGCGGACCATCTCGGCCAGCGAGCCGTCGCCGATGTCGGTGCTCTGGGACGTGCACCTGTTCATGGCCTGCGCTGGCCGCCACCGCACCACCGAGGAGGTGGTCGACCTGCTCGGGCGCGGCGGCTTCGCGGTGGAGCGGATCGTCGACCTGCCGATGGAAACCCGCATGATCGTCGCTGCCAGGGCCTGAATCGGAACTCTCAACGGTTGGCCCCGGCGGTTTCGCCGGCGGCCAGTTGGCCGGCGCCCGGCGCCAGGTCGCTGCTGCCCCAGCCGAGCGCCTTGTAGAGGGCGATGACGTTGACGAACGAGGCGGTCTCCGCCTGCGCCAGTTCCTCGCGGATCTGGTACAGCGCGCGCTGGTTCTCCAGCACCGCCAGGTAGCTGCCGGCGCCGGCGCGGTAGCGTTCGTTGGCGATCTCCAGGGCGTTCGCGCCATGGGTCGCGGACTGGAACAGGGCGACCAGCCGACGCTGGTGTTCGGCCAGTTGGTTGAGCGCGTTGCCGACGTCCTCCTGGGCCAGCAGCAGGGAGCGCTGGTAGCGCGCCAGCGCGGCGTCGGACTGCGCCTCGACGGCGCGCAGGCGGGCCCGCACGTTGCCCAGGCGGAACGCCGGCCAACTGACGCTGGGCGCCAGTTCGAAGGCGCGCGAGGCGCTGCCGAGGTCGCCGCTGCGCAGGGCGAAGAAACCGATGAAGCCGCCCAGGTCGAGGCGCGGATAGAGTTCGGCGGTGGCCGCGCCGACGTCTTCGGTGCTCGCTGCCAGTTGCCGCTCGGCGCTGACTACGTCGGGGCGCTGGAGGATCAGGCGGTCGACGTCGCCCAGCGGCAGGTTCTTCGCCAATGGCGCGGCGCCGCTGCCGTCGAGGATCGGCGCGCCGCTGCCGGGTGCCTCGCCGCGCAGCACGTCGAGGCGATAGCGGGCGCTCTCCAGCGCGGTCGTCAGTGGCGGAATCGCCGCTTCGCTGCGCAGCAGGTTGGCCTGGGCGTTCTCCACGTCCTCCGGCAGGCCGCTGCCCAGTTGCAGGCTGCTGCGGGTCAGCTCCAGGGTGTCGCGCCAACTGCGCACCTGGGCGCGCGCCACGTCCAGCCGGCGCTGGTAGCCCTGGATCTCGAAGTAGGCGCGGGCGGTGTCGGCGGCGATGCTCAGGCGTACCAGCCGGAGGTCGGCGTCGGCCGCTTCGGCGCGGGCCAGGGCGGCGTCGGAAAGTCGGCCGAGGCGGCCGAACAGGTCGATTTCCCACTGCGCGTCGAAGCCGGCGCGGTAGCTCTCCGCCAGGCGCCGGCGCGGCTCGCCGTCGTAGTCCAGCTGTTGTTCGATGCTGCGGCTGTAGCCGGCCTGGCTGGTGACCTGCGGCAACTGGTCGAGCCAGCGGTCGTCGAACAGCGCGCGGGCGCTGCGCAGGTTGGCGCGGGCCTCGCGGATGTCGTGGTTGCGCGCCAGCGCCTGGTCGACCAGGCGCACCAGTTGCGGATCGTCGAAGAAGCTCCACCAGGGCGCTTCCCGCCGCTCGCCGGAGAACTCGCCGAGGTGCTCGCTGGCGACGCGTGGCGGCGGCGACTGCGGACGCTGGTAGTCGGGGCCGACGCTGCAGGCGGCCAGGCCGGTGCCGACCGCCAGGGCCAGCGCCAGGCGCGAAAGGTTCGGGTAGGAGCGCTTCATGCCTTGTTCACCAGCAGATCGGCCTCGGCCAGTTGCCGGCTGCGCGGGCTCTTGTCGACTTCCGCGTGGTTGCGCGCCAGCAGAGTATAGACGGTGGGCAGCACGAACAGGGTGAAGAGGGTGCCGACCAGCATCCCGGAGACGATCACCACGCCCAGGCCGAAGCGGCTGGCGGCGCCGGCGCCGCTGGCGAAGAGCAGCGGCACCAGGCCGAAGACCATTGCCGCGGTGGTCATCAGCACCGGCCGCAGGCGGATCTGCGCGGCGCGCAGGATCGCCGCGCGGCGGTCGAGGCGCTCGTGGAGTTGCAGTTCGTTGGCGAACTCGACCATGAGGATGCCGTGCTTGCTGATCAGGCCGATCAGGGTGACCAGGCCGATCTGCGTATAGATGTTCATCGTCGCGTAGCCCAGCGCCAGCGGCAGCAGCGCGCCGCAGATCGACAGCGGCACGGTGATCAGGATGATCAGCGGGTCGGCCAGGCTCTCGTACTGCGCGGCGAGCACCAGGTAGATCACCACCAGGGCGGCGAGGAAGGCGAACACCAGGGTGTTGCCTTCCTGGGTGTATTGCCGCGAGTCGGATTGCCAGTCGTGGCTGAAGCCGGCCGGCAGGCCGCGCGCCACGTCGTCGAGGAAGGCCACCGCCTGGCCCATGGAGACGCCGGGCGCGGGGATCGCCTGGAGGGTCGCGGCGTTCTGCTGGTCGAACTGGATCAGCTTGTTCGGTTCGACCTGAAGCTCCACCCGGACCACCGTCGACAGCGGCACCAGGTTGCCGTCCTGGGTGCGCACGAACTGTCGTGCCAGCGCTTGCGGAGTGAAACGCTGGTCGCGCAAGCTCTGCGGGATCACGTCGTAGGAGCGGCCTTCCATGCCGAAGCGGTTGACGTAGTTCTCGCCCACCAGCACCGCCAGCGACTCGCCGATGTCCTGCATGCGGATGCCCAGGCTGTTGGCCTTGGCGCGGTCGATGCGGACCTGGACCACCGGGTTGTTGTAGTCGAGGTCGCTGTCGACCACCACGAACAGCCCGCTCTGTCGGGCCTTCTGCTTGATCTCTTCCATGGTCCGGTAGAGCACCGGATAGTCCTGCGGGCTGCGCAGCACCATCTGCACCGGCAGGCCGCCGGTGGAGCCGGGCAGGGCGGCCAACTGGAAGGCGAAGATGCTGCTGCCCTCGACGTCGCCGACCTTGCCTTGCAGCTCGGACTGGATCGCCGAGGCGTCGCGCTCGCGTTTTTCCCAGGCCGCCAGGTTGATCCCGCCGAAGCTCGCCGCCGGTCCGTCGGTGCCGTTGATGATCCAGGTGCTCACGGTTTCCGGGATGCTGGTGTAGACCTGGTCGAGCTTGCGCGCGAACAGTTCGACGTAGTCGAGGTTGGCGTGCTGCGGCGCCTTGATCGCGGTGAGCACCGCGGCCTGGTCCTCGGTCGGCGCCAGTTCGCGTTTGGGCATCGAATACAGCAGCGGCAGACTGATGCACACCAGCAATGCCAGGCCGCCGGTCAGCCAGCGGTGGCCCAGGGAGAACTCCAGGACCTGCCCGTAGCGCCGCGTCAGGCCGCCGAAGAACCACTCGGCGGCGCGGCCCATGCGCCCCTCGTTCTGGTGTGCCTGGAGCAGCAGCGAACTCATCACCGGCGACAGGGTCAGCGCCACCACCCCGGACACGATCACCGCGCCCGCCAGGGTCAGGGCGAACTCGCGGAACAGCGCGCCGGTGAGGCCGCCCATCAGGCCGATGGGGGTGTACACGGCGGCCAGGGTGATGGTCATGGCGATCACCGGGCCGGCCACTTCGCGGGCGCCGATCAGCGCCGCCGCCACCGGCGACTTGCCTTCCTCGATGTGGCGGTGGACGTTCTCCACCACCACGATGGCGTCGTCCACCACCAGCCCGATGGCCAGCACCATCGCCAGCAGGGTCAGCAGGTTGACGCTGAAGCCGAAGGCCAGCATCAGCGCGGCGGCGCCGAGCATCGACAGGGGAATGGTCGCCACCGGGATCAGCACGCTGCGCAGCGAGCCGAGGCAGAGGTAGATCACCAGCACCACGATCAGCAGCGCTTCCACCAGGGTCCGCACCACCTCGTCGATGGAGGCCTGGATGAAGCGCGAAGTCTCGTAGGCGAGGTCGACGCGGACATCCGGCGGCAGGGTCTTCTGGATCTCCGGCAGCAGCTTGCGGATGCCGTCGACGATCACCAGCGGGTTGCCGGTGGGCGTCGGGAACAACCCCAGGTGCACCGCCGGGTCGCCGTCCATCAGTGCGCTGGTCTCGGTGGCCGCGGCGCCCAGTTCGACGGTACCGACGTCGCGCAGGCGCACCAGGCCGTTGCCATCGTTGCGGATGACCATCTCGCGGAAGTCGTCGACGTTGGTCAGGTCGGTGTTGACCCGCACGTTGGACAGCACGTACTGCCCCTTCACCATCCCCGGCGCCGCCTGGTAGTTGTTGCGGCGGATCGCCTCGGCCACGTCGGAGGCGGTCAGGCCGCGCCCGGCGAGGCGGTCGGCGTCGAGCCAGAGGCGCATGGCCAGGCGCTGGCCGCCAAAGGTCTGGACCTTGGCCACGCCGTCGATGGAAGAGAACATCGGCTCGACCACCCGCGACAGGTAGTCGGTCAACGCCGGGATCGGCAGGGTCTTGCTGGAAAAGCCGACGTAGGCTACCGCGGTGGTCTCGCCGGAAGAGCGTTCGATCACCGAGTCGTAGGCACGCTCGGGCAGCTTGTAGCGCACCGAGTTGACCTTGGCCATGGTCTCGGTCATCGCCTGGGTCGAATCGCGGTTGAGCAGCATGCGGATGGTCACCACGCTACGCCCCTGCACCGAGGTCGAGGAAAGGTAGTCGATGCCCTCCACCGACGACACCGCCTGGGCGATCGGCTGGGTGACGAAGCCCTGCATGAGATCGGCGGAGGCGCCGGGGTACTCGGTGGTGACGGTGATGGTCGAGCTTTCCAGCAGCGGGTACTGGCGGATCGGCAGCTTGCCCAGGGAGAACAGGCCGAGCAGCAGGATCAGCGTGCTGACCACCAGCGCCAGCACCGGCCGGCGGACGAACAGGTCGGTAAAGGTCATCGCGGGGTTCCTTCAGCGGCCGGCGACCGGCACGGGGGGCGCGGCGCTGCTCAGGGTGTCTTCCTTGACCGGTTCCACGGCCATCCCGTCGCTCAGGTTGATCTGCCCGGAAGTCACTACCCGGTCGCCCTCGGCGAGGCCCTGGAGGATTTCCACGCGACCGTCCCAGCGCTCGCCGATCCGCACCGAGACGCGCTTGGCGCTGAGCGGCCGGTCGCCTTCCTGGTGGGCGACGAACACGGTGTCGCCGTAGGCGGTATAGGTGACCGCGGTTTCCGGCACGCTCAGCGACGGCGCGTCGGCTTTGCGCGAGACCCGGATGCTGGCGAACATGCCGGCGGCGAGCAGGCCTTCGGGGTTGTCCAGCAAGGCCTGGACCTGCACCGTGCGCGACTTGCCGATCAGCGGGTCGATGGCGCTGATGCGCGCCGGGAAGCTGCGCCCCGGATAGGCGTCGACCAGGACCTCGAGGGGCTGGCCGAGCTTCAGCTCGGGGCTGGTGCTTTCGTCCAGGGAGAAATTGCTTTTCAGGGTCCGCGCATCCACCAGGCTGGCCACCGGCTCGGCGACGCCGAGGTACTGGCCGAGGTGCACGCGGCGGATGCCGAGCTGGCCGGAGAAGGGCGCGCGGATCGCCTTCTGGTCGATCAGCGCCTGGGTCTGGCGCACCGCGCCGAGCGCCATGTCGCGGGCGGCGACGGCGTTGTCCAGCTGTTCCTGCGAGGCGACGTTGCGCTCTACCAGCTTGCGCGCACGGGCATGGAGGATCTCGGCATTGCGCAACTGCGCCTTGAGACGGATCAGCTCGGCCTGTTCCACCGCGTCGTTGAGTTGCACCAGCAACTGCCCTTGCTGCACCTGCTGGCCCGATTCGAAGGCGATGCGGGTGATCCGTCCTGCCGCTTCGGCGGCCACCTGGACCTGGCGACCGGCCTCCAGCTCGCCGACGCCATCGAAGACGCGCGGCACCACCCGCCGCTCCACCGAGGCGAGGGCGACCTTCACCGGCGGGTAGCCGGCGAAACCGCCGGCGTCTTTCTTCGCCGAGCCGGTGGCGTAGACGGCGATGCCGATAACCGCCGCGCAGATGAGCGCGGCACTGGCGATCAGGACGGGTTTCTGCATGATCGCCTCAGGCCTTCTGGTAGGTGGCGGCCACGGAGACGTCCTGGCGCAGCCGCTGGCGTTGCGCGCTGGCGATGGCCGTGGCGATCAGGCCGCCGATCACCGCGATGTGCTCGAGGGCGAAGAACATCGCCAGCTTGGCTTCGACGCCGGTCTTGCTCCAGAAGGTGTGGACGATGAGGATGGTCAGCAGCAGGAACACCGCCAGCGCCCCGGCGCCGAGCCATAGCTTGCGGTCCAGCAGGACCAGCGCGGAGCCGGCCAGCAGGGTCACGGCGGTGGCGATGTTGAACAGCCAGGCCGGCTCCAGGCCGGCGGCGCGCATTTCCTCCAGGCTGGCCTGATAGTCGAACAGCTTCGCCAGTCCCGAGGCGACGAACATCAGGGCCAGGCAGATCCGGGCGGTCAGCCAGAGCCAGTTGCTTTCGAGCGAGTTATCGATGAAGCGCTGCATGGGTCGTTCCTTGTGCTGGTCGCCATCCGGCGCCGCGAAGCGGCCGTGGGGGCGGTTCGTGGTCCTGGGGAAACGGGGCGGTATGACCGCAGCGGGGACTATAAAACCTCAAGTTAAGTTGAGGTCAAGGGCGTCTGTGATTAGCGCTGTAGGCCTTGCTGGGCGTGGATTACAGGTGGATTCGTTGGTGCCGCGGGACGGTGGGATGAGGGGCTGACGATTGGTCGCGGGGACTATTGGGGGAGGGGCTGGGTGTAGCTTGCGGGCAACCCGTCGCGACGGTTCCCCCTGGAGCGAGACGCCTTCGCGGCATCACTGTCGCTCGACCCGCTGCGCGACGATTCGACCTCCTGCCGGGGCGAGTTAGCTACCCCATCGTCTGGAGGGCAAGCATGGCAAACCTCTACGTGGCGGATCCTGGTTCCGTAGGGCGAATAACCGCTTGCGGTTATCCGCCGGTTCTTCGGGACAGCGGCGGATAACGCCCCTGGCGTTATCCGCCCTACAGGACTTGCCGTATGTGGGCGGAAGCTCCATGCCTGTGGGCCTCGGAGCCAGGGCGGGCTTCGGCTCTGGCTCCGTAGTGCGGATGACCGCTTAGCGCCGATCCGCCGGCCCAGCGGCGTATCGGCGGATGGCCGAGCGCAAGGTCACGGCACCGCCACGAAGCGCAGATCGCTCGGTGACCCCACCTCGACGCTTTGCAGAGTCTTGCCCACCTGGCCGCTCTGCGGATCGCGGGCGAACACCCGCAACTGGTCGCTGTTCTGGTTGGCCACGAGGACGAAGCGCCCGCCGGGCGAGAAAGCGAATTCGCGCGGCTCGGTGCCTTCCACCGAGCGCCGTTCGACGAAACGCAACTGGCCGCTGGCCGGGTCGACGGCGAAGGTCACCAGTTGGTTGTCGTCGCCGCGATTGAGCACGCCGAGGAAGCGGCCGTCGGCGGACAGGTGCAGGGCGCCGGCGCCGACCTTGCCCTGGAAGCCGGCAGGCGCCAGGTCGTGGGTCTGCAACTGACGCAGGCGGCCATTGCCCTCATGGGCGAACACCATCACCTGGCCGCTCAGTTCCAGGGTCAGGTAGGCGAAACGCCCGTCGGCGCTGAAGATCAGATGGCGCGGGCCGCTGCCGGGCGGGGTCGGGACGAATGCCGGATCGGCCGCCTGCAGCGGACGTTCGGCCTGTTCCGGGGCGTAGCGGTAGACGAATACCTTGTCGGCGCCGAGGTCGGGGGCGAACAGGTACTGGCCGTCGGGCGAGGACACCACCGAGTGCACATGACCGGAAACCTGGCGCGGATGCACCTTGCTGGCCTGGTGCGACTCCACCTGCACCACCGGCGCCAGCGAGCCGTCCGCGCGCACCGGCAGTACCGCCACCGAGCCTTCCGGCTGTACCGAGTAGTTGGCGACGAACAGGTAGCGACCGTCGTGGCTGAGGCTGCTGTAGGTCGGATGATCGCCGAGGGTCTGGACCTGGCTGATCTGTTGCAGGCGGCCGCTGATCGGATCGAAACGGTAGGACGTGGCGCGACCGACGGTGTCGCCCTTGCCGCCCCGTCCGTTCTCGTTGACCACGAACAGAGTGCGTTGGTCCGGGGCGAAAGTCAGGTACGAGGGGTTGCTGGTATGGGCCACGCGCAGCGGGCCTTTCACCGAGCCGTCGGCGCCGTCGAAGCGGTATACCTGGATGCCCTCGCTGGAGCCTTCGGTATAGGTCCCCACCAGCAGGTTGTAGAGGCTGGCGGCCTGGGCCTGGGGCGCCATGCCGGTGAGCGGCGCGAGGGCCAGCAGGCAGAGGGTGGGCAGTCTTCTCATGGGCAACTCCTTGGCTCGCTATTGTTCTGATGGCTCGGGGTTGGACCGGAGCCAGGCCGTTGGGTTCGCCCCTGGCCGCTCAGTCGCCGGCCTGGCCCAGCAGGCCGCGCCAGCGTTCGAAGGCGGCGGTCGCGTAGCCTTCGCGCCAGACCAGCCAGGTGTCTACTTCGGCAAGGGGCAGGCTGCGCAGCGGCGGTGTGCCGAGCAGTTGCAGCACCGAGCGCGGCAGCACGCCGACACAGGCGCCGGCGGCGACGCAGGCGAGGATCGCATGGTAGGAGCCGACTTCCTGCACCGTCAGCGGCGTGCCCAGGCTGTCCTCGGCCAGTTGCCGGTAGGTGCAGCCACGGGCGAAGCCGGCCAGGGTGCGCAGGCGCACCTCGGCGACGTCGTGGACCGGCGGGTGTTCGGCCGGCAGGATCATCAGCAGTTCCTCGCGGAACAGCGGCTCGCCGCGCAGGCCGCTGCCATCGAGTTCGCCGGCCCAGCCCGGGCCGGCGGCCACCAGCGCGCAGTCCAGGCGCCGCGCCCGCACCCCATCGAACAACGCGCGACTGGTGCCGGTGGAGACTTCCAGGGCGACCCGTGGACAGGCCTTGTGATAGCTCGCCAGCAGCGCCGGCAGGCGGCTGGCCGCGGTGCTTTCCATGCTGCCCAGGCGCAGGCGCCCGCCGGGCTCGGCGGGATGCATCGACTGGCGCGCCTCGTCGGCGAGAGCCAGCAACTGCTCGGCATAGGCGAGGAATTCGCTGCCGCGTTCGGTCAGGCTCATGCGCTTGCCGTCGCGCAGGAACAGTTCGACGCCCAGGTCCTCCTCGAGCTGGCGGATCCGCGTGGTG
This sequence comes from Pseudomonas sp. CP-1, assembly GCF_021213715.1. Taxonomy (NCBI): domain Bacteria; kingdom Pseudomonadati; phylum Pseudomonadota; class Gammaproteobacteria; order Pseudomonadales; family Pseudomonadaceae; genus Pseudomonas; species Pseudomonas sp. CP-1. The sequence continues at coordinate 10,649 of NZ_JAJQKY010000027.1, forward strand.
ACGTTCGACTGCGCTCGCTGCAACTGCTGAGCGGCGCGGGTGACGCTGGCTTCGTGGGCGACCGCGCGGAAGATTTCGAGGGAGGAAAGGTCCATCGATTTATCTCTTTATGAGAATGATTTGTTAAAAATATTCTTTTATGAAGATATATTGGTCAAGCGTTGGCCGACGCGGTGTCGTCCGACCGGGAGAGGGAATCGCCATGACTGACCGCTTCACGCGCCTGCTCGGCATCCAGCAGCCGATCGTCCAGGCACCCATGCTCGGCGTCTCCACGCCGGCGCTGGCCGCCGCCGTATCCAACGCCGGCGGGCTCGGTTCGATCGCCATTACCGGTAGTGCCGCCGAGAAGGGCCGGGCGCTGATCCGCGAGGTGCGCGGGCTGACCGACAAGCCGTTCAACGTCAATCTGTTCTGCCACCGCCCGGGTCAGGCCGACCCGGCCCGCGAGCGCGCCTGGCTGGACTACCTGAAGCCGCTGTTCGCCGAGTTCGGCGCCGAGCCGCCGGCGCGCCTGAACAACATCTACCTGAGCTTCCTCGAAGACTCGACCCTGCTGCCGATGCTGCTGGAAGAGCGGCCGGCGGCGGTCAGCTTCCATTTCGGCGCGCCGCCCCGCGACCAGGTTCGCGCGTTGCAGGCGGCGGGCATCCGCGTACTGGTCAGTGCCACCACGCCGGAGGAAGCGGCTCTGGTGGAGGCCGCCGGCGCCGATGCGGTGGTCGCCCAGGGCATCGAGGCCGGTGGCCATCGCGGGGTGTTCGAGCCGGAGCGCGGCGACGCCGCCATCGGCACCCTGGCGCTGGTCCGCCTGCTGGCGGCGCGCGGTTCGCTACCGGTGGTCGCTGCCGGCGGGATCATGGACGGACGGGGCATCCGCGCCGCCCTGGAGCTGGGCGCGAGCGCCGTGCAGATGGGCACCGCCTTCGTCCTCTGTCCGGAGTCCTCGGCCAACGCCGCCTACCGCGAGGCGCTGAAGGGGCCGCGCGCGGCGCGCACCGCGCTGACCGTGACCATGTCCGGGCGCAGCGCCCGCGGCCTGCCCAACCGGATGTTCTTCGATGCCGCCGCGCCTGGAGTGCCGCCCTTGCCGGACTATCCGTTCGTCTACGACGCGACCAAAGCGTTGCAGACCGCCGCTCTGGCTCGCGGCAACCATGATTTCGCCGCCCAGTGGGCCGGCCAGGGCGCGGCGCTGGCGCGGGAGCTGCCGGCCGCCGAACTGCTGCGCACGCTGGTCGAGGAACTGCGCGGCTGAGGGAGGCCGTTCGCTGCGCGCGACGATGACTGTCTCTGTTCAGTTACCCCTGTGTTGTGCTTTTCTGCCTCCAGCACTGGAACGACAGGTGGAACATGGGACAGGACAAGTTGAAGGTCGCCGTTCTCTTCGGCGGCAGCAGTGAGGAACGGGACGTCTCCATCGCCAGCGGCGCGCAGGTGATCCAGGCGTTGCGCAGCGCCGGCCACCAGGTGCTGGCGGTGGATACCGCCAGCGGCCTGCTCGGCGCGGAGGAAGAGCGCCGCCTGCTGGCGAGCAAGGTCAAGGAGGTCCCGCCGGACTCCGACTCGCTGGCGATCATCCGCAGCGGCAAGCAGAGCCTGCTGAGCGCCGGCGAACTGGCTGGGGTCGACGTGTTCTTCCTCGCCCTGCACGGCGGCACCGGCGAGGACGGCACCCTGCAGGCGCTGCTGGATGCCGGCGGTTTCGCCTATACCGGCAGCGGCCACCTGGCCAGCGCCATGGCGATGGACAAGGACGTGGCCAAGCGCCTGTTCCTCGCCGCCGGGGTGGAGACCGCCAGTTGGCTGATGGCGCCGGCCTCGGAAGAGGCGGTGCGCGAGCAACTGGGCTTCCCCCTGGTGGTCAAGCCGAACAGCCAGGGCTCCACCGTGGGGCTGTCCATCGTGCATTCCCAGGCCGAATTGCAGCCGGCCATCGAGCTGGCCGGGCGCTATGGCGACGAGGTGATGCTGGAGCGCTTCGTCGCCGGCCGCGAGGTTACCGTCGGGGTGCTCGACGACCAGGCGCTGCCGGTGGGCGAGATTCTCCTCGGTGGCCAGGAAGTCTTCGACTACGAACACAAGTACCAGGCCGGCGCGGTGCGCGAGGTGTTTCCTGCCGACCTGCCGCCGGCGATCGCCGCCGAGGCCCAGCGTCTGGCGCTGAAGGTACACCGGGCGCTGAAGCTGAGCGGCTACAGCCGCACCGACTTCCGCCTCGACGAACAGGGCCGGCTCTGGTGCCTGGAGGTCAATACCCTGCCGGGCATGACCGCCACCAGCCTGCTGCCGCAGGCCGCGGCGGCGGCCGGGATCGGTTTCGCCGAACTCTGCGAGCGGATCTGCCGGCTCGGCATCGAGCGCTGCAAGGGCGCGCGCAAGGCGCGTTCCTGATTCCCGCGGCCCGCCGCCGGGGCGGGCCGCGCCTTTCGCTCAGGCCTCGAGGTTCTCGACCCGCTCGAGGGTGTCGTAGAGGCTGTAGCGCTCCTGTTCGTCGCGTCGCACCCGGCCCATGGCGACGCACGGATCATGGGTGAAGACCAGTCGGCCGTTGCGGGCGATGAGGCTGTCCAGCAGGCGTTCCTTTTCCTCGATCAGGCCTTCCGGGAAGCGGTCGTAGCCCATGGTCAGCGGTAGGTGTACCCAGGGTGCGCCGGGGATCAGGTCGCCGCTGAATACCACCGGGCCGTCGGGCATGGCGATCTCCGGGAGCATCTGGCCCGGGGTATGGCCTTCGCTGAAATGGAAACGCCAGCCCTCGCCCAGATGCGCCGAGCGCTCGCCGTCGTCGAGCAGCTCCAGGCGTCCGCTGGCCTGCAGCAGGTCGAGCAGTTCCGGCACGAACGAGGCGCGGTCGCGCGGGTGCGGCTGGCGAGCGCGCTGCCAGTGGCGGCGGCCGCTGACGAAATGCGCGTTGGGGAACAGCAGGCGCGCCGGCTGGCCTTCTTCCCAGGCGGCGAGCAGGCCGCCGGCGTGGTCGAAGTGCAGGTGGGTGAGCAGCACCACGTCGATGTCGGCGTCGTCCAGGCCGACCGCGGCGAGGCTGTCGAGCAGTACGTGGCGCTCTTCCTGGACGCCGTAGCGCTGGCGCAGGGCGGGCGGGAAGAACGCGCCGATGCCGGTCTCCACCAGTACGTTGCGCTCGCCGTCGCGCACCAGCAGGGCGCGGCAGCCGAGGTCGATGCGGTTCTCCGCATCGGGCTGCATCCAGCGTGACCAGAGCGCGCGCGGGGCATTGCCGAACATGGCGCCGCCGTCGAGTTTCTGGCTGTTGCCGAGGAGGGTGGTGAGGGTTCGCATGGATATGTCCTTGTTCCTGGTCTAGCGAATAACCGGCGGTTGCGTCGTTTTTCAAGAATGCCTGGCCGGCTTCCCGGGCGTCGTAGGGCGAATAACCGCTTCGCGATTATCCGCCGTTATCGCGGGCTGTCGGCGGACAGCGCGTTGCATGCTGTCCCGGAAAAAACACGCGGCCCACGGGCCGCGCGACAACGCTCGACGGAAGCTTCAGAACTGTTCCGCCTCCAGGCCGTACAGGCTTTCGCTGCCGGCTTCGACGGCGGCGGCGAGGGAGTGCACGCGGGGCAGGATGCGGGCGAAGTAGAAGCGCGCGGTGGCCAGCTTGCCGTCGTGGAACGCCGGGTCGGCCTCGCGCTGGCGCAGCGCGGCGGCGGCCATGCGCGCCCAGAGGTAGGCGTAGGCGGTATAGCCGAACAGATGCAGGTATTCCACCGAGGCTGCGCCGATCTCGCGCGGGTCGTTGCCGGCGCGGGCGACGATGCCCTGGGTGAGGTTGTCCAGCAGGTCCAGGGCGGTCAGCAGCGGGGTGACGAACTCCGCCAGTTCGGCGTTGGCGCCGGCGGCGAAGGCTCGCACCTCGCGGCTGAAGATGGAGAGGAACAGCCCGCCGTTGGCGACCACCTTGCGGCCCATCAGGTCGAGCGCCTGGATGCCGTTGGTGCCTTCGTAGATCTGCGCGATGCGTACGTCGCGCACCAGTTGCTCCTGGCCCCATTCGCGGATGTAGCCGTGGCCGCCGAACACCTGCTGGCCGAGCACGCAGCTCTCCAGGCCGGTATCGGTGAAGAAGGCCTTGGCCACCGGGGTCAACAGGGCCACCAGGGCTTCGGCCTGGCTGCGTTCTTCCTGGTCCTCGGCGTACTTGGCCAAGTCGAGCTGCTGCCCGACATAGGTGGAAAAGGCGCGGCCGCCCTCGGTCAGCGCCTTCATGGTGAGCAGCATGCGGCGCACGTCGGGGTGCACGATGATCGGGTCGGCGGCCTTGTCCCTGGCCACCGGGCCGGTCGGCGCGCGGCTTTGCAGGCGCTCGCGGGCGTAGGCGACGGCGCTCTGGTAGGACATCTCGGCGCAGCCGATGCCCTGGATGCCGATGGACAGGCGCTCGTAGTTCATCATGGTGAACATCGCCGCCAGGCCCTTGTTGACTTCGCCGACCAGCCAGCCGCTGGCGCCGTCGAAGTTCATCACGCAGGTGGCCGAGGCCTTGATCCCCATCTTGTGCTCGATGGAGCCGCAGTGCACCGCGTTGCGTGCGCCGAGCGCGCCGTCGTCGCCGACCAGGAACTTCGGCACCAGGAACAGCGAGATGCCGCGCGAACCGGCCGGCGCGTCNGTGCACCGCGTTGCGTGCGCCGAGCGCGCCGTCGTCGCCGACCAGGAACTTCGGCACCAGGAACAGCGAGATGCCGCGCGAACCGGCCGGCGCGTCGGGCAGCTTGGCCAGCACCAGGTGAATGATGTTCTCGGTGAGGTCCTGCTCGCCGCCGGTGATGAAGATCTTCGTCCCGCTGATCCTGTATGAACCGTCGGCCTGCGGCTCGGCCTTGGTGCGGATGATGCCCAGGTCGGTGCCGGCATGCGGTTCGGTCAGACACATGGAGCCGGCCCAGGTGCCGGCGTACATGTTCGGCAGGTACCTGTTCTTCAGCTCCTCGCTGCCGTGCGCATCGAGGGCCAGGCAGGCGCCGGCGGAAAGGGTCGAGTAGAGGCTGAAGCTGGCGTTGGCCGCGTACATCATCTCCTCGAACTGCACTGCCAGCATCTTCGGCATGCCCATGCCGCCATGGGCCGGATTGCCGGTGAGGCCGACCCAGCCGCCCTCGGCGTAGGTCGCGTAGGCCTCGCGGAAGCCGGCCGGGGTGCGCACGGCGCCGTCCTGCCACTGCGCGCCTTCTTCGTCGCCACTGCGGTTGAGCGGCGCGAGCAGGCCGCCGGTGACCTTGGCCGCTTCCTCGAGGATGGCGTCGGCGGTGTCGGCGTCGATCCGCTCGGCCAGTCGCGGCAGGCGCTGCCACAGGGCGGGGGCGTCGAACACGTCGTTGAGCAGGAAGCGCATGTCGCGCAGCGGGGCGTTGTATTCAGGCATTGCACACCTCGTCGGTGAACGGCCGGCGGGACGGCCGCAGGTACAGGGTTGCCCGTGCGCATCCTGCCTACGGCCGCCGTGGCACGGCCGCTGCACGGGCAATTCGGCTGGCGGCGCTCAGAGGGCGGCGGCCCACTCGCGCAGCACGTATTTCTGGATCTTGCCGGTGGAGGTCTTCGGCAGTTCCGAGAACACCACGGTACGCGGAATCTTGAACGCGGCCAGGTGTTCGCGACAGAACGCGACGATCTCGCTCTCGGCGAGCCCCTGATGATCGCTCTTCAGGGTAATGAACGCACAGGGCGTTTCCCCCCACTTTTCGTCGGGCCGCGCCACCACCGCCGCCTCCAGCACCGCCGGGTGGCGGTAGAGCACGCCCTCCAGTTCGATGGTGGAGATGTTTTCGCCGCCGGAGATGATGATGTCCTTGAGCCGGTCGCGGATCTCGATGTAGCCGTCCGGATGGCAGACCGCCAGGTCGCCGGTATGGAACCAGCCGCCGGCGAAGGCTTCCTCGGTGGCGCTGGGATTCTTCAGGTAGCCCTTCATCACGGTATTGCCGCGCATGAAGATCTCGCCGATGGACTGGCCGTCGCGCGGCACCGGCTCGAGGGTCTTCGGGTCGGCCACCATCACCCCTTCGAGGGTCGGGTAGCGCACGCCCTGGCGCGACTTGATCGCGGCGCGTCGCTCCAGCGGCAGGTCGTCCCACTCGCCGTGCCAGGCGCAGACCGTGACCGGGCCGTAGACCTCGGTGAGGCCGTAGACATGGGTGACGCGGATGCCCATCTCTTCCACCGCGCCGATCACCTTGGCCGGTGGCGCGGCGCCGGCGACCATGGCATGCACCGGGTGGTCGATGGCGGCCTTGGCCGAGTCGGGCATGTTGATCAGGGCGTTGAGCACGATGGGCGCGCCGCACAGGTGGCTGACCTGGTGCTCGCGGATCAGGGTGAGGACCTTTTGCGGATCGACCCGCCGCAGGCAGACGTGGACGCCGGCCAGCGCGGTCACCGTCCACGGATAGCACCAGCCGTTGCAGTGGAACATCGGCAGGGTCCAGAGGTACACCGGGTGCTGGCCCATGGACCAGGTCATCTGGTTGCCCAGCGCGTTCAGGTAGGCGCCGCGGTGATGGTAGACCACGCCCTTGGGGTTGCCGGTGGTGCCCGAGGTGTAGTTCAGCGAGATCGCCTGCCACTCGTCCCGGGGCCATTCCCAGGCGAACTGCGGGTCGCCCTCGGCGAGCAGCGCCTCGTAGTCCAGTTCGCCAACCGGGCGGCCTTCGCCATACTCGGGGTCGTTGACGTCGACCACCAGCGGCGGGTGGTCGAGCATACCGATGGCGGCATGGATCACCTCGTGGAATTCGTAGTCGGTGATCAGCACCTTGGCTTCGCCGTGTTGCAGCATGAAGGCGATGGCTTCGGCGTCGAGGCGTACGTTGAGGGTGTTCAGCACCGCGCCGATCATCGGCACGCCATAGTGCGCCTCGAGCATCTCGGGGATGTTCGGCAGCATCACCGCCACCGTGTCGCCCTGGCCGATGCCGCGCCCGGCCAGGGCCGAGGCCAGGCGTCGGCAGCGTTGGTAGGTCTGCGCCCAGTCGCGGCGGATGTTGCCGTGGATCACCGCGGGGTAGTGCGGATAGACGCTGGCGGTGCGCTCGATGAAGCTCAGCGGCGTCAGGGCGATGTGGTTGACGGCGGCGGGCGCGAGACCCTGTTCGAAGATCGACATGAAGAGTACCCCGTGGCTGATTGTTAGCTCTGTTCTGGGTAAGGGTCACGATCTGCCGCGCGCGGAGAGACTGCGTCGAAAACGGCTGGTTTCTCTCGCTCGGCAGATCGTGAACAGCTTCCAAGGACCAGGCGAAGCGCTCCTTGGGTTGGGGCGATTTATAGCAACGATGAAAAATATATGGAAGTTAAACCATAAGCTTATAGTATAAATACCATATAAGTTCCCAGGATCATCTTCCGCCCATGAGTCCGCTTCCCGCTTCGCCTGCCCTCAACAGCCTCCTGCGCCTGCTGCGCGAGGGCGCGCCGCTGGTCGAGCGGGTCGGTGCACTGCGCCGCTTGCTGCTCGAACATCCGGGAACGCGCCAGGCCTGGTACCTGGCCTGGCAGCCGCAGGCGCAGACCTATACCCCGGTGCCGCCGTCGCCGGCGCTGCCGCCGGGCGCCGGCGAGCCGAACCGGGCCAGCGACCTGGCGTTGCGCGAGCGCCTGGCGCGCGACGGCCGGCTGGCTCTGGACGAATTGCGGCGTTCCGCGTCCTGGCTCGGCGCGCGCTTGCGGCGTGCCGGCGTGGAGCATGGCATGGCCTTCGCCCTCGACCTGCAGGCCGGCGACGAAGGCCTGTTGCTGGTGGCCAGCGATACGCCGCAGAGCGCTGCGCTGGACTGGCTCGGCCTGCTCCTCGCACCGTTGCTCGCCGCCGCCCGTGGCGTCACCCGCGCCGCGCCGTTCCTCGCCGCCGACCCGCAGCCCGCGCTGCTGCTCGACGGCGAGGCGCAGGCGGTGGAATTCAACCAGGCCTTCCTTGCCTTGCTTGGCGAGCGGCCGCGCGAGGCCTGGCGCGCCTTCCTCCCGGCCAACCATGGGCAACTGGTGCGCGCCAGCCTGGGGCAGGCGCGGGCCCTCGGCGAGGTGGAGGCGGAGTGCGACGGGCGCATCCTGCTCTGGCAGTTCATTCCCGACAGCGCCGAGGCCCGGGTGCTGGCGCGCTGCCGCGACGCCACCGCCAGCCTGCGCGGCGAGCGCGAGGCGGCGCGGGCCAGCCGGCTGTACCGGCTGATCACCGAGAACACCACCGACCTGATTTCCCGGCATACCCTCGACGGCATTTTCCTCGACGCCTCGCCGGCCTCCTGGACCCTGCTCGGCTACTGGCCGGAGGAACTGCGCGGGCGTCCGGCGCAGGCGTTGTTCCACCCCCAGGACCGCGGCCAGGTGGCGCTGCGCGCGCGCGAAGCGCTGGAGCAGGACGGCTACCTGACCATCACCTACCGTATCCGCCACCGCGACGGCCGCTACCGCTGGTTCGAGACCGCCAGCCGGGCGATCCGCGAGACCTACACCGGGGCGGTGGTGGAGGTGGTCAGCGTGTCCCGCGATGTCACCCGGCGGGTCGAGGCGGAGGAGAACCGCCGGCGCCTGGCCGAAGTGGTCGAGGCGAACACCGACCTGGTGCTGTTCGTCGAGCATGGCGGCCGCGTCACCTACCTCAATCCTTCGGCACGCGCCGCCCTCGGCATCGCCGACGGGCAGGAGGCGCCGGCGCTGGAACACCTGCTGGCCGGCGACACTCCGGCGCGGCTGGCCGAAGAGGGTTGGCGACAGGCGCGCGATGGCGGCGTGTGGAGCCGCGAGGGGCGCCTGCAACCGCAGGACGGGCGTCCGTCGCTGCCAGTCTCGCTGGTGTTGCTGGCCCATCGCGGCCGCGGCGAGGAGCGCTATTACTCGCTGGTGGCCCGCGACATGACCGAACGCGAACTGCGCGAGGCCCAGCAGCGCCGTCACCAGGACGAACTGGCGCACACTGCGCGGCTGGTCACTCTCGGCGAACTGGCCTCGGGCATCGCCCACGAGATCAACCAGCCGCTGGCGGCGGTGATGAACTACGCCAGCGCCAGCCAGCGTTACCTGGCCGTCCTCGGCAGCCAGCCCGAGGCCGCCGGGCGGGTGGCCGAGGGGCTGGCGCGGATCGGCGAGCACGCCGGCCACGCGGCGGAGGTGATCAAGCGCCTGCGCGGCTTCCTGCGCAAGGGCCAGCGGCGCCTGCAGGCGCTCGACCTCAACCAGGTGGCACGCGAGGCCATCGGCCTCTGCGCCTGGGAAGCCGGGCACTGGCAAGTGGCGGTGGAAGAAGCGATGACCGACAATCCGCCGCCGCTGTATGCCGACCGCGTGCTGCTCGAACAGGTGTTCCTCAATCTGCTGCGCAACGCCATCGAAGCCAACCGCGAGGCGCATCCCGGCTCGCCGTCGCGGGTCGTCATCGGTAGCCGCGTCGAGCCCGGCGGGCTGCTCTGCCTGTGGGTTCGCGACCAGGGACCGGGAGTGCCGGCGGATCAGCTGGAACACATTTTCACGCCGTTCCACACCAGCAAGCCGGAAGGGCTGGGCCTGGGCCTGTCGATGAGCCGCAGCATCGTCGAGGGCTTCGGCGGCACCCTCGAAGCCGAGCTGCCGGCGGATGGCGGGTTGCTCATGAACTGCCGGCTGCCGCTCGCCGCCGGCGCCACGGGAGGTTAACGATGGCTATGCCTGACGAAGCGCTGGTCTACGTGGTCGACGACGACCAGGGCATGCTCGAATCGACGGTCTGGCTGCTGGAATCGGTCGGCCTCAAGGCACGGCCCTTCACCCAGGGCCGGGACTTCCTCGACGCCTGCGAGGGCGGCCGCCATGCCTGCGTCCTGCTCGACGTGCGGATGCCCGGCATGGGCGGGTTGAACGTGCAGGACGAACTGCTGGCGCGCGGCATCGACCTGCCGGTGATCTTCGTCAGCGGCCATGCCGACGTGCCCATCGTGGTGCGCGCCTTCAAGGCCGGGGCGGTGGATTTCATCGAGAAACCCTACAACGAACAATTGCTGCTCGACAGCGTGCAGCAGGCCCTCGATCGCCACGCCCGTCGGCGCCGCCACCGCGATCTCGACGCCGGGTTGCGCGAACGCCTGGACAGCCTCACCCCGCGCGAGCGCGACGTGCTCTTGCCGCTGGTGCGCGGCTATACCAGCCGCGAGGTGGCCGAGCAACTGGAAGTCAGCGTGAAGACCGTCGACCTCTACCGCGCGCGGGTGATGAAGCGCATGCAGGCCCAGACCCTGCCGGAGCTGGTGGGCATGGCCATCGCCGCCGGGCTGGTGGACCCGCTGCGCTTGCGCGAGGACGCCTGAGGGCTCAGCCGCGCGGAGCCTCCAGGGACGGCGACCGCACCGGCTGATAGGAACGCTCGCCGCCCAGCGCTTCCGGCGCCCGGCTGCTGCCCTGCAGGGCGGTGTCGAAGACCCCGGCGAAGCGCTGGCGATCCTCCAGGCTGGTGGCCAGCGCATGGCCATAGGAGACGATCGCCTGGTTCACCGGGAAGCGTTCGGCCTGATAGCCGGCCAGGGCATCCTCCAGCGCGCAGGCGTCGCGCAAGGCCAGGTCGAGGGCGTCGGCCAGGGCGCTGGCGTCCTCGATGGCCAGGTTCATGCCCTGGCCGGTGATCGGATGCACGTTGTGGATGGCGTCGCCGAGCATCGCCACGTTGTCCGCCCAGTAACGATCCAGGTTCAGGTAGCCGATGGGGATGCCCTTGAAGCGCGAAGTGCCGGTGACGGCGGCGATCGCCTCGGCGCTCTCGTCGCCGACGAAGCGTTGCAAGCGCCGGCGCAGCGACTCGCCGCGGGTGTCGGCCATCAGCTCGCGCGACTCTTCCCTGGGAAAGCTCACCACCAGTCGCGCGCGGTCGAGACCGATCGGGTAGAAATAGGCCAGCCCGCCCTGCGCGTCCACGTACAGGCGGTTGCGCTCGGCCACGCAGGGCGCCAGGGCGAAGGTGCCGACCAGCATCGGCGACGGGTAGGGGCGGCGTTCCACCTCGATATCGAGCAGCCGGCGGCGCACGTAGGAGGCGATACCGTCGGCGCCCACCACCACCCGCGGACGCAGCACGCGGCCGTCGTTCAGGCGCACCTGGCCGATCGCGTGGCGCTCGTCGCGCTGTACCGCTTCGATGCGGGTCTCGAACAGCATCTCGACGGTCGCTTCGCCGTCGATCTTTTCCAGTACCAGGCGGCGCAGCGACTCGCAGGGCATGAGGATGAAATAGCCGCGCGCGTCGACGCTGGAATAGTTGAAATAGCGAAGCAGCTCGCCGTCGTGATAGACCTCCAGCTCATGGCGGACCCGCCCGCCGCGACGGGTCACTTCGGCCAACAGCCCGGCCGCCTCGACCACCCGGATGCCGGCCGGCTTGAGCAGGTCGGCGCCGTTGATCGCGCGTTCGCGCCGTGCCTGCTCCACTACCACCACGCGGTGGCCCTGGCGGCCGAGCAGGTAGGCGAGCATCGCCCCGCCGATGCCGCAGCCGTTGATCAGTACATCGATATGGTTGTCCGTCATGGATGAGTCTCCGTGTCGTTCCTGGCGGAAAAGGGAAGGGTGGAGGCAGCAGCATAGCGACGGAACGTTATGCAGAATGGGTGTTGTCTGCACTTGGTCGCCTGTCCGGCCCGGTTGTCCGGTCTCGCCGCCAGGCGGGAGTGCCGGCCCTTGCGGGCCGGACAGCTTCAGGAAGCGTCGATCCAGATGGTCTTCAACTCTGTGTACTGGTCGTGTGCCCAGACCGACTTGTCGCGACCGCCGAAGCCTGACTCCTTGTAACCGCCGAAGGGCGTCGAGGCGTCGCCCTCGCCGAAGCAGTTGACGGTGACGATCCCCGCGCGGATCTCCCGCGACAGGCGCAGTGCGTGGCGCAGGCTGCCGGTGTAGGCCGAGGCGGCGAGGCCGTAGACGGTGTCGTTGGCCAGGGCGATGGCTTCGTCGATGTCGTCGAAAGAGGTGACCGAGAGCAGCGGGCCGAAGATTTCCTCGCGGAACAGCCGGCTGTGCGGCGAGACGCCATCGACCACGGTCGGCTCGACGAAGATGCCAGCCTCGGTGGCGCCGCCGAAGCGCACCACCAATCGCTCCGTCCTGGCCTGGTCGAGGTACGCGCGGACCTTCTCGAAGTGCGCCGGGCTGACCAGCGCGCCGAGGCGATTACGCGGATCCAGCGGGTCGCCCATGCGCCACTCGCGGAGCTGCGCGCCGATGCGTTCGAGCAGCGCCTCGCGGACCTCGGCATGGACGATCAGCCGCGAGGACGCCGAGCAGTTCTCGCCCATGTTCCAGAACGCGCCGTTGACCACGTGTTGCGCCACCAGGTCGAGGTCCTCGACATCGTTCATCACCACCGCCGGGTTCTTGCCGCCGCACTCCAGTACCACCCGCTTGAGGTTGGACTCGGCGGCGTACTTGAGGAACAGGCGGCCGGTCGCGGTGGAGCCGGTGAAGCTGACCATCGCCACGTCCGGGTGGCGGCCCAGCGGTTCGCCGGCCTCGCGGCCGCCGCCGGGGACCACGTTGAACACCCCGGCGGGGATCCCCGCCTGGCTGGCCAGTTCGGCGACGCGCAGGGCGGTCAGGCTGGTCTCGGGGGCCGGCTTGACCACTACGGAGCAGCCTGCCGCCAGCGCCGGGCCGATCTTCCAGGCGAGCATCAGCAGCGGGAAGTTCCACGGCAGCACCAGGCCGACCACGCCGATCGGCTCGCGCACCACCATGGCCAGCGCCGCCGAACCGACCGGGGCGGTGCTGTCGTAGATCTTGTCGATCAGTTCGGCATGCCAGCGCAGGGTATTGATGGTTTCCGGCAGGTCGGTGTGCTGGCATTCGCGGATCGGCTTGCCGCTGTCGAGGCTCTCCATCACCGCCAGTTCCAGCAGGTGCTCTTCCAGCAGCTCGGCCAGGCGCAGCAGCGCCGCCTTGCGCTCGGCGGGCGTGCGCGAGCGCCAGCGGCCGTCCTCGAACGCCCGCCGCGCGCTGGCCACGGCGTGCCCGACGTCCTCCGCGTCGCAGGCGGCGACCTGCGCCAGCAGCTCGCCGGTGGCCGGGTTGGTCGAGGCGAAGGTGCGGCCGCCGCAGGCATCGCGGAACCCTCCGTCGATGAAGGCGCGCTGGGGAAGGTCCAGCGTCGCGGCGATGGCCGCGTATTCCTCCCGGCTCAGCAGCTCAGTCATGGCGGCCACCCTCGACGATCCGCGCGACCTCGCCCTTGAGCCTGCCGACGATCTCCGCCAGTGCCGCCTTGCCGGCCTCGTCCAGCGCCTTCAGCGGCGCACGTACGCCGCCGGCGCGCAGGCCGGCCAGCTCGCAGCCGTGCTTGATCGACTGGACGAAGTGACCGCTTTCGAGAAAGTCCATCAGCGGCATCATCGCCGCCATGATGCGCCGGCCCTTGGCGAAGTCGTTCTCGACCACGCAGGCCTGGTACAGGGCGAGGTGTTCGCCAGGGATGAAGTTGGAGCCGGCGCAGACCCAACTGCGCGCGCCCCAGGCGAAGAACTCCAAGGCCTGGTCGTCCCAGCCGCAGGACAAGGCGATCCGCGGGTGGCGGCAGGCCAGGCGGTGCAATTGCGCGGTGGAGCCGGAGCTTTCCTTGATCGCGACGATGTTGCGGCAGCCGGCGACGGCGGCGAAGAACGCCTCGTCCATCTCCACGCCCATCCGCGCCGGATAGTTGTAGAGCATGATCGGCAGGCCGGCGGCGCGGTCCACCGCCAGCACGTGCTCGGCGATCTCCCGCGAGGTCGGCAGCGCGTAGGGCGGCGAGCCGACCAGGATGGCGTCGGCGCCGATGGCGCGGGCGGCTTCGGCGTAGGCCAGCGAGTCCTCGGTGCGGATCGCGCCGGTTCCCACCACCAGCGGCAGGCGCCCGGCGATGACTTCGCTGGCGTGGGCGGCGAGGGCCAGGCGTTCCTCGGCGGTGTGCGCGTAGTACTCGCCGGTGGAGCCGCCGATCACGATGCCGTGCACCTTCGACTCGACGAGAAACTCCAGGACCTCGGCGAAGGCCTGGGTGTCGATGCTGCCGTCGGCGCTCAGCGGGGTGATGGCGGGGGTATAGATACCTTCGAATTTCACGGGGTTTCCTCCTGTGGGATGCTGGGCCGCGGCGCACCCGGCGGACGCTGCCGCGGCGGGTGGTTCAGGTGAGCGAAGCCGCCTGCTGCAGGTTCAGCGAACGGGTTTCCGGCGCCAGGGCCCAGGTCACGAGCAGCCCGAGCAGGGTCACCAGCGCGGCGGCGTACATGGTCTGGGCGGTACCCAGGGTTTCCAGGGAAAGCGGCACCAGGTAGGTGCCCACCGCGGCGCCGACGCGCGACAACGAGGTGCCGACGCCGACCGCGAAGGCGCGGATCTCGGTGGGGAACAGTTCGTTCGGGTAGACCAGTTGCAGCACCTGGGCGCCGCCGATGAACAGCGCGTAGGCACCGAACAGGCCGAGGATGGTCGCCTCCGAGCCGGCGTGGAAGACGCCCAGCCCGAGCAGCGCCAGGCCGGACCAGAGGAAGCTGTGCAGCAGCATGCAGCGCCGGCCGATGCGGTTGATCAGGCGGGTGGCGATGATGCAGCCGATGACGAACAGCAGGGTGATCGCCACCGAACCGTAGGAGGCCCAGTCGCCCTTCAGGTTCAGCGCCAGCAGCACCTTGGGCGCGAAGGCGTAGACGGCGAACACGGGGATCACCGAGCAGGTCCAGAACAGGGTGACGAAGAGCATGCGCTTGCCGTAGCCGGCGTAGAGCAGGTGCCAGATGGTGACCTTCCGTTCCAGCGCCTGTTCGGGCAGGTTCTCCAGCGAGAAGGCTTCGCCGTAGACCTGGCGGATGACCCGTTCTGCGTCCGCGTCGCGGCCCTTGCTCAGCAGCCAGCGCGGCGACTCGGGGGTGCCGATGCGTAGCAGGAACAGCACGGCGCCGATCGCCGCGGTGCTGGCCAGTACCAGGCGCCAGGCGTCCTCGCCGCCGCTGCGCAGGATCAGGTCGCCGACCAGGTAGGCGAAGGCGGCGCCGGCGAACCAGAGGATGGTCAGGGTGGCCAGGCGCGGTCCGCGATACTTCTTCGGCAGGAACTCCACCAGCAAGGCGGTGGCGACCGGGTACTCGATGCCCACCGCCACGCCGATCAGGAAGCGCAGGACGAACAGCGCCGCCGCCGAGTCGACCCCGTACTGCGCCAGGGAAGCGAGGACGAACAGGCTGGGGCCGACGAAGAACAGCCTGCGGCGGCCCAGGCGGTCGGTCAGCCAGCCGCCGAGGAAACCGCCGAAGAAGATGCCGACCAGCGCCGAGGCGGCGATCATGCCCTGCCAGAAACTGCTCAGTTGCAATGCCGCGGTCATCTGCAGCATCGCCACGCCGATGATGCTCAGCACGTAGCCGTCGACGAAGGAGCCGCCGCCGGAGCGCAGGGTCAACAGCCGGTGGAAGGCGTTGAGGGGTACGTCTTCGATCGAGGTCGTAGGATTTGTCATTATTGTCTCCTGGTTCTAACCGCTGCCGGTGAATTCGGGCCGAGCGAATCCGCGAGGCTGGAACGCTCTCCAGCTCCGGTCTTCAATGGCCGTCTGAATCGAAGTCGGCGCCCGTGGGCGCGTTACTAGGGATGCCTAGCTTTCTCTACCTGCTCGATACTGCCCCCACCTCAGGTTGAGGTTCACGCCAAGGGAAAGGAGTGGTTCGGGTGGATTGCCGCTGGGACCGGGCGCGCGCAGCAGGAAGTCGATCAGCTCGTTGCGTTCGCCCGCCAGCCAGTCGGCCAGCAGCTTCCCGGTGACGGTCCCGCGGGTTACCCCCAGGCCGTTGCAGCACAGGGCGCCATAGACGTTGGGCGCCAGCTCGCCGAAGTGCCCCATGTGGTTCCTCGACAGCGCCAGCGAGCCGCCCCAGGTGTAGTCGAAGCCGACTTCCGGGAGCATCGGGAAGCGCTGGCGGAACGAGGCGCGATGGCGTACGGCGAAGCGCTCAAGGTACTTCCCGGCGCTGCGTCCGTCAGGGTTGAAACTGAAGCTGTTGCGGATCAGCAGACGGTTGTCCGGGGTACGCCTCACCGTGGTGCCGTAAGGGTCGGCCGGGATCACGCCCCAGTAGGGGCGCCCGCCGAGGCTGGCCTGCTCCTCGGCATCGAGCGGCCGGGTCAGGCTGGCGTAGGTGAAGATCGGCAGCATCCGCCCCTGGAGGAAGCCGAAGCTCATGCCGAAGGCGTTGTTGGCGAGGACCAGGCGGTCGGCCAGGATGCTGCCGTGGGGATGGCTCAGCAGGGTCCTGTCGCCATATTCCACGGCGGTGATCGGTGTGTGTTCGTAGAGGCTGACGTTGCCCGGCAGGCTGTCGGCCAGGCCCTTGACCAGGGCCGAGGGCTGCACCAGCAGGGTACCGGGGGTGAACAGGGCCTTGCGATAGAAAGCGGTGCCGATGTGTCCCGGGAGGTCGTCCGCCTCGATCACCTCGTAGGCCTGGCCGAGCCGATCGAGGCCGCGCCGGTAGGCGTCGAGCACAGCCACGCCGCGCGCCTCGACGGCCGCCTGGTACTTGCCGCAGGCCTTCATCTGGCAGTCGATGGCATGGCGCTGCACCTGTTCGCGGAGCAGCGACTGGCCGGCGAGATTGAGCTTCAGGCCGATCCGGGCGGTCGCTATGTCGCCGATGTAGTCGTCGGCGCCGATGTCGTGGGGCAGGTCGATGGCGAAGCCGGCGTTGCGCCCGGCGGTACCGAAGCCGACTTCCTGGGCCTCGACCAGGACGATCTCCTCGTCGGGAAAATGCAGCGCCAGCTGGCGCGCGGCGGCGAGGCCGGTGAAGCCGGCGCCGACCACCACCCAACGGGCGGCGCTCCTGCCGTAGTGGGCCGGCTTCGGCCGCCGCGGCGGGCTGAGGTGATACCAGCCGCAGGAACGGTCGTCGGCCGGAAGGTGGGTTACTTTCGTCATCGCAGGGACCTGACTCTTGTTATTGGAACCCGGTAACCATCCCCTGCGTGACCGCCTCCGCTTCTCGGGCGGGGCCGTGGCGCGGGGGCTCGCTAACCCTCGTAGACCAGCGCCACCTCTACTCCGGCCGGCGCCGCGTACTCGGCCATGCGCCGGCGCGACAGCTCGAAATGCGCACGGACGATCTCCGCCGCCGCATCCGGATCGCGCCGCTGGATGGCATCGACGATCTGGTCGTGCTGGTCGCAGGCGAGTTCCAGGTCGCGTTGCATGTCGTCGGTGGTCGGATGGCGGTAGAAGATCTTGCCCAGCCGCGCATGGTCGATCAGCAAGCGGCGCAGGCTGGGCATGAGGTAGTCGTTGTGGGCCATCCTGCCGATCTCCAGGTGGAAGGCGTCGTTGTGGATGACGCGGTTTTCCACATGCTTCTCTTCGATGGCCTTGCGGAAATCTTCCTGGATCGCCTTGAGCGTCTCGATCTCCGCTTCGCTGGCATGGGTGGCCGCCAGTTGTGTGGTGGCGATGTAGATCAGCGGCGCGGCGAGAAAGAAGGCGTGCAGCGAGTCGTGGCTCATGGCCGCGACGCGCGGCGCACGGTTGGCTTCCAGTTCGATGTAGCCCTCGGCGGCGATCTGCCGCAGCAGTTCGCGCACCGGCGGGCGCGAGAGGCCGAACTCGTCGCACAGGGCGAGTTCGTCGACGACCGCGCCGGGCGCCAGTTCCATGCTCAGGATCCGCCGGCGCAGCGCATCGCCCAGCACCGCCTTGCGGTCGAAGGGGGCATCGGTGCTGTTCGAGTCGACGTCGGGTTGGGCTTTCATGGAGGCCTTTCTACTTGTCATGGGCTGTGTCTACAGTTTGTATAATGACTATAGGATTCTGTTAGACAATATGTCTACAGGTTTTTCGGGGCGTTTCCGTACCGTTCGTCCGCGCTGTTTCCGCTGACGCCGTGGCGTGCGAAAGGGGCAGCCCCCCGAGGGCGTATTTGAGCATATTCCCCCGGCGCGCCAGGAAGGCGCCAAGTCACATGGCTTGCGCATATGATGGAGCGCCCGGGGTTTTCGCCGCGACGGCAGGCGTCGCGGCCCGCTGGCCGGGAACAAGAAGAACAAGAGGCACGAATCGATGGAAAGAAGGCGTTTCAGCGCCGCCCTGCAAGGGCAGAACCTCAGGTTCACCGGGGCCGGGGAGGGGGGCTCGGCACGGGCGCGGGTGGGCTTCCTGCTGCTCGAACACTTTTCCCTGCCGGCCTTCACCCAGGCGCTGGACACCCTGGTGACCGCCAACCTGATCCGCAGCGAGTCCTTCGCGGTGAGCAACTTCAGCCTGAACGGCGAGCCGGTGACCAGCGACCTCGGGTTGCTGATCTGCCCGGACCTGGCGCTCGCCTCGGCGGCGCTGCAAGGACTCGACCTGCTGGTGGTCTGCGGCGGCTTGCGCACGCCCATGCGCTCGTCCGCCGCGCTGCGGGAAGCGTTGCAGGACGTGGCGTCGCGCGGCGTCGCCCTGGCCGGGCTGTGGAACGGTGCCTGGTTCCTCGGCGACGCCGGCCTGCTGGATGGCTACCGCTGCTGCATCCATCCCGAGCACCGCGCCGCCCTCGCCGAGATCGCCCGCAACAGCCAGGTGACCAGCGACAGCTACATGGTCGACCGCGACCGCCTGACCGCGGCCAGCCCCACCGGCGCCTTCAACCTGGCGCTGGAGTGGATCGCCCGGCGCCACGGGCGCGACCTGGTGGAGGCGGTGGTGGATATCCTCGCCTTCGAGGAGTCGCGCTACCGACGGGTGCGCCCGGCCCTGCACGAGAAGATGAGCGAGCCGCTGCGCGAAGTGATCAACCTGATGGCGGCGAATATCGAGGAACCGCTCAGCCAGGAGCAGCTCGCCCACTACGTGGGGCGCTCGCGGCGGCAGATCGAGCGGCTGTTCCAGCAGCAGCTCGGAACCACGCCGGTGCGCTACTACCTGGAGTTGCGGATCACCGAGTGCCGGCGCCTGCTGCAACATTCCGACCTGACCATGCTGGAGGTCCTGGTCGCCTGCGGCTTCGTCTCGCCCAGCCACTTCAGCAAGTGCTACACCGCCTTCTACGGCTACCCGCCGTCGAAAGAAGTGCGCTACGGCAACGTCCGCTCGACGAAATGAGGGCGTTTCGCCGGACGCGGCCGGCATGCTAGAACGGACCTTTCGCCCTGGCCTGCGGAGGTCCTGCGCCATGTCCCAGCCTTTTCTCTGGCGTCGCGTCAACGACTCGTCCGGTTTCGCCGAGCCGCGGGTGTTCATCCGTGTCTACCTGGAACCGGGCAGCATCGATGCGGCCATCGCTTTCTACGAAGACCTGCAGGGCGTCGCCCACGACATGCGCTTCGACTTTCCCGAGAAACGCCTGACACTCGCCGCAGTCGGCGCCTTCCTCCTGCTGGAGGGCAGCGACGAGGCGCTGGCGCCGTTCCGCAGCACCACTGGCACCCTGCTGGTGGACGACATCGAGCCCTATCACCGGCGGTTGCTGGCTGCCGGCGCGCAGATCATCTTCGGGCCGGCGCGCGCGCCCACCGGTGCCTGCTTCAATGCGCTGCTGCCGGACGGCACGGTGGTCGAGTTCGTCCACCACCGGCCGCAGCCGGGCGAGGCCTGAACCTCAGCCCTCGCGCCGGGCGGCGCAATCGTCCATGGCCGCGCCGATCGCCTGTTCGCCGCGGGCCAGCAGCGCTGCGCTGGCGCCGCGGATATCGCGGGCTTCCTTGTTCTGGCTGAGCTTGAACTTGCCGACCAGGCGGGTGATCTCGATTTCGATGCCGACGATCAGCCGGAGCATCTCGTCGATGTAGTCGGCGGGGCCGTCGGTCATTTTCCAGGGCTTTTCCTGGGTCGCCTCGTGGGTGCGGGTCAGGCGCGCCACCAGTCCGCGCACATAGCGTTCGTCGTCGCGGATCCGCACCCGGCCGTGGGCGTGGACCACCCGGTAGTTCCAGGTCGGCACCTGGCGGTGGTGCTCCTGCTTGCTCGGGTACCACTGCGGCGAGATGTAGGCATCGCCGGCGCGGAACACCACCAGCACCTCGTCGCCGTCGCGCAGCTCGCTCCAAACCGGGTTGTTGCGCGCGACATGGGCTTCCAGGGTGCCTTGCGCGCCCTTTGCCGGGCTCAGCTCGAACGGCAGGTGGTTGGCGTCCAGGCCCGCTTCGCCGTGGCTGACCAGCAGGCCCAGCGGATAGTCCCGGATCAGCGCGTGCAGCGCCTGCGGGTCGGACTCTTCGAAATGCGAAGGCAGGTACATGTTCTGTTCTCCTCGGGGACTGGGTCCTTATACGCTGTCGGCGGGTACCGTCGCCACGCACAGCAGGCGCGAGTCGGCGCGCATGCCGGGCATCATCAGGCGCAATTCGTCGAGCAGCAGGCCGCCCGCTTCGTGCAGGGCCGCCAGCGGCATTTCCGGCAGGCTCTCGAGGATGAACCACATGCGCCGGGCGCTGGCGTCCAGGCGGGTGCGCACGCCCTGGCGCCAGTTCCAGCGGCGGCAGGTGACGCCGAGGTCGTCGCGCCAGACCACCTCGCCGGGGTCGGGGGATTCGTCGACCGCCTCGCCGTTCTTCAGGGTGTCGAAGGTCTCGCTGCCGTCGGCGACCACCAGGCGCGGCGGGCCGGCATAGGCGGCGAGATTCTCGCCGCCTACCGGAATGGCGAATTGCACGCTGATGGCGTTGTACAGGTCCACCACCGGGTCGATGCTCGGCAGCCCGCCGTCGCGCAGCGCGCGTTTGCGCAGGGCTTCGGCGGAGCAGGGGGTACGCTGCGGCTTGGCGCCGAAGCGGCGGAACGCCTCGGCCCAGGCTGCCAGGTGCGCCTCGGCCCAGTCCGGTTCGCCACGCGCCAGCGCCTGGCAGGCGCGCTCCATGGCGCGGCCGGCGATTTCCGGACGAACGATCGGCGCCGCCTCGACGGTGAGGCTCAGGGCGCGGAAACCGGGGGCGAGGGCGGCCACCTCGGCGGCGATGACGGGGAGGATCGGGGCGTGCTCGGGCATGGTCGTCTTCAGGGTTCGGTGAGATGGAGGGGGCGGGGCATTCGGCTTGGCCGGCGCGTAAAGCGGTAGGTGGATTTTTACCATCCGGGCTCCGCCCTCACCATGAAATCAGCGAATGAATTATTAGCTGTGCTGATGATCGGGTGGTCGGGTTCAGCTGCGCTAATGGCGGGGCGGCGTTCGCTTGCCGGCGAAGCCGGCGCCAGAGCCTTCCGCCGGCCGGTCGGGGCTGGACAGGGAGGCGCGAGGGGCGCAGTGTTCGAGCGGTCAGAACCGCCACCACCCGAGGTAGAACGCAGATGGCCAAGGCAGCCGATGTGGTTGTGCAATGCCTGGAAAACGAGGGCGTGCAGTACGTCTTCGGAATTCCCGGCGAGGAGAATCTCGACCTGCTGGAGTCCCTGCGCAAGTCGCAGATCCGGCTGGTGCTCACCCGCCACGAACAATCGGCCGGCTTCATGGCCGCCACCTACGGGCGCCTCACCGGCAAGACCGGGGTCAGCCTGTCGACCCTCGGCCCGGGCGCCACCAACCTGGTCACCGCCGGCGCCTACGCCTACCTGGGCGGCATGCCGATGCTGATGATCACCGGGCAGAAGCCGATCAAGAAGTCCAAGCAGGGCCGCTTCCAGATCCTCGACGTGGTCGGCATGATGCAGCCGCTGACCAAGTACACCCACCAGTTGGCCTCCGCCGACAACATTCCCTCGCGGGTCCGCGAGGCGTTCCGCCTGGCCGAGGAAGAGAAGCCCGGCGCGGTGCACCTGGAGCTGCCGGAGGACATCGCCGCCGAGCAGACCGACAGCCTGCCCATCCCGCCGAGCCTGAGCCGCCGGCCGCTGGCGGAATACAAGGCGATCTGCGCCGCGGTGGAGAAGCTGCGCGCCGCGCGCAGCCCGATCCTGGTGATCGGCGCCGGGGCCAACCGCAAGATGACCGCCAAGGTCCTCAAGCAACTGATCGACAAGACCGGCATTCCCTTCGTCACCACCCAGATGGGCAAGGGCGTGGTCGACGAGCGTCACCCGCGCTTCCTCGGCAACGCCGCGCTGTCCGCCGGCGACTTCGTGCATCGCGCGGTGGAGGCGGCCGACCTGATCGTCAACGTCGGCCACGACGTGATCGAGAAGCCGCCGTTCTTCATGGTTCGCGGCGGTACCGAGGTGATCCACGTGAACTTCCGTTCCGCCGAGGTGGACCCGGTGTATTTCCCGCAGATCGAAGTGGTGGGCGACATCGCCAACGCCATCTGGCAGATCGGCGAGGCGCTGGACGATACCGCGCACTGGGACTTCACCCGCCTGCTGGCGATCCGCGAGGCCAACGAGGCGCAGGTCGCCGAAGGCGCCGACGACCCGCGCTTCCCGCTCTATCCGCAGCGCCTGGTGGCCGACGTGCGCCGGGCGTTGCCGTCGCAGGGCATAGTCGCCCTGGACAACGGCATGTACAAGATCTGGTTCGCCCGCAACTACAAGGCGCACATGCCCAACACCGTGCTGCTGGACAACGCCCTCGCCACCATGGGCGCCGGCCTGCCCTCGGCGATGGCCGCGCACCTGGTCTACCCGGACCGGCCGATCGTCGCGGTGTGCGGCGATGGCGGCTTCATGATGAACAGCCAGGAACTGGAAACCGCGGTGCGGCTGAAGATGAACCTGACGGTGATCATCCTGCGCGACAACGGCTACGGGATGATCCGCTGGAAGCAATCGAACATGGGCTTCGCCGACTTCGGGCTGGACTACGGCAACCCGGACTTCGTGCGCTATGCCGAGGCCTACGGCGCCCACGGCCACCGGGTCGACAGTGCCGAGGGCTTCCTGCCGTTGCTGGAGCGCTGCCTGGGCACGCCCGGGGTGCATGTGATCGATTGCCCGGTGGATTACTCGGAGAACGACCGCATCCTCAACGTCGAGCTGCGCGAACGCGCCCTGGCGGTCTGAACCGCCGGAGCGTCGCGCCGGCGTGCGTTCCGGCGCGACGGCTCAGAACAGCGACAGGTTGTAGCTGGCGATCAGGCGCACCTCGTCCACGTCGCGCGCCGAGCGCTCGAAGTCGGTGCGGTAGGTGGCGTTGCGCAGGCGCAGGCTGAGGTCCTTGAAGCGGCCGCTCTGCACCACGTACTTCAGCTCGATGTCGCGCTCCCATTCCTTGCCCTCGTCGCCGTTGGCCAGGCGGATATGGTCGCCGTTGACGTAGCGGGTCATGAAGCTCAGGCCGGGCACGCCGACGCTGCGCAGGTCGAAGTCGTAGCGCAGTTGCCAGGAGCGTTCCTCGGGGTTGGCGAAGTCGTTCACCTGCAGGTAGTTGGCCAGGTACGGATTGCTGCCGTCGAGGTAGGGCATCGAGCTGGCGCCGTTCATCCGCTGCCAGCCGGCGCTGAGCGTGTGGCCGCCCTGGGCGTAGGCGAGCAGCAGGCTGAGGGCGCGGTTGTCGATCTTGCCGGCGCGGGCCGCGCCGGCGTCCTCGCTGTCGAACCAGCGCAGGTCGGCGCTCAGCTTGCCGGCGCCGAGCTGCCGCTTGCCCACGGCACCGAGGTAGCGCTGGCGATAGACGTTGCGCAGGCCGCCCTGGGCGTATTGCAACAGCAGGCCGTCGTTGACCTGGTAGTCGAGTTGGTAGGCGTCGAAGCGGTTGCCGGTGGTGTCGCAGGCGTAGCGTTTGTTCTTGCAGTGCAGGCGGATGTCCTGGGCATCGCTGGAGTCCCGCGCGGTGTAGCGCTCCAGGCGGGTGGCGGAGAGCCTGAGCCCGGCGATCTCCTCGCTGGTCAGCTGGGCGCCGTGGAACAGGGTCGGCAGCAGGCGTCCGTCGTTGTATTTCAGCAACGGCATGTCCGGCAGCATCGCGCCGTATCTGAACTGTGTCTGCGAGAAGCGCATCTTGCCGGCGACGCCGGCCTTGGCGTACTGGTCGACCGAGCGACGCGGATCGTGGCCGCTGGAAGGCAGCAGGCCGCTGTTGCTGTCCGCGGGGCTGGAGTCGAGCTTGATCCCGAGCATCGCCAGGGTATCCACGCCGAAGCCCAGCGCGCCCTCGGTATAGCCCGAGCGCAGGTCGAGGATGAAGCCCTGCGCGGCTTCCTCGCGCTTGGAGGCGCCCTGCGGGTTGGCCGAGCTGCCGTCGCGGAAGTCGCGGTTGAAGTAGACGGTGCGCGCTTCCAGGCGCGCGCTGCCGTCCTCGAGGAAGGCGGCAGGGGCCGGGGCGACGAATCCGCCGCACAGGGCGAGGGCGCCCAGGCCGCGAAGGGTGCGGGGCGAACGGGGGGAAAACGGGGCGGACATGCGGTGACTCTCGACAGCGGGGGGTAAAAAAGCGCGCGAAGGTGTCACAGATGGTCGGCGGGGTCTTTGCGACCTTGGTCTAGCCGAGAAGGCGCGCACGGATCGTCGGCCAGGCAGGCCTCTAGCGGGTCGGACGCAGCGTGCCGAAAGCGACGAAGAATCCTCCGCAGCCCCCTGTGAAACGCTGCCCCGCCCGTGCCAGCCTGATCGTCACGTTTGCGCCAGGATATCCGGAGGCTAGCGCTTCACGCAGACGAACAGGGCATTCCCGGAGCTGCCGGCCCAGGGCGTGATCCGTTCGTAGTCGTGTTCGAAGACCTGCACCTCGAAATGCGTCTGCAACAGGTGCTGCAGCTCGGCGAAGCTGAGGGCGACCATGGGGTGTTCGTCCTCCCAGGTCTGGGTCGTTCCGTCCGTGGTTTTCTCGATACCGAGGCGCAGCGCCTGGCGCTCGCCCTCGCCGCTGTAGTACCAGCCGGAACCGAAGGTGAAGCGGCTGCCTCGATGCTCCACGGAATGGCGGACGAACGAGCGATTGTCGATCTGCCCCTTGTCCACCGTGTTGAAACAGAACACGCCGCCATCCGCCAGTGCGCCATGCACGCTGGCCAGGCATGCGCGCAAGCGCTCCAGCCCTGCGTTGTAGTGGATCGAATAGAGGAAACAGGTGATCAGGTCCAGCGGCTCGTCCACCTGGAAGCCGGCCATGTCCTGCCGGCTGAAGTGCGCTTCGGGGCAGCGCTGTCGGGCGAGGTCGAGCATCGGCTGGTTGATGTCCAGACCGGCGCTGCGATAGCCGAAATCGAGGAAGTGCCGCACGTGCGGGCCGGTACCGCAGGCCAGGTCCAGGTGCCGCCGGCCCTGGTTGCCGAACAACTGGTGCAGGCGACGCACGCAGTGGCTCTGCGCCTGGTAGTCGATGTCGGCGCACATCAGGTCGTAATAGTGGGACAGGTCGGTGTACAGCGCGGTGGCGGACATGGGCGGCAAGGACCGGCGGCGAAGGGCGCGGCATGGTACCCCAGGCCCGGGCCTTGCCGGCGAAAAAACAGGCACCGGCCGGCGGATCGCGAGCGGACTTCAGTCGAACCGCGGCCAGTCGTCGGCGATCCGGTACCAGCAGGCCATCGATGCGACCTGGACATGCTTCTGTTTCGCCGCCGGGAAGGGCGTGTCCAGGCTGCCGAGGGCGACCGATACCCAGTCGGCGAACTTGCCTTCGCTCCTTGACCAGAACAGCGGCGAGCCGCAGCGCGAGCAGAAGCGCCGGAGCACGGCGGGGGAGGAGCTGAACGTGGCGAGCAGGTCGGCGCCGCGGTCGATGTGCAGGTCCGCGACGGGGACGCTGCCATAACTGGCGAATGCCGCTCCATGGGCCTTGCGGCACTGGCCGCAATGACAGTGGGAGAGCGCCCGCGGGGGCGACGACAGGCGGTAGCGCAGCGCGCCGCACAGGCAACTGCCGTGGAAAGTCTGGCTCATCGGAAGGCGTTCCCGGATTCGCAAAGGCGGCGAGTCAAGCAGCCTGCGCCACGCTTGTCGAGTGCCTCCTCCGGTCGCGGGCTGTCGGTGCTGGCGTCGATGTCTGCTAGGCTCTGCCGTTTCACCCTAGGAGTATTTCCCCATGGCCCGAGCCACTGCCCGCCACATCCTGGTTTCCAGCGAAGCCAAGTGCAACGAACTGAAGACCGCCATCGAAGGCGGTGCGGATTTCGCCGAAGTCGCCCGCGAGCATTCCACCTGCCCCTCCGGCCGCGACGGCGGCAACCTGGGTTCGTTCGGTCCTGGCCAGATGGTCCGCGAGTTCGACCAGGTGGTCTTCAGCGCGCCGTTGAACGTGGTCCAGGGCCCGGTGAAGACCCAGTTCGGCTACCACCTGCTGGAAGTCACCAGCCGCCAGGACTGAACGTGCGGCGGCGCATAACGCCCCTCTTCCACGCGCCGATCCGGGCGTGGGGCGAATAACCGCTGCACGGGGTAAACGGCGGATAACGCCGTTGGCGTTATGCGCCCTACCTGTCCCGGACCGATGAAGGAAGCCGCACTTCCACGCGCCAATCCGGGTGTGGGGCGAATAACCGCTGCGCGGGATAAACGGCGGATAATGCCGTTGGCACCTGTTCCGGACCGATGAAAGAAGCTGCACTTTCACGCGCCGATCCAGGCGTAGGGCGAATAACCGCTGCGCGGTTATCCGCCGGTGCGCGATCGATAGCCTGGCTGGCCTCAGGGCGCGAAGTAGCGGGAGATCTGCGAATAGACGCCGCTGAAATCGGAGAAGTAGTCATTGCGCTGAGAGGTGGGCGCGCCGCAGTACGAGGGGCCGCCGTACAGGCCACCGCGTAGCTGGTAGGAACCGTCGCCGGCGACGGTCAGCAGGCCCGAGCCGGACGAGCCGCCTTCGACCACCGCCGACGGCCAGTCGACGCGGGTCAGGGCGGTATGCCCGTCGTAGGTGACGCCCACTGCCGAGACGTTGCCCTGCGAGTACTTCTTGGCGTCGCCGCGCGGATGGTGGATGTCATGGCCGAGCGAGCCGTTGGCGATCGGCGTGGCGCTCCAGCCCTGGTAGAACACGCCGGCCGGCGGAGTACGCTTGAGTTCCAGCAGCAGGGTGTCGCGCTTCGCGTCGCGGTGCAGGATATTCGCCCCGCCGGTCAGCACGGTGACGCTCTGGTTGATGGTCGAGGCGTCGCCGTAGCACTGGGTGGTGTTGTAGAACCAGATGGTCTGCAGCGTCGCGGCGGTGGCCTGGTCCTCGATGCAGTGCGCGGCCGACCAGAACAGCTGGCGCTTGGGCGAGTTGCCGTTGTTCAGCAGGGTGCCGGTGCAGATGTAGCTGCCGCCGTCCGCCGAGCTGGTGAAGACCATCTTCGCCACCGCGGCTGTGGCGTTGTCGTAGGCCCGCGTGCCGCTCTGGGTCGCGCAGACCGCATCCACCTCGCAACTGCCGCTGGCGCCGAAGCCGTCGCGGTAGCCGGCCTTGTACAGGGAGTCGGCGAAATACGATACCTGGGGTACCGACAGGCGCAGGTCGCCCGGTTGCAGGTTGGCCGGCAGCACCAGTTCGACGGTCAGGGTATCGCCCTCGATGACCGGGCTCCAGTAGGGACGGTTGAGCGAGAGGTCCTTGCCGCTGGCCTCGAAGATTTCCTTGCCGGCGCCGGCGAAGTGCAGCAGCACGTCGTCGGGCAGCGAGCCGCTGCGGGTTTCCAGGCGAATCGCGGCGCGTAGGCTGGCGGCCCCCGCGGCGCTGATCGGGAAGCGCGCGGTGTGGCGCCCGTCCGGGGTGTCGATCCATTCGAGGGTTGCCAGGTCGATTTCCGGAGTCGCCGTCTTCAGGCCCACGCCTACTTGCAGCGGCGTACCCGGTTTCGGCGCCAGCGGCGCGGCGCGGGCCACGCGGTGGGCGGGGGGCGCGGCGAAGTGAATGCCGGCCGCCGAGGTCGCCGCGTTGGGGTTGGCGAAGCGGGCGTGGCCGGTGCTCGCCGGAGAAGCCTGGAGCACGGCGACGTCGCCAGCCATTTCGCTCGCACCGGGCGCGGCCGAGGCCTGGCTCGCGCCCGCAGCCAGCGCGAGAACCAGGCATGCATTCAGGTACGTTCTCTTATGCATGAATCGACTCCTTCAGTTTGGGGAGGGCAACTTCCTTAATCGTTCGCGTGGCGAAAGATATGCAGGGGTGACGGAGTCATTCAAATATTTTTTATATTCGTTTCTGCTAGCTATTAAATATGAAGAAGCGTTTATGGATAGCAGAATAGATAGCTATTCCCCTCACTTGTCATTGATGTTGGAGTGCTCTATCTACCAACTAAAGTTTGGTCTGGAGTGCCGCTATAGAGCCTTCGGCTTGCTTCAGAGAGGTGCAGGGTGTAGTGCGCGAGTGCTTTGCTGGTGCATCTATCGATGTGATCGGGTTAACGAAATCCGGATTTTCAAGTTATCCGGTTTGACCAGTCCTGAATATAAGGCTGAGTGAATCTTTCATTCATCGCTCGGAAACCGTTCCGATGTCGGCTTGGTTGAATTCCAGGATATCCGGCTTATGGTCGTATCAGTCATCTTTATAATCGCGGGGCATATATAGAGCCCTGGCCGCTTACCATTACTCCAGGGTTTTCCAGGATACGCCTCCGTCTTTGTTTCAGAGCGGCGGATGCAACGGCGGCGCATGCCGCGCGATCAGTTCGGCGACCCACTCGATGAACACCCGCAGCTTGCCGCTGACGTGGCGGTTCGGCGGGAACGCCAGGTACAGCGGCATCGGCTCCAGGCTCCAGTCCTCGAACAGCGGCAGCAGCTCGCCGCGGGCGAGGGGCTCACGCGCCATGTAGTGCGGCAGCCAGAGGATGCCCAGGCCGGCCAGCCCGGCCGCCAGGTAGGCGTTGCCGTCGTCCACCGCCAGCACATGGCGGCCCGCCACCCGCAGGCTTTCCTCGCCCCTGTGCATGGCGTAGGGCAGGGCCTTGCCGGTGCGCGCCCAGAGGAAGCCGACGATGCGCTGGTGGCTGTCCTCCAGTTCGCGCGGGTGGCTCGGCACGCCGGCGCGCTGCAAGTAGGCCGGTGCCGCGTAGACCCCCAGTTGCAGGTCGCCGACCCGCCGCGCCATCAGCGACTGGTCGCGCAGTTCGCCGCCGCGGATGACGCAATCGACGTTCTCGTCGATCAGGTCGACGAGCCGATCGCTCACGCCCAGGTCGATCTGGATATCCGGATAGCGCGCATGGAACTCGGGCAACGCCGGGATCAGCAGCAGCCGCGCCAGCGGGCTCGGCACGTCGATCCGGAGACGCCCGCGGGGCGCCAGGGCGGCGCTGGAGAGGCTGGTCTCGGCATCGTCCAGTTCCGCCAGCAGGCGTATCACCCGCTCGTAGTAGGCGGTGCCGTCGGCGGTCAGGTTGAGCTTGCGCGTGGTGCGGTTGAGCAGGCGTACCCGCAGCCGCGCTTCCAGTTGCTGGACCAACTGGGTGACGCTGGTGCGGCTCATGTGCAGCGTCTCCGCCGCCTTGGTGAAGCTGCCGGTCTCCACCACACGGGCAAAGGCCTGCATCGCATCGAAACGGTCCATCGGGACTCCGGGTCGTCGGGGATTGTTTGGATTCTACAAACAGTCATGGCCAGGGTTGCGCGTTTATCCACGGCGCGCACGACCTTACCGTTCTTCCATCGACGATGACGGGGCCGGGAGCCCCAGGATGGAGGTATCGCATGACTGTACGCGACGTGGTTTTCCCCGCCGGCCGCCAGGCCCTCTACGAGCGCAACCGCTATTCCCCGGCGGTCCGCAGCGACGGCCTGCTGTTCGTCTCCGGCCAGGTCGGCAGCCGCGACGACGGCTCTCCCGAACCCGAGCTGGAGACCCAGGTCCGCCGCGCCTTCGACAATCTGAATGCGGTGCTCGCCGCGGCCGGTTGCGGGTTCGACGATGTGCTCGACGTCACCGTGTTCATGGTCGACGCCGAGGCCAACTTCGAGCGCATCTGGAAGATCGTCCCGGAGTACTGGGGCGAGGCGCCGTACCCCACGCTGACGGCGGTGGGGGTGAACTGGCTGTATGGCTTCAGCTTCGAGATCAAGGTGGTGGCGAGGTTGCCGGAGGGGCGGTGAGAGCCGATGCGCAGTGCCGGGGCCAGCTCGGCTAGCGCCGGGGCTCTGAGGGACGCCGCAGGCTTACCCAGGCCGGCGCGTGGTCGCTGGCGTGCTCCTCGCCGCGCACCCAGCGATCCACCCCGGCGTCTTCCAGGTGGTCCGCCAGGCTGGCGCTGAGCAGCAGGTGGTCGATGCGCAGCCCGGCGTCGCGTTGCCAGTGCTGGCGGAAGTAGTCCCAGAAGGTATAGAGGCGCCGGTCGGGGAAACGCTGGCGTAGCGCGTCCACCCAGCCCTGCCGCAGGAGGCGCTCGAAGCACTCGCGGGACTCCGGCTGGAGCAGGGCGTCCTTTTTCCAGGAGCGGGTGTCGTAGATATCGAAGTCGCTGGGCACCACGTTGAAGTCGCCGGCCAGCACCACCGGATGGCCGCTCTCCATCAGCTCGGCGGCGTGGCGGATGAGGTGCTCGAACCAGGCCAGCTTGTAGTCGAACTTCGGTCCCGGCTGGGGATTGCCATTGGGCAGGTAAAGACTGGCCACCAGCAGGCCGTCGACGGCCGCTTCGAGGTAGCGGCTGTGGGGATCGCTGGCGTTGCCCGGCAGGCCGCGGCGTACCTCCAGCGGCTGGCTGTCGCGGGCGAGGATGGCGACGCCGTTCCACGCCGACTGGCCCTGCCAGATCGCGCCGTATCCGGCCCTCTCCAGCGCCGCGGCGGGGAAGCGCGCGTCGGGCGTCTTCAGTTCCTGCAGGCAGACGATGTCCGGCGCTTCCCGCTCCAGCCAGGCCAGCAGCGCGGCCAGCCGGGTCTGGATGCCGTTGACGTTGAAGGTGGCGATCTTCAGGGTGTCCACCGCTTGTCTCCGCGAATGACGATCAGGCGGCCGCCTGCAGGGCTTCGCCGATGGCTTCGTTGAACGCCTGCAGGTCACCCGGGTTGCGCGAGGTGATCAGGGTCCAGCCGTGCGCCGGGCAGACTTTCACCCGCGTGTCGACCCAGTCCGCGCCGGCGTTGGTCAGGTCGATACGCACGCTGGAATAGGAGGTCAGGGTCTTGCCGCGGGCGACACCGGCGTCGATCAGCAGCCAGGGGCCGTGGCAGATGGCGGCGACCGTCTTGCCTGCGTCGCTGAATTCCCTGACCAGGCGCCGGGCCTCGCTGTCCTGGCGCAGGGTGTCGGCATTCACCGTGCCGCCGGGGACCAGCAGCAAGTCGTAGTCCTCGGCGCGCAGGCCTTGCAGCCTGGCGTCGGAATTGACGATCAGGTCCTTCTCGCTGTCGTGCACCCAGGTCTGCGCTTCGCCGCCCTCGATGGTCGCGTGGGTGACCGTGGCGCCCTGTCGCTTCAGGGTCTTCAGCGGTTCGAGCAGCTCGTCGCGCTCGATGCCGGTGTTGGCGGTGATGACCAGGACGTTCTTGCCTTGCAGCTTCGCGCTCATGGTTTTCTCCTCTGCTGGGGCGCTCGTAGCGGGCGCCGTGGCGTGACATGCAGGAGAGTGGAAAGCCGGAACGCCGGGGAGTTCGAAAGATTTGCCGGGCGGTGGGCCGGATCCTTGGCCTGTCAGCCTCCGGCGTCAGCGGAACAGCAGCGAATGATGCGCCGCGCCACCGGTGCGTGCGCCGTCGCCCACCGCGATGGCGACGTTGCCGGCCGCCAGCGCCGCGTCGCCGCAGGCGAAGACGCCGGGAACGCTGGTTTCGCGCATGCCGTCGGTCCTGATGAACGGCCCGCTCGGCCCGTCCTCGAACTCGCAGCCGAGCAACGCCGCCAGCGGGCTGGCCATGCGCGTACGCGGCTGGGTGAACAACCCCGCGAGCGTAATCGTGCGGCCGCTGGCCAGGGTCACGTCGGCGCGCGCGCCGCCCAGCGCGACCACGGCTTCGCGCTCGATCGCCACGCCGCGCCGGTCCAGCCTGGACATTTGCTCGGCATCCGGTTCGAAGACGCCGTTGAGGAAGAAGGTGGTCGCTCCCCAGTCGGGCAACATCAGGGCGTGGTGGATGGCCAGCGGTGAGGCCGCCAGTACGCCAATCGGCCCGCCGTCCAGTTCGTAGCCGTGGCAATACGGGCAATGGAACACGTGCCGTCCCCAGCGCTCGGCAAGACCGGGGATCTCCGGCAGCTCGTCGGCGACCCCGCTGGCGAGGATCAGCCGGTGCGCGGTGAAGCGTTCTCCGTTGGCGGCCTTCACCACGAAACCGTCAGCCTCCTTCTTCGCCGCGACGGCGGCTTCGGACAGCCACTCGACGCTGGGATAGGCCAGCAACTGGGCGCGGGCGTCATCGACGATGGCCGCCGGGTCGCGGCCGTCCTGGCCGAGAAAGCCGTGGGAGGCCCGGGCGAAGCGGTTGCGCCGCAGTCCCGTGTCCATCACCAGCACCCTGCGCCGCGCCCGCGCCAGTTGCATGCCCGCGGAGATGCCGGCGTAGCTGCCGCCCACGATGATCACGTCGAAAGTCATGGCGTATCTCCCATTCGGATAGTCACGCAACAACGTAAGTTTCATGAACGGCGTTTGTCAACGCTCTCGTAACTTTTTCTGTAGCGAGAGATACTCATGGCTTTTCCGTCTCCACGAGTCCGCCGTCCATGAGAAACGACACCCGCCTCTCGCGCATGCTCCATGTGCTGATCCATATGGCCCGCCAGGAAGGGCCGGCGACTTCCGAAGCCATCGGGCAGATGCTCGGCACCAACCCGGTGGTGGTGCGACGGACCATGGCGCTGCTGAAGAACGAAGGCTACGTGAGTTCGGAGAAGGGCCATCGCGGCGGTTGGCGGCTGGCCAAGCCGCTGGCGGACATCACCTTGCTGGATATCCACCAGGCGCTGGGAGCGTCCTCGATCTTCGCCATCGGCCTGTCTACCGATCATCCGGAATGCCTGGTCGAGCAGGCGGTCAACGAAGCGCTCGGCGAGGCGTTCGAGGCGGCGCAGGCGTTGCTCCTGGAGCGCCTGGGGAGCGTCACGCTGGAGCAGTTGGCGAGCGAGTTCGAGCGCCGCTATCGGCCCTGCTGAGGCGCCTCGAAGGGCCGTTCGGACACCGCCGCCGCACCTGCGGAGGCACGCCGGCGGTCCGGGATCAGAGCGAGTACTTCACCGTGAACATCAGGTTGCGCGGCTCGCCGTAGTTGAGGTTGCCGAAGTCGATGCCGCTGTAATAGTACTTGTCGAACAGGTTGTTGAAGTTCAGCCGTGTGTCGATCCGTTCGCTGACCTTGTAGCCGAGCATGGCGTTGACCACGGTGTAGCCGCCCTGCTGGAAACCGGTGCTGCTGTCCTCGGTCTTGCTCTGGGTGGCCAGGTCGCCGCCGACGCGCCATTTGTGCAGTTCGCCGGGTAGCGTGTAGCTGGTGGCGAGCTTGAACAGGTGGCGTGGCTTGGCCGCGTCGAATGGCTTGCCCTCGTTGGCCTTGTTGCTGTCGTGCTTGTACTTGGCGTCGACGTAGGTATAGCCGGCCATCATCTGCCAGTCGTCGCTCAGCGCACCGCTCAGCTCCAGGTCGACGCCCTGGCTGCGGACCTTGCCCGAAGCGCGCGAGCAATAGCGCGAGGTGGGGCTGAAGGGGCATGGCGAGGGGCCGCCGACGTCCTCGGTGGCGCGGTTTTCCTGGTCGATCTGGAACAGCGCGATCTGCGAATTGAGCGCGCCGCCGAAGTGTTCGCCCTTCAGGCCGATCTCGTAGTTCTTGCCGGTGATCGGGTCGAGCAGGCCGCCGCCGGCGTCGAAGTTGCTCTGCGGCTTGAAGATGTCGGTATAGCTGGCGTAGACCGAGTAGGTCTGGTTCAGGTCGTAGATCACCCCGGCATAGCGGGTGACGTTGCGGGTGACCTTGTAGCTGTCGGTATCGGCGTCGGCCTTATACCAGTCCAGGCGCCCGCCGAGGATCACTTTCAGCGGGTCGGCGAGGTTCAACCGGGTGGTGAGGTAGGCGCCTTTCTGTTCCTGGTCGAGCTTCATGCCCCACAGGCTGGTGTTCAGCCTCGGCTTGAGGGTCGAACTCGGGTCCCACTGGGTCGGGTCCATCGGCCCGGTCGGGGTGCCGTCCTTGTTGAACAGGCTGCCCCAGCCGCCGTGGCCGTCGAAGCGTTCCTGGCGATAGCTGGCGCCGACCACCAGCTCGTGCTCGCGGCCGAGCAACTGGAAGGGACCGTTGGCATAGGCGTCATAGCTGTCGTGGTCGTCGGTGTAGCTGTAGTCGCCGGGGTTCTGGGTCATGCTGGCGCAGCCGGTGGTCGAGTAGTAGCAGTCGTTGTACAGCCCGAGCATGTTGATTCGCGCCCACAGCTTGTCGGCGGCCAGCTTCATCTGCCAACCGTTGGCGAAGCGGTGGGTCAGGTCGCTGAACAGGTGGGTGGTGTCGGTATCCCAGTAGGACCAGTCGGCGCCGTAGTAGGACGAGCGCTTGAGGTCCAGGTGGCGGCCGCCCAGCGGGCTGGGCAGGCCTACCCAGTTGTCGTTGCGGTTGTCGTTCTGGTTCGAGGCGCCGATGGCGAAGGTGGTGTCCGGGCTCAGGTCGGCTTCGGCGATTCCGTAGAACACGCCGCGTTCGCTGCTGACGTGGTCCTGGAAACTGTTGCCTTTCTGGTAGGCGACCACCGCGCGGCCGCGCAGGGTTCCTTCGCTGTTCAGCGGACCGGAAACGTCGGCCTCGCTGCGATAGCGGTCCCAGGTGCCGACGCTGCCTTGCAGGGAGGCGCGGAAGTCCTGGGTCGGACGCTTGCGCACCATGTTGATCGCCGCCGCCGGGTTGCCTGCGCCCTGCATCAAGCCGGTGGCACCGCGCACCACTTCGACGCGGTCGAACATGGCCAGGTCGGCGGCGGAAATGACGTCCTGGGTATAGGTGGAAATGCTCGTCGGCAGGCCGTCGTACATGATGTTGTCGACGTCGAAGCCGCGCGCCGCGTACTTCACCCGGGCCGGCCCGTACTGTTGCACGGTGAGGCCGGTGACGCCCTTCACCGCGTCGTTTAGGTCGCGCATGCCCTGGTCGTCCATGCGCTGGCGGGTGACCACGCTGACCGACTGAGGGGTCTCGCGGATCGACATCGCCAGCTTGGTCGAGGTGCGCATCGCCCGGGTGGTGTAGGAGCCGCTGTCTTCGGTGATGGCGGCGGTGGCCGGGTCCTGGGTGGCGACCACGCTGAGCGCGCCGAGGTCGACGCTGTCGCCGGGGGCGATGCCGGCACCTGTCGCAGCGGCCTCGACCCAGGCGTCGCCGCCCCGTACCTCCCCGCTCAGTCCGGAACCTGCGAGCAGACGCTGCAGTGCCTCGCTCGGCTCCAGCGTGCCGCGTAGGGCCGGTGCGCGCCGGTCGGCCACGGTCGCGCGGTCGAAACGGATGCGCAGGCCGCTGGCGCCCTGCAATTGCTCGAGGGATGCGGCCAGGGGCTGAGCGGGAAGGTCAAGGGCGATGGGAGCGGCCTGGGCGGCCAGGGAAAGCGAGGAGAGACCGAGCAATAACGCACTGGAAACGACGTATTTCATCTGCAGTGTCCTGGATGGCGGCGCAGGCAGGCCGTTGGCGCGACCGGCTGCGTTTCTTGTTTATGTGGGAAACCGGCGTAGGAATTCGCGGCGGGGCAAGTGTATGTAAATGTAAAAATGGAGTAAATGATAGAGATTATCGTTATCAGTAGTATTCGTAGAAATCCGATGAACTGCGTCCTGCCAGCGGCTGACGGGGATTTCCGCTGGATACCTCCCGTGAAGGCCGCCTGGATTCGTGATTCCAGCGCAAATGAATTTGCTCGATTCGGGTCTTAATCGAAGAGATGTAAGCCGCCACACTGCGCTTCCTTCGAGTCATCCCGCCCACGGAGCGCAGCCATGTCTTCCACCATCCACCCCCTCCCGTCCTTCGGTCTCGGCACCTTCCGCCTCACCGGCCAGGTCGTCGTCGACTCGGTGCGCAGCGCCCTCGAGCTGGGTTATCGCGCCATCGATACCGCGCAGATCTACGGCAACGAGGCGGATATCGGCCGGGCGATCGCCGAGAGCGGCGTACCGCGTTCCGAGCTGTTCCTCACCACCAAGGTCTGGGTCGACAACTACGCCCGCGAAAAGCTGCTCGCCAGCCTGCGCGAGAGTCTGGAGAAACTGCGCACCGACCGGTTGGACCTGGTCCTGATCCATTGGCCGGCACCCGGCAACGGCGTCGAGCTGGCGGAGTACATGGCGGCGCTGGCGGAAGCCAAGTCCCTGGGCCTGACCCGGCGGATCGGCGTCTCCAACTTCAACATCGAGCTGACCCGCCAGGCCATCGCCGCGGTCGGTGCGGGCGAGATATCCACCAACCAGATCGAACTCAGCCCTTACTTGCAGAACCGCGCGCTGACCGCCTTCCTCGAGGAGCAGGGCATCGCGGTCACCTCGTACATGACCCTGGCCTACGGCAAGGTGCTGAAGGACCCGACGCTGGCCGGGATAGCCGCCAGGCACCGGGCCACGGTCGCCCAGGTGGCGCTGGCCTGGGCGATGCAACTGGGCTACGCGGTGATTCCGTCCTCGACCCGCCGCGAGAACCTCGCCAGCAACCTGCTGGCGCGCGACCTGCGCCTGGACGCCGAGGACATGGCGCGCATCGCCGGCCTCGAGCGTAACGGCCGCGAGGTCAGTCCGCAGGGCCTGGCGCCGGCCTGGGACTGAGAACCGCGTCGAGGGTCCGCCGCGCCGAGGCTCCGGTCGCGCGGTCGGTTCAGAGCTCGATGCGGTATTCGATCACGCCCGGCTTGTCCGCCACCCAGTCGTACAGGCGCTGCGCCCTGTGGTTGCTTTCCTGGGTATGCCAGTAGAGCCGCGCGCAGCGACGTTCCTCGGCCTGCCGGCGGACGTACTCGATCAACTGCTTGCCGATCTGCTGGCCGCGCACGTCGGGCGAGACATAGAGGTCTTCCAGGTAGCAGACGTCCTGTGCCGCCCAGGTCGAGCGGTGGTAGAGGAAGTTGACGATGCCATGCAGGCGGCGACCGTCGCTGGCCACGGCGCAGTGCATCGGTTCGCCCTCGTCGAAGAAGCGCCGCCAGGTGGCCTCGGTGGTCTGTGCCGAGAGTTCGACTTCATAGAACGCCTGGTAGGCCTTCCAGTGTTCGAGCCACTGCTCGAAGTCCTCGTGTGCCACGGGGCGTACCGATACCAGTGTGTGCAGGGATTGCATCCAGTGCTTCCTTCTTTGGCTTGATGGGGCGATCCGGCGTAGGCCGGGACCGAGGGTCTTGACCCGGGTGTTTTTATAGCTGCCTAATGGCTTGCCATATCCCACCAATTAGATGATCGAGGGCAGACCATTTGTTCAGGCAATCACTGCTCGAATCGGTCAAGGCGCGACTCCTCCATCCACAGCTCCAGGCCCTGCCGCTGCATGCGCGAATCCAGCGCGCGATCCGCCAACTGATCCTCGACGGTGCCCTGGCGCCGGGCAATCCGTTGCCGGCCTCGCGGGCGCTGGCGCAGTCGTTGGGGGTATCCCGCGACACCGTCGAAGCGGCCTATTCGCACCTGCATGCCGAGGGCTTCATCGAGCGTCGGGTCGGCAGCGGCAGCGTGGTGGCCGCGGCTACCCGGCTGTCCCCCGGCCGGCGCGGTGCGGGCGCTCCACGACGGGTCGGCGGCGCGCCGCGACTGAGCCGGCGTGGCGAGGCGATGCAGGCTGGCGGCGGGGTTCGCGAGCAGCTCGTCCCGCGCCCCTTCGCTCCCGGCGTGCCGGAGACCCGCACCTTTCCCCTGGCGACCTGGGAGCGCCTGCAGCGCCAGGTCCTCAAGGAATATGGCGCGCGCGCCCTGACCCACGGCGACCCGCAGGGCGCCGAACCGCTGCGCCAGGCGATCGCCGACTACGTCAACCTGGAGCGTGGCGCACGCGCCACGGCCGACCGGGTACTGGTGCTGACCAGTTCGCAACAGGCGCTGGGTCTTTGCGCCAGCGTGCTGCTCGACGCCGGCGAGCGGATATTCGTCGAGGACCCGGCCTACTACGGCGCGCGCAAGGCCTTCGAGGCCGCAGGCCTGGAGTGCCTGCCGGTCCCGGTCGACGAACAGGGCCTGCGGCCCGAGCCGATCCTCGCCCAGCCGCAGGCGGCGCGGGCGCTGTGCCTGACCCCGTCGCACCATTACCCGACCGGCGTGACCCTGTCGCTGGAGCGTCGCCTGGCGCTGATCGAATGGGCGCAGCGGCAGCAGGCATGGATCATCGAGGACGACTACGACAGCGAGTTCCACTACGCCGGCCGGCCCACCGCCTGCGTGCAAGGCCTGGACGTCCACGAGCGGACGCTCTACATCGGCACGTTCACCAAGTCGCTGTTTCCCGGCCTGCGCATCGGCTACATGGTCCTGCCGCCGGCGCTGGTGGCACCGATGACCGTCGCCCGCTCCCTGCAGGACGGGCACAACGCCTCGCTGGCGCAACTGACCCTGGCGCGCTTCATCGCCGGCGGCCACTTCGGCGCCTACGTGCGCGGCATGCGCAACCTCTACGGCGAGCGCCTGGGATTCCTCGCGGAGCGGGTAGGCAAGCGTCTGGGCGGCCTGGTCGAGCCGCGCGTGCCGGCCGGCGGGCTACAGATGCCCGGGCTGCTCTGCGCGGAAATCGACGAAACGCGCGCCATCGCGGCGGCATACCGCGCCGGTGTCGAGCTGGTCGGGCTCAGCGCCCTGCATCTCGCCGCGCCACCGCGAGCGGGTTTCCTGATGGGCTTCGCCGCCTACACCACGGACGAGCTGGAGGCGGCGGTCGGGGTCCTCGCGAAGACCCTGCGCGCTTTGCGTGCGAATCCCTAGGTCGCCGGCAAGCGTTCAGTCGCGCAGGGCGTAGACGTAGGCATCGACCTGGGCGCCGTCGGCCAGCGTTACCCGGGTCGCCACGCGCCGGTATTCGGTGCCTTCGAATTCATCCAGCGCGGGCCAGTGCTCGGCGAGGCGGTCGGAGACGAACACATGGCCGTGGATTTCCTCGCCGTCGGCGTCGATCGCCAGGCCCGGAAAGCCCATCCCGGCGCCCCAGCCCTTTTCCAGCAGGCGACCGCGGAGGCTGGCCGCCTGCCATTGCCCGCCGATCTTCTGCATCAGGTGTTCGTTGGGACGGCCGGGGCCGAGGCTGCCGTAGACGAAGAGTCGCTGCATCGATAACTCCCTTGAACGGAACAGCGTGGGCGCAAGACGTGAAGCCTTCCGCCCGCGCCTTTCACTTGCTTGCCAGCGGTGGAGTACGCGGCGGCACGATACGCCGCGAGCCGGTCGACTCGAAGGCCGCGGCGAAGCGCAGCAGCGCCGAGTCGTCGTAGGCGCGGCCGGCGAAGGTCAGGCCCACCGGCATGCCGATGTCGGCCATCACCCCCATCGGTACGGTGACCGTCGGCACGCCGAGGTGGCGGATGGCGAGGTTGCCGTTGGCGACCCAGACACCGTTGCTCCAGGCGATGTCGGCCGAGGCCGGGTTGACGTCGGCGTCCGCCGGGCCGACGTCGGCGACGGTGGGGAAGAGCACGGCGTCCAGGCGCAGGCGTCGCATCCACTCCTCGAGGTCGATCCGCCGGGTTTCCTCGAGGCCGCGCAGGCCATCGGGGAGGGTCGCGATCCGGTCCCAGGGCTTGATGCCGCGCTCGGCCATCCGCACGTATTCGTCCATGCCGGCGGCCAGGTCGCCCTCGCGGTTGGGCAGGGTGCCGGGGTCGTGGGGGAAGATCTGCGGGCCGTCGACATCCGCCAGGCGGTTCAGCTTCGGATCGCCATTGGCGCGCAGGAAGTCGTCGAAGCCCCAGGCCGAGAGTTCCCACAGCTCGTCGTGGAGGAATTCCTTCGACACCAGGCCGCGGTTGAACACGGTGGGCGCGCCGGGTCGGTCGCCCTCGCAGTTCGACACCAGCGGGAAGTCCACCTCGATCACTTCGGCGCCGGCGGCTTCCAGGGCCTTGCGCGCCTGTTCCCAGAGGGCGATGACCGAGGGCCGGGTATGGATGCGCTGGCCGGTCGGGCCGCCGATCCCGGGGGACTCGCTGGTGCCCGCATCGGGGTCGGCGTTGATGAACATGCGCGGCACGCCGAAGCGCTTGCCGGCCAGGGCCTCGGCGCCTGCGGCCAGGGCCGGGTAGCTCGCCGGGCGTACCTCGGAGGCCTTGGGGATCGGCACCCAGGGCTGCATGCGCCAGAGGTCGCCGCGGGTATCGGGATCGTCGGCGACCACTACGTCGAGGATTTCCAGCAGGTCGGCCATGCTCCGCGCATAGGGCACCACCACGTCCATGGTCGGCGTCAGCGGCCAGTTGCCGCGCACCGAGATCACCCCGCGCGAAGGGGTGTAGGCGCACAGGCCGTTGTTCGACGCCGGGCCGCGCCCGCTCGACCAGGTTTCCTCGGCCAGGCCGAAGGCGGCGAAGCTGGCCGCGGTGGCGGTGCCGGCGCCATTGGAGGACCCCGAGGCGAAGGGCGCGGTGAGGTAGGCGGCATTGTACGGGCTCTCCGCGCGGCCGTAGACGCCGCGCTGCATGCCGCCGTTGGCCATGGGCGGCATGTTGGTCTTGCCCAGGCAGATCGCCCCGGCGGTGCGCAGGCGCTCGACGGTGAAGGCATCGCGCTGGGCCACCAGGTCCTTGAACGCCGGGCTGCCGGAAGCCGCGGTGAGGCCCTTGACCAGGTAGCTGTCCTTGGCGGTGTAGGGAATGCCGTCCAGCGGACCGAGGGTCTCGCCACGCGCCCGGCGGGCGTCGGAGGCCTGCGCTTCGGCCAGCGCATCGGGATTGCGCACCACCACCGCGTTCAGCGCGGTGGGCGTGCCGGGTGCATCGTAGGCGTCGATCCGCGCCAGGTAGGCCTGGACCAGTTCGACCGCCGTGGTACGACCGGACTCGAGCGCGTCACGCAGCTCGGCGATGGAAACCTCGGTGACCTCGATCATGCTGTCACCGCCTGGCGAATGGAGACGGGGAGACCGTTAGCGACGCTCATCATCGTTCCTCTTGTTCTCTGCTTGCTGCGACGGGGGCCGCGAGGCGGCCGGGTCGATACAGGGGATGCAGTGTACATCCTGGCCGGCGTTCGCGGCTTCCCTGGCGGGGGCGCGGCAACGGCAGCCTGGGCGGTCGTTGAGGCCAGGGCTCAGATCCGGCGGCTGCGCAGCAGTAGCCAGAGCAGGTAGAAACCGCCGAGCAGGCCGGTCATCAGGCCGATCGGCAGGTTGGCGACGTATGCCAGGCGCTGGCCGAGCAGGTCGGCGGCCAGCAGCAGGACCGCGCCCATCAATGCGCCGGACAGCAACGGCACCCCGGCCGAGCGGGTCAGGCGCCGGGCCAGTTGCGGGCCGGCCAGGGCGATGAAGGCGATGGGGCCGGCCGCGGCGGTGGCGATGGCGGTCATGCCGACGGCGACCAGGACCATCTGCAAGCGCACGCGCTCCACCGCCACGCCGAGCTGGGCGGCGCTGGCATCGCCCAGCTCCAGCACTTCCAGGCGACGACCGTGGTACAGCGCCAGCGGCACGCTGGCGAGCAGGCCCAGCGCTGCCGGGACGACGTGCGACCAGGTCCGGGTGTTCAGCGAGCCGGCCAGCCAGAGCTGGGCGTACATCGCCTGGTCGAGGTTGCCGGTGACCAGCAGCAGGCTGTTCAGGCCCGACAGGCTGGCGCCGACACCGATGCCCACCAGCACCAGGCGGTAGCCGCCGGCGGTGGCGCCCCGGCGCGCCAGCAGCACCACCGCCAGCGCCGTGCAGAGGCCGGCGGCCAGCGCCGCCAGCGAGGTGGCCAGCGGGCCGGCATCGAACAGGATGATCTGCACGATGGCGCCGCTGGCGGCGCCGGTGGTGAAACCGATGACGTCGGGCGAGCCCAGCGGATTGCGCGAGATCGACTGGAAGATCGCCCCGGCCATGCCCAGCGCGGCGCCAACCAGGCAGGCGGTGAGCACCCGTGGCAGGCGCACGCGCTGGACGATGCGCTGGGCGGTGGGGTCCTGGCCCTGGCCGAGCAGGCTGGCGAACACCTCTGCCGGGCCCAGCGCCAGGCTGCCGGTCCCCAGCAGGGCCGCCGCCAGCGCCAGCCCGATCCCCGCGAGGACCAGGCAGGCCAGCGCCGCCCGTGGCCGCCAACGCAGCGACAGGGAACCCAGGCGCAGGGCGTGGAGACCGTTCACAGGCGGCTCAGGCGGAAGCGCCTGACCAGGACGATGAAGGCCGGCCCGCCGAGCAGCAACGCGACGATTCCGGCGGCGATCTCCGCCGGCGCCGCCAGCAGCCGCCCGAGGATGTCGGCGCCGAGCAGCAGGCCGGCGGCGATCAGCGCCGAGAAAGGCAGGATCCAGCGCTGGTCCGGTCCGGCCAGCAGTCGCGCGAGGTGTGGGGCGACCAGCCCGACGAAGGCGATCGGCCCGGCCAGGGCGGTGGCCGCGCCGGCCAGCAGCATCACCGCCAGGCAGGCGAGCAGCCAGGTCAGGCGCAGGTCGACGCCGAGCGCCCGGCCGATCTCCTGGCCCAGGGCCAGGGCATTGAGCCTGGCGGCGAGGGCGAAGGCGGCGGCCAGCCCGGCGCCGATGGCCAGGCCCGGCCATCCGAGCAGGGCGAAGCCGCTGCCGGAAAGCGAGCCGGCGGCCCAGTGGCGGAAGCGGTCGAAGACTTCCGGCGGGGCGTTCAGCACGATGATCCCGGTCAGCGAGGCGAGCATCACCGACAAGCCGGCACCCGCCAGCACCAGGCGCACCGGGTTGGTGCCGGTCTCGCGGGCCTGGCCGAGAAGGAATACGGCGATGCCGGCCAGGCCGGCGCCGAGGAAGGCGCAACCGAGGTACTGGCCCATGCTCGCCAGGTCGAACAGCGCGACCCCGACGATCACCGCCAGCGCCGCGCCGGCGTTGATTCCCAGCAGGCCGGGTTCGGCCAGCGGATTGCGCGTCAGCGCCTGCATCAGCGCGCCGGCCACTCCCAGTGCTGCACCGGCCAGCAGCGCCACCAGGGTGCGCGGCAGGCGCAGTTCGCGTACCACCAGGTGGCGATCATCGTGCGGATCGACGGCTTGCAGGGCATCCAGGGTGACCGCCAGGGGCACCGGCCGCGAGCCCAGCGCCAGGCTGGCCAGGGCCGCCAGCGCGAGCAGCAGCGCGCCGGCGAGCAGGCCCCAGGCGCGCAGGCGCCGGCGGCGCATCGGGGACGCCTGCATGAGCGGACTTCCGGCGAACGGGCGCATGGCTCAGCGGAAATGGCGGGCGACGTTGTCGATCATCTGCCGCCCCGAGTAGTAGTCGATGCGGAAGGAACTGGGGCCCAGGGCGTACACGCGCTTTTCGCGCACCGCCGACAGGTTGGCCAGCACCGGGTCGGCGAGGAACGCCTGCACGTCGTCGTCGCTGGCGCCGAGCAGGAACACGCTGTCGCCGGCGATGGCGGCGGGCAGGTTTTCCCGCGAGATGAACTGGAAGTCCGAGGCGCGCGTCACCTTGCCCGCCAGCGCCTCCGGCAGTTCCGCCACCTGGAAGCCGAGGGCTTCGAGCAGGCGTGCCTGGGGGCTGGCCTGGCGGCCGATGGAATAGCTGCCGGCGATGTTGTAGCCGACCACGCTGACCGGGCCCTGCGGCGGCGCGATGGCCGCGGCGACTTCGGCGGTGTAGGCGTCGAAGCGCTGGATGGCGGCCTGCGCCTGGCGTTCCAGGCCGGTGTGCCGGCCCAGCTCGGTAGCCAGTTCCTGCCAGCTGTGTTTCGAGTAGTCGACCACCAGCGTCGGTACGCCCTGCGCCTCCAGCTCCGCACGGTATGGCGCGGCGCTGTCGGCGCCGGTGGCGGAGGCGACCAGTAGGTCCGGATCCTGGGCGATCACCGCTTCGATGTCGAAGCGCAGGTTGCGGTAGAGCACCTCGACGCCACGCTGGTCGGCGACCTTCGCCCATTGCGAGAAGAAGCCCTTGGCGTCGGTCAGGCGACTTGGCGTGGTGGCGGCGCTGGCCACCAGCGGCGCGTCCATCGCCAGCAGGATGCCGGTGACGCTCGGGGTGGTGGAGACGATCCGCGCCGGCTTCGGCTCCCCGGCCGCGGCGAGGGTGGCGAACAGGCTCAGGGCGAGGGCGAGTAATGGCAGGGCGGAGCGGCGGCGGGTCGGCATGAAGGCTGTTTTCGCTGTAGGGGAAGCCGGGCGGACGGATTCATATGATAATGCTTCTCATGCAGTCTATTCCATAATGTAGAATCGATTCCACATATTCGAGCCATCTCATCCAGGAACCTCCCATGACCCATCGCCTGCACGCGGACGCCGTGACCTTGCGTCGCGACGCGCGGACCGTTTCGCGGAATCTCTCGCTGGCCATCCCCGAGGGTTCGTTCAGTGTGATCGTCGGGCCCAACGCCTGCGGCAAGTCGACCCTGCTGGCGGCATTGTCGCGTCTGTTGGCGCCGGCCGAGGGCCGGGTGGTGCTGGATGGCAGGGATATCCACAGCCTGCCGGGGCGGGAAGTGGCGCGGCGTCTCGGCCTGCTGCCGCAGAGCGCGCTGGCGCCGGATGGCATCACGGTGGCCGAGCTGGTGGCGCGCGGACGCTATCCGCACCAGTCGTTCCTGCGCCAGTGGTCGCCGGCGGATGAGCGCGCGGTAGCGGCGGCGCTACGCGCCACGCGGGTCGACGGCCTGGCCGAGCGACCGCTCGACGCGCTCTCCGGCGGCCAGCGGCAACGCGTGTGGATCGCCATGGTGCTGGCGCAGGAAACCCCGTTGCTGCTGCTCGACGAGCCGACCACCTACCTGGATATCGTCCACCAGATCGAATTGCTCGAACTGCTCGCCGAGCTGAATCGCCAGGGGCGCACCATCGT
The DNA here is from genome assembly GCF_021213715.1 of Pseudomonas sp. CP-1. NCBI lineage: Bacteria > Pseudomonadati > Pseudomonadota > Gammaproteobacteria > Pseudomonadales > Pseudomonadaceae > Pseudomonas > Pseudomonas sp. CP-1. Next base: position 55,256 of record NZ_JAJQKY010000027.1, read on the forward strand.
CGCCGTGCTGCACGACCTCAACCAGGCCTGCCGCTATGCCTCGCACCTGATCGCCATGCGTGACGGCGCGATCCTCGCCGAGGGCGCGCCGGCGCATATCTTCACCGAGCGTCTGGTGGAGGAGGTGTTCGGCTTGCGCTCGTTGATCATCGCCGACCCGGTCAGCGGCACGCCGCTGCTGGTGCCGCGCGGGATCGCCGCCGACGCGCCGGGCTGAGGTGGCTCAGCGCGGCGGCGGCCGCATGCCGGGATGGAGGACCAGGCCGCCGGTGGACTGGTTGACCTGCAGCGCCTCGTGGAACAGCGCGTCGCGGTCTTCCGCCGACTGCAACTGGCCGAGATCGGTCACCGTGGTCATGGCGCAGACGATCTCCTGCTGGGCGTCGAACACCGGCGCCGCCTGGCCGGTGACGTTCGACAGCAGGTGGCTGGTCAGTTCGGCCCAGCAGCGCTCGCGCACCTCGTCGAGCAGCGCGCGGCTCGGCGGGCTGCCGCGGAAGTGCGCCGGTTGCTGCTTGCGCGCGGCGTCGACCACGGCCTTCGGCAGGAAGGCCTGGAACACCAGGCCGCAAGCGGTATTGTCGATGGGCAGGATATCGCCCAGGGCCAGCGGGTTGATCGAGAAATAGGCGCTGCGGTACCAGCGCACCAGGGTCGGGCCGCGCTCGGTCCAGATCGCCACCCCGCCGCTGGCGGCATGCCGTTGGGCCAGGGCCTTCATGTGGCGGGCGGCGATATCCACCGCGTCGATCCGCTTCAGCGCGCCTATGCCGATGCTCAGCGCCGCCGGCCCGAGGTCGTAGAGACCGCTGAGCGGGTCCTGGCGGGCCAGGCCTTCCTTCACCAGGCTCTGCAGGTAGCGGTGCGCGGTGGAGCCGCCGGTGCCGGTGCGCCGGGCCACTTCGCCGAGGGCCAGCTCGCCTTCGGCGTTGGCCAGGGTCTTCAGGAAGCGCGCGGCGATGGACACCGACTGGATGGTGCCGGAGCGCTTTTCGCCCGGGGCGTCCGGCATCTCGTCCGCCGGGGGCTGCGAAGTATTCAACGGCTCGGTCTCCTCACCACGGTTGATCCATAGGCTTCGGTCCGCGCTGCGGTGGCGCGGGCGGCGCCCATGATACCGATTCCCCGGGGCGGTGGGGCGCCGCGGAAGGGACGGGCGTAGGAGATTTCATATTTCGCAATGAGGAATGTATTCCCCATTGAGGAATGATCTGGCGGCGTGATAGCCTGAATGGAAAAGAGAGTCATTCCCATTTGGAGAAGATCCTTGAACGCCCGCACGCACCGCACGCTCAACCGGGGAATCGGCGTCGTCACGCTGTCCACCCTGCTCGCCTCGCCATCGGCACTGGCCCGGGAAAACCCGCCCGCCGAGGACGAACCCGCCGCCCTCGAGGCGCTGGTCGTGACCGGCGAGAAACGTGAACGCTCGCTGAAGGACACGGCGTCCTCGGTATCGCTCACCAGCGCCCGCGACATCGACCGCAAGCAGACCGGCAACGCCTCGGTCGCCGAGGTGATCAATGGCAGTCCCAACGTGGTCTACACCGACTCGGTGGGCGCGCCGATCATCCGCGGCCAGGACACCCAGGGCCCGAACAACGGGCAGAACGTGTTCTGGGGCGGCACCGTGCCGCGGGCGACGATCAACCTCGATGGCCACTACCTGAACTACAACGAGATGTTCTTCGGCGCGACCTCGGTCTGGGACGTCGACAGCATCGAGGTGTTCCGCGGCCCGCAGACCACCTCCCAGGGCGCCAACGCCATCGCCGGGGCGATCATCGTCAACACCAAGGACCCGACCTTCAGCCCCGAGGCTGCCTACCAGGCGGAGATCGGCAGCTACCATTCGCGGCGCAGCTCGATCGCAGTGTCCGGCCCGCTGGCGCAGGACTTCGCCGGGCGCCTGGCGGTGGACTACGCGGGCCGCGACACCTTCATCGACTACGACAACCCGAAGTTCCAGGACAGCGGTACCGACCAGGACTTCCGCGCCCTCAACGCGCGCGCCAAGCTGCTCTGGCTGCCCAGCGGAATTCCGGGCCTGGAGAGCAAGTTCACCTTCTCCCACAACGACAGCAACCGCCCGACCCAGGAAGCGGCGACCCGCCCGTTCGACAAGCTCGACCATCGCTCGACCACCATGCCCAGCTGGGAGCAGGACACCAACACCAGCATCCTCGACGTCGCCTATGACCTCGACAACGGCATCCGCCTGTTCAACCAGGCGCAGTACTCGCTGTCCTCGGTGCACCGCACCACCGGCGCGGGCGGCGAGGGCGACGCCGACATCCGCCAGAAGAACGCCTCCAACGAATCGCGGATCAGCTTCGGCGAGCAGGAGGACCGGGTCAGCGGCATGGGCGGGGTCTACTACGCCCGTACCCGCACCGACGAGACGCTGCACCTGCGCGGGCTGTCGGCCTTCGACGACACGAAGAAGAACCTCGGTGTGTTCGGCGAGCTGAACTACCGCCTGAGCGACCGCTGGACCCTGACCACCGGCCTGCGCTACCAGGAGGATCGCATCGAGCGCAGCGGCAACTCGGTGCTGGCGCCGCGTCCGCTGGACTACCAGAAGACCTTCTCGGCCTTCCTGCCGAAAGTCTCCCTGGCCTTCGCCGCGACCCCGGACTGGACCGTCGGTGGCCTGGTCAGCCGCGGCTACAACCCCGGCGGCGTGTCGCTCAACCTGACCACCCGCAACTGGGCCTACTTCAAGGAAGAAACCATCTGGAACTACGAACTGTTCACCCGCGCCAGCCTGCTCGACGGCCGCCTGCTGCTGAACGGCAACCTGTTCTTCATGGATTTCAAGGACGCCCAGTACAACATCCCGGTGGTGGTTTCGCCGGGGGTGGCGCAGTCGTACACCATCAACGCCGAGAAGGCCCATGCCTACGGCATGGAGCTGGACCTCGACTACCGCCTGCGCGACGACCTGCGGCTGAAGGCCAGCGCCGGCGTGCTACGCACCCGGATCGACGAGATGTCCGGCAATACCGGCTACGAGCACAACGAGTTCGCCCGCTCGCCGGGCTATACCCTCAGCTTCGGACCGAGCTGGGACGTCACCGAGCGCCTCAACCTGAACGCCCAGGTGCGCTACCTGGACGGCTACTACTCGGACACCGCCAACACCAAGGCCTACTCGATCAAGGCCTACACCCTCACCGACGCCCGCGCCAGCTACCGCTTCAACGACCAGGTGCAGCTCTATGGCTACGTGAAGAACGTGTTCGACGACCGCTCGCCCACCTACATGCAGGAAAACCGGGGGATCGGCGGCATCGAGGCGAGCATGACGCAGCCGCGGACCCTCGGCATCGGCATCAAGGGCACCTTCTAGGCGCCCCGAGAAGCCGGCCCCAGAGCCCATACAGGAGATTGGCACGATGAGTACCCCGAAACGCCTGCACATCGGCATGTCGCTGGCCCCCACCTGGCTCAGCGGCGATGCCTGGCGGCGCCCCGACAGCAACATCGAAGGCATCTTCGGCAGCGATTTCGCCGTCGACATCGCCAGGCGCTCCGAAGCCGCCCACCTCGACTTCGTGTTTCGCCCGGACGTCAGCAGCCTGCCACTGGACGTGCTGGAGACCGGCTCCGGCTTCGCCAGCCTGGATCCCACCGTACTGCTTGCCGCGGTCGCCCGCGAAACCTCGCGGATCGGCCTGGTGTCGACGGTCTCCACCACGTTCTATCCGCCCTACGTGGTGGCCCGGCAGCTGCAATCGCTGCACTGGATCAGCAACGGCCGCGCCGGCTGGAACATCGTCACCGCGCTGCAGGGCCACGAGAACTTCGGCCTGGACGCGATGCCCGATGCGGAGCAGCGCTACGCGCGCGCCGCCGAGTTCACCCGGCTGGTGCACGACCTGTGGGACAGCTTCCCCCGCGAGGCACTCCTGGTCGACCGCGAGAGCGGCCGCTACGCCGACGTTTCCCGGGTGCGCCCGGTCGACCACGACGGCGAATTCCTCAAGGTCAAGGGACCGCTCAACCTGCCGGCCTTCGGCGAGGCGCGGATTCCCCTGGTGCAGGCCGGCGCCTCCGAGAGCGGGCGCGACTTCGCCGCCTCGGTGGCCGACCTGGTGTTCGCGCCGACTCCGGACAAGGAGGCTGCCCTGGAACTGCGCCGCGACCTTTCCCGCCGCGCCGAACGCCACGGTCGCTCGCCGCGCGACGTGCGCCTGCTGCCGGGCTTCAGCCTGTACCTGGCGGAGAGCCGCGAGGAGGCGCGGGAAATCTTCATGCAGACCCACGCGCGCCTGGACCGCGCGCGCAAGTTCGCCACGATCAGGCAGATGCTCGGCCTCGACCTCAGCGACTGGCCGCTGGACCGGCCGATTTCCGCGGCCGACCTGCCGCCGCCGGTGGCCAACCCCGGCAGCCGCACCCACACCGACCTGCTGCGGCGCCTGATCGAGCGCGAGACGTTACGCCTGGACCAGTTGCTGCTGCGCCCCGAGGTGGTTTCCGCGGCGCACTGGCAGGTCATCGGTACGGTGGACGATGCCGTCGAGCAGATCGTCGACTGGGCCGCCGCCGGCGCCATGGACGGTTTCATCGCCGCGCCGGGAGGCTCGGTCGGCTCGCTGCGGCTGTTCCTCGAACAGGTGGTGCCGCGCCTGGTGGAGAAGGGGCTGTTCCGCGAGCGCTATAGCGCCACTACCTTCGCCGGGCACCTGGCAGAGGAATGATGGAAAGGGCCGGCGACGGCCGCGACCTGGCGGCGATGGCGAGCGAGTGACCGCCTGCGGTTGGCCGCCTGACGGGCCCGCTGTATCGCAGCACGCCATCCGACCGGTGGGGCGTGGTACAGGCGAGGGAGCCTCTGCCTTGGCGTAGATACCGTCGTACCCCGGGGATCATCCGGACAGGTCGCAGCCTGGGCAGCGCTGGCCGTCGGCAGGCCTGGCATTCTGCTGTTACAACCATCCATCCATTCCTGCGGAAACGAGTGAACTCAATCGCCCCGAGCGCTGTCTGTCAGCCGTCGGCCCAACCGGGCCGGGCGCATGGCCCTTGGCCATGCGGTAGTCCCGCCCCGGTCGCGCGCTTGTCCATAACAATTCGACTGGCCGGCTTTTTCGCTCCCCTTTGCGGGTTTCGTTCTCTCGCCATGTGAAGATTGCCATGTCCCTATCCCGTCGCATCCCCGCCGCTCTTTCCCCGTTCCAGAACCGCGTCATCGGAGCCTGCCTGCTCGGCGGCCTGCTGGCGGCCGGCGCCCCGGCGCAGGCCGAGGAGGCGACCGGCAACGCGCGCTGGGTGAGCGACAGCCTGACCACTTTCGTGCGCAGCGGCCCCACCGATGGCTATCGCATCGTCGGCACCCTCACCTCCGGGCAGAAGGTCGAGCTGCTCGGCACCCAGGGCAACTACAGCCAGGTGCGCGGCGAGAACGGCAGCACCGTGTGGATTCCCAGCCGCGACTTGCAGGAGGTTCCCGGCCAGGCCGAGCGCCTGCCGCAACTGGAACAGAAGGTGGCCGCCCTGACCGCCGAGCTGGACGGCATCAACGACACCTGGAAGACCCGCGTGCAGGGCATGCAGGAAACCCTCGACACGCGCAAGAAGTTGATCGACGAATTGCAGGCGGCGCGCAGCAACCTGGACGCCGAGCTCGGCAAGGCCCGCTCCGACCTGCGTGCGGTGCAGGCGCAACTGGGCGACGAGAACAAGCAGGTGCTGATGCGCTACATGGTCTACGGCGGCAGCATCGCCGGCGCCGGCCTGTTCGCCGGGCTGATCCTGCCGTCGCTGCTGAGGGTGCGGCGCAAGCGCAACGACAAGTGGTTCTGAGCCTCCGCCCGCGTCTCTGCGTTTCGTAAAGCAAGCCCCGCCGGCCGCGGGGCTGTGTCGCAAGCGCGACAAGGGCTGAAGCGTCAGCCGCCCGGCGAGACGATGATCTTCACGTTGTGCTCCTTGTTGTTCACCAACTCTTCGAAACCGCGCTCGACGATTTCTTCCAGGCCGATGCGACCGGTCACCAGCGGTGCGATGTCGAGGCGGCCGTCGGCTATGAAGGCGATCACGTCGGCGAACTCGCCGTTGTAGGCGAGGGCCCCGAGCAACTGCTTCTCGGTGGAAACCAGCTCGAAGAAATTGAATTCACTGGGCTCCTCGAAGATTCCCACAAGCACGCATTTGCCGGCCTTGCGGATGGCATCGATGGCCAGCTTGGCGGTGTGCTTGTTGCCGATGCATTCGAAGCTGACGTCGGCGCCAAGCCCGCCGGTGAGGGCGCGGATTTCGCCTAGGGCGTCGCACCGCGAGGGGTCGAGCACCTGGCTGGCGCCGACCTCCAGGGCCTTGGCCTTGCGCGCCGAGGACATCTCCAGGGCGATCACCTGTGCCGCGCCGGCGGCGCGCGCGCACATGATGGTGCACAGGCCGATGGTGCCGGCGCCGACCACCACCACGTTCTGCCCGAGCAGGCTGCCGGCCTTCTTCACCGCGTGCATGCCCACCGCCAGCGGCTCGATCAGCGCGCCGGCCTCGCTGGGAAATCCGGCCGGCAGGGCGTAGAGCAGGTTGGCCGGTACGTTGACGTATTCGGCGAAGGCGCCGTTGTTCATCAGCCCGGTGAAGGCCAGGTTCTCGCAGATGTTGTACAGCCCATGCCGGCAGTAGTAGCAGGTGCCGCAATGCTGGCAGGCGTCTGCGGCGACCGCCTGGCCGACGGCGAAGCCGGTCACGCCGTTGCCGAGGCGGACGATTTCGCCGCTGAACTCGTGGCCGAGGATGCATTGGTCCTTGAGGCCGGTGAGCGGGTGCGGCGCCTCCACGGGGATGAATACCGGGCCGGCCAGGTATTCGTGCAGGTCGGAGCCGCAGATGCCGCACCAGTGCACGCGGATCTGCACCCAGCCGGGCGGCGGCTCGGCCGGGAGCGGCACGTCTTCCACGCGGATATCGTGGCGGCCGTGCCAGACGGCGGCGCGCATCGCCGCGTTGGCTTGCGGGGAACTGTTCATGTCGGTCGTCTCCTCAATGCTGGCGGAGGAAGTCGAGCAGCAGGCGGTTGACCTGCTCGGCGGCTTCCATCTGCACCATGTGCGCCTGTCCGGGAATGATCTCCACCTGGGCTGGCAGGCCCTCGGCATGCCGCGCCGGGATGATCGCGTCATCGCTGCCCCAGATCGCCAGGACCGGCTGGCGGCCCTCGCTCGCCACGGCACGCAGGTCGTTGCGCTGGCGACCGTCGGCGAACAGGTTGTCCAGCAACTGGCGCAGGGCCGCATCGACGCCTTCCAGGCGCTTGTAGCGGAGCATGTCCTCGAGCATCTGCCGGGTGACCAGCGCGGGGTCGGAGAACAACTGCACCAGTTGCGGCTTCAACGCGTTGCGGTTGGCCGCCTCGACGAAGCCGCGGAGGTAGTCGCCGTTGATCTCCTCGCCGAGGCCGGCGCTGCCGATCAGGCTCAGCGACAGCACCCGCTGCGGCGCCAGGCGCGCGCAGTTCAGCGCCACCGCTCCCCCCATGGAGTGACCGGCCAGGTGTACCTGTTCCAGGTCGAGGTGGTCGAGCAGGGCCAGCACGCTGCCGCTGAGTTCATCGAGGTCGCCGCGCACCAGGGCCTTGCCGGACTCGCCGTGGCCCGGCAGGTCTAGAGCGATCACCCGCCGCTCGGCGGCCAGCGCCTCGTGGTTGAACAACCAGTTGTTCAGGTCGCCACCGAAACCGTGGATCAGCAGTAGCGCCGGATCGCCCTCGCTGCGGTCGAAATAGCGCAGGAGGCGCCCGTCCAGCTCGACTTTCCGCGGTGCCGGTCCGCTATCCCCAGCGTCCTCGTCGGCGGGTACGAATTCGGCCTGGAAGCGTTGCACCAGTGCGTCGATCTCCTCGTCGCTCGCCTCGCCCTCGACCACCACGCCGAGCAGCGCGCCGACCGCCAGGGTCTCGTCCTCGCGCGCCACCTTGCGCCGCAGCACGCCCGAGAAGGGCGCCTCGACGCTGCTGGAGATCTTGTCGGTCTCCACGTCGAGCACCTCGTCGCCTTTCTCGATATGCGCGCCCTCTTCCTTGAGCCAGGCGTCCACCCGACCCTCGGTCATCGACAGGCCCCACTTGGGCATGGTCAGTGTATGGATCCGGCTCATGCCGCGTCCCTCCCTTCCAGGGCCTGGCGCACGGCTGCCTCGATCTTCGCCGCGTCGGGGATGTAGAGGTCTTCCAGGGCGTCGGAGAAAGGCACCGGCGTATGGGGCGCGGTGACCCGGCGGATCGGCGCGCGCAGCGCGGAGAAGGCCCGTTCGGCGACCAGCGCGGCGATGTCGGTGGCCATCGAGCAGCGTGGGTTGGCTTCGTCGACCACCACCAGGCGGCCGGTCTTTTCCACGCTTTCGAGAATGCTGTCCTCGTCCAGCGGGCTGGTGCTGCGCAGGTCCAGTACTTCGCAGGAGATGCCCTGGCGCGCCAGGCTGGCGGCGGCGTCCAGCGCCAGGTGGACCATGCGGCCGTAGGTCACCAGGGTGACGTCGTCGCCGTCGCGGAGGAAGTTCGCCTCGCCGAAGGGTACGCTGTACAGCTCCTCGGGTACCTCGCCCTGCATCGAATAGAGCAGCTTGTGCTCGCAGAAGATCACCGGGTCGTTGTCGCGGATCGCCTGGACCAGCAGGCCCTTGGCGTCGTAGGGCGACGACGGGCAGACCACCTTGAGGCCGGGGATGTGGGTCCATAGCGAAGTGAGCATCTGCGAATGTTGGGCGGCGGCGCGCAGGCCGGCGCCGACCATGGTACGGATCACCAGCGGGGTGACCGCCTTGCCGCCGAACATGTAGCGGAACTTGGCGGCCTGGTTGAGGATCTGGTCCAGGCAGCAACCGGCGAAGTCGACGAACATCAGTTCGCACACCGGGCGCATGCCGCGGGTGGCGGCGCCGACCGCGGCGCCGACATAGCCGATCTCTGACAACGGGGTATCCAGCACGCGGCCGGGGAACTGGTGGTAGAGGCCCTTGGTGACCCCCAGCACGCCGCCCCAGGCGTCGTCCTCGCCGGGCGCGCCGGCGCCGCCGGCATTGTCTTCGCCCATGATGAAGACGCTCGGGTCGCGGCGCATTTCCTGGGCCAGCGCCTCGTTGATGGCCTGCTGGTAGCTGATCTTTCTCGCCATGATGGTTCTCCTCGTTCTTGTTTTCGGGCGACTCAGGGATAGGACACGTAGACGTCGCGCAGCAGGTCGTCCGGCTCCGGCTTGGGATCGTTCTTCGCGCGCTGCACGGCATCCTCGATGCGCGCCTCGACCTCGGCGTCGATGGCGTCCAGGTCGCTGGCGGAGAGCAGGCCGGCGTGGCAGGTGCGTTCGCGGAACTGCTTGAGGCAGTCGCGGGTTTCCCGGTAGTGCTTTACTTCGTCGGGATCGCGGTAGGTCTGTGCGTCGCCCTCGAAGTGTCCGTAGTAGCGGGTCAGCTTGACTTCGATCAGCGACGGCCCCTCGCCGGCGCGGGCGCGCTCGATGGCGGCGCCGGCAGCCTCGTGGACGGCGAAGAAGTCGAAGCCGTCGACGGTCACCCCGGGCATGCCGAAACCGGCGGCGCGGTCGGCGATGTGGTCGCAGGCCACCGACCAGTTGGCCGCGGTGGCCTCGGCATAGCCGTTGTTCTCGGCGACGAACAGGCACGGCAGGTTCCACACCGCGGCCAGGTTCATCGCCTCGAACACCGCGCCTTCGTTGGAGCCGCCATCGCCGAAGAAGGCCACCGCCACCGCATCGCTGCCTTTCAGCTTGGCCGCCAGCGCGGCGCCGGCGGCCAGCGGCGCGCCGGCGCCGACGATTCCGTTGGCGCCGAGCATGCCTTTCTCCAGGTCGGCGATATGCATGGAGCCGCCCTTGCCCTGGCAGACCCCGGTCTTCTTGCCATAGATCTCCGCCATCATGCCGTGCACGTCTACGCCCTTGGCGATGCAGTGGCCGTGGCCGCGATGGGTGGAGGCGATGCAGTCGTCGTCGCGCAGGTGCGCCATCACGCCGGCGGCGGAGGCTTCCTCGCCGGCGTAGAGGTGGACGAAGCCGGGTATCTCGCCCGTGGCGAACTCGACGTGCAGGCGTTCCTCGAAGGCGCGGATGGTGCGCATCACGCGGTAGGCATGGAGCAGTTGGTCGGTGCTCAGAGTGGACATCTTGTTGTTCTCCAGGTTGTCTTCACGGGGTCATCGGGGTTCGCTGGCCGGCCAGCAGGCGATGGCGGGCGGCGTAGGCGAGGGTGGCCGGCACATCGACGCTGAACGGGCCGGAAGGGTCGAGGGTGATGCTCGGGCGGTCGGTGGCGCTGAATTCGATCTCGCGCTCTCCGTCCAGCGCCAGGGTCCCGCTGGACAGGCTCGGCGCGTGGGCCACGCCGGGTTGCAGGTAGCCGGCGGCAGAGACCCCGCAGCCCACCAGCAGGCCCGGCGCCAGCGGCACCAGCAGGCTCTCGCGGGCGTCCGGATGCAGGCGCATCCAGGCGCCGTGGGGCTCCTCGCGGCTCACCGGCGACCACAGTCCGCAAAGCGCCGAAAGGCCGATGGCGTGGGGTTCGGCGAAGCTGACGAAGACTTCGGCGAGGTCTTCGGCGCGACTGATGGCGCGGGCGCCGATGAACGGCTGCGGCGACACCGCGACGTCCACCAGCGCCCACTCGCAGAGCCCGCGGCGCGGCTCGCGCACCAGCAGGCGCTTGTTGCGTCGCAGGCCGATCTCCGGCGGCACCCGGTTGCTGGCGCAGAGGCCGCCGGCGAGCCCCGCGCCGGTGGCTTCGCGCAGCTCCGGGAAGGCGTTGTTGGTCCCGGTGGACAGCGCCAGCAGGGGGACGTCGCCGACCTCGGCGGCCACTGCCTTGTGCGTGCCGTCGCCGCCGAGCACGGCGATCAGCGCCACGCCGCGCTCGACCATGCGCCGCGCCGCCAGGCGGGTATCCTCGACGCTCTGGCGCAGCGGCATGTCGAGGAACTCCAGGAACGGCCAGTGGCCGTCGCGGGCCTGGCGGGTCTGGCTGGCCCGGAGCACGGCGGCGGCGATGCCGGTCATGTCCGGCGGCAGCAACGCATGGCGGATGCCGGTGGCGCCGAAGGCGGCGAGCAGGCGTTGCACCACCGATGCCTTGTCGGTGCTGGAGTGCAGCCCGGCATGGGCGGTGAGGCGACGCAGGTCGCGACCGGAGGCCGGGTTGGCGATGATGCCGACGATCGGCGAGGGCGGGGTCATAGCGAGAATCCGCCGTCGACGGCGATGGCCTGGCCGGTGACGTGCGGCGCGCAGGCCAGGTAGACGACGAGCTGGCCCATGTCTTCGACGGTCTGCGCCTCACCCTGGGGCAGCAGGCTGGCCTGGTGGCGTTCCCAGGACTGCGCCTCGCTTTCGCCGGCCTGCCGCCAGCGGCCCGACAAGCCGTCCTCGCCGCGCCACATTCCGGTGCCGACTATTCCCGGGCAGAGCGCGTTGACCGTCACCCCGTCGCGCGCGACCTCCTTGGCCAGGGCATTGCTGAAACCGATCACGGCAAACTTCGAGGCACAGTAGTGGGCGAGGTCTGGGAGACCGACCTTGCCGGCGATCGATGACAGGTTGACGATCCGCCCCCAGCGCTGCGCCTGCATCAGCGGCAGTTCGGCCTGGCAGCAGAGGAACACGCCGCGGGCGTTGACGTTCATCACCCGGTCCCAGTCGGCGAGGCTGAGTTCGGCGACCTTGCGGATGCTGATCACCCCGGCATTGTTCACCGCCACGTCGAGCCGGCCGAACTCCGTGGCGACCCGCTCGACCATCGCCCGGACGCTGTCGCCGTCGCTGACGTCGACCCCAAGGGCCAGGCTGCGGCGACCGAGGCTGCGGATCGCGGCGGCGGTTTCCTCGGCGACCTGCGGATCGAGGTCGGCCACCGCCACGTCGGCGCCGGCGCGCGCCAGGGCGAGGGCGATGCCCCGGCCGATGCCGCGTCCGGCGCCGGTCACCAGCGCGACCCGGGAAGACAGGGAGAAATCGTCGGACGACGTAGCGTGCATGCTTCACCTCTGATTGTTCTTGTAGGTGTATGCGGCAGGGCGTTGGGAGGAGCGGACAGTCCGCCCTGCCGTCGCCGTGGCTGGAGCAAGGCCGATGCCAGGTTGCGGCGTGGCGGCCGGAAGGCCCGTCGTAGAGCGCCGGCATGGGAAGGCCGGCGACCGCCGGGGCGACGTCCGGCGAGACAACCCATGTCATCGCGCACGGGTTCCCGGCGAGACGCTGAGACGCTCCGTCTCAGTCGTCGGCTGTGGCGGCCCGGCGCTTGTCGAGGGTCGCCGATGGGCGCTTAATGGGCGGCACAACAACAAGATGCCGAGCAACGGAGGCCCCATGCTTTCCGCACACTCGAAGGACCATGTGGACTGTGTCAGCCGTGTCCTGAGGAACGCCGCGCGCCTGCCGCAGGCGCCGGTGCCGACGCCGATCCTCGACTCCTGGCGCCGCTCCATGGAGCAGCACCGTCTCGACCCGGGGTCCCTGCAAGGGCCGCGGATTCTCTCGCAGACCCTCCTCGACGAATGTCGCGAGCGTTCCGAACTGTTCCTGCGCATCGCCAGCGAAGAGGTGGCGCGACTGCATGGACGGGTGCGCGATGCCGACTACTGCGTACTGCTCACCGATGCCCAGGGGCGGACCATCGACTACCGTGTCGAGTCGACCATCCGCAACGACTGCCGCAAGGCCGGGCTGTACCTCGGCACCTGCTGGTCGGAAGGCGAGGAGGGCACCTGCGGGGTGGCCGCCGTACTCACCGACAGGACTGCGGTGACGGTGCACAAGCGCGATCACTTCCGCGCCGCCTTCATCGACCTGACCTGTTCCGCGGCGCCGGTCTTCGATCCGCAGGGCGAGTTGCTCGGTGTGCTCGACGTTTCCGCCGTGCAATCGCCGGACGACCGCCGTAGCCAGCATCTGATCCGGCAGATGGTGGCGCAGAGCGCGCGGGAGATCGAGAACGCCTTCTTCATGCACAGCGCCCAGGGCCATTGGGTGCTGCGCGCGCACCGTGCGCCGGGCTACGTCGACAGCCAGCCGGACTACCTGTTCGCCTGGGACGCCGATGGGCGCCTGCTGGCGTTGAACCCGGCGGCGCGGCACTACCTGCGGCAGCGCCTGGGGCAGGTGCCGAGCCACATCGGCGAGGTGTTCGACCTCGACGCCCTGCACGCCGCCGCCGACCAGGCGCCGTGCCTGCTGCGCGGCCAGGCCGGCGAGCTGCACGTGCGTCTCAGCGCGCCGCGGGCCAAGGCGCGGCGGCTGGAGCGCGAGGTGCCCGACGACGCTGCGCTCGACCCGCGCATCGCCGAAAGCCTGCGCCTGGCGGTGCGGGTCAAGGACCGCAACCTGCCGGTGCTGATCCAGGGCGAGACCGGCGCCGGCAAGGAGGTTTTCGCCCGCCAGTTGCACCAGGCCAGCGCCCGTCGCGACAAACCCTTCGTCGCGCTCAACTGCGCGGCGATTCCCGAAAGCCTGATCGAGAGCGAGCTGTTCGGCTACGTTGGCGGAGCCTTTACCGGCGCGGCGGCGAAAGGGATGCGCGGCCTGCTGCAGCAGGCCGATGGCGGTACCCTGTTCCTCGACGAGATCGGTGACATGCCGCTGGGCCTGCAGACCCGCCTGCTGCGCGTGCTGGCCGAGGGCGAGGTGGCGCCGCTGGGGGCTGCGCGCCGGCAGGCTGTGGATATCCAGGTGATCTGCGCCACCCACCGCGACCTGGCGGCGCTGGTGGCGGCCGGCGGCTTCCGCGAGGATCTCTACTTCCGCCTCGGCGGCGCCCGCTTCGAACTGCCGCCGCTACGCGAACGCAGCGACCGGCTGGCGCTGATCCGGCGCATCCTCGACGAGGAAACCGCGCACTGCGGCGTACGCATCGAACTCGGCGAGGCAGCCCTGGAATGCCTGCTCGGCTATCGCTGGCCGGGCAATGTCCGCCAATTGCGGCATGTGTTGCGCTACGCCTGCGCGCTGTGCGGCGGCGCCACCCTGCAACTCGCCGACCTTCCGGCAGAGCTGCGTGGCGAAGGCCGGACACCGGCCAGTGCGTGCGAGAGCGGCGGCGGTCCGGAGCGCGACGCCCTGCTCGACGCCCTCGTGCGGCATCGCTGGAAACCCATGGCCGCGGCGCGGGAACTGGGTATCTCGCGAGCGACCCTGTATCGGCGGGTGCGCCGGCATGGCATCCGCATGCCGGGCCAGGCGGACGACTGAGGTGCGCCGGCGGCCGGCGCAGTCGTCAAGCGCGGAAAATCAAAACCAGCCTTGAGCCTTGCCCCGTTAATGCCGGTGGGCTTTCCCTGTAGCGTTCCGGGCAGCGGCGCAACCCGTTCGGTCGCGCCCCGCCAGGACCCTACGGAGGAAACCCATGCCCGCCCCGCACCAGCCAGCCCGCAACCCGACCGGGGAGTTCGACCCATGCCGCTAGCCCTGCTGCTCGCCATGGGCGCGTTCTCCCTGAGCCTGTCGATTTCCCCCGGTCCGGTGAACCTGACCATCGTCGCTTCCGGCGCCAACCATGGTTTCCGCCGGACCCTGCCGTTCGTCACCGGCGCCACCCTCGGCTTCGTCCTGCTGCTGGCCTTCGTCGGCTTCTGGTTCGTCCGCGCGATCGAGGCCTACCCGCGCTTCTTCGACTACCTGGGGATGGCCGGCGCGGCGTTCATCGCCCATGTCGGCTACCGCATCGCCACCGCGGATCCACGCCTGGCCCTGGAGGAAAACGGGGTCCCCGGGTTCTTCCAGGGCGTGCTCCTGCAATGGCTCAATCCCAAGGCCTGGATCGCCTGCGCTTCCGGCGTGGCCTTGTTCGCCAGCCCGAGCACGCACGCGCCGCTGCTGGTCTTCATGGCCATCTACCTGGTGGTCTGCTACCTCTCGCTGGCCGCCTGGGCACTGCTCGGTGACCGCGTGGCGCTGCTGCTCGACAGCCCCCGGCGGGTGCGCCTGTTCAATCGGGCGATGGGCGGCACCCTGGTGCTGACCGCCGGCTACATGCTCTACCTGCAGCTCGCCGCTAGCCCGGATTGAAGGCCTCGTAGAGGCGATTGATGAGGGTATAGGCGATGCTGCTGGCGGGTACGTTGGGCGGCCACACCGCATACACCTTCAACGGCTCCAGGCGCCATTCCGGCAGCACCGCGCGCAACTCGCCGCGACGGATCGGCTCGTCGCTCAGGTAGGTCGGCGGCGCGGCCAGGCCGACGCCGAGGCGGGCCAGGCGGCAGGAGGCTTCGACGCTGTCGACGCGCACCCGCGGGGTGTAGTCGACGCGTACCTCCTCGTCGTCCCGCGCATGACGGAATAGCCGGCTGTCGGGGCGCATGCCGAGCCCGATCCATTCCAGCCGCTGCAGGTCGCGCGGGTGTTCCAGCGGCGCGTGCCGGGCCAGGAATGCCGGTGCCGCCACTACCTGGCGCGGCAGCAGGAACAGGTGACGGGCCTTCAGCGAGCTGTCCGGCAGGTCGCCGATGCGGAAGGCGATGTCGATGCCGTCGCCGATGATGTCGTGGCGGCTGTCGTCGCAGGCGATGCCGAGGTCGAGGTCGGGATGCTCCTCGATGAAGGCTGCCAGGTGACGGGTGAAGTCGCTGTTGACGAATACCGCGGGCATCGAGATGCGCAGGCTGTTGCGGGTCGAGACGGCGCGCTGGCGGAACTCGATGAAGCCCTTCTCGTAGAGTTCCAGCATGGAGCGGGCGGTGTCCAGCAACTGCGTGCCGTCCTGGGTCAGCGACAGCTTGCGGCTGTTGCGGTAGAGCAGCGCACGGCCCAGGTTCCGTTCCAGCCTGGACAGGTGCAGGCTGGCGGTCGCGGCGCTCAGGCCCAGCGCCTCGGCGCCGCCGGAGACGGAGCCGGTCTCGGCGATCTTGGCGAATACGATCAGGTAGCGGATGTCGTCGATCATGCGGTCTCTCGTCGCGGGGGCTGGGTGCATCCTGCGCGATGGCGGCCAGCCGGACAAGCGCGAGAGGTAGAGGGCAGCGGCGCTTTCCGGGCTTTTCAGCGCAGGCTCCAGAAGCCCAGGCGACCGAGGCTGGCCGCCAGTCGCAGGCGCGAGGTCTGCCAGTTGCCGAGGGCACGGATGTGCTGGTCCTCGGCGCTGGCGTAGGCGGTCAGGGCGTTG
>NZ_JAJQKY010000028.1:0-58022 GCF_021213715.1 Pseudomonas sp. CP-1
GTTTCCGGCGGCACCGACAACCACCTGATGCTGATCAGCCTGGTGAAGCAGGGGCTGACCGGCAAGGCCGCCGACGCGGCGCTCGGAGCGGCGCACATCACGGTGAACAAGAACGCCGTGCCGAACGATCCACAGAGCCCGTTCGTCACCTCCGGCATCCGCATCGGCACCCCAGCGGTGACCACTCGCGGTTTCCGCGAGGGCGAGTGCCGAGAACTGGCTGGCTGGATCTGCGACATCCTCGACGATATCGACAATCCCGAGGTCGGCGAACGGGTCAGGGGCCAGGTCGGCGAATTCTGCCGGCACTTCCCGGTCTACGCTGATTGAACAGGAACGCCGCCGTGGTGGCGGCCAATCCGCAAGCGGAGACGAGCATGTCCCTGAGTGTCTTCGATCTGTTCAAGATCGGCATCGGGCCGTCCAGCTCCCACACCGTGGGGCCGATGCGTGCCGCTGCGCGCTTCGCCGAGGGGCTGAGGCGCGAGGGGTTGCTGGAGGCCACTGCCAGCGTCAAGGTCGAGCTGTACGGCTCGCTCGGCGCCACCGGCAAGGGCCACGGCAGCGACAAGGCGGTACTGCTCGGCCTGGAGGGCGAGCAGCCGGACACGGTGGATACCGCCGCGATTCCCGCCCGGCTCGATGCCATCCGTTCCAGCGGCGAGCTGCGCCTGCTCGGCGAGCGGCCGATCCGCTTCGTCGAGAAGGAACACCTGGCGCTGATCCGCAAGCCGCTGGCCTACCATCCCAACGGCATGATCTTCCGTGCCTTCGACGCCGCCGGCCTGCAGGTCCGCAGCCGCGAGTACTACTCGGTGGGCGGCGGTTTCGTGGTCGACGACGAGGCCGCCGGCCTCGACCGCATCGTCGAGGACCGCACGCCGCTGGCGTTCCCCTTCAAGACCGCGCGGCAACTGCTCGACCATTGCGTCCGCGAAGGCCTGTCGATCAGCCAGTTGATGGCCGAGAACGAGAAGGCCTGGCGCCCCGCCGAGGAAACCCGCGCCGGCCTGCTGCGTATCTGGCAGGTGATGCAGGATTGCGTCGAGGCCGGCTGCCGCAACGAGGGCATCATGCCCGGCGGACTGAAGGTCAGGCGCCGCGCGGCGGCGCTCCACCGCCAGTTGTGCCAGCGGCCGGAGGCCGGCCTGCGCGACGCCCTCAGCGTGCTCGACTGGGTCAACCTCTACGCCCTGGCGGTGAACGAGGAGAACGCCAGCGGCGGCCGCGTGGTGACCGCGCCGACCAACGGCGCGGCGGGGATCATTCCGGCGGTGCTGCATTACTACGCGCGCTTCATCCCCGGGGCCGACGACGACGGCGTGGTGCGCTTCCTGCTCACCGCCGCGGCGATCGGCATCCTCTACAAGGAAAACGCCTCGATCTCCGGCGCCGAGGTCGGTTGCCAGGGCGAGGTCGGGGTGGCCTGCTCGATGGCCGCCGGGGCGCTCTGCGAAGTGCTCGGCGGTAGCGTGCAGCAGGTCGAGAACGCCGCCGAGATCGGCATGGAGCACAACCTCGGGCTGACCTGCGACCCGGTTGGCGGGCTGGTCCAGGTGCCCTGCATCGAACGCAACGCGATGGCTTCGGTGAAGGCCATCAACGCGGCGCGCATGGCCCTGCGCGGCGACGGCCAGCACTTCATCTNCATCGAACGCAACGCGATGGCTTCGGTGAAGGCCATCAACGCGGCGCGCATGGCCCTGCGCGGCGACGGCCAGCACTTCATCTCTCTCGACAAGGTCATCCGCACCATGCGCCAGACCGGCGCCGACATGAAAAGCAAATACAAGGAAACCGCGCGCGGCGGCCTCGCCGTGAACATCATCGAATGCTGAACCGCGCCGCTGCGCCGGCGCTTCTTTTTTCTTTCCCGACAATCGATCGCGGCTCTCCGGCAGACAGGAGGCCGGGATGCCATGGAGTGAAACATGACCGCAGAAACCCTCGCCAAGACGCCCCTGCACGCCCTGCACCTGGAACTGGGGGCGAAGATGGTGCCCTTCGCCGGCTACGACATGCCGGTGCAGTACCCGGCCGGGGTGCTCAAGGAGCACCTGCACACCCGCGAGCACGCCGGTCTGTTCGACGTCTCGCACATGGGCCAGATCCGCCTGGTGGGCGCCGATGCGGCGCTGGCCTTGGAAAGCCTGGTGCCGGTGGACATCCTCGACCTGCCGGTGGGCCAGCAGCGCTACGCGTTGTTCACCGACGAGCAGGGCGGGATCCTCGACGACCTGATGGTGGCCAACCTCGGCGATTGCCTGTTGCTGGTGGTCAACGCCGCCTGCAAGCACCAGGACCTGGCGCACCTGCGTCGTCACCTGGAGGGCCGTTGCAGCGTCGAGCCGCTGTTCGAGGAGCGTGCCTTGCTCGCCCTCCAGGGACCGGCGGCGGTGCGGGTGCTGGAGCGCCTGGCGCCGCAGGTGGCGCAGATGACCTTCATGCAGTTCGCCCGCGTCGAGCTGCTCGGCCAGGACTGCTACGTCAGCCGCTCCGGCTATACCGGCGAAGACGGCTACGAGATCTCCGTGCCCGCCGCCCATGCCGAGGCCCTGGCGCGGCGCCTGCTGGCCGAGCCGGAAGTGGCGCCGATCGGCCTCGGCGCGCGCGACTCGCTGCGCCTGGAAGCCGGCCTGTGCCTCTACGGCCACGACATGGACAGCGCCACCACGCCGGTCGAAGCCAGCCTCGGCTGGGCCATTTCCAAGGCGCGTCGCGCCGACGGCGTGCGCGCTGGCGGCTTCCCCGGCGCCGAGCGGATCTTCGCCCAGCAGGCGCAGGGCGTTGCCAGCAAGCGCGTCGGTTTCCTGCCGCAGGGGCGGATGCCGGTGCGCGAGGGCGCCGAGATCGTCGATGCCCAGGGCCGGGCGATCGGCAAGGTCAGCAGCGGCGGTTTCGGTCCGAGCCTCAACGCGCCGTTGGCCATGGGCTACGTGCCGAACGAACTGGCCGGCCTGGGCTGCGAGGTGACGGCGATGGTGCGCGGCA
The DNA here is from genome assembly GCF_021213715.1 of Pseudomonas sp. CP-1. Lineage (NCBI taxonomy): Bacteria > Pseudomonadati > Pseudomonadota > Gammaproteobacteria > Pseudomonadales > Pseudomonadaceae > Pseudomonas > Pseudomonas sp. CP-1. The sequence continues at coordinate 2,992 of NZ_JAJQKY010000028.1, forward strand.
AGCCGGTGACCCTGGTGGTCAGCAAGATGCCCTTCGTGGCGCAGCGCTACTACCGCGGTTGAGCCCTGGCCCTCTCTCGCTTCGGCGGGAGAGGGCGGCGACCGGCCTCACGGGTGTTTCGGCCGCTGCCGTTGCAGGCCCAGCTTCTTGGCCCGGTGGAATACCGCCGCGCGGGTCTTGCCGGTCTGCTGCGCGCACCATAGCGAGCCGCGCTGCTGGTAGTGCTGGCGCAGCAGGTCTTCCTCGGACTTGCTCCAGATCGCATTGTTGCGGTCGCGCCCGCTGTGCGGGGAAAGCTCCTCGGCCTTGCTGGCGACACTCTGGTAGCTGCGGCCGAGCATGTAGGCGCACCAGGCCAGGCTGCGCTTGCTGCCGTGGCGGCGGATGAACTCGACCTCTTCGCTGGACCAGGCGGCCGGTGCCTTCGGCGGCGCCTTGCGGTCCAGCGAGCGGGCGAGGGCGGCGCGGGCGCGCGCCACCGCCTGGTCGCCGGGATTGTTGCGGCGGGTCACGCCGAGGGCGCGGCGCCAGCGCCCCACCAGGCTCGGACTGAAACCCCACCAGAACTGCACCGACTCGGCGCATTCGGTACGTACCGCGCGCAGCAGGTCGCCGCAGAGGATCGGCGAAGGGCGGCCGCTGCGCTTGCGCGTCGGCCAGCGGAACAGGCCGTCGGTGAAGCCGCCGACTTCCACGGCGCCTTCCAGTTCGTCGACCAGCCAGTCGCCGGGGATCACCAGCGGGCTGGTGTAGGGCGCGCCGAGCAGCAGGTGGTTGATGGTAGCGACAGAGGTAGGGGTGTCTGCAGTCATGGGACGATCCTTGCTGATACCGGGCCAGCTGGGCTGGCCATATCCCTGAGAGCGGCGTCGCTGCGGCGTGGCGGGCGACGGCGCGTTCGCTTCCCGTGGTTCGGGCGGTCTTCCGGCGGAGGGCGACTGCCTGTCGCGCCTCCTTGGGAATGGGCTGGAGGCCGTGCTCATGGACGGGCTCCACGATAGATGCGCCAGGCCAGCCGGCCGGGACGGGCGGCGATCGCCGCGTCCACCTCGATGCGCGGCAGGTCCAGCGGGTCGCAACGGGTATCCACCAGGCCATTGCGCGCGCCGAAGGCGAAGCGGTAGCCAAGCCGGCCGAGGGTGGCGCGCAGGCCGGGTTGCGCAGGCGTCGCGGCGGGCGTGGCGCGAGCTTGGCAGAACACCGGCAGAGGGGCGGCGCAATGCTGCTGGAGCTGGCGGTGGGCGCGGCCGAGACAGTCCTCGGCGCAAAGGCCTGTCGCTGGGTGCGGGTCCTGGCCGTGCAGGCCGAAGCGAACCAGGCCGCTGTTTTCCAGGCGGCGGACCCGTTCCCAATCGCCCGCGCCGTACGCCGCGGGGTCCGTGCAGGCCGCGCGCAAGGCCTGCTGCGAAGCCGGGTCGAGGCGTTCCAGCTTGCGCAGGAGGAGGTCGAGGCTACGGCTGCGACGCTGGTCGTCGCCGGTGCGTTCGAGCACCCGCATGAGCGCAGCGCCGCCGTAACGCTCCAGCAGTTCCAGCAATGGCTCGGCGGCAGCCGCATCGGCCTGCCAGAGGGTGTCGGCGACCGCTTCGCGCCAACTGCGCGGGTCGCCGCCGATGAAGGCGCTCGCTGGCATTTCGTAGCGCTCCAGCAGCGGGTAGACCAGCTCGGCCAGTTCCGCAGGGTTGCCGTCGACGCTCAGGGCGATCCGCAAGCAGGCTGGAGCGGGGCTCTCGAGCAGGTGTTCCAGGGGCACGCAGAGGAAGTGCCGCTGTAGCCACAGCAGCAGGGTTTCCAGGCCCTGGCGGTCGAGGCAGCGCCCTTGCCGGTGCGGCAGGGCCGCGCGCCGGCGATCCGCGACTACCCGTCCCAGGCGCAGCACGATGCCGTTCTGGCGCAGCCGGCGCTGGCCCACGGAGGAGTTCAGGAACGTCATCCCGATCAGGCTTCGCATGGCATCCCCCGGCTCATCGACGATCCGTCACCGGCGATGGTTCCGCGTGCGCGGCAGGGCTTTCGCCAGCCTGTCCGGACGCTGCGCCGTGAACTCCGGCCCCGGCGGTCGATTCGGTCATGGGCGAGCCTCCTGGGTAATCCGCACAAACGTTTGCTGCGGCCACGCCAACGCGTGGCTCGAACCGGGGCTTGGCGGGGACCCGGCGGGTGTTCGATAAGGACTGCATGGCACCGGATAACGCTGCAAAGGATCGATGTGATTCTTTTTTGACGCTACCACAGTCGATAGTCGAATTATTGACGCTTTGCCGCTGTTATAAAACCGTCAGGCTATGCGAAAAGTCCTGCTGGCTACGCGTGGAGGCCCGGAGCGGCGTGCCTTTGAGGGGGAAGCGGGGGAGCCGGCAGGCCTATGCGGATTGGTTATAAGAAATCCGTTTCGAATGAAAATTGCCGACGAATGGTCGTTTGTGCGGATGTCCGGTGGTTTTTCCCGGCTGCTTAGAACCTTTCGGTTGGACGGGGGCTTGCCAAGTGGGTTGCCCCCAGTCTTTCGTCTTCCAGTCAAGAGCCTGGGGATGCAGACTGTTTTTCAAATCATGACAACTTCTTAACGCGCATTGTTATAAAGTTGCGGACGTTTGCGCCGGCCTGGCCGGCACCTTCGAGTTTTGCCTGGAGTGAAGATGAGAGTCGACCTGGACGCCGAGGGCGTCGCCGCCGAATCGCTGCCGCGTTTCCAGCAGGCGCCCCGGCAGTTGCGCCAGTTGTGGCGATGGGCAGCGGCCAGCGTCGCATTGGCCGCCGCCTGCGCCGTGCTGGGGTTCTTCATCGGCCTGTTCGCCGCCGACTCGCTCTGGCCGCCGCTGCTGTACAACCTCGGCGCGGCCTGGCTGGTTCTGTTCGCCGGTCTGCACGCGGCCTACCGGGTCGCGGCCTGGCGTTGCGTGGTCCTCGGCGCGGAGGCCAGCGCGCGGCCTGCCTGGCTGCGCTGGCAGCGGGGCGAACCCGACGCCGCCGCCGACAGCGCCTATGAACGGCTGCTGGAGCGCCTGGGCCAGGCCATCGCCCACGGCCTGGCCCAGCTCGGGCACGCTGCGCTGTGGCTGGCGGCGAGCGCGGCGCTGGCGTTGTGCCTGGTAGCCGCCGGCTGGCGTCTCGACCTGCCGCCGGCCAGTTCCGGGCAAGCGGCCGACCTCGCCATCGGGATCTGCCTGCTGCTGGCCTTCGCGGTGCTGGTGCTGGAACGTCGCTTCGCCAGTCAAGGGCCGGCGCAGTGGCCGGAAGCCCCGGCCCTCGGGCAACTGGCGCGGGCGCTGATCGGTACCCTGGTGCTGGCCGCCCTCTGTCTGTTCCTGGCTCGCCAGGGACACCCCTGGGCCCCGCGCCTGGCGGTACTGCTCGGCCTGTTGCCGGCGGCGCTGGCGTTGGAGTTGCTGGGCAGGGCGATCCTGGCGATGTTCGCGCCGCAGCGTGCCGGCCTCGAACCGCGCCTGGTCGCCACCAGCCTGCTGGCCGACCTGTTGCGCTGGCCGCCGCGTCCCCTGCAGCGTCTGCAGCATGAGTTGCACCAGCGCTTCGGCATCGACCTGCGCCAGGTCTGGGCCTTCGGTTTCATGCGGCGGGCGTTCCTGCCGGTGCTGGCGGTGGTGTCGCTGAGCGGCTGGCTGCTCAGCGGCGTACGCGAGATCGGCATGGATGCACGGGGCGTCTACGAGCGCTTCGGCAAGCCGGTCGCGGTGCTCGGCCCCGGCCTGCACCTGGGGCTGCCCTGGCCGCTGGGGCGGGTGTTGGCGGTGGAGAACGGGGTGGTCCACGAGTTGGCCACCAGCGTCGCCGCCGGCGACGGCGGAGCCGAGCCGCTCGCGCCCGCCGAAGGTCCGGCCCCGGATAGCGCCAACCGCTTGTGGGACGCCTCCCACGTCAGCGAGAAATCGCAGGTCATCGCCAGCCTGGCCGACCATCGGCAGAGCTTCCAGATCGTCAACATGGACGTGCGCATCGTCTACCGCATCGCTCTCGACGACGCATCGGCGCTGGCGGCGACCTACCGCAGCGCCGACGTGCCGACGCTGGTGCGCAGCACCGCCAGCCGCGTACTGGTGCATGCCTTCGCCTCGCGGACCCTCGATGAGGTCCTCGGCGAGCAGCGCGCGGGCCTGGCCGAGCAGATCGGCCAGGCCGTGCAGGCCGATCTCGACCGCCTCGGCAGCGGCGTCGAGGTACTGGGCGCGGCGGTCGAGGCGATCCATCCGCCGGCCGGTGCGGCGAACGCCTACCACGCGGTGCAGGCCGCGCAGATCACCGCCCAGGCGCTGATCGCCCGCGAGCGCGGGCAGGCCGCCGCGCAGCGCAACGAGGCGCAACTACAGGCCAGCGTGGCGCACGACCGGGCCAGCGCGCAGGCCCGCGAGACCCTGGCCGCCGCGCAGGCCGCCGACCGGCGTTTCGCCGCCGAGCGGGAAGGCTATGCCGACGCCGGCCAGGCTTTCCTGCTGGAGGCCTACTACCGCCAACTCGGACGCGGCCTGGGCAAGGCCAACCTGCTGCTCATCGACCACCGCATCGCCGGCGCCGGCGCGCCGACCATCGACCTGCGCAGCTTCGGCCTCGGCCGCCTGGATTCCCCGTCTTCGTCCCGTCCGTCCGCCGCTCCGGCGTCCGCGGCCGGGCAATCCGCACCATGAGGAGAGCGCTCTTGAGCCTCGGTCACTCCCACTCGCACAGCCACCACGAGCATCATCACGATCACGATCACGATCACGATCACGGCCATGGCGCACAGGCCGCGCCGCCCTGGCGCCGGCTGCTGGTCGCCGCGCTGCTGGTGCTGTTCGCCGTCGCCGCCGCTTGCCTGGTGCAGGTGCGTTCCGGCGAGGCGATGGTCATCACCCGTTTCGGCAACCCGGCGCGGGTCCTGCTCGAACCGGGCCTGGCCTGGCGCCTGCCGTTGCCGTTCGAGAGCGCGATCCCGGTCGACCTGCGCCTGCGCACCACCTCCAGCGGCCTGCAGGACGTCGGCACCCGCGATGGCCTGCGGATCATCGTCCAGGCCTACGTGGCCTGGCAGGTCCAGGGCGACGCCGACAACGTGCAGCGCTTCATGCGCGCGGTGCGCAACCAGCCGGACGAGGCTGCCCGGCAGTTGCGCACCTTCGTCGGCTCGGCGCTGGAAACCACCGCCAGCGCCTATGACCTGGCCGACCTGGTGAATACCGAGGCGTCGCGGGTGCGTATCGGCGACTTCGAAGCGCGCCTGCGCGAACAGATCGACAATCAGTTGCTGGCGACCTACGGGGTCAAGGTGGTGCAGGTCGGCATCGAGCGCCTGACCCTGCCCAAGGTGACCCTCGGCGCCACCGTCGACCGCATGCGCGCCGAGCGCGAGACCATCGCCACCGAGCGTACCGCCGAGGGCCGTCGCCAGGCCGCGGAGATCCGTTCGGCGGCGGAGCGCGACGCCCGGGTGATCCAGGCCGAGGCTTCGGTGAAAGCCGCGGAGATCGAGGCCCAGGCACGGGTCGAGGCGGCGCGCATCTACGGCAAGGCCTACGCCGGTTCGCCGCAGCTATACAACCTGCTGCGCTCGCTGGACACCCTCGGCACCATCGTCAACGGCGATACCCGGCTGGTCTTGCGCACCGATGCCGCACCGTTCCGCGTGCTGGTCGACGGGCCGCCGGCGCTCCCCGCCGAAGCGCCGGCCAACGGGCGCCGGCCATGAGCGGCGAAGCGCGCGAGGGGCTGCGCAGCCCCTGGCTGCAGGCCGGACGCCTGGCGTTCCTCGCACTGTTCGGCGTGACCCTCCTGGCGGCGCTGGCCTGGGCGTTTTCCAACGTCCGCCAGATCGGCCCGGAGAACCGCGCCGTAGTGCTGCGCCTGGGCGCGCTGGAGCGCCTGGCCGGTCCCGGCCTGCTGCTGGCCTGGCCGCAGCCGCTGGAGCAGGTGGTGCTGCTGCCGTCCGCCGAACAGGTGATCGAACGCCGCGTCGAGGGCCTGCTGCGTTCCGAGCAGGCGCGTCGCGCCGATCTCGACGTCAGCCTGTCCAGCGACGCGCTGGCCGGCTCCGGCTACCTGCTGACCGGCGACGCCGGGGTGGTGCAACTGGACGTGCGGGTGTTCTACAAGGTCGACGACCCGTACGCCTACGTCCTCCAGGGCGCCCACGTGCTGCCGGCGCTGGACCGGCTGGTGGCGCGCAACGCCGTGCAGGTCTGCGCCGCGCGCGACCTGGACACCATCCTGGTGGCGCGCCCGGAGTTGCTCGGCAACGACAGCGCGGTCGCCGAGCGCCGCGAACGCCTGCGCGGCGACCTGGTGCAGGGCATCAACCACAGCCTGGCGGCGTTGGCCGCGGCCGGCAGCGGCCTGGGCATCCAGGTGGTGCGGGTCGACGTGCAGTCGAGCCTGCCGCGCAATGCGGTAAGCGCCTTCAACGCGGTGCTGACCGCCAGCCAACTGGCCGAGCAGAACGTCGCCAAGGCGCGCACCGAGGCGGAGAAACTCACCCAGGCCGCCACCGAGGGGGCCGACCGCACCCTGCAGCTCGCCCGCGCCGAGGCCGGCGAACGGCTGGCCCAGGCGCGCCGCGACACCGCCAGCATCGTTGGCCTGGCCCCGGCGCTGGGCGCGACCGATGCCGGCCTGCTCTGGCGCCTGTACCGCGAACGGGTGCCGGCGATCCTCGGCAAGGCCGGTTCGGTCGGCAGCGTCGATCCGCGCGACGACGGCCGCCTGATTCTGCAAGGCGGGCAGCCATGAGCCGCTGCCCGACGGTGCCCTTCGCGGGCTGTGAAACAATGGACGGACAAGCGAACGTGAAACGGCTACCCTGCGTCGGCATCAACCTTCGGTACGCGCTTCCGCCAGCGGAACGCGGCGCCGAGTCGAACAACCAGGCGAACGGGACGGGCAATGACGGCAGGCGGTATTCCATTCACGGGCAACGGTGCGCGGCTATCACCGGGCAGGGCCCTGCTGTGCGGGCTGGCGCTGTTGCTGTGCGGCGGCGAGGCGCTGGCGCGGCAGTTGCCGAGCGACATGCTGGTGGGCTTCGTGGCCAGCGCGCAGTACCCGGTCATCACCCTGAAGAAGCCCAAGCAGAGCCTGCTGCGCAGCGTGCTTACCCTGGGGCTGGGGAAGAAGACCGTCAGCTATTCGGTGGCGCCGTCGGTGCGCATCCGCACGGCGCAGAACCTGTTCATCGTCTATGGCCGCATGCCCCAGCTCAAGGGCAGTTTCGTCGGCCTGAAGAGCGACAACAACGGGCAGGTCAAGCAGATCTGGGAACTCACCGAGAAGGAAGCCCTGGACTACGTACGCCGGCCGGACGCGCGCTTCCCGCAATAGCCGCCGCGGCTCGCCCCGGGAGGTGCGCATGAGCGAGCCGTCCGCCCACGGCAGCCATGGCGGCTGCGCGCATCATCATCACCTGCCGTTCGGCGGCGGCCTGCTCAGCCGCGACGAGCAACGCCGCGCCGCCCGCCAGCTGAGCCTGGCGATGCTCGCCCTTGGCCTGTTGCTGCTCGGCCTGGCCTGGCGCTGGCTGGCGGCGGACCAGGCCGGGGTCAGCCAGATCCTGCTCGGTGTCGCGTCGCTGCTGGTGGCGCTGCCGGTGGCCCGCTCGGCCTGGGACAGCCTGCGGCATCCGAGCCTGCACGGCGTCACCGACCAGTTGATCGCGCTGGCCATGCTCGGCGCCTGGGCCAGCGGCGACCTGCTGACCGCCGCGCTGCTGCCGATCATCATGATCTTCGGCCATGTGCTGGAGGAGCGCAGCGTGATCGGCTCCCAGGAGGCCATCGCCGCCCTCGGCGAGCTGACCCGCAGCCATGCCCGGCGGATCGAGGCCGACGGCAGCCTGAGCGAGGTGGACAACGCCAGCCTGCGGGCGGGCGACCAGGTGGAAGTGCGCGCCGGTGACCGGGTTCCGGCCGACGGGCGGGTCCTGCAAGGCCAGGCCAGTCTCGACACCGCGCCGATCACCGGCGAGTCGGTGCCGCTCGAGGTGGCGCCGGGGATGGAGGTCTACGGCGGCGCGATCAACCTCGACGGCCTGCTGCGCATCGAGATAACCCGTACCGGCGAGGCCTCGACCCTGGGCAAGGTGATCGGCCTGATGCAGCAGGCCGAGCGCGCCAAGCCGCCGATCACCCGCCTGCTGGAGCGCTACGCCGGGCAGTACATGTTGCTGGTCTTGCTGATCGCCGCGGTCACCTGGTTCGTCACCAACGATGCCCAGGCCATGCTCGCCGTGCTGGTCGCCGCCTGTCCCTGCGCCCTGGTGCTGTCCGCCCCGGCCACTGCCATCGCCGGGATCGCCGTGGCCGCCCGTCATGGCATCCTGATCCGCAGCTCGGCCTTCCTCGAGGAACTGGCGGACCTGACTTCGCTGGTGGTCGACAAGACCGGCACCCTGACCCACGGCAGCCTGCGTCTGCAGGCGCTGCGCCTGGCCGATGCCGCCGAGGAGGCGTCGGTGCTGCGCCTGGCCGCCAGCCTCGGCGCCGCCAGCAGCCATCCGGTGAGCCGAGCGCTGGCGGCCCTGGCGGCGCACGATGCCTATCATCCATTGAGCGATATCCGCGAACGCCAGGGGTTCGGCGTGGTCGCACGAACAGCGGCGGGCGAAGCCGCCCTCGGCCGGCCCGAACTGTTCCAGCAACTGGGCATCGACGCCGGCGAGGTGCCGGCGCACGAGGGACCGATCGCCGGAATCGCCCTGGACGGGCGCTTCCTCGGCTGGCTGCTGCTGGCCGACAGCGTACGCGCGGAGGCCGCCGAGGCCCTGGCCGATCTGCGCGAACTGGGTCTGGGCCGGCAACTGTTGCTGACCGGCGATCGCCAGGCGGTGGCCGACGCCGTGGCCAAGCAGGTGGGGATTCGCCAGTTGGTGGCGCAGGCGTTGCCGGAGGACAAGTTGCGCCAGGTCGGCGCGGAGATCGGCAGCGGTTTCCGGCCGATGGTGGTCGGCGACGGCATCAACGATTCGCTGGCGCTGAAGGCCGGTGTGGTCGGGGTGGCAATGGGTGCCGGCGGCGCCGATATCGCCCTGGCCTCGGCGGATATCGTGCTGATCGGCAGCGACCTGCGCCGGCTCGGCACCTGCGTGCGGCTCAGCCGGCAATGCCGGCGGACCCTGCAGGTCAACGTGGCGATCGGCCTCGGCTGGACCCTGGCGATCGTCGCCGCGGCAGCCTTTGGCCTGCTCGGCGCGGCCGGGGCGATGGTCGCGGCGCTGCTGCATAACCTCAGCACCTTGCTGGTGCTGGGCAATGCCGGACGCCTGCTGCGTTTCGAGGAGCCCCTCGGGCAGCCCCGGCCGGCCGTGGAGAGACGCGAAGAGGAGGGTACACCGTGAGGCAGGCGCAAACGCGACGCAACGGCTGGCGCTGGCTGGCCCTGGCGGTCGGCACGCTGTCCGCGCTGAGCCTGGCCGAGGCGTCGATGGCGCGCTGGCCGGCGGGCTGGCAGGTCAGCGACCTGCCCGCCGCGCAGCCCGGCCAGGCCGGCGCCGGCCAGCGCCAGCGCGCGGTCAAGTTGCAGGCAGACGGCTCCCAGGCACTGGTGATGGAAGTGACGCGGATGCCCCTGCAGAGCGGGCAGGCAGTGAACCTGGAGAAAGTCCTCGGGCACATGCGCAAGCTGGTGCAGATCGAGTTCCTGCGCAACGGCCTGCAGACCGCCTGCACCTCGCCGCAGCCGTCCACCACCGGCGGGCTGGCGGCGCTGGAGACCACCTGCACCATTCGCCAGCGCGGCGCCGTGGTGATGAAGCAGACCTTGCTCACCGCGGCCGGCAAGACCTCGGCCTATTCGCTGTCCTATGCCGGCCTGGCCGAGGCCTACGACGCCAGCCAGGCGGAAATCCGCGCGGTACGGGAAAGCCTGCGCTTCGAGTGAGCGAAATCGGACGCGGTCGGGGCGGGGGCTGGAGTGTCGGCGGATAACGCCTGCGGCGCTATTCGCCCTACGGAGGGTTGCATTGGGGTAGGGCGGATAACCGCTTGCGGTTATCCGCCTTGCGTCTGTCGCGGATCATTTCTTCCCGGCGTTCTGCAGGATCTGCAGGGCCTGGGTGGTGGCGGTGATGCAGCCCTTGGTGTCGCCGCTGGCCTGGTCCTGCCTGGCCTTGGCCTGGAGTTCCTTGACCTCGGTGACCCGCGCACCGGTGACCGAGGTCTTGCCGCGTACGGCGAGGATGTCGTCCAGCTTCTGCAGGTTGGCGCCGCACAGGTCGGTGCTTTCGGCGGCTTGGGCGGTGCCGCCGAGCAGGGCGGCGGCGATGAGCAGGGTACGCACGATCATGGCAGTTCTCCTTTGTGGGCCGGGTGGCCGGACGGGGGAGAGACGACAGGCTCCTGGGAGTCTTCTCCGCATGCCCAGTATCTGACCGGAGCGTCGCCGGAATGGTTCGGTCGCTCAGCCGTTGCCCCAGGGCGGGATCGACAGCGCCTGCTGGAGATGCTGGATGAACGCCTTGACCTTCGGCGACATCGCCGCCGCCCGCGAATACATCGCGTAGATCACGTCGTCGAGTGGGCGCAGGCCGGGCGCGGCGTCCACCAGGCGGCCGTTCTTGAGGTCCTCGGCGACGATGAACAGCGGCAGCAACGCCAATCCCTGGCCGCGCAGGGCGGCGTCGCGCATGGCCTGGCCGTTGTTGCTGCTGAAGCGTCCGCGTGGCGAGACGGCGCGGGGCTTGGCACCGGGGAACGCCGGTTCGAAGGTCCAGACCTGGCTCGGCGTGGCGTTGTTGTAGCCCAGGCACTCGTGCTGCATCAGTTGTTCGAGGGTGTCCAGCGTGCCGTGGCGTTCCGCGTAGTCGGGGCTGCAGCAGACCACCCGCTGGCTGTTGGCCAGCGGCCGGGCGATCAGCGAACTGTCGTCCAGGCGGGTGACGCGGATGCTCAGGTCGTAGCCTTCCTTCTCGAAGTCGGTGAGGCGGTCGTCCATCTGCAGGACGATCTCCAGGCGCGGGTGCTGGCTCATGAAGTCGGCGATGATCGGCGACAGCCAGAGGGTGCCGAAGCTCATCGGGGTGACGATGCGCAATTCGCCGCACAGGTCGTTCTCGCGCAGGGCGACGATCTCCGCGGCGTTGTTGAGTTCCTGCAGCGAGGCCTTGGCGGCCTTGTAGAAGAAATGCCCGGCCTCGGTCGGCTCGACGTTGCGCGTGGTGCGATAGAGCAGGCGGACGCCGAGGCGTCGTTCGAGATCGCTGACGCGCTTGCTGATCACCGACTTGGACAGGCTCATGCGCTCGGCCGCCGACGTCACGCTGTTGAGTTCGGCGACGTTGAGGAAGGCTTCGATATCGTCGAAGCGCAGGCTCATCGGTGGGCCCACGATACAGTGGCAATCGCTCGACGCATTCTCGGCTCCTCCTGGTCGTTTTCCTTGGGCTTTCTATCCGCTTGATTCGCAAGCTAAATCGATCCAGCCCTGAGCAAGCTTACCCAATCGAAAGGCGCCGCAGCGTTCGTTCTCAGCGAAAACGGTTTTCGCCTGGACGCGCTACCGGGAAGGCCGCCGGGGCTTTTACCCTGTAGTCGCGACTCGTCGCTCCGTGGCCGACCGCACCTGCCCGCCCCCGTAGGCGGCCACGGATTTCCTTGCGCCTTCTAGACTGGAAGCGAACCCGCCGCATCAACCCCGAACGAGAAACCAGCATGTCGAGTCGCTTCATCGCCGCCTGGTCCGCGGCCAACCGTTGCCTGGAGGTGCGGGGCCGGGCATGGAAGGGCTGAAACTCTACGCCCGCTTGCTCTGGCGGCCGCCGCGGGAAACCCTGCTGTTCGCCCTGCGCACCGTCGCCGCCGGGCTGCTGACCCTCTACCTGGCCTTCCTCTTCGACCTGGAGCAGCCGAAGTGGGCGCTGATGACCGTGGTCATCGTCAGCCAGCCGCTGGCCGGGATGGCTCTCAAGCGCAGCTTCGCCCAGGTCGTCGGTACCTTCGCCGGCGCCGTGGTGGCGGTGCTGATCATGGCGCTGTTCGCCCAGCAACCGTTGCCGTTCTTCGTCGCCCTGGGACTCTGGCTGGCGCTCTGCACCGCCGGCGGCACCTTGCTGCGCTACACCGACTCGCACGCCTTCGTGCTCAGCGGTTTCACCGCGGTGATCGTCGCCGTGCTGTCGATTCCCGATCCGGAAAACACCTTCATGCTCGCCGTGGTGCGGCTCACCGAGACCCTGCTGGGCGTCGCCTGCGTGGCCCTGGTCAGCCTGCTCAGCGCGCGTCCGCAGGCGGTGGCGAAGGGCTACTTCGCCCAGGTCGACGGCCTGATCCGCAGTACCGCGCGGCACGCCGCGGCGGTGATCCGCGGCGACGAGGGCGACGAGTCATTCAACCAGCGGCAGATGCAACTGGTCGCCAGCATCACCGCGCTGGACGGCCTGCGCCGGCACCTCTATTTCGACGCGCCGAACCTGCGCCGCGCCGATGGCCTGGTGCAGTTGCTGGGCAACCTGCTGGTGCTGATGGCCTCGCGGCTGTTGCTGCTGCGCCAGCATCGCCTGCTGGTGCGGGCGCACTGGGTCGGGCCGTTGCCGGCGGATATCCAGGCGCTGCTGGATCGTGCGCTGCGGGTGCTGGACGCGCTGGCCGAGCAGGGGCGGGCGGTACCCTCCGAGGTGCTGGAGGAGTTCCAGGCGGTGCGCCAGGCCTTCGATGCCGCGGCGACGCGCGCGGAGTCCTACGACGAGGCGCTGAGCCCGGCGCTGCGCCCGCAGGTGGCGATCCTGCGCTGGGAATACGCGCGGCTGTTCCAGCGCCTGGGCGAAGTGCTCGAACTCAACGATGCGATCCAGTCCGGCCGCCAGGCCAGCAGTTTCTACCGCCGTGGCCAGGCGCAGGCGCTGCACCTGGACTGGGCGCTGGCCTCGATGAATGCCGTGCGCGCTTTCGTCGCCTTGTCCTGCGCAGCCTGGCTGTGGATCACCAGCGCCTGGAACGGCGCCCTCAGCAGCCTGCTGCTGGTCGGGGTGATGTGCTCGCTGATGGCGACCTTCCCGCGTCCGCTGCTGGCGGCGCAGAACTTCCTGCGCGGGCTGCTGCTGGCGATCCTGATCTCGGCGGCGCTGCTGTTCGTGCTGTTGCCGGCATCCGCCGACTTCGAGTGGCTGGCGCTGTGGATGGCGTTGCTGCTGTACGTGGTCGCGGTCGGCCTGAGCAGCCCGCTGAGCGCCGGGATCGCCATGGGCATCGGCCTGGAGACCCTGCTGATGGTGGCGCCGCAGAATATCGCGGTCTACTACAGCAACGCTTCGCAGTGGTTCGAGTTCGTCGGCGGCTTCCTCGCCGCGGCGGTCCTCGCCGTGCTGGTGTTCGCCCTGGTCTATCCGTTCCGCGCCGACCCGCGCCTGCGCCGGCTGCTCTACCTGTCGCGCCAGGACGTCGCGGAAATGTCGCGCTGCGAGGCCAGCGAGGCGCAGCGCTTCGCCTTCGAGACGCGGATGATCGATCGCCTGGCGGTGATGGTCGGCCTGCTGCCGGCGAGCCAGGAGCCGGCTTCGGCGGAACGTTTCCAGTGCGCCCTGGGCTGCGTGGTGATGGGCGTGGCGTTGAACCGCCTGCGCGAGCCGCTGCATGACGCCGGGGTGGTGCCGCTGGAGTTGCAGCCGCTGCTGGGCGAGGCGCTGCGCGAGGTCGCCGCCTACATAGCAGGCGGCGCGGACGCCCCGCGGCAGGACCTCGCCCTGGCCGCCCTGCGGCGTTTCGGCCGGGGCCTGGAGGCCTTGCTGGCGCAGCCGTCGAAGGACCTCGGGGCGACGCGGCAGCGCTTCATCATGAATGTCGCGGTACTGATCCTGCAGCAGTCGCTGCAACGCTATCGGACGCTGCTGGAGGAGGACCGCGGCGCACCGGCGGTCGTCGAAGAACCAGAAGAGGAGGGCGGACATGCCCGCTGATGTCGAGATCGGGGGCGCCTACCTGCCGCCGATCGCCCAGGCGCTGCTGCTGGCCTGGCTGATCCTGCTGCTGCTCAACCCGCTGTTGCGGCGCTTCGGCGTGTTGCAGCGGGTCTGGCACGAAGCGCTGTTCCAGGGCGCGTTGTACTGCGCGATCTGCGCCGGTCTGATCCTGTGGATGGGGGAGATGTCCCGATGAACCTGTTGCAAGGCAAATGGCCGCGCCTGGCCACCCTGCTGGCGGTGCTGGTGGCGGCGGCGCTGGTGTTCCTCGCCTGGGAACGCTACACCCGCACGCCGTGGACCCGTGACGCGCGGGTCCGCGCCGATGTGGTGACGCTGTCGGCGGACGTTTCCGGGCTGATCACCCGGTTGCCGCTGAGCGACAACCAGCCCGTGGAGAAGGGCGAGCTGCTGCTCAGCATCGATCCGGCGCGCTATGAACTGGCGGTGCTGCGCGCCGAGCGCGCGGTGAACGTGGCGCGGGCGGCGCTGGGCGAGTCGCGCGCGGCGATCGAGGCCAGCCAGGCCCAGTTGCGCCAGCGCCGCAGCGAGGCGCAGCGGCGCTCGGCATTGCAGAAGCGCTCGATGCTATCGGTGGAAGAGAACGAAAAGGCCCAGACCGACGTCAGCCTGGCCCAGGCCGAGTTGCTGAGGAACCAGGCCAGCCTCGGCCTGGCCCAGGCCAACGTGGAGCTTGCCGAAGCCGCCTTGCAGCAGGCCCGTCTCGACCTCGAACGTACCCAGGTACGCGCCCCGGTCAGCGGCTACGTGACCAACCTGCAGACCCGCGAAGGCGACTACGCCCACGCCGGGGTGCCATTGCTGGCGCTGGTGGACCGCGATTCGTTCTATGTCAGCGGATACTTCGAGGAGACCAAGTTGCCGGGCATCCGCGTCGGCAGCCGGGCGCGGGTGGAACTGATGAGCGGCGAGCGCTTCGACGGGCGCGTGCAGAGCATCGCCCATGCCATCACTGACCGGGAGAATGCCGAGGGCTCGCGCCTGCTGGCGAACATCAACCCGAGCTATACCTGGGTCAAGCTGGCCCAGCGAATTCCGGTGCGCATCGCCATCGATCCCGCCTATCGCCAGCGCAACACCTTGCGCGCCGGCGTGACCGCGACCATCCGGGTGCTGCCCGCGGAGGACACCGCGAAAGTCGATTCCGCGGCGCCCGGGACTGCCTTGCGGCCTTGAGTCAGGCCGAACCGGTCAGTCTGTGCCGGTCATGGCTCAGGGTTGTTCGCGGACGATTTCCGCCAGTTGCAGGATCAATCGCTCGTCAGCCTGGTTGCCGCTCTGCTGGCGGAATTGCCTGGCCTCCTCGCGGGCGCGCTGGAAGGCCGCATCGACGCTGGCCTGGCCATGGCTGTCGCGAATCCACAGGTAGAGGCCCATGACCAGGCTCTGCAGGGTGGCCAGGTCGCTGCTCTGGGCGTTCAGCGCATCGATGAGTTGCTGTTTGGAAAACGCTTGCATGGTTGATCTCCGATCAATGGCGCCGCAAGGGCGCGGTTCGCCCCGGCGGTCGCCGGGGTGCGCGGAGCATGTGGAAAGTGCGGAGAGGCTGGCCAGCTTAGGCCAAGTCATTCAAATGATTAGGGAATTTTCTGACTTTCAGTGACCTTTCGACTGTTTTCGACGGCGAGCGATCGCTACGTTTTCATCTAACCGTCACCAAACCGTCATGAAGACGCGCCTAGCATTCGCGGTATTTCGGCATGACGTGGAGAGCAGCGCATGGACTCCTATGGCGATACCTCGGGCCGCATCGGTCGCGACTGGCTCGATCGACACGACGAAGAGCTGGAGCAGGAACTGCTCGACGACGAGCTGAACCTGGACGAGCTGTTCGGTCCCGAGCAGGAGGATGCGCCCGGCGAATTGAGTCGGCGCCGCTATTTCCGCGAACTGTTCCGCCTGCAACGGGAACTGGTGAAACTGCAGAACTGGGTGGTGCACACCGGGCACAAGGTGGTGATTCTCTTCGAGGGGCGCGACGCGGCGGGCAAGGGCGGCGTGATCAAGCGCATCACCCAGCGCCTCAACCCGCGGGTCTGCCGGGTCGCCGCGCTGCCCGCGCCGAACGACCGCGAGCAGACCCAGTGGTATTTCCAGCGCTACGTCTCGCACCTGCCGGCCGGTGGCGAGATCGTCCTGTTCGACCGCAGCTGGTACAACCGTGCCGGGGTCGAGCGGGTCATGGGTTTCTGCAACGACGAACAATACGAGGAATTCTTCCGCAGCGTGCCGGAGTTCGAAAAGATGCTGGCGCGCTCGGGCATCCAGTTGCTCAAGTACTGGTTCTCCATCTCCGACGCCGAGCAGCACCTGCGCTTCCTCAGCCGTATCCACGATCCGCTCAAGCAGTGGAAGCTCAGCCCGATGGACCTGGAGTCGCGGCGGCGCTGGGAGGCCTACACCAAGGCCAAGGAAACCATGCTCGAACGCACCCACATCCCCGAGGCGCCCTGGTGGGTGGTACAGGCCGACGACAAGAAGCGCGCGCGGCTGAATTGCATCCACCACCTGTTGCAGCAGATGCCCTACCGGGAAGTTCCGCAGCCGCCGGTACACCTGCCGGAGCGCCTGCGCCACGCCGATTACGTCAGGCATCCGACGCCCGGTGAGATCATCGTGCCGGAAGTCTATTGATGGCCGTTCGGCCGGACGCCGGGCTGGACGGGTAAATTCGCGGCGGGATGCGACGTTACTCAGGCAAGCCCCACGAGTAGCCGGCCATGCTTCCGTCCCCAGCCTCCAGCCTGTCGTTTCCGTCGCCCCTCGAGCGCCGCGAGGCCGATCCATATGCCCGCTGCGACAGGCAGCGGCCTGCGTGCAACGAGTCGCACGAGCCGGCGCAGGAGCGTCCTGAACCTGTCGCGACCTGCGCATTCATCGAGGAGGAGCGCCGGCGTGGCGATCCCACGGGCTTGCTTTACGCCCTTGGGCCGCGGGAGCGGGGAGAGCCGGAGCGGGTGGCGGAGTGGTTGGCGGCGCTGGTCCACCATTTCTACCTGGACGGTCCCGTTGAGCCGCCGAGGACAACGCTGGGAAAGGAGCGCTGCGAAACCGCGCCGGGCCTTTGCCGCTGCTGCGGCCAACCCTTCGATTTTCGCCACAAGCGCGCGGCGCTGTTGCTGCTGGGAACCCATTTCGCCGCCAGGGCCGAGGCGCAGGCGGCGTCGGTGCGCCGCTACCGGCGCTGAGGAATGCTCGCCGCCGTCAGCGGCGGGCGCTGAGATGGGTGACGTTGTCGCCCTGGCGCTCGGCGGTGACCTTGCGGCAGTGCACCAGGGCGTCGCGGATCATGAAGTTGACCAGGGTCGGCGAGACGCCCAGTTCCTTGGCGATGTCCTTCTGCGGCACGCCGTGCAGGCGGTACATCTCGAAGGCGTAGCGGGTGCGCTTGGGCAGCTCGGTGAGGGCATCCGCGATGTGTTCGAGGGTCGCGTAGTTGATGTGCGAGGTTTCCGGCGAGGCGCCCTGGATCACCACGTTCAGGCCTTCTTCCTCCGGCCCCGAGTATTTCTGTTCGAGCGCCTGCTTGCGGTAGTGATCGATGGCCAGGTTGCGGACGATCTGGAACAGGTAGCTGAGCTGTGCCTTGAACGACGAAGTGATCTGCGGCGCCGACTGGAGCCTGAAGAACGCATCCTGGACCACATCTTCGGCTCGCGAGCGGCAACCGGTAATGCGGGCGGCGATCTTCACCAGGATCGTGCGGTTATCGACGAAAGCCTGGAGGAGCGGGGTATCGCATCTGCGGGTAGACAGTTGTTCCGACATGGAAATCACCTTGCTGCGGAGGGGGCTGCAGAGCACTGGCGGTGGGGGAGACCCACACATGGCGCAACAAATTATGTTGAATGATAATGATTGTCAATTACGAAGAAATAACCAATCTCACCTTTATTCGTGAATGGTCCGCATGCTGGCAAATAGCCGCTGCGAATGATGGAGGGGAGAAATTCTTCGGCGTTTCAGAAGGATGGCCGCGCCAATGTTGCAGTCATGCGTCGCAGACGAAATTTTTTTAATAATCTTTAGGAATCAGCTAGTTAGAAATAGGTATTGAATGCCTCGCGGCTCCTGCCGACGTTCCGCGCAAGAACTGCGCGAAGGCGCTGCGACAACCGTCCCCGGCTGCTCCATGGCGTACATCGCTATCGCCGATGCGGCGATAGCGCCGGGCACAACCCATCAGAATGGATAGGGGTTGGCGTCCTTTCGCGCAATGCTCCGCGGTTGCCCGGAGATTGCGGTTACATGCGCTAATTATTTGCCGTTGTTATCCGTTCCCCTCTGTGACAGCGCGGGCAGGTGCCCGGCGCCCCGGCGTGCGCAGCAGGAGACGGAAATGCCGATCGATCATGGGAAAGCGCTCTGCCCCGGACGAGGGCCACGACAGCGGCGCAAGGAGGTCGGCAGGTGAGCCCGGCCGTTTCCCTGCAATTGTTCTGCCTGCCTTATTCGGGGGCCAGCGCCACGCTGTTCCGCCGCTGGCAGCCCAGCCTGCCGGGCTGGATCCGCTTGTTGCCCCTGGAATTGCCGGGGCGCGGCCTCCGCTTCGGCGAGGCCCTGCATACCGATGCCGCCAGCCTGGTCGCGCAATTGGCCGGCGAGCTGCAAGGCACCCTCGACAGCGCTTCTCCCTACGCCTTCTTCGGCCACAGCCTGGGCGGGCTGCTGGCCTTCGAACTGGCCCATGCCATGCGTCGGCGCGGCCTCGAAGGGCCGCTGGCGCTATTCCTCTCCGGTGTATCCCCGCCCGCCGAAAACGATGTCAGCGGCTACCGGCGCGCCAAGGCCGACGCCGAACTGGTTGCCGCGTTGCGCGACTACCGGGGTACTCCGGAGGCCGTCCTCAACGATCTGTCGCTGATGCAGATGCTGTTGCCAGTGGTGCGAGCGGACTTTCTCGTCACCGGCAGCTACCGCTACCAGGCGCATGGGCCGCTGGACGCGGCGCTGCACCTGTTCGGCGGACGCGAGGACAGCCTGCGCAGCGCCGAGTTGCTCGGCTGGCTGCATGAGGCCGGGGGCGACTTCACCCTCGACCTGCTCGACGGGCAGCACTTTTTCATCCGCGAACAGCAGGGGCAGTTGCTGCGCCTGCTGCGTCGCTACGCCGGCCAGCATCTGCTGCGCTGGCACAAGGACAAGGTCCGGGGAAGCATGCGCGCCGCCAGTTGAGGGGCGACCGCGACGACTGTTTCCGGGACTCACTAGAACTCGATTGCAAGCCGAATTCAGGCAGGAAAACACATGATGGACGCCTTCGAACTTCCCACCACCCTGGTCCAGGCCCTGCGTCGCCGCGCTGTCCAGGAGCCCGAGCGCCTGGCGCTGCGCTTCCTCGCCGAGGACGATGGCGAAGGCGTGGTCCTCAGCTATCGCGATCTCGACCTGCGCGCGCGGAGCATCGCCGCGGCCCTGCAGGCCCATGCGCAGCTGGGCGATCGCGCGGTGCTGCTGTTTCCCAGCGGCCCCGACTACGTCGCGGCGTTCTTCGGTTGCCTGTATGCCGGGGTCATTGCGGTGCCGGCCTATCCGCCGGAGTCGGCGCGCCGCCATCACCAGGAACGCCTGTTGTCGATCATCGCCGACGCCGAGCCGCGCCTGGTCCTGACCACCGCTGACCTGCGCGAGCCATTGCTGCAGATGAACGCGCAACTGTCCGCCGCCAACGCCCCGCAACTGCTCTGCGTCGACCAGTTGGACCCGGCCGTTGCCGAGGCCTGGGACGAGCCGCAAGTGCGTCCCGAGCATATCGCCTTCCTCCAGTACACCTCCGGTTCAACCGCATTGCCCAAGGGCGTGCAGGTCAGCCATGGCAACCTGGTCGCCAACGAGGTGCTGATCCGCCGAGGCTTCGGCATCGGTGCCGACGACGTGATCGTCAGCTGGCTGCCGCTGTACCACGACATGGGCCTGATCGGCGGCCTGCTGCAACCGATCTTCAGCGGCGTACCCTGCGTGCTGATGTCGCCGCGCTACTTCCTCGAACGTCCGGTGCGCTGGCTGGAAGCCATCAGCCAGTACGGCGGCACCGTCAGCGGCGGTCCCGATTTCGCCTACCGGCTGTGCAGCGAGCGGGTCGCCGAGTCGGCCCTGCAGCGTCTCGACCTGAGCGGCTGGCGGGTAGCCTTCTCCGGTTCCGAGCCGATCCGCCAGGACAGCCTGGAACGCTTCGCCGAGAAATTCGCCGCCAGCCGCTTCGAGGCGTCCAGTTTCTTCGCCTGCTACGGCCTCGCCGAGGCGACCCTGTTCGTCACCGGCGGCCAGCGCGGCCAGGGCATTCCCGCCCTGGCGGTGGATGGCGAGGCGCTGGCGCGCAACCGCATCGCCGAAGGCGCAGGCAGCGTGCTGATGTGCTGCGGCCGCAGCCAGCCGGAACACGCCGTGCTGATCGTCGACGCGGCGAGCGGCGAGGTTCTCGGCGACGACAACGTCGGCGAGATCTGGGCCGCCGGACCGAGCATCGCCCACGGCTACTGGCGCAACCCGGAAGCCTCGGCGAAGACCTTCGTCGAGCGTGACGGGCGCACCTGGCTGCGCACCGGCGATCTTGGTTTCCTCCGCGACGGCGAACTGTTCGTCACCGGGCGCCTGAAGGACATGCTCATCGTCCGCGGCCACAACCTCTATCCGCAGGACATCGAGCGCACCGTCGAGAGCGAGGTGCCGTCGGCGCGCAAGGGCAGGGTCGCGGCCTTCGCGGTCACGGTCGATGGCGAGGAAGGTATCGGCATTGCCGCCGAGATCGGTCGCGGCGTCCAGAAGTCGGTGCCGGCCCAGGAGCTGATCGACTCGATCCGCCAGGCGGTGGCCGAGGCCTACCAGGAAGCGCCGAAGGTGGTGGCGCTGCTCAATCCCGGCGCCTTGCCGAAGACATCCAGCGGCAAGCTGCAACGTTCCGCCTGCCGCCTGCGCCTGGAAGACGGCAGCCTGGACAGCTATGCGCTGTTTCCCGGCCTCCAGGCCGTGCAGGAAGCGCAGCCGCCGGCAGGCGACGACGAACTGCTGGCACGCATCGGCGAGATCTGGAAGGCCCGGTTGGGCGTGGCGCAGGTAGCGCCGCGCGATCACTTCTTCCTGCTTGGCGGCAATTCCATCGGCGCCGCCCAGGTGGTCGCCCAGGTGCGCGACAGTCTCGGCGTCGCCCTCGACCTGCGCCAATTGTTCGAGGCGCCGACCCTGCAGGCCTTCAGCGCCACGGTGGCCCGCCAACTGGCCGCCGGCCTGCCGGCCGAGGCACCGATGGCGCACCTGCCGCGCGGTGTCGACCTGCCGCAGTCGGCGGCGCAGCAGCGTCTCTGGCTGACCTGGCAGATCGATCCGCAGAGCGCCGCCTACAACATCCCCGGCGGCCTGCGCCTGCGCGGCGAGCTGGACGAAGCGGCGCTGCGCGCCAGCTTCCAGCGCCTGGTCGAACGCCACGAAGCGCTGCGCACGCGTTTCCTCGAGCGCGACGGCGCAGCCTTGCAGCGTATCGACGAGCAGGGCGAGTTCGCCTGGCAGTTCGTCGACCTCGCCGCGCTGGCCGAGCACGAACGTGACGCGGCTGCCGCGCAGCGCCGCGAAGCCGAGGCGCAGCAGCCGTTCGACCTGGAAAAGGGGCCGCTGCTGCGGGTCAGCCTGGTGCGCCTGGACGAACAGGAGCACCAGCTCTGGGTCACCCTGCATCACATCGTCGCCGATGGTTGGTCGCTGAACCTGCTGCTCGACGAATTCTCGCGGCTCTACGCCGAAGCCTGCGGTGGCCAGCCGGCCGACCTGGCGCCGCTGGAACTGCACTACGCCGAATTCGCCGCCTGGCAACGGCAGTGGCTGGACGCGGGCGAGGGCGCCCGCCAACTGGCCTACTGGCGGGAACGCCTGGGCGACGCGGCGCCGGTGCTGGAACTGGCCACCGACCATCCGCGCACGGCGCGCCAGGCGTCGCCGGCCGCGCGCTACAGCCTGCGGGTCGACGAAGCCCTGGCGCGGGCCATCCGCGAGGCCGCGCTGGACCATGAGGCGAGTGTCTTCATGTGGCTGCTGGCGGCGTTCCAGGCGCTGCTGCATCGCCACAGCGGGCAGGGCGAGATCCGCATCGGCGTGCCCAGCGCCAACCGCCAGCGCCTGGAGACCCAGGGGCTGGTCGGCTTCTTCATCAACACCCTGGTCCTGCGCGGCACGCCCCGGGCGCGCCAGCCGTTCGCCGCGTTGCTCGGCGAGGCTCGCGAGGCGACCCTCGGCGCCCAGGCCAACCAGGACCTGCCGTTCGACCAGGTGCTCGCAGCCTGCGGCCAGGGTGGCCAGTTGTTCCAGGTGTTGTTCAACCACCAGCAGCGCGACCTGTCGGCGTTGCGCCGGCTGCCTGGCCTGCTCGCCGACGAGCTGCCCTGGCACAGCCGCGAAGCCAAGTTCGACCTGCAACTGCAGAGCGAGGAGGACGCTCGCGGTCGCCTGACCCTGAACTTCGACTACGCCGCGGACCTCTTCGAGGAGGCCAGTATCCGGCGTTTCGCCGCGCAATACCTGGAGCTGCTGCGCCAGGTCGCGGAAGACCCGCAGCGCTGCCTCGGCGATATCGCCCTGGTCGACGCCGAGCAGGCGGCGCGCCTCGCCGAATGGGGCAGCGCGCCCTGCGAGCCGGCGCGCGCCTGGCTGCCGGAGCTGCTGGAGCGGCAACTGGCGCAGTCCGCCGAACGCGTCGCCCTGGAGTGGGACGGCGGCAGCCTCGGCTACGCCGAACTGCACGCCCGGGCCAACCGCCTGGCCCACTACCTGCGCGACAAGGGCGTCGGCCCGGACGTGCGGGTAGCGATCTGCGCCGAGCGTTCGCCGCAACTGCTGGTCGGTCTGCTGGCGATCGTCAAGGCGGGCGGCGCCTACGTGCCGCTGGACCCGGACTACCCCAGCGAACGCCTGGCCTACATGCTCGCCGACAGCGGCGTCGAGCTGCTGCTGACCCAGGCCCATCTGTTCGAGCGCCTGCCTGGCGCGGAGGGCGTCACGCCGATCTGCCTGGACAGCCTCAAGCTCGACAACTGGCCGAGCCAGGCACCGGGCCTGCACCTGCACGGCGACAATCTCGCCTACGTCATCTACACCTCCGGTTCCACCGGCCAGCCGAAGGGCGTGGGCAATACCCACGCGGCGCTGGCCGAGCGCCTGCAATGGATGCAGGCCACCTACGCCCTCGACGGCGACGACGTGCTGATGCAGAAGGCGCCGGTGAGCTTCGACGTGTCGGTGTGGGAGTGCTTCTGGCCGCTGGTCACCGGTTGCCGGCTGGCCCTCGCCGCCCCCGGCGAGCACCGCGATCCGGCGCGCCTGGTGGAACTGGTGCGGCAGTTCGGGGTGACCACGCTGCACTTCGTGCCGCCGCTGCTGCAACTGTTCATCGACGAACCCGGCGTCGCCGCCTGCGGCAGCCTGCGCCGCCTGTTCTCCGGCGGCGAGGCGCTTCCGGCGGAGCTGCGCAACCGCGTGTTGCAACGCCTGCCGGCAGTGGCCCTGCATAACCGCTACGGGCCGACCGAGACCGCCATCAACGTCACCCACTGGCAGTGCCGCGCGGAAGACGGCGAGCGGTCGCCGATCGGCCGGCCGCTGGGCAATGTGGTCTGCCGCGTGCTGGACGCCGAGTTCAACCTGCTGCCGGCCGGCGTCGCCGGCGAGCTGTGCATCGGCGGCCTGGGCCTGGCCCGTGGCTACCTGGGGCGCCCGGCGCTGAGCGCCGAGCGCTTCGTCGCCGATCCGTTCTCGGCCGACGGTGAGCGCCTGTACCGCACCGGCGACCGCGCGCGCTGGAACGCCGACGGCGTGCTGGAATACCTCGGCCGCCTCGACCAGCAGGTCAAGCTGCGTGGCTTCCGCATCGAGCCGGAGGAGATCCAGGCACGCCTGCTGGCGCAGCCGGGGGTGGCCCAGGCGGTGGTGGTGATCCGCGAAGGCGTGGCCGGCAGCCAGTTGGTCGGCTATTACACCGGCGCTGCCGGCGCCGAGGCGGAAGCCGAGCAGAACCAGCGTCTGCGCGCCGCGCTACAGGCCGAACTGCCGGAATACATGGTTCCGGCACAGTTGATGCGCCTGGCGCAGATGCCCCTTGGCCCGAGCGGCAAGCTGGATACGCGGGCGCTGCCGGAGCCGGTCTGGCAGCAGCGCGAGCACGTCGAGCCGCGGACCGAGCTGCAACGGCGCATCGCCGCGATCTGGAGCGAAGTGCTCGGCCTGCCGCGGGTCGGCCTGCGCGACGATTTCTTCGAACTCGGCGGGCATTCCCTGCTGGCCACCCGCATCGTCTCGCGCACCCGCCAGGCCTGCGACGTCGAACTGCCGTTGCGCGCGCTGTTCGAGGCCAGCGAACTGGAGGCCTTCTGCGAACAGGTCCGCGCAGCCCAGGCCGCCGGACGTACCGACAGCCACGGCGCGATCCGCCGCATCGACCGCGAGCAGCCGGTGCCGCTGTCCTACTCGCAGCAGCGCATGTGGTTCCTCTGGCAACTGGAGCCGGACAGCCCGGCCTACAACGTCGGCGGCCTGGCGCGCCTGAGCGGGCCGCTGGACGTGGCGCGCTTCGAGGCCGCGCTACAGGCCCTGGTGCAGCGCCACGAGACCCTGCGCACCACGTTCCCCAGCGTCGACGGCGTGCCGGTACAGCGCGTACATGGCGATGGCGGCCTGCACATGGACTGGCAGGACTTCTCCGCGCTCGACCGCGACAGCCGCCAGCAGCACCTGCAGACCCTCGCCGACAGCGAGGCGCACCGGCCCTTCGATCTTGAGAGCGGGCCGTTGCTGCGGGTCTGCATGGTGAAGATGGCCGAGCGTGAGCACTACCTGGTGGTGACCCTGCACCACATCGTCACCGAAGGCTGGGCGATGGACATCTTCGCCCGCGAACTGGGCGCGCTCTACGAGGCCTTCCTCGACGACCGCGAATCGCCGCTGGAGCCGTTGCCGGTCCAGTACCTGGACTACAGCGTGTGGCAGCGCGAGTGGCTGGAGAGCGGCGAGCGCCAGCGCCAGCTCGACTACTGGAAGGCCCAGCTGGGCAACGAGCATCCGCTGCTCGAACTGCCGGGCGACCGGCCACGCCCGCCGGTGCAGAGCCACCAGGGCGACCTCTACCGCTTCGACCTGAGCCCCGAGCTGGCCGAGCGCGTGCGGCGCTTCAACGCCGCCCGCGGACTGACCATGTTCATGACCATGACCGCCACCCTTGCGGCCTTGCTCTACCGCTACAGCGGCCAGCAGGACCTGCGCATCGGCGCGCCGGTGGCGAACCGCATCCGCCCGGAGAGCGAAGGGCTGATCGGCGCCTTCCTCAATACCCAGGTGCTGCGCTGCCGGCTCGACGGACAGATGAGCGTCGGTGAGCTGCTGGAGCAGGTGCGGCAGACCGTGATCGATGGCCAGTCGCACCAGGACCTGCCGTTCGACCACCTGGTGGAAGCCCTGCAACCGCCGCGCAGCGCCGCCTACAACCCGTTGTTCCAGGTGATGTGCAACGTTCAGCGCTGGGAGTTCCAGCAAACCCGGCAACTGGCCGGGATGACCGTCGAGTACATCGCCAACGATGCGCGGGCGACCAAGTTCGACCTCAACCTGGAGGTCACCGACCTCGACCAGCGCCTCGGCTGCTGCCTGACCTACAGCCGCGACCTGTTCGACGAACCGCGCATCGCGCGGATGGCCGGACACTGGCAGAACCTGCTGGAGGCGCTGCTGGGCGACCCGCAGCGGCGCATTGCCGAATTGCCGCTGTTCGCCGCCGAGGAGCGGAAGCAACTGCTGCTCGCCGGCACGGCCGGCGAGGCAGGGCTCCAGGACACCCTCCATGGCCTGTTCGCCGCCCGCGTGGCGGCCAGCCCCCAGGCCCCGGCGCTGACCTTCGCCGGACAGACCCTGAGCTATGCCGAACTCGATGCCCGCTCCAACCGTCTGGCGCGCGTCCTGCGCAGTCACGGCGTCGGCCCGGAAGTGCGGGTCGGCCTGGCCCTGGAGCGTTCGCTGGAGATGGTCGTCGGCCTGCTGGCGATCCTCAAGGCTGGCGGCGCCTACGTGCCGCTGGACCCGGAATATCCGCTGGAGCGCCTGCAATACATGATCGAGGACAGCGGCGTACGCCTGCTGCTCAGCCACGCGGCGCTGTTCGAGGCCCTCGGCGAGCTGCCGGCGGGCGTGGCGCGCTGGTGCCTCGAGGAGGACGGCCCGGCGCTGGACGCCGAGGACCCCGCGCCGCTGGCAGCGCTGAGCGGTCCGCAGCACCAGGCCTACCTGATCTATACCTCCGGCTCCACCGGCAAGCCGAAGGGCGTGGCGGTCTCCCACGGCGAGATCGCCATGCACTGCGCCGCGGTGATCGAGCGCTTCGGCATGCGCGCCGAGGATTGCGAACTGCACTTCTATTCGATCAACTTCGACGCCGCCAGCGAGCGCCTGCTGGCCCCGTTGCTGTGCGGCGCCCGCGTGGTGCTGCGGGCCCAGGGCCAGTGGGGCGCGGAGGAAATCTGCGAGCTGATCCGCGCGGAGGGCGTGAGCATCCTCGGCTTCACCCCAAGCTACGGCAGCCAGCTCGCCCAGTGGCTGGAGAGCCAGGGCCGGCAGTTGCCGGTGCGCATGTGCATCACCGGCGGCGAAGCGCTGACCGGCGAGCACCTGCAACGGATTCGCCAGGCCTTCGCCCCGGCGTCGTTCTTCAATGCCTACGGACCGACCGAAACGGTGGTCATGCCGCTGGCCTGCCTGGCTCCCGAACGCCTGGAGGAGGGTGCCGCCAGCGTGCCGATCGGCAGCGTGGTCGGCGCGCGGGTCGCCTACATCCTGGATGCCGACCTGGCCCTGGTGCCGCAGGGCGCGACCGGCGAACTCTACGTCGGCGGCGCCGGCCTGGCGCGCGGCTACCATGAGCGTCCGGCGCTCAGCGCCGAGCGCTTCGTGCCCGATCCCTTCGCTGCCGAGGGCGGCCGCCTGTACCGCACCGGCGACCTGGTGCGCCTGTGCGACAACGGCCAGGTGGAATATGTCGGCCGCATCGACCACCAGGTGAAGATCCGTGGCTTCCGCATCGAACTGGGCGAGATCGAGGCGCGCCTGCTGGAGCATCCGCAGGTTCGCGAAGCGCTGGTCCTGGCGCTCGACAGCCCGAGCGGCAAGCAGTTGGCCGGTTATGTCGCCAGCGCGGTGGCCGAGCAGGACGAGGACGCCCAGGCGGCGCTGCGCGAGGCGCTGAAAACGCATCTCAAGCAGCAATTGCCGGACTACATGGTGCCGGCCCACCTGCTGTTGCTCGCCAGCCTGCCGCTGACCGCCAACGGCAAGCTCGACCGCCGCGCGCTGCCGGCGCCCGACCCGGCGCTCAACCGGCAGGCCTACGAGGCCCCGCGCAGCGTGCTGGAGCAGCAACTGGCCGGGGTCTGGCGCGAGGTGCTGAACGTCGAGCGGGTAGGTCTCGGCGACAACTTCTTCGAACTGGGCGGCGATTCGATCCTGTCGATCCAGGTGGTCAGCCGCGCCCGCCAGCTCGGCATCCACTTCAGCCCCCGCGACCTGTTCCAGCACCAGACCGTGCAGAGCCTCGCCGCGGTGGCCCGGCACAGCCAGGCCAGCCAGGCCGAGCAGGGGCCGGTGCAGGGCGACAGCGCGCTGACGCCGATCCAGCACTGGTTCTTCGACCTGCCGCTGGCGCGCCGCGAACACTGGAACCAGTCGCTGCTGTTGCAGCCGCGGCAGGCCATTGACCTCGGCCTGCTGCGCAAGTCCCTGCAACGCCTGGTCGAACAGCATGATGCCCTGCGCCTGGCGTTCCGCCAGGTCGACGGCGAGTGGCTGGCGCAGCATCGTCCGCTGCGCGAACAGGAACTGCTCTGGCACGTCCCGGTGCAATCCTTCGACGAATGCGCCGAGCTGTTCGCCAAGGCCCAGCGCAGCCTCGACCTCGAACAGGGGCCGCTGCTGCGCGCGGTGCTGGTGGACGGCCCGGCCGGCGAGCAACGCCTGCTGCTGGCGATCCACCACCTGGTGGTGGACGGGGTGTCCTGGCGGGTGCTGCTGGAGGATCTGCAACAGGTCTACCGTCAGTTCGCCGAGGGCGCCGAACCGGCGCTGCCGGCCAAGACCAGCGCCTTCCGCGACTGGGCCGGACGCCTGCAGGCCTACGCCGGCAGCGAATCGCTGCGCGAGGAGCTGGGCTGGTGGCAAGCCCGGCTGGGCGGGCAGTCGGCCGAGTGGCCATGCGACCGCCCGCAGGGCGACAACCGCGAGGCGCTGGCGGAAAGTGTCAGCCTGCGGCTCGACCCGCAACGTACCCGGCAATTGCTGCAACAGGCGCCGGCGGCCTACCGCACCCAAGTCAACGACCTGCTGCTGACCGCCCTCGCTCGCGTGCTCTGCCGCTGGAGCGGGCAGCCGTCGACGCTGGTGCAGTTGGAAGGGCATGGCCGCGAGGCGCTGTTCGACGATATCGACCTGACCCGCAGTGTCGGCTGGTTCACCAGCGCCTACCCGTTGCGCCTGACCCCGGCGCAGAGCCCGGGCGAGTCGATCAAGGCGATCAAGGAACAGCTCCGCGCGGTGCCGCACAAGGGCCTCGGCTACGGCGTGCTGCGCTACCTCGCCGATCCGGCGGTGCGCCAGGCGATGGCCGCGCTGCCGACGGCGCCGATCACCTTCAACTACCTCGGACAGTTCGACCAGAGCTTCGCCGACGCCCTGTTCCAGCCGCTGGACCAGCCCACCGGGCCGATCCACGACGAGCAGGCGCCGTTGCCCAACGAGCTGAGCGTCGATGGCCAGGTCTACGGCGGCGAGCTGGTGCTGCGCTGGACCTACAGCCGCGAGCGCTACGACGCGCGGACGGTGAACGAGCTGGCGCAGGCCTATCTCGCCGAACTGCAGGCGCTGATCGAGCATTGCCTGGAAGACGGCGCCGGCGGCCTGACCCCGTCCGACTTCCCGCTGGCGCAACTGAGCCAGGCGCAACTGGACGCCCTGGCGGTGCCGGCCGGCGAGATCGAGGACGTCTATCCGCTGACCCCGATGCAGGAAGGGTTGCTGTTGCACACCCTGCTGGAACCGGGCACCGGCATCTACTACATGCAGGACCGCTACCGGATCGACAGCCCGCTCGATCCCGAGCGCTTCGCCGCTGCCTGGCAGGCGGTGGTGGCCCGCCACGAGGCGCTGCGTGCGTCGTTCGTCTGGAATGCCGGCGAAACGATGTTGCAGGTGATCCACAAGCCCGGTCGCACCCGCATCGAGTTCCTCGACTGGAGCGAACTGCCGGAGGACGGCCACGAGGAACGCCTGCAAGCGCTGCACAAGCGCGAGCGCGAGGCCGGCTTCGACCTGCTCGAACAGCCGCCGTTCCACCTGCGCCTGATCCGCCTGGGTGAGGCGCGCTACTGGTTCATGATGAGCAACCACCACATCCTCATCGATGCCTGGTGCCGTGGCCTGCTGATGAACGACTTCTTCGAGATCTACGGCGCCCTCGGCGAAGGCCGCCCGGCGAACCTGCCGACGCCGCCGCGCTACCGCGACTACATCGCCTGGCTGCAACGCCAGGACCTGGAGCAATCGCGCCGCTGGTGGAGCGAGAGCCTGCGCGGTTTCGAGCGGCCGACCCTGGTGCCCAGCGACCGCCCGTTCCTCCGCGAGCACGCCGGCGAGAGCGGCGGGATGATCGTCGGCGACCGCTACACGCGTCTGGACGCCGCCGACGGCGCGCGCCTGCGCGAACTGGCGCAGCGCTACCAGCTCACCGTCAACACCTTCGCCCAGGCCGCCTGGGCGCTGACCCTGCGCCGCTTCAGCGGCGAGCGCGACGTGCTCTTCGGCGTCACCGTGGCCGGGCGCCCGGTGGGCATGCCGGAAATGCAGCGCACCGTCGGCCTGTTCATCAACAGCATCCCATTGCGCGTGCAGATGCCGGCCGCCGGCCAGCGTTGCACGGTGCGCGAGTGGCTGAACCGGCTGTTCGAGCGCAACCTGGAGTTGCGCGAGCACGAGCACCTGCCCCTGGTGGCCATCCAGGAAAGCAGCGAGCTGCCCAAGGGCCAGCCGCTGTTCGACAGTCTGTTCGTGTTCGAGAACGCTCCGGTGGAAGTCTCGGTGCTGGACCGCGCGCAGAGCCTGAACGCCAGTTCCGACTCCGGGCGTACCCACACCAACTTCCCGTTGACCGTGGTCTGCTATCCGGGCGATGACCTCGGCCTGCACCTGTCCTACGACCAGCGCTACTTCGAGGCGCCGACCGTCGAGCGCCTGCTCGGCGAGTTCAAGCGCCTGCTGCTGGCCCTGGCCGACGGTTTCCATGGCGAACTGGAGGCCTTGCCGCTGCTCGGCGAGGACGAGCGCGACTTCCTCCTCGACGGCTGCAACCGCAGCGCCCGCGACTACCCGCTGGAGCAAGGCTACGTGCGGCTGTTCGAGGCGCAGGTGGCGGCCCATCCGCAGCGCATCGCCGCCAGTTGCCTGGAGCAGCGCTGGAGCTACGCCGAGCTGAACCGCCGGGCCAACCGTCTCGGCCACGCCCTGCGCGCCGCCGGCGTCGGCATCGACCAGCCGGTGGCACTGCTGGCCGAGCGCGGCCTCGACCTGCTCGGCATGATCGTCGGCAGCTTCAAGGCCGGTGCCGGCTACCTGCCGCTCGACCCCGGCTATCCGACCCAGCGCCTGACCCGGATCGTCGAGCTGAGCCGCACGCCGGTACTGGTCTGCACCCAGGCCTGCCGTGAGCAGGCGCTGGCGCTGTTCGACGAACTCGGCTGCGTCGACCGGCCGCGCCTGCTGGTGTGGGACGAGATCCAGCAGGGCGAGGGCGCCGAGCATGATCCGCAGGTCTACAGCGGGCCGCAGAACCTCGCCTACGTGATCTACACCTCCGGCTCCACCGGACTGCCGAAGGGCGTGATGGTGGAGCAGGCGGGCATGCTCAACAACCAGTTGAGCAAGGTCCCGTACCTGGAACTGGACGAGAACGACGTGATCGCCCAGACCGCCTCGCAGAGCTTCGACATCTCGGTCTGGCAATTCCTCGCCGCGCCGTTGTTCGGCGCCCGCGTGGCGATCGTGCCGAACGCCATCGCCCACGATCCGCAGGGCCTGCTGGCGCACGTCGGCGAACAGGGCATCACGGTGCTGGAAAGCGTGCCGTCGCTGATCCAGGGCATGCTCGCCGAAGAGCGCCAGGCCCTCGACGGCCTGCGCTGGATGTTGCCCACCGGCGAGGCGATGCCGCCGGAACTGGCGCGCCAGTGGCTCAAGCGCTACCCACGGATCGGCCTGGTGAATGCCTACGGGCCGGCGGAGT
This sequence comes from Pseudomonas sp. CP-1, assembly GCF_021213715.1. Lineage (NCBI taxonomy): Bacteria > Pseudomonadati > Pseudomonadota > Gammaproteobacteria > Pseudomonadales > Pseudomonadaceae > Pseudomonas > Pseudomonas sp. CP-1. The sequence goes on from NZ_JAJQKY010000028.1 coordinate 34,167, forward strand.
GTTCCGACGACGTGGCGTTCTTCCGCGTCGACCTGGCCTCCACCGAGAGCACCTACCTGCCGATCGGCAGTCCCACCGACAACAACCGCCTGTACCTGCTCGGTGCCGGCGCCGACGACGCCTTCGAACTGGTGCCGCTGGGCGCGGTGGGCGAGCTGTGCGTGGCCGGCACCGGCGTCGGTCGTGGCTACGTCGGCGATCCGCTGCGCACCGCTCAGGCCTTCGTCCCGCATCCGTTCGGCGCGCCGGGCGAGCGTCTGTACCGTACCGGCGACCTGGCGCGGCGGCGCGCCGACGGAGTGCTGGAATATGTCGGGCGGATCGACCACCAGGTGAAGATCCGCGGCTTCCGCATCGAGCTGGGCGAGATCGAGGCGCGCCTGCACGAACGCGCCGACGTCCGCGAGGCGGCGGTGGCGGTCCAGGAAGGGGCGAACGGCAAGTACCTGGTGGGCTACCTGGTTCCCGGCGAGACACCGCGTTCCAGCGCCGACTCGCCGGCCGGACTGATGGTGGAGCAGGGCGCCTGGTTCGAGCGGATCAAGCAGCAACTGCGCGCCGACCTGCCGGACTACATGGTGCCGCTGCACTGGCTGGTGCTGGACCGGATGCCGCTCAACGCCAACGGCAAGCTCGACCGCAAGGCGCTGCCGGCGTTGGACATCGGCCAGATGCAGAACCAGGCCTACCAGGCCCCGCGCAACGAACTGGAGGAAACCCTGGCACGGATCTGGGCCGAGGTGCTGAAGGTCGAGCGGGTCGGGGTGTTCGACAACTTCTTCGAACTCGGCGGGCATTCGCTGCTGGCCACCCAGATCGCCTCGCGGGTGCAGAAGGCCCTGCAACGCAACGTGCCGCTACGGGCGATGTTCGAATGCACCACGGTGGAAGAGCTGGCCAGCTACATCGAGTCCCTGGCCCCGAGCGAGATCAGCGAGCAGAAGGCCGAGCGCCTGAACGACCTGATGTCGAAGCTGGAAATGCTCTGATCGGATCCGGCCGCCGAGCCCTTCGCGGGGGGCGATGAAAATGGCCGGAAGGGAATGTTCCATACTCCCTTCCGGCCATTCTTCATATATGTGCGTATATATAAACGCCGATATATGGGTCGGCTTGATTCATTACAACGCGATATTCCCGACTTTCGCCGAAGCCGCGTTGTAACGCTGGTGCTGTTTACGCTTGACCGAAGAACTGCGCTTGAAACGCCGGGTCGCCGTAAAGATGTTCTTCAAGGTAATCGGGAATACCGTGATCAATCCGTTGCCCTTGTGATATTCCGGGTTCCGATCAAGGAAGAAACGCACATTCGGATTGCTGTGCGTAGCCCAGCGTGCCCGTTCGTGATCGGCCTCGGTGGTGGTCCAGCCGGTGTCGACCACCAGCGGATCGTTGCTGCTGCGCTTGAAGCTGAACTGGGCGATCAGGTGTTCGAGGAACTTCACGTGGTGGCTTTCCAGGTCGCAGTGGCAGGGCCAGACGTCATCCACGTACTTGGTCACCAGGGCGTAGCTGGAGGGATGGATCAGCGTGTCGAGGAACAGCAGGCGCTTGCCGGGGTTGAGCAACTTGTAGCGCAGCACCTGGCGGGTAAGGAAGGGAATGCTCTGGTTGCTCCCCCGGTACTCCGGGAGGATCCCCGACTCGGCGCGGATCACGCAGGCCTTGCTGTACTGGAAGACTTCCGAGTCGTGGAAATGCACGGCGCAGTAGCCGACGATCTCGTGCTGGCGGTTGCGGTAGATGGCGATGCGGGTGAGGCGGGCGGTGGAGTGGATGACCTCGCGAGCGAAGGATTCATACTGGACGCCATGAAAGATCCTGGCGTGAATCGCGTAGAGTTCGCTTGCGAGGTTTCCCCTCTGTGTTTCGTCGAGTTTTCCCGGGTTGACGACTTCCCGGTAGATCCTGGCAGTCATAATCTTCTCCGAAGGAATCATCCAATATTAATTTTCGAATTTTTTTCATGCCGATGACTTCTTGTTGTTGTGCGTGGAGGTGAGGCTAGGGAAAGTCTATTTCCATATTGTTAACTGGCGCCGCCATACGCCTTAAGCTGCCAGATCTGACAGGGTATTAACTTATATTCGGAACTTGCTTCGGCTCGCTGCGCTGGCGGTCGCTCTTCGCCGCCGGCCTTTATTCTTTCGCTGTCCTTCCGGGAGGTGGCAGATGACGCAGAACATCCACGATCGCGACGACTTCTTCGCCGCCTGCCGGTCAACCTGCACGCCATACCGCTGCCCGGCGTCTCCATCGAGCAACCTGTCTACAGGTGGTCCCGCCAGCCTGGCTGGCGGCTGGACAGGGAGGGTCGGCGCACCTGCCGGACCGCTACTCGAACGAAGGGCCGCGTACCACCGACTGGCTGGCCAGCGGCGTGGTCAAGCGTCACCGCACGCTGGGCAGCCTGCTCAACCTGTTGATCGGGTTCGGGCTTTCGTCTCGAACGGGTGGAGGAGTGGAGCCCCGGCGACGAGCAAGTGGCCGCTCGCCTAGAGCGGCCGCAACTTGCGCAACCAGCGTCGCCAACCCAGTTGCACCATGGGTTCGCCCTGGCGTTCGAGGAGATCGGGCATCTCGCTGAAATTCACCCAGAGCTTGCCCTGCCAGTCGAGCATGTGCACCACCTGGCGCTCCCAGCGCAACTTGACGTAGCGCGGCATGCCGCTGTCGTCGGTGGCGCTGCGCAACTCCGGCACCACCTCGCCACTGAGCCAGCGGCGCAATTCGCCGCCATCGCCGCGCTGCTGGTAGATCAGCGCGGCATACGCGCCGGACTCGCTGATCAGCCACTGCGCCTGGTCTTCGCCACGTTCGGAACGCAACGACTCCCGGCGCGCCTGGTCGTCGTCCAGGCGGGCGAGCATCTGTTCGGGCTGGCTGTGTTCGATGAGCCGGGCGAAGTCGTCGAGGACGAACCAGGCCTGGTCGTCGATCAGCAGCGCGCGCAGCAATCGCTGCTGTCGGAAGAAGTAGTGCGGGGCAAGCTGGGTATGGCCGTGCATAGGAGAAATCCTTCTCTGAGCTGTCCGCTGCCTGGCTTCTGCCGGCGCGGCAGGGAGACAGGCCGCTCGTGGGTGTTGGGCCAGCAGGCTGTGGCCTGCCGGGAACCGAAGTCGCCGGCGAAAAAAGCCTACTGACAGCGCCTGTAGGACGGCAATGGCTAAGCCTTGTACGAAGTCTCCGATGGCACAAGCCCGCTGAACAGCTAGGCCTATGAGGGTAGGCTCTTGTCCACTGTCTATATGGCGGTGAACTGCTCGCAGCCGAACCCGTTCCCTGAGCATTTCCTGGTTATCTGCGTGGCACTGGGCTGGCCCGGAAAACCTATAGCCATTTGGCGGAAAACAGGAGCGGCGGGTTTTTCCCTGCCAGAAAACCTCTTTTTTCGAGGTCTCGTAACTTGCTGATTTATAAGGGCGTAAGAAATCGTCCGAAAAAAGGGTCGGAAGCTTCGGGCAATTGGCGGCCGTTTCGCGAGGACCGGGACGGCGATCAAGCGTGCCGTTCGGACGCGAAAGGTCTTGTGATGGCGATGCCGCAAAGCCCCCGGCCAGGCCGGGGGCGTCGCGCCAGGGAGCGGCGCTACAGGCTCGGGTGGCCCGCCTCGATTTCGGACAAGGCATCGCTGAGCAGCGACAGCAACGCACCGTTGATGTAGGCCAGGGTGCCGCCGGGCTCTTCTTTCTCATCGAGCAAACGGGTCATGGCCAGGATGTTGATCGCCGACCTCAAGCGCACTTTCGCGTTGTCGAACAAGTGCGTGGGGAGTGCATGGGTGTCCACGTACAGGGTGGCGCTACGCGGACACATGTCGGCCTGGGAGGTGGGTAGCAGCGGGACGAAGCGGGGGGACGATTCTGTTACCTCGGGGTTGGACGTATCATTCGGCTTAGCCATGGGTCAGCTCCTTAGTAAGCTGGGTTGTGGTTAGCGGGTCGTAGGTGTTCCACCACCTGCGGCCCGCGTCTTTTTTGCCCTCAGAAAATAGAGGGCAGTGCCGTTCGGTCCTGTCCCTGCGGGACGGATTTGCCGGCCCCTCCATCATCCTCCTACTGGGTTTTTATCCAATTCCCGGGCTTCTGAGAGAGCCTGCGGAAATGTCCGGGGGAGCTGTCCGGCGTTTCCAGGGCCTGTAGGGCGAATACCGCCACAGGCGGTATCCGCCGATACCCCGGATAAGCGGCGGATAACCGCGAGCGGTTATTCGCCCTACGGAGCGGGGGAGGTGTCGGCGTTTCCAGGGCGTTATCCGCCGATACCCCGGATAAGCGGCGGATAACCGCGAGCGGTTATTCGCCCTACGGAGCTGGGGAGGTGTCGGCGTTTCCAGGGCGTTATCCGCCGATTCAGAACGCCAGCAGGTAGCGCAGGGTCAGTTGGTTGCCTTCGCTGCGGTTGCGCGCGCCGCTTTCGGCGTAGAGGTTGGCGAACAGCGTTTGCCTGCCCTGGCTGTACATCACCCCCGGGCCTATGCCGAAGACCTGCTCGCGCGAGTCGGCCTGCCGGTGGTCGTCGATGCGGTCGGCGCTGATCTGTTTCAACTGGTAGCCGGCCAGGCCGATCCGCCAGTGCGGGTCCAGCGCGTAGGAGATCGAGAAGTTCGCGTGCAGCGCCTGTCCCGGCTGTACGTCGTTTGCGCCCAGGCGCGGCGAGGGGTCGTCGTTGCGGCTGATCCAGGCGTAGTGCAGGCGGCCGCTGAGTTCCAGGCGCTCGCCCAGTTCCCAGGTGAAGGCGTAGTGCGGGTTGAAGATCCAGGTGTTGCTGCCGGTGTTGATCGCGGCGTCCTTGTCGTAGTCGCCGGTGGGCAGGGAGAAGACGAAGTTCAGGCGCTGCCAGTAGGGGCGGCCGAACAGCGTAGCGGGCCCCCATTGCAGCATCAGCGGACTGACGATCAGGTCGCCCTGGCGGGTGCGCCGGCCGTCCGGGCCGCCGTCGATATCGAGGTCCAGGCGTACCAGCGGCAGCAGCACTTCGGCGCCGTAGTGGGCGCCGAGCAGGGTGTTCTGGCTGAGGTAGGCGAAGTGCGGCAACAGCATGGTGCCACGAACCCGTTGCCGACCGGGAACCGAATGCCCGCCGGCGTCGCTGGCGTTGTTTGCCCGAACGTATTGCAGGGGCAGTTCGAAGAGCATGCCGGGACGGCTGACGCCGTCCATGAAGCTGGCGTTGCCGAGCGCCAGCGGCGGCAGCGCGACGGCGTCGGCGCGGGCCTCCAGGCAGAGTGCGGCGGAGAGGGCGCCGAAGGTGGGTAGCAGGGCTGCACGCATGAGGGAGTTTCTCTTTTTTTCTGGTTCCGTGGGTTCAGAGCAACCTGATCGGGTAGTCGACCACCACCCGGTATTCGTCGGAGCTGGAGTTGCCGCGGGTGTTGCCGGGGGCGGTGTAGCCTTCGCCGGGGCGGTGGGTGGCCCAGCGCAGGGTCACGCTGAGGCCCTTGGCCGGGCCGGCGGGGAAGGCGTAGCGCAGCGACAGGTCGCGTTCCCAGTGCTGGGCGTTCTTGCCATTGGGGTTGTAGAGGTAGCCGTAGCCCGCGCTGTCCGGGTCGACCCGGGTCAGGTCGGCCTGGCCACGGCCGTAGGCGGCGCCGAACTGCCAGTCCGGGGCGGCGAGGAAGGCCAGGCTGGCCTGGTACTGGATCTTCCACGAGCGCTCGCCGGGGCCGTTGAAGTCGGCGTACTGCATGGCGTTGCTTTCGTAGAGGAAGGTCCGGTCGTTCTGCGCGATGAAGTCGAACGGGGTGTCGCCATCGACCTTTTGCAGGCTGAGGCTCAGCGACTGGCCGCCGCCGGCCAGGGTCAGGCCGACGTTGTAGAGGTCGTTGTCGATCCGGCCGAGCTGGCTGCGGCCCTGGTCGCGGGTCTTGTAGTAATGCAGCCAGGGCGTCAGGGTCAATTGGCTGGAAAGCCGCCACGGCTGGCTGAGGCCGAGGTAGTGCTGGTTCCAGATGTCCTCCAGGCGGCCGCTGTAGAGCGTCGCCTGGCTGCCGCCGGGGGCGCTGTAGCTGGCGCCCAGCCAGGCGATGTGCGGGCTTTCGCGATCGGCGGCGATACCGCCCTTGGTGCCGTTGCCGTAGCCGCTGGTGAGATGACTGTGGCCGCTCTGGTTGCGTAGGCGGGTGGCTTCGACGAAGCCGGCGTCCAGTTCGAACGCGCGGAAATGGTAGTTCTTCAGGGTCACGCCACGGTAGCTCTGCGGCACCATGCGACTGACGCCGCTGGCGATCACCGGGTTCTCCAGCAACTGGTCGCCGATCTTCAGCAGGCTGTCCAGGCCGCGCAGCTTGAGGGCCGCGCCGGCCGCCGAGAAGCTGTCGGCGGGGCGACCGGCGGAGTCCAGCGGCAGCACGCCGGCACCGCCGCTGCCGCCACCGCCGTCCAGGCGCAGGCCGTAGAAGGCGTGCGCATCCAGGCCGATGCCTATCGGCGTGTCGGTATAGCCGGAGCGGAACGACAGCATCAGGCCCTGGGCCCATTCGCGCTGGTCGCGGCGGGACGGGGTGTCGTGGTTGTCGCGGGCGAAATAGTAGTTGCGGAGGAAACCGTTCAGCGTCGAGCCTTCGACGAAGCCCGGCGGCACCTTCATTTCGGCTTTCTGCCGCTGGTTCAGGCCGGTGCTGATGTTGTCGCGATGGCCCAGGGAGTCGTCGGCGAGGGTCGAGCCCGGACCTATGGCAAGGGCAAGGCAGAGCGTAGCCCCGCGCTTCATGGAGGAATCAGGCATGGGTCCGGTCCGTAGTCGTTGCTGTCCACCAGGCTCCTGCTCGGCAAAAGAAGGGGCGTGCAGCCCCTTCCTTCCCATGGATCACTTGCGCTGCGAATCCAGTTGCTCGTGGTTGTTGACCACGGCCTGGGCCTTGGCGTAGCTCTCGATCAGCAGTTGGTAGTGCGGGAAGACCGCGCTGTAGGCCTCGGCGAACTGCACAGCGTCGTCGCGGTTCCAGGTGCGCTGGATTTCCGAGCAGACCGCGGCGGTGTCCATCGGCACCACGCCGGCCTGGACCACCCGTGCCAGGGTGATTTCCTGGGCCATCTTGGAGTAGGTGCCGGAGGCGTCGATCACCGCGAACACCTGGTAGCCGTCGTGTACCGCGGCGATGCTGGGGAAGGCCATGCACACGCTGGTGATGGTGCCGGCGATGATCAGTTGCTTCTTGCCGGTGGCCTTCACCGCGGCGACGAATTCCGGGTTGTCCCAGGCATTGATCTCACCCTTGCGCGCGACGTACTGGGCGTGCGGCGCGGCCTCGTGGATCTCCGGGATCAGCGGGCCGTTGGGGCCCTGCGGTACCGAGGCGGTGGTGATCACCGGGATCTTCGCCAGGGTGGCGACCTTGGCCAGGGTGGTGGCGTTGGCGCGCAGTTCGGTCATCGGCATGTCCTTGACCGTCTGGAACAGGCCGCTCTGGTGGTCGATCAGCAACATGGCGGCGTTGGCCGGATCGATCTTCGGGGTCTGGCCGTTGAAGTTGGCGGGAGCGCTCATTTCCATTTCCTCTTGCAGGGTGGTCGTCCGTGAATTTCGGGCAAAGCCCGGCCGGGCCCGCGCTTCCTGCGCGGGCCATGTCGTAGGGGGGCGGACTTCAGTGGGCGCGGATGAAGCGCCCGTTCTCGAAGTCCTCGATGGCCTGGTCGATTTCCTCGCGGCTGCTCATCACGAAGGGGCCATAGCCAATGATCGGCTCGTCCAGCGGCTCGCCGCTGAGCACCAGCAACTGCACGTCGTTGTTGGCTTCCAGTTCCAGCCGCGGGTCGTCGCGGTCGAGCAGGGCGACCTGGGCTTCGCGAACGATCTCGTCGCCGACCGCGAGGGTGCCGCGCAGGACCACCACGGCGCAGGTATGTCCCTTGGGCAGGTCGAGGGCGAGGTGCTTGCCGGCCTTCAGCTGCACGTCCCAGACCGCCAGCGGCGAGTGGGTCAGCGCCGGCCCCTGGTGGCGGCCGTAGCGTCCGGCGATCACCCGCAGTTCGCCGGCCCTGTCGGGCAGGCCGACGCGGGGAATGTCGGCATCCAGCAGGGTCTGGTAGCGCGGCGGGTTCATCTTGTCGCTGGAGGGCAGGTTGACCCATAGCTGGACCATTTCCAGCGTTCCACCTGTGCTACGGAAGCGTTCCGAGTGGTACTCCTCGTGGAGGATCCCGGAGGCCGCCGTCATCCACTGCACATCCCCCGGCCCGATGCGTCCGCCGGCGCCGGTGGAGTCGTGGTGCTCGACCTCGCCCTGGTAGACGATGGTCACCGTCTCGAAGCCGCGATGAGGATGCTGGCCTACGCCGCGGCGCTGCTGTGCGGGGGGGAAATCAGCAGGCCCGGCGTAGTCCAGCAAGAGGAACGGGCTGATATGCTGGCCCAGTGTGTTGTAGGAAAAGAGCGAACGAACGGGGAATCCGTCGCCCACCCAGTGGCGGTTGGCGTTGCCGTAGATTCCCAGGACCTTTTTCACGTCGGTGCTCCTCGATTGAGTCGATGGAGCGATACGCTAGTTCCCGGGAGTGGGAACCGGTAGTCCGCAAATCAAGTCTCAGAGTCTCGCAGGTGGAACGATGAGTGGTGAGCTGGTGTTCGATCTGAACGCGCTTTTCATCTATGCCAAGGTGGTCGAGCACGGTGGCTTCGCCCCCGCCGGGCGGGTGCTGGGGATTCCCAAGTCGACCATCAGCCGCAAGGTCGCGCAGCTCGAGGCGCGCCTGGGTGTGCGCCTGGTGCAGCGCTCGACGCGGCAATTCCAGGTGACCGAGATCGGCCAGGCCTATTACCGTCATTGCGTGGCGATGACGGTGGAAGCGGAGGCTGCCGAGGACGTCATCGAACAGAACCGCTCGGAGCCGTGCGGAATGGTCCGCCTGACCTGCTCGACGCCGCTGCTGCACTTCGAACTGGCGCCGATGCTGGCGCGCTTCATGGCGCAGTATCCGAACGTCGAGCTGTACGTGAAGACCTTCAATCGCCGGGTCGACGTGATCGCCGAAGGCTACGACATCTCGCTGTCGCTGCGTTTCCCGCCGCTGGAGGACAGCGACCTGGTGATGAAGGTGCTGGCACGCAGTCCGCAGGTGCTGGTGGCCAGCCCGGAGCTGCTGGCCCGCTACCGCCCGCCGGAGCTGCCGGCCGACCTGTCGGCGATGCCCTACGTCGGCTGGGAGCGTTCGCGCCTGGACGGCAGCCTGCGGCTGGTCGGCGCGGATGGCAGCAGCGCGGCCCTCAACCTGCGCCCGCAACTGCTCAGCGACGACCTCGGCACCTTGCGCCAGGCGGTGCTGGAGGGCGTCGGGATCGGCGGCCTGCCGCTCTGCGTGGTCAGTCGCGACCTGGCCGAGCGCCGGCTGGTGCGGGTGCTGCCGGAGTGGACGCCGGTGGAAGGCATGGTGGTGGCAATGTTCCCTTCGCGGCGCGGGCTGTTGCCTTCGGTCCGCGCGCTGATCGACTTTCTCGCCGCAGGCTTCGCCGACGCCGCGCAGCGCCAGTACCCGGCGCCGGGCTGAGGCTCAGCGACCGGCGCCCGGGCCGTAGAGTCGGAGCAGTTGCAGGGTCACGCCGTTGGACCAGCCGAAGCCGTCCTGCAGCGGGTACTCGCCACCGCCGCCGCCGCCCTGGTTGCCGCTGATGTCGTATTTCTCCACCAGTTTTCCTTCGCGGTCGTAGACCTGCTGCACCTGGGCGAGGAATCGCCGGCCGATGTCTTCCGCCAGGGCGTCCCGGCCGTAGGCGCGCAGGCCCTGTACGGCGACCCACTGCAAGGGTGCCCAGCCGTTCGGCTCGTCCCATTGCTGGCCGCTGGCACGGGTGGTGGTGGCCAGTCCGCCCGGGCGCAGCAGTTGGGCGGCGACGCTGTCGGCGGTACGACCGGCGCGTTCGGCGGAGGCCAGCCCGGTGAATAGCGGGAAGAGGCTGGCGGCGTTGATCCGCTCGATGGGCCGCCGGCGTTGCCAGTCGTAGTCGGCGTAGTAGCCCGCCGGGTGCCAGAGGTGGTCTTCGATGGCCTGTCGTCGCTTCTCCGCGCGGGCTCCGTAGCCTTGCTCGCAGGCCTTCAGCGCGCTGCTGGCGCAGGCCTTGGCGATGGTTCGTTCGAGATGGTAGAGCAGGGCGTTGAGGTCCACCGGGACGATGGCGGTGGTGCGGATGCTGGCCAGTTCGCGGCCGTCGTCCAGCCAGCGGGAGGAGAAGTCCCAGCCGCTTTCCGCGCCGGCCCGCAGGTCGCGATAGACCTCGCCCGCGGGGCGCTGCGGGGCGCGCGCGGCGGTCGCCCGGTCCTCCAGGAAGGACTCCTGGCGCGGTGTGTCACGGTTGTCCCAGTAGCGGTTCAGCAGGCTTCCGTCGGCCAGTTTCACCACGTGCAGGCGCGCCTCGTTGGGGCGCAGCCCGGCGGAGCCTTCCATCCAGTAGGCGTATTCCTTCTGTAGCTGCGGCAGGTAGCGCCGGTAGGCGGCGTCGCCTTCGCGTCTTGCCTGGAGGTCCACCATGTAGGCGAAGAACGGCGGCTGCGAACGGCTCAGGTAGTAGCTGCGGTTACCGTTGGGAATGTGCCCGTAGGTATCGATCAGGTAGGCGAAGTTGTCGAGCATGTCGCGCACCCGCTGGTGCTGCCCGCTCTCCGCAAGGCCGAGCATGGTGAAGTAGGAGTCCCAGTAGTACACCTCGCGGAAGCGTCCGCCGGGGACCACGTAGGGTTTCGGCAGCGGCAGCAGGCTGCTGTGGGCCGGCACCTGCTCGTAGTGGCGGGTCAACGCCGGCCACAGGTCGCTGATGTGGCTGGCGAGATCGGCACCCGCTTCCGGCGGGGCGGTCTCGACGCTGCCGGACTCCTCGAAGTTGCGGCCGACGAAGGCGCGCAGGTCGAAGCCGGGCCGCTCCCTCTCGTGCAGGTAGTCGGCGCGGATCCGTGCAGGCTCGCGCAGCGGGAGCGCATCGACGAAGTGCTTCTGGTCGCTGAACAGCCGGCTTTCCTGCACCGCCTGGAACAGCTCGGGATAGGCTTCGTCGGGGGCGATCGCGCGTTCGCCGCTGGCGTCCTGCCAACCCCAGGACGCGGGCGGGGTAGGCGCCGGGCCCTGGCTGCAGGCCGCCAGCAGGAGCAGGACCCAGGCCGCGAGCATGGCGCGGGGTAGAGCGGTTCGATCAGGCATCGGCTGTCTCCTCTTCGGCAAACGCCGGGCGCGGATCGGTCGCCGGCGGGGTGCGCCTGGGGCGGCGCGGCAACCCGGCGGGAGGGCCGGGAAGGGCGCTACCCCTGTTTCGGTGAGTCGCGGCGCACGAAGTTCCATCGGAAGGATCGCCAGCGTACCTATCGCTTCCGACAGGTCCTTGCGGATGAACTCCAGCGCTTCGTGCAGGTCCGTCGCAGAAGGGGCGCGAGCCCCCCAGTCGCCGTTTCGCCGTGCCGTTCCCCGCTGCCCGCGCCTTGCGCAGGGCCTCGGCGGTTCGAATCTCCTGCCCGTCCCTTCACGTCGGGAAGCCTGCGTTTCCCGAGAGGAGTGTTTCGCAATGGCCACCGCACTACGCTTCAGACCCCTGGACGCCTTCTACAACGTCCTCAACCCGGTTCCCTTCGGTTTCTTCGTCGCCGCTCTGGTCTTCGACGCCACCTATTTCGCCACGGCGGAGGTGATGTGGGGCAAGAGCGCGGCCTGGCTGATCAGTCTCGGCCTGCTGTTCGCCATCCTGCCCTGCGTCGTCGACCTGTGCCGCGTATGGCTGCTGCGGCGCGCGGCAGTCGTCGCGGCGGCCAGGGTTTCCTCCTTGCTGAAGTTCGCCGGCATCGTCCTGGCCATCTTCAATGCCTTCGTGCACAGCCGCGACGCCTATGCGGTGATGCCGGCCGGGCTATGGCTGTCGATCGCGACGGTGCTGCTGCTGGCGCTGGGAGAGGCGCTCCTGGCGGTATCCGCGGAGGAGGTGGCGCATGGCTAGCTTTCACTCGCTGCGCCCCGTCGCGCTTGCCGTCGGCCTGGTCCTGGCCGGCTGCAACCAGGGGTCGCAGAACGATCCGCAGCAGCAGACCGGCGCCAATCCGGCGCTTCCGGAACCGAAGCACTTCCTCCTGCCGCCGATGAAGGTACCGGAAGGCGTGGGCTGGTCGGGAGAGGCCAAGCCGACGGTGGCCCAGGGCCTGAAGATCGAGAAGATCGCCGATGGCCTGCAACACCCTCGCCAGTTGCTGGTCTTGCCCAACGGCGATGTGCTGGTGGTGGAGGCCAACTCGCCCGGCACCGCGCCGGTGACCACGCCGAAGCAACTCATCGCGGGGATGGTCAAGGGGAAGTCCGGCAAGGCCGGCAAGGGCGGCAACCGCATCACCCTGCTGCGCCGAGCCGGCGCCGGAGGCCAGTGGCAGAAGTACGTGTTCCTGGAAGGGCTGGACTCGCCGTTCGGCGTGCAGCGGGTGGGGGATTACCTGTATGTCGCCAATACCGGGAATATCATGCGCTACCGCTACGTGCCGGGTGAAACCCGGGTCGCCGACCCGGGGATGGAGTTCACCGACCTGCCGGACACCATCAACCACCACTGGACCAAGGCGCTGCTCGCCAGTCCCGACGGGCGCAAGCTCTACGTGGGCGTCGGTTCGAACAGCAACATCACCGAGAACGGCGCGGCGATCGAATACCGTCGCGCGGCGATTCTCGAGGTGGACGTCGCCAGCCGCGGCAGCCGCATCTACGCCTCCGGCCTGCGCAACCCGACCGGCCTGCAGTGGGAACCGGTCTCCGGCAAGCTGTGGACCATCGTCAACGAGCGCGACGAGATCGGCAACGACCTGGTCCCGGACTACCTGACCTCGGTACGGGAGGGCGGCTTCTACGGCTGGCCCTACAGCTACTTCGGCCAGCACCTGGATTCGCGGGTGAAGCCGCAGCGTCCCGACCTGGTGGCGAAGGCCATCGTCCCCGACTACGCGCTGGGTTCCCACGTGGCTGCGCTGGGCCTGTTCTTCTACACCGGCGACGAGTTGCCCGAGCGCTATCGCAACGGCGCCTTCGTCAGCGAGCACGGCAGTTGGAACCGCTCGCCGGTCAGCGGCTTCCAGGTGGTCCATGTGCCGTTCGCCGACGGCAAGCCCGCCGGTGCGCCGCAGCCGGTGGTGACCGGGTTCGTCTCCGCGGACGAGAAGCAGTTGTTCGGCGCGCCGGTGGGGTTGGCGCAGGCGGCCGACGGCGCGTTGCTGATCGCCGACGACGTCGGCAACGCGATCTGGCGGGTGAGCGCCGCGGGCGCCGACTAGCGGCCCGCTCGACGGTGTCCGGGCCGGAGCTGGCGGTCCGGGCACGGTGCTGCGGTCCGGCGCAGTAAATCCGTGCGTCCCTCCTGCGTCTCCTGTGCATCCGATCCGCGAATGCCGCCCCTGGCGGCCGGATCGCCGGTTGCCAGTGGAACACCACCACGCCTTGAGGGTTGAAGACATGCACGTCGCCACCAGCGTCATCGAAGACCAGCCGCTCCGCGCCACCCCGGCGGAGGGCGAAACGCTCTACGAGTTCTCCCAGTCGCCCTTGCTGGAACGGCAAAGCCGCCAGGAGTCCAACGCGCGCAGCTATCCGCGGCGGATTCCGCTGGCGCTGAAGAAGGCCAGGGGGCTGCTGGTGGAGGACGTCGAGGGGCGGACCTTCATCGATTGCCTGGCCGGCGCCGGCACCCTGGCGCTGGGGCACAACCATCCGGTGGTGATCGAGGCGATCCGCCAGGTTCTGGCCGACGAGCTGCCGCTGCACACCCTCGACCTGACCACCCCGGTGAAGGACCAGTTCGTCCAGGACCTGTTCGGCCTGCTGCCGCCGGCGCTGGCCGCCGAGGCGAAGATCCAGTTCTGCGGCCCGACCGGCACCGACGCGGTGGAAGCCGCGCTGAAACTGGTACGCACCGCCACCGGGCGCAGCACCATCCTGTCGTTCCAGGGCGGCTACCACGGCATGAGCCAGGGCGCGCTGGGGCTGATGGGCAATCTCGGACCGAAGAAGCCGCTGGGCGCGGTGCTCAGCACGGGCGTGCAGTTCCTGCCGTATCCCTACGATTACCGTTGCCCGTTCGGTCTCGGCGGCGAGGCGGGGGTCAAGGCGAACCTGCACTACCTGGAGAACCTGCTGAACGATCCGGAAGGCGGCGTGCAGTTGCCGGCGGCGGTGATCGTCGAGGTGGTCCAGGGCGAGGGCGGCGTGGTCCCGGCCGATCTCGACTGGCTGCGCGGCTTGCGGCGGATCACCGAGCAGGCCGGGGTGGCGCTGATCGTCGACGAGATCCAGAGCGGCTTCGCCCGTACCGGCAGGATGTTCGCCTTCGAGCACGCCGGCATCGTCCCCGACGTGGTGGTGCTGTCCAAGGCCATCGGCGGCAGCCTGCCGCTGGCGGTGGTGGTCTACCGCGAATGGCTGGACAAGTGGCAGCCCGGCGCCCACGCCGGCACCTTCCGCGGCAACCAGATGGCCATGGCCGCCGGTTCGGCGGTGATGCGCTACCTGAAGGAACACGACCTGGCGGCCCACGCGGCGGCCATGGGCGAGCGCCTGGCCGAGCACCTGCGCATCCTCCAGCGCGACTATCCGCAACTGGGCGATATCCGCGGTCGGGGGCTGATGCTCGGGGTCGAGATCGTCGACCCGCAGGGCGAGGCGGATGCCCTCGGTCATCCGCCGACCGACGGCGCCCTGGCCTCGCGGGTCCAGCGCGAGTGCCTGAGGCGCGGCCTGATCCTCGAACTGGGCGGCCGCCACGGCAGCGTGGTGCGCTTCCTGCCGCCACTGATCATCGGCGCCGAACAGATCGACGAGGTGGCCCGGCGTTTCGCCCGCGCCCTCGGCGCGGCGCTGGCCGGCTAATTTTCCCGCCGGGCTTTTCGTTATCCAACGCAAGGGCCGTGCTGCGCGCGGCCGTTCGATCCCATCAGGAGCAAGCAATGACTTCAGTGTTCGACCGTGACGACATCCAGTTCCAGGTAGTGGTCAACCATGAGGAGCAGTATTCCATCTGGCCGGAATACAAGGAGATTCCCCAGGGCTGGCGGGCGGCCGGCAAGAGCGGCCTGAAGAAGGACTGCCTGGCCTACATCGAGGAAGTCTGGACCGACATGCGCCCGCTGAGCCTGCGCCAGCACATGGACAAGGCGGCCGGCTGAGTGGGCGGTACGCCCGTACGGCTGTTCTGCCTGCCGTATTCCGGCGCCAGCGCCATGACCTACAGCCGCTGGCGGCGCAAGCTGCCGGCCTGGCTGGCGGTGCGTCCGGTGGAGTTGCCGGGGCGTGGGGCGCGGATGGCCGAGCCGTTGCAGACCGACCTGGCGAGCCTGGCGCAGCAACTGGCGCGCGAGCTGCACGACGAGGTCCGCCAGGGCCCCTACGCGATGCTCGGCCACAGCCTCGGCGCCTTGCTCGCCTGCGAGGTGCTGTATGCCTTGCGCGAGCTGGGTTGCCCGACGCCGCTGGGGTTCTTCGCCTGCGGCACCGCGGCGCCGTCGCGACGCGCCGAGTATGACCGCGGTTTCGCCGAACCGAAGAGCGACGCCGAGCTGATCGCCGACCTGCGCGACCTGCAAGGTACGCCGGAAGAGGTGCTGGGCAACCGCGAGCTGATGAGCCTGACCCTGCCGATCCTGCGCGCCGATTTCCTGCTCTGCGGCAGCTATCGTCACCAGCGGCGCCCGCCGCTGGCCTGTCCGATCCGAACGCTTGGCGGCAGGGAGGACAAGGCCAGCGAGGAACAGTTGCTGGCTTGGGCCGAGGAAACCCGCAGCGGTTTCGAACTGGAGCTGTTCGACGGCGGGCACTTCTTCATCCATCAGCGCGAGGCCGAGGTGCTGGCGGTCGTCGAGCGCCAGGTCGAGGCCTGGCGCGCGGGGCAGGGCGCCGCGGCGTTGGCGGTGGAGTCGGCGGCGATCTGCTGATGCCCGCGAGGGCGCCATAGGCCCTGCGGCGGGTCCGATGTCGACGAAAAAAAGGCCGGGGAGCAGCGCTCCCCGGCCTTTTTCGTTACGAGGCGCGGCTCAGCCTTTACCGGCCAGCAGCCCTTCGACTATCGCTTTCATGTCGCTTTCCAGGCCGGCCACCGGGTCCGCCGCCTCGGTGTCCACCACTACCAGGCGTGCGCCGCTGGCGGCGATGGCATCGGCGAGGGGCTTGGGTGGTTGGCGATGGTGCAGGACCAGGGCGATGTCCTCGCTCTTCAGCTCCTCGGCGAAAGCCTGGATATTGGTCTCGGTCCAGCCGTCGTCGGCCTGGATCTCCACGTCCAGCGGGTCCAGGTTGAGCCCGGCGAGCAGGTAGCCGAGGCGTTCGGAGAGGCTGATCACGCTGAGGTTGTCGGCCTTCGCCAGGCGAGTCTCGTTGCTGGCGGTCGCTTCCAGCAATTGCTTCTTCAGCGTCGCCAGGTTGGCCTGGATGGTCGCTGCGGCGCCGGGCGCCAGGCGTTCCAGGTCGCTGGCAAGAACATCGGCCATGCGCCCCAGGTTGGTCGGGTTGAGCCAGGGGTAGGCATGCAGGTCGCTGCCGGGGCGCAGGGCGATGCCGGGCAGGGCGCCGTCCACCGGACGCGCGGCGTCGATCTCGACGATACGGATATTGCTACGGCGGGCCAGCGGGTAGAGCGGGTCGTCGCTCCAGATCGAGCGCAGGTCGATCACCGCGTCGGCCTGCCCGGCGGCCTTGGCCAGGCCGCCGGCGCCGCGCCCGGCGAAGAACGAGGCCTGGCGGCTGGCCGGCAGGTTGGCCGGGGCGACCCGTTGCAGCTTGACCTCGGTGTCCCGCAGTAGGCGTTCGGCGAGGGCGTGGGTGACCGGCAGGCTGGCCAGTACCGTGACTGGCGCGGACTGAGCCGCGGCCGGCGTCGCGGCGAGGGCCGGGAGCGGGCCGGCGAGTCCGGCGCAAGCCAGGGCCAGGGCGAGGCAATGGGGTTTCAGGTTCATCCGGGGGTTCCTTTCAGGTGCGGCAGGCAGCCGCGAGCGATGGCGGCGAGGCCGAAGGCCAGGCCGGCGACCAGGATGATCGCGGCGCCGGAGGGAATCGGCAGGTCGAACATGATCGGCAACAGGATACCGGCCAGCGTGCTGACGGTGGCGATCAGCACCGCCAGCCAGAAGAACCCTTTCAGCGACTGGCTGACCAGGCGCGCCGCTGCCGCCGGGATCACCAGCAGGGCTCCGACCAGGATCGCGCCGATCACTTTCACCGCGGCGACGGTGACCAGGGTCACCAGGGCCACGAACAGGTAGTCCAGGCTCTTCACCGCGACCCCGCGCACCGCCGCCAGTTGCGGGTTGAAGCTGGCCAGCATGATGCGGTTGTACAGCGGCAGGGCCAGGCACGGCACCAGCACGGCGACCGCCGCCAGCACCGCGAGGTCATGGCCGTTCACGGTCAGCACCGAGCCGAACAGCACGTTCTCGAGGATATGCACGTTGATCTTGCCCGCCAGCACCAGCAGCAGGCTGGCGCCGAGCGCCAGGGACACCGAGAGGAACACCCCGATCAGGGTGTCCGGGGCCAGGCCGGTACGGTTGCGCAGGTAGTTGAGCAGGACGCCGAACAGCAGGCAGTAGCCGAACAGGCTGCCGTAGGGCCCGGTGTAGGGCTCGCCGAGGAGGATGCCGATGGCCACGCCGGTGAGCGCGGCGTGGCCGACCGCCTCGGAGAAGAAGGCGAAGCGCTTGACCACCACCAGGGTGCCGAGGCCGCCGAGCACCGGGCCGATCAGCAGGCCGGCGAGGAGCGCGTTGACGACGAAGCCGTAGGCCAGGGTCTCCGGCAGGTAGCCGGCGGCGGCCCAGGCCTGGACGGCCTGGCGCAGTTGTTCGTAGGCGTCGTTCATCGGCTGGCCTCCGCGTTCTTCCGGGGCTGGGTGGAGAACAGCGTGAGCAGGCGTTCCGGGGTCAGGCTGCTGGCCGCCGGACCGTCGAACAGCAGGTGGCGGTTGAGACCGCTGACCCGGTCGGCGAGGCGGCCGACGGCCTCCAGGTCGTGCTCGATCCAGAGCACGGTGACGCCGGCCTGGCGCCAGTCCAGCAGCAGCCGCTCGAAGACCTGGATGCCGCCCTCGTCGAGGGCCGACATCGGTTCGTCCAGCACCAGCAGTTGCGGCGGCGGTACCAGGCCCTGGGCCAGCAGCACGCGCTGGCGCTCGCCGCCGGAGAGGGCGCCCATGCGCCGACCGCGCTTGGCCAGCATGCCGACCCGTTCCAGGGCCGCGTCGATCGCCGGGCGCCGGCTGCGCGACAGGCCGAGGAAGGCCGGACGGCGCTGGCACATGGCGGCCATGAAATCGTCGACGGTGAGCGGCAGGCCGCGGTCGAACTCCAGCGCCTGCGGCACGTAGCCGATGCAGCCGGGCGCGCCGGGCCACTCCAGGCGCAGCTCGCCGCGATGCGGCATCTGCCCGAGCAGGGTCTTGACCAGCGAACTCTTGCCGCCGCCGTTCGGTCCGACCAGCGCGTGCACGCTACCGGCCTCGACGCGCAGGCGCACGCCATCGAGGATGCGGCTGCCGCCGAGGCTCAGGTCGATCCCGGCGAACTCGATGGCCGGCCCGCAAGGCATGGCGCAAAGCCGTTCGGCTACGGTCATGCGCCGGACTCCTGGATGGCGCGGACCACGGTGTCGAGGTTGCGCGCCATTTCTTCCTCGTACTTGCCGGCGCTGTAGTCGCCATAGGAAATGTGCGACAGCGAATAGAGCTTCACCCCGGACTCGCGCTGGATGGTCTCGACGTAGGTGGAGGGGAAGTCGATCTCGGAGAAGATCACCTTCACGTCCAGTGCCTTGAGCTGGTCGATGGTCTTCTTCAACTGGCTCGGACTCGGCTCGATGCCGTGGGCCGGCTCGACCACGGCGGTGACTTCCAGGCCGAATTCGCGCAGCAGGTAGTCGTAGGCGCCGTGGATGGTGGCGACGCGGAAGTCGGCGGCCGGGGCCTTGTTCAGCCGCGCCAGGGCGTCGGCGCGCAGGGCCCGCAGGCGCTTGGCGTAGGCCCGGGCGTTGCGGGTGTAGGCCTTGGCGTTGGCCGGGTCGAGCTTGCCCAGTTCGCGGGCGATGGTGTTGACCTGGGTGATCGAGGCGCTGATGGACAGGAAGGTGTGCGGGTTGACCACCTTGCCGGCGCCGCGCGCGGCCATGCCGGTGGCGGCCAGCAGCGGCACCTTGGCGTTCGCCTCGATCACCGGGATGCCGGGCTTTTCGCTGGAGGCGATCATGCGCTCGGCGAAATCGTCATGGCCGACGCCGTTGAGCACCACCACGTCGAGCGTGCCGATGCGCTTGATGTCCTCGGCACGCGGCTCGTAGGCATGCGGGTTGAAACCGGCGGGGATCAGCGGCACCACCTCGGCCTTGTCGCCGACGATGTTGCTCACGTAGCTGTAGTAGGGATGCAGGGTGATGCCGATGCGCAGGCGCTTGCCGTCTTCGGCCTGGGCCAGCGGGGCGAGCAGGGCCAGCAGCAGGGCGGCCAGCAGGGCACGGCCCGGGAGGAGGGCGGCGAGGCCGCGCGGACGGGATGAACGACGGGGGAACAGCATGGAAAAACGCCTTCTGTGGAGTCGATGTGCGATCAATGGCGGTGCTGACGGGTCACGCCGGCGTCGAAGCGGCTGACCACCTGGCGCCAGCCGGCGTCGGCCAGGGCTCGGGCGTCGCCCGGTACGGCGCCGGCAGCGGCCGCGGCGGGCTTCAGCCAGACTTCGGCGGGGCCGAGCAGCAGGAGGAACGAGCCGGCCACCTCGGGCTTGCCGCTGACGCCTAGGTAGCTCGGACGCCCGGCGGTTTCGCCGTGGCTCCAGCGGTGCTCGCCGCGGCTGCTTGCGGCGACGTCGGCGACGAAGGGCGGGAAGCCCTCGGCGGCCAGTTCGTCGACGGAGGGCGCGGCTTCGCCGTCGTCCAGGCGCGCCTGGATGTCTTCGGCGGCGACCTGCAGGTCGGCATAGATGCCCTGTTCGGCGGCATTCAGGTCGAGCCGGGCGTCCACCTGGTGGGCGTCCAGGGCTTGCGCTTCATGGGACTGCTGGCGCAGCCCGACCACCGTGGCGGCGAGGGCCAGGATCAGCACGCTGCCGAGCAGTACGTAGAGGGTCTCGTGGCCGGCGCCGGCCGGGCGGACGGTTTCGACGCTCATGGCGCGGCGATGTCGGCGTGGTCGATTTCCACCACGTGGCCGGGGCCGGCGTCGAACAGCACGTAGAACTCGCCGTCGGGACGCTTGAAGGTCAGGGTCGAGTCGGCGCCGAGCTTGCCGGGAACCAGGATCTGCTCGTCGTAGCCGATCACGTCGAGGGTTACGCCGGGGGCGCCGCTGCCGTCGGAGAAGCCGCCCTTGCAGCGGATCTCGCCGGCCTGCACTTCCTCGCATTCGCAGATCGGGTTGTGCGCCAGGGCCGCGCCGCTCAGGCCGAGCAACAGGGCGGCCAGGGGCAGGCGCCAGGGGCGGGTGTGGATGCTCATTGCTTACCTCGTTTGTTCAGCCAGGCCACGGTGGCGGGGGATGCCTCGGCCAGGGGAATGGAAGCCTGGTGCATGGAGCCGTCCCAACCTTCCATGGTGATCCACAGCTCGGCATCGGGCCGGGTGCGCGGCGGGATCGGCACGCTGGTGCCCATGCGGTAGGGGCTGCCGAAGAAGATCACCCCGGCGGCACGCAGGCTGCGCGGCTTGCCGATGCGCAGGTAGGTCGCCTTGACCTGGGGAATGCAGGCCTGGCAGAGGGCGGCATTGAAGTCCTTCATGAAGCCGGCGGGGCCTTCGTCGTGCGGCGGTTCGATACGCCATTCGGCGAGCTTGAGACTCCAGGGGCCTACCTGGACTTCGCCGATCTCGCGTTCACCCAGTCCGCTGCTGCCAGAGAACAACGCCATGTCGGCGAAATAACGCGGCATGAAACCGAGCGGGATCAGGATCAGCAGAACGTTCAGGTGGAAACGCCAGCGCAGCCAGAACTGGCGCAGCGGCGAAACGGGCTGGGCAACGGCGGCCTTGCTCATGGCTGTCCCTCCGCGGTCTGGTTGGCCATTACCGGCGCCGGCTTGGCCGGTTTCGGCTGGCGCGCCGGGCGCTTGCCGCGCTTGACCAGCGCGGCGGTGGCCTGTGCGGTGCGCTTGCTCCAGATCAGCAGGCCGCTGAGCACCATCATGCTCAGCAGCAGGCCGAAGACGAACCAGATCAGCTTGACCCAGATACCGCCGAAATCGCCGGTGTGCAGGGGACGCATGGATTCGGTGACGAACTGCAGGGGGGTACGGTCGCTGAGCAGGCGGGTGGTTTCGATCTTGCCGGTATAAGGGTTCAGCGCGGCCGACTGGAACATGAGCGGATACCAGCCGCGTCCGGCCACGAACATCGGGCTGTAGGCGTTGCCGGGCAGGAACACCGCGCTGGCCTCCAGGCTGGGGATGCGCCCGGTGACGAGCCGCACCGCCTCGTCCAGCTCGATGTATGGAACCTTCTGACCGGGTGCGGCGCGGGGCACGTCGGCGCGTGCGATGACCGGAGGGATGCCGTCGTTGGTCAGGGTGACGTGGTTGTCGGCAAGGATGGCCTGGATCAGGAACCAGGTGCCGGTGATGGAAATCAGGGCGATGAACCAGATCGACCAGATGCCGCTCAGGCGATGGAAGTCGCCCCAGAAGATCCGGGCGCCCTGGTTGATGCGTAATCTGGGTTTGAGAAAGCCCTTCCAGAATCGTTTATAGACCACCAGCCCGGTGATGAGCGATGCCAGCATGGGGAGGCCGAGCAGCGAGACCATGTACCAGCCCCAGCTGTAGCCGTTGTTGAACGGAACCAGCCACCATCCGTGCAGGGCACGGGTGAACTGACGAAAGTCGAAGGAGGGGCTTTCGCCCTGGATGGCGCCGGTGTAGGGGTTGATGTACAGGGTCGCCTCGCTGCCGCCGGGATAGCTGACCTCGGCAGTAAGGGCGAAATGCTCTTCGTCGGGGCGCTGGATGGATTCGACCAGGAGGTCCGGTTGGGCTTCGTTGATCGCCTTCAGGACCTGGCTGAAGCTGAGCGGCTCGGCATCTTCGTAGGGCTTGCTGGCCCGGACGTCCGGGTTGGCCAGCCAGACGATCTCTTGGCTGACCACCGCCAGGGTGCCGGTGACGCAGACGATCAGGACGAAGAACCAGATGGGCAGGGCCAGCCAGCTGTGGACGAGGAACCAGAGTCTGGAGCGGGACTTTTTCGACATGAGGCTAACGGTAGGTTAGGGGTCGTGGGCACCGACCATGGGTTGCGGGGACTGGATGCGCCCCGTTCATCCATATAGGACGAATGAGGCCGGTAGAACCTGAAGGGGAAGATGAAAGCAAATGTTTCGCAGTTGCTTTCAGCCTGGTGCCGGCGGCTTGTCCGAGGGCTTCCGTAAACGCCTGATGGCTATGCAAAAAAACCGATCGGCCAAGGTGCGACCGGAAGTCGCTGTCCGGTTAATTTTCACGATGTGTCGTCCGTTTCACATGAATGACCGAGCCCCGCGCTCGTTGCCCATGTGCACGGAAGAAGACCGATGAACGCAGAAGATTCCCTCAAGCTCGCCCGCCGCTTTATCGAACTACCCGTTGAGAAGCGTCGGGTCTTCCTCGAAACCCTGCGAGGGGAGGGAATCGATTTCTCGCTGTTCCCGATTCCGGCCGGCGTGTCTTCGGCCGAGCGCGACCGCCTGTCCTACGCCCAGCAGCGCATGTGGTTCCTCTGGCACCTGGAGCCACAGAGTGGCGCCTACAACCTGCCCAGCGCGGTGCGCCTGAACGGACCGCTGGATCGCCAGGCGCTGGAGCGCGCCTTCGCCAGCCTGGTGCAGCGTCATGAAACCCTGCGTACGGTGTTCCCGCGCGGCGCCGACGACAGCCTGGCGCAGGCGCCCCTGCAACGCCCGCTGGAGGTTGCCTTCGAGGATTGCAGCGGCCTGCCCGAGGCCGAGCAGGAAGCCCGCCTGCGCGAGGAGGCGCAGCGCGAGTCGTTGCAGCCGTTCGACCTGTGCGAGGGGCCGTTGCTGCGGGTCCGCCTGATCCGCCTGGGCGAGGAGCGGCATGTGCTGCTGTTGACCCTGCATCACATCGTGTCCGACGGCTGGTCGATGAACGTGCTGATCGAAGAATTCAGTCGTTTCTACAGTGCCTATGCGACTGGCGCGGAGCCCGGCCTGCCGGCCTTGCCGATCCAGTACGCCGATTACGCCCTGTGGCAGCGCAGCTGGCTGGAGGCCGGTGAGCAGGAGCGCCAGCTGGAGTACTGGCGCGGCAAGCTCGGCGAGCGGCATCCGGTCCTGGAGTTGCCGACCGACCACCCGCGTCCGGCGGTTCCCAGCTACCGTGGCAGCCGTTACGAGTTCAGCATCGAGCCGGCCCTGGCCGAGGCCCTGCGCGGCACCGCCCGACGCCAGGGGCTGACCCTGTTCATGCTGTTGCTCGGCGGCTTCAATATCCTCCTGCAACGCTATAGCGGGCAGACCGACCTGCGGGTCGGCGTCCCCATCGCCAACCGCAACCGCGCCGAGGTGGAAGGGCTGATCGGCCTGTTCGTCAACACCCAGGTGCTGCGCTCGGTATTCGACGGCCGCACGTCGGTGGCGACCCTGCTGGCCGGGCTCAAGGACACCGTGCTTGGCGCCCAGGCCCATCAGGATCTGCCGTTCGAACGCCTGGTCGAGGCGTTCAAGGTCGAGCGCAGCCTGAGCCACAGCCCGCTGTTCCAGGTGATGTACAACCACCAGCCGTTGGTGGCCGACATCGAGGCGCTGGACAGCGTGGCCGGCCTGAGCTTCGGCCAGCTCGACTGGAAGAGCCGTACCACCCAGTTCGACCTGAGCCTGGATACCTACGAGAAGGGCGGCCGCCTGTACGCCGCGCTGACCTACGCGACCGACCTGTTCGAGGCGCGGACCGTCGAG
>NZ_JAJQKY010000029.1:0-49212 GCF_021213715.1 Pseudomonas sp. CP-1
GCGTTCAAATTCGCTGTCAAGCACCTCGGTGAAGCTTCGTTTCGAATCCCTTTCGGGACCGAACCGCTGCGGCGAACAACCTGCCGAAGCGCTTCACCACTCCTGGGAGAGAATCCGTAAATCCTTGATTTTCAAGCATTTACTCTTCGTCGTCGCCGGGAGTGGTGCGCATTATAGGGAGATAGAAACTGGCGTCAACACTTATTTCAAAAATAATTCAAATAACCGCCGGAAGCGCTTTCAGCCCACCGAAACCGCCTCGCCAGCCGGCTTTTTCTGCGCCAGCAGGTAGAGCCCGACGAGGAAGCCGACCAGGCACAGAGTGACCACGTAGTAAGCCGGCCCCATCGGGCTCTGCTTGAGCAGCAGGGCCACCGCCATCGGCGTCAGCCCACCGAAGATGGCGTAGGCCAGGTTGTAGGAAAAGGACAGGCCGGAGAAACGCACAACCGGTGGGAACGCATTGACCATCACGTAGGGAACGGCGCCGACGATGCCGACGAAGAAGCCGGTCAGTGCATATAAAGGAAAGAGCCAGTCCGGGTGGGCCTTGAGGTTGCCGTAGAAGCTCCAGGACACCAGCGCCAGCAGCACGCTACCGGCGACGAAAGTCAGCCCCGCGCCGAAACGATCCGCCATGCGCCCGGCGACGATGCAGCCAAGGGTCAGGCAGACGATCGCCAGGCTGTTGGCCTTGAGCGCCGTGGCGGCATCGAAGCCGTATACGCTCTGCAGAACGGTAGGGGTCATCAGGATGACCACCACGATCGCGGCCGACAGCACCCAGGTCAGCAGCATCGACACCAGGACGGCGCCACGATGATCGCGGACCACCGCTTTCAACGGCACTTCCTCTGCCAGTGCCTTGCGTTGCTGCAGCTCGGCGAATACCGGCGTCTCGTGCAGCCAGCGGCGCAGGTAGACCGAGAACAGGCCGAACACCCCGCCGAGCAGGAAGGGTATCCGCCAGGCGTAGTCCTGCACCTCTGTCGCGCTATAGAAGCTATTGATCGCAGTAGCCACCAGCGAGCCCAGCAGGATGCCCGCCGTCAGGCCGGAAGTCAGCGTCCCGCAGGCATAACCGACATGCCGTGCCGGTACATGCTCGGCGACGAAGACCCAGGCCCCCGGTACCTCCCCGCCAATCGCGGCGCCCTGGATCACCCTCAGCAGGAGCAGCGCCAGGGGCGCCCAGATGCCGATCTGCGCGTAGGTCGGAAGCAGGCCCATGATCAGGGTCGGCACCGCCATCATGAAGATGCTCAGGGTGAACATGCGCTTGCGCCCGAGCAGGTCGCCGAAGTGGGCCATGATCACGCCGCCCAGCGGCCGCGCCAGGTAGCCGGCGGCGAACAGGCCGAAGGTTTGCAGCTGACGCAGCCATTCCGGCATGTCCGCCGGGAAGAACAGCTTGCCGACCACGGTGGCGAAGAACACGAAGATGATGAAGTCGTAGAACTCCAGCGCTCCACCCAGGGCGGAGAGGGACAGGGTCTTGTAGTCGCTGCGGGTCAATGGACGCTGGGCCGGCGCCTCGGGAGCATTCGCGGATGGCATGTCGGGATTGTTCTCTTTATTCGTTCAGCAAGCATGAGCGGGGTTCGACCGGCAGGCGTGTCGACCTGCGACCCGGGGACGCAGGAGCGAAACCATAGCAAATCGACGAATGTCCACACAGTCGGTCGAAGAGAGAACCGGGCGGTCGTCGGCCGCCCTACTCCTCTATATAATGCCCGGGCGCCTCTGAAAGCTGTCCCAAGACCTTGCACCGGCAGGCGTTTTGGGAGAGTTTTCCCCTAAACCGCGCTTGAACAAGAAATCCGGGGGGCACGAGGCCCTTACCTATGATCGAGCTTGAACAAGAAGACCCCATTCCCCAGGGAGACCTGGCCTTGCAGATTACCGCGCTGCCGCGCGAAACCAACGGTTTCGGCGATATCTACGGCGGTTGGCTGGTATCCCAGATGGACCTGGCGGGAACCGCCATGGCCAGCAAGATCGCCGGCGGCCGTATCGCCACCGTCGCCATCGACCGCATGGCCTTCATGGTGCCGGTCGCGGTAGGTGCCCAGCTTTCCTTCTATACCCAGACCCTGGAAGTCGGTCGCAGCTCGATCCGCATGCTGGTCGAGGTGTGGAGCGACGACCCGCTGTCCAGCGAATGGCGCAAAGTCACCGAGGCGGTGTTCGTGTTCGTCGCCATCGATGGCAGCGGGCGCACCCGCCCGGTCCCGCCACGCCGGGGCTAGACGCAGGAACGCCGGCTATCGCCGGCGTTCTTGTTTGCGCGTTCCTCAGGCCCGCACGGGGTTGCCGCGTACCGGCGCATCCCCGGCCACGTAGTACTTCGCCGTGCTGCGCGGCAGCGGCTGGCGACCGCGGATCCTGTCGGCGATCTTCTCGGCCATCATGATGGTGGTGGCATTGAGGTTGCCGGTGATGATCAGCGGCATGATCGACGCATCCACCACTCGCAGTCCTTCCATGCCATGGACCCGTCCCTGGCCATCGACCACCGCCATGTCGTCGCTGCCCATCTTGCACGAGCAGGATGGGTGGAAAGCGGTCTCCGCATGGTTGCGGATGAACTCGTCGAGTTCGGCGTCCGACTGCACGTTCACCCCTGGGCTCAACTCGCGGCCCCGATAGGGGTCCAGCGCCGGCTGGTTCATGATCTCGCGGGTCAGCCGGATGCCGTCGCGGAACTCCTGCCAGTCCTGCTCGTGGGACATGTAGTTGAACAGGATGCTCGGATGCTGGCGCGGGTCCCTGGACTTCAGGTGGATGCGCCCGCGGCTCGGCGAGCGCATCGAGCCCATGTGCGCCTGGAAGCCGTGCTCCTGCACGCCCTTGCTGCCGTTGTAGTTGATCGCCACCGGGAGGAAATGGAACTGGATGTTCGGCCATTCGAACGCTTCGCGGGTTCGGATGAAGCCGCCAGCCTCGAACTGGTTGCTGGCGCCGAGGCCCTTGCCGAGGAACAGCCACTGGGCACCGATGGCCGGCTGGTTCCACCATTTGGTCGCCGGGTAGATCGACACCGGCTGCTTGCAGGCGTACTGCAGGTAGAGTTCCAGGTGATCCTGCAGGTTGGCGCCGACGCCCGGCAGGTCATGCACCACCGGGATGTCCAGGTCGCGCAGCAGGGCCGCCGGGCCGACGCCGGAGCGTTGCAGCAATTGCGGCGAGGCGATCGCGCCGCTGCACACCAATACTTCGCGGCGGGCGTGGGCGGTGACCGGGTTGTCGCCGTTGCCCACCAGGTAGGAGACGCCGATGGCGCGCTTGCCGCTGAACAGGATGCGGTCGCTCAGGGCGTGGGTGACGATGGTCAGGTTGGGCCGGCCGCGGGCCTGGTCCAGGTAGCCGCGCCCGGTGGCGGCGCGACGGCCCTCCGGGGTGACGGTCCGGTCCATGGGGCCGAAGCCTTCCTGCTGGTAGCCGTTGAGGTCATCGGTTCGCGGGTAGCCGGCCTGCACGCCGGCCTCGACCATCGCATGGAACAGTGGGTTGTTGCCGGCCTTCGGCGTGGTCACGCTGACCGGGCCGTCGCCGCCATGGTAGTCGTTGGGGCCGATGTCCCGGGTTTCCGCCTTGCGGAAGTACGGCAGGCAGTCGAGGTAGCTCCAGTCCTCGAGGCCCGGCTCCTTGGCCCAGCCGTCGAAGTCCAGGGCGTTGCCGCGGATGTAGCACATGCCGTTGATCAGCGAGGAGCCGCCCAGGCCCTTGCCGCGACCGCACTCCATGCGGCGGTTGTTCATGTAGGGCTCGGGGTCGGTTTCGTAGGCCCAGTTGTAGCGCCGCCCCTGCAGCGGGAAGGCAAGGGCCGCCGGCATCTGGGTGCGGAAGTCGAAGCGGTAGTCGGGACCGCCGGCTTCGAGCAGCAGGACGCTGACGTCGGCATCTTCGGTGAGGCGGGTAGCGAGTACGTTACCGGCAGAGCCGGCTCCGATGATGATGTAGTCGAATTCCTGGGACATGCAGGCCTTCCTCTTTTCTCGGCATGACACCGGCCGCGACGCTGGCGCGCCGGTGTCTGGAAGTTCGGAATGGCCGGTGTCAGGGAGCGTTGCCTGGGACCGGCCTGGTTAGGGGTTCGAGCGCTGCGTCGAGGCTCAGAACACCGAGGCGTAGTCGCCCAGCTCCACTTGCACGGACTTGATGCGAGTGTAATGAGCCAGGGTGGTGAGACCGTTCTCGCGACCGACACCGGATTGCTTGTAACCGCCGACCGGCATTTCCGCCGGCGACTCGCCCCAGGTATTGATCCAGCAGATGCCGGCTTCCAGGCGATGGATGGCGCGGTGGGCGCGGGCCAGGTCCTGGGTCACGACGCCGGCGGCAAGGCCGTACTCGGTATCGTTGGCGCGGCGGATCGCCTCGTCTTCGTCGTCATAGACCAGGATGCTCATCACCGGGCCGAAGATTTCCTCGCGGACGATGGTCATGTCGTCGCGGCAATCGGTGAACACGGTCGGCGCGACGTAGGCGCCTTTGCCGAACGCTCCATCGGTCACACGCTCGCCGCCGCACAGCAGGCGAGCCTTCTGCGCCTTGCCGGACTCGATGTAGCCGAGCACGCTTTCCATGTGCGGGAAGCTGACCAGCGGGCCGAAGTTGGTGTTCTCGTCCTGCGGGTCGCCGAGACGGATGCGCTGCACGCGCTCCAGTACCTTGGCTTCGAAGCGGGCCTGCTGGGAACGGTGGATGAACACCCGGGTGCCGTTGGTGCAGACCTGGCCGGAGCTGAAGAAGTTGGCCATGACGGCGATGTCGGCGGCACGGTCGAGGTCTGCGTCGGGGAAGATGATCAGCGGGGACTTGC
Organism: Pseudomonas sp. CP-1; assembly: GCF_021213715.1. Taxonomy (NCBI): domain Bacteria; kingdom Pseudomonadati; phylum Pseudomonadota; class Gammaproteobacteria; order Pseudomonadales; family Pseudomonadaceae; genus Pseudomonas; species Pseudomonas sp. CP-1. The sequence continues at coordinate 4,826 of NZ_JAJQKY010000029.1, forward strand.
CGCCCAGCTCCATGGTCACTTCCTTCAGCGACGAGCTGGAAGCGCTGGCCATGACTTTCTTGCCGGTGGAGGTGCCACCGGTGAAGGAGATCTTCTCGATCAGCGGGTGCTCGGTCAGCCACTGGCCGACTTCGCGTCCGCTGCCGGTGAGCACGTTGAACACGCCGTCCGGCACGCCGGCCTCGGTGTAGATCTCGGCCAGCTTGAGGGCAGTCAGCGGGGTGACTTCGCTGGGCTTGAAGATCATCGCGTTGCCGGCAGCGAGGGCCGGGGCGGATTTCCACAGGGCGATCTGCACCGGGTAGTTCCAGGCGCCAATGCCGGCGACCACGCCCAGCGGCTCGCGGCGGGTGTAGACGAAACTGGTTTCGCGCAGGGGAATCTGCTCGCCTTCGATGGCCGGGACCAGGCCGGCGTAGTACTCGAGCACGTCGGCGCCGGTGACGATGTCCACCGAGCGGGTTTCCGCCAGCGGCTTGCCGGTATCCAGGGTTTCCAGGGCGGCCAGTTCGTCGTTGCGCTCGCGGAGGATGTCGACGGCGCGACGGAGGATGCGCGAGCGCTGCATGGCGGTCATCGCCGCCCACACCTTCTGCCCCTCGACGGCGCTCTGCACGGCCCGCTCGACGTCTTCCCTGGAAGCCCGCTGGACCTTGGCGAGCACTTCGCCGTTGGCCGGGTTGATGGTCTCGAAGGTGGCGCCACTGCTGGCCTCCACGTAGCGACCGCCAATGTAGAGCTTCTGTTCTTCGAATCGGGCCATGTTGCAGTCCTCTCTTATCGGTATCGCAGGCGCAAGGCGGCGCCGCGGGGGTTTTCGTCCCTACCCCGACTGTTTTGCCAACTGCTGGTCGAGGTAGTCGTAAGCGATGTTCAAGGCCTCGTCGGTATCGAAGGCGTCGCCGGTCAGCGCGCCACGCAACCACAGGCCGTCGATCAGGGCCGCCAGGCCGCGTGCCGCGGCGCGGGCGTCGTCCGCCGAGAGCTGCCGGCGGAACTGGTAGCACAGGTTCGAATACAGGCGATGGTCGTTGACCCGCTGCAATCGACGCAGTGCCGGCTGGTGCATGCTGGTCGCCCAGAACGCCAGCCAGGTCTTCATCGCCGGACCATTGACCTGGCTGTCGTCGAAGTTGCCTTCGACGATCGCTCGCAGGTGCGCCCTCGGACTGTCGTCGTAGAGCGCCGCGCGGCGTTCGCGTACGGCCTTGCTCAAGGCGCTGAGCAGGTGCCGCATGGTCGCTTCCAGCAAGCCGTTCTTGTCTTGGAAGTAGTGGCTGATGATGCCGTTGGAAACACCCGCCAGGCGGGCAATCAGGGCGATGCTGGCGTCTCCCATGCCGACCTGATCGACCGCCTCCAGGGTGGCGTGTATCAGTTGCGAGCGGCGGATGGGCTGCATACCGACCTTGGGCATTGCTATCTCCTCTCGTCGATAGGTGCGTGCGGGCACCGACCGACGTCATTGGTGGCCAGTCTATTTTGTTTTTATTGAACGTTCAATCAACTAAGAATAAGCTCGGCGTCCATGAGCGGCTCCCAGCCTGCGTGCAACCTGGCCCGCGCCGTTCATCACCTCGTCGCCGAAGTCCGCCAAGGATCGCAGAATCCGGGCTTCAAGTGGGGTGGCAATGCTGTGTCTGTAGTCCGCGGCCATAAGCCGCCATGCTTTCACTGCCATGGGGTCATCCTCCAATGAGTACTGCTTCGCCAATAAAAACAAACGAGCAGGTACGTCTGAATCCGATCGTGTTCTTCGGCTCGACCGCACTGATCCTGGTTCTGACCGCCGCCCTCATCCTCTATCCCGACAGCGCCGGAGCCTTGCTCGGCCGCATCCAGGCGTGGCTGTCGCACAGCTTCGGCTGGTACTACATGCTGGCCATCGGCGCCTACCTGTTCTTCGTCGCCTGGGTGGCCTTCTCGCGCTTCGGCACCCTCAAGCTCGGCGAGGAGCATGAAAAGCCGGACTTCAGCTACGGCGCCTGGGCCGGCATGCTGTTCTCCTCCGGGATCGGCATCTCGCTGCTCTACTTCGCCGCATCCGAGCCGATCGACCACCTCTACCACCCGCCCGAAGGCGTTCCCGGCAGCCCTCAGGCGGCGCGCCAGGCGCTGCAACTGACCTTCCTCCACTGGGGCCTGCACGGCTGGGCGATCTATGCCCTGGTCGGCCTCGCCGTCGGTTATTTCGCCTACCGCCATCGCCAGCCGCTGGCGTTGCGCTCGGCGCTCTATCCGATCCTCGGCGAGCGCTGGGTGAAAGGCGCCGCGGGCCATGCGGTGGATTGCTTCGGCATCTTCGTCACCCTTCTCGGGCTGGTGACCAACCTGGGCATCGGCGCCTTGCAGGTGTCGTCCGGTCTCGAGTACCTGACCGGCATGCCGCACAGCAAAGGCACCCTGCTGGCGGTGATCCTGGCGATGAGCCTGGTCGCCACCCTGGCGGCGGTCTCCGGTGTCGAGAAAGGCATCCGCCGGCTGTCCAACCTGAATATCGTGCTGTTCAGCTCGCTGCTGCTGTTCGTGCTGGTCTGCGGTTCGACCCTGGAACTGCTCAACGGCTTCGTACAGAACCTCGGCGATTATCTCGACGGCCTGGTGCTGAAGACCTTCGACCTCTACGTCTACACCGGTGCCGGCACCGGCAAGAGCGAGGAATGGCTGGGCCTGTGGACCCTGTTCTACTGGGCCTGGTGGATTTCCTGGGCGCCCTTCGTCGGTATGTTCATCGCCCGCATCTCCCGCGGTCGCAGCGTGCGCGAACTGGTCTGCGGGGTGCTGCTGATCCCGCTGGGCTTCACCCTGGCCTGGCTGTCGGTATTCGGCAACAGCGCCCTGGACCTGGTGATGAACCACGGCGCGACCGACCTGGGCAAGGCCGCGCTGGAACAGCCGTCGATGTCGATCTACCTGCTGCTGGAACACTATCCGCTGTCGAAGATCGTCATCGGCCTGTCGATCTTCGTCGGCTTCGTGCTGTTCCTCACCCCGGCGGATTCCGGCTCGGTGATGCTGGCCAATCTCTCGCGCAGCGGCGGCGAGCTGGACGAGGACGCGCCGAACTGGCTGCGCATCCTCTGGTCGGCCGTCGTCACGCTAGTCACCATCGGCCTGCTGTTCGCCGGCAACTTCACGGCGATGCAAACCGTCGTGGTGCTCGCCGGGCTACCGTTCTCGGCGGTGCTGATCCTGTTCATGTTCGGCCTGCACAAGGCCATGCGCGCCGACTACGAGGCCCAGGTCGGCGACCGCCGCACCTACCAGCCAGTGCCGGCGCCAACCCAGCACCAGACCTGAATCCGGCGCCGCTAGGGCGCCCTCGCCAATCAGGTGCGTACTTGGCCCGGCGTTTCGCCGGGCCTTTCTTTTCTGCCGCCCGGCGCCCGGCGCATGCCGCAGGAACCGGCGCGCGGGAGCGTGCGAAAGGAAGAACAGACGGAAAAAGCGCGGAGGATAAACGCGAATGCCCGGCAGCGCCGGGCATTCGCAGCGGCCCCGAGCGGGCCTTGGGGGTCAGCCGAGGTTCTTGCCCAGCAGCGCGTGGTACAGCTCGCTGTCGCCGAGCACCCCGACCACCCTGTCCTGCTCCTGCAGGACCAGCTTGTGGCCGGTCTGGTAGCGAATCTGCAGGGCATCGCGCATACGGATGCTGACATCCACCAGGGTCGGTTCGCGGCGCAGCTTCTCCACCGGGTCGCCCTGGCGCCAGCGTTGCAGGTCGATGACGTTGCTGCCCTGGCGCGCGCCCTTGAGCACGTCGCCTTCGCTGAGACCGATCCAGCAGTCGCGGCCCTGGTCGAAGCAGATCTCGTCGTTCTGCCGGATGCACTGGTCGAGGCCACGCATCAGGCTCTGGCCGCACAGCACGTTGAGCGGGTTGGTATGGGCGACGAAGGTACGCACGTAGTCGTCCGCGGGGCTCAGCACGATCTCTTCCGGCTTGCCGTGCTGGATGATCCGGCCGTCCTTCATGATCGCGATGCGGGTGCCGATCTTCAGCGCCTCGTCGAGGTCGTGGCTGACGAACACGATGGTCTTGTGCAGTTGCCGTTGCAGCACCAGCAGTTCGTCCTGCAATTGCTGGCGGATCAGCGGGTCGAGGGCGGAGAACGGTTCGTCCATCAGCAGGATGTCGCCATCCATCGCCAGCGCGCGAGCCAGGCCGACGCGCTGCTGCATGCCGCCGGAGAGCGAGTCGGGACGCTTGTCGCGCCACTGCGAGAGACCGACCAACTCGAGCTTCTCGTCGATCAGCTTCTTCCGCTCGGCGGCCGGACGGCCCTGCATCTCCAGGCCGAAGCCGACGTTCTCGGCCACCGTCAGCCAGGGCATCAGGGCGAACTTCTGGAACACCATGGCGATGCGCTTGGTGCGCATGGCCTTGAGGGTCGCCGGCGAGCAGTTGGCGATGTCCACCTGCGAACCTTCGTGCTCGATCAGCAGCTTGCCGCGGCTGACCTTGTTCAGGCCGTTGATGCAGCGCAGCAGGCTCGACTTGCCGGAGCCGGAAAGTCCCATCAGCACGCAGATCTCGCCGCGGTTGACGTCCAGGCAGGCGTCCTCGACGCCGAGCACCTGGCCGGTGCGCTTGAGGATCTCGGCGCGGCCGAGGCCCTGGTCGAGGAGCTTCAGGGCTTCCTTGGTGTGGGTGCCGAAGATGACGTCCACATGGTCGAATCGGATCGCGGTCATGGCTTATTTCCCCTTCACGGCGCGCTGCTTGCACACCCGGTCGAGCAGGATGGCGAGCAGGACGATGGCCAGGCCGGCTTCGAAGCCGAGGGAGATGTCGGCGGTGTTCAGCGCGTTCACCACCGGCTTGCCGAGGCCATCGGCGCCGACCAGCGCGGCGATCACCACCATCGACAGGGAGAGCATGATGCATTGGGTGATGCCGGCGGCGATGCTCGGCATCGCGTGCGGCAGCTCGATGCGCGTCAGCAGTTGCCAGCGCGAGCAGCCGAAGGCCTTGCCGGCGTCGAGCAGCTCCGCCGGCACGTCCTGGATACCCAGGCAGGTCAGGCGGATCGGCGCGGCGACGGCGAAGATCACCGTGGAGATCAGGCCCGGCACCACGCCGAGACCGAACAGGGTCAGGGTCGGGATCAGGTAGACGAAGGTCGGTACCGTCTGCATCAGGTCCAGCAACGGCCGCAGCGCGGTGTAGAACCACGGCTTGTGCGCGGCGACGATGCCCAGCGGCACGCCCACGGCGATGCACACCAGGGTGGCGAATATCACCTGGGCGAGGGTTTCCATGGTCTCCTGCCAGTAGCCCAGGTTGAGGATCAGCAGCAACGAGGCCAGGGCGAACACGGTCAGCCCCCAGCTGCGCTGGATGAAATGCACCAGCCCTACCAGCAAGGCGATCAGCACCAGCGGGTTGAACCAGAGCAAGCCGTTGGTGACGCCATGGATGAGGAACTCCAGGGTGTCGGAGATCTTGTCGAAGAACGATGCGCCATGCAGGGTCAGCCAGTCGACGAAACCGGCGATCTGCTCTCCCAGCGGGAGCTTGTGATCAGTCAGGAACATAATCAGGGTCCATCAAGAGCGGGAAATGAACGACCGGTCGCCTACTTGGCGAACGCCAGCTTGGCCGCGGCTGCGGCAGGCTGCCCGTCGCGCGTGGTGACACCGGCCAGCCAGGCATCCAGCTGTTCCGGGTGATCCTTCAACCAGGCCTTAGCGGCTTCCTCGGGTTTCTTGTTTTCGTTGAGTACCGCGTCCATCAGCTTGTTCTCCATCTCGAGGGTGAAGCTGAGGTTCTTCAGCAATTGGCCGACGTTGGCGCACTCCTGGGCGTAGCCCTTGCGCACGTTGGTGTAGATGGTCGCGCCGCCATAGTTGGGGCCGAAGAAGTCGTCGCCGCCTTCCAGGTACTTCATCTGGAAGCGGGTATTCATGGGGTGCGGCTCCCAGCCGAGGAACACCACCCACTGGTTGCGCCGGATGGCCCGCTGCACCTGCGAGAGCATGCCCGCCTCGCTGGATTCCACCAACTTGAACTTGCCCAGTTCGAAGGCGTTCTTGTCGATCATGCTCTGGGCGACGCGGTTGCCGTCGTTGCCCGGCTCGATGCCGTAGATCTTGTTGCCCAGCTTGTCGGAGAACTTCGCGATATCGGCGAAGCTGCGCAGGCCGCCGTCGTAGACGTACTGGGGAACCGCCAGGGTGTACTTGGCGCCCTCCAGGTTGGCGCGCAGCGTCTCGACCGTGCCTTTCTCGGCGTACTGCTTGATGTCGTTGGTCATGGTGGGCATCCAGTTGCCCAGGAATACGTCGAGGTCGTTGTTGGCCAGGGAGCGGTAGGTCACCGGCACCGAGAGCAGATTGACCTTGGTCTTGTAGCCGAGGGACTCGAGGACCTGGCGGGTGACCGCGGTGGTCACTGTGATGTCGGTCCAGCCGACGTCGGCGAAACGCACCGACGCACAGGATTCGGGCTCCGCGGCCTGGGCTGCCAGCGGTGCGCACAGAGACACGGCCAGCAGCCAAGACTTGCAACCTTTCATAGCGAACTCCTCTGCAGGGTAAGGCGCCGGCGCTACCCCGAAGGGCGCGGCGGTCTGTCTGTATCGGGCCGACCGGTAGCGGCCCTCAGCGGGCAATTCGTGAACGATCATGAAACAGGACGCATCCGTCGCCTACAGGGTGGGTCGCAACCAGTGCAGGCGGGGTCGCATTCAGTACCCGCTGTGTCGCATTCAATCATAGTGGTCTTTGCCGGCGACCAGCGGATGCCGTTTTCGGAGCGGCGCGAGCCCGTTCTCATTCCGACGCCGTGCAGGTGCAGACGCCCCTCGGCCGCAGAGGTTCCCCGATCCGGGCGCGGACGCGGCGCTTTTGGACATGGCCGGGTCGGTGGCGGATGCGGCCCGCCCCGGGGAAAGCCCGATGATGCGCAGGAATCGCGGGCGGAGGAGCCGCCACCCCCACTACGCAGGCACGGATGCCGCGGCAATCCCGGAGGCCGGCATGGCTATCAGTGTGTTCGACCTTTTCAAGATCGGTATCGGCCCGTCCAGTTCGCATACCGTCGGCCCCATGCGCGCCGCCGCGCTGTTCACCGCTGCCCTGCGCCAACGCCAGGCGCTGTCGGCGGTGCGGCGTCTCGAAGTGCGCCTGTACGGCTCGCTGTCCGCCACCGGCGTCGGCCACGGCACCGATCGCGCGGTGATCATGGGCCTGATGGGCGAATGGCCGGATCGTATCGACCCGACCCAGATCGCCCCGCGCATGGCCGCGCTGCTCGATAGCGGCCTGCTGCAACTGGACGGCCGCGTGGCGGTACCGTTCGACTGGGTGCGCGACATGCGCCTGCTCGACGAGAACCTGCCCTACCACCCCAACGCCATGACCCTGGTCGCCTACGGCGAGCAGGACGAACTGCACCAGGAGACCTACTACTCGGTCGGCGGCGGCTTCGTGGTCGATGCGGCACAGGCCGCCTCGGGGCAGCTCGACCAGGACCACACGGTGCTGCCCTACGACTTCTCCAGCGCCGAGGAACTGTTGCTGCTGTGCAAGCGCCACAACCTGCGGGTATCCGAGCTGATGCTGGCCAACGAACGCATCTGGCGCAGCGAGACCGATATCCGCGAAGGCCTGCGGCGCATCTGGCAGGCGATGCGCGATTGCGTCGACAACGGGTTGCGCAACGAAGGCATCCTTCCCGGCGGGCTCAACGTGCAACGCCGCGCCGCGCGCCTGCACCGCAACCTGCAGGAGATCGGCAAGCCCAACGTGATCGGCTCGACCCTCAGCGCCATGGAATGGGTCAACCTGTTCGCCCTGGCGGTGAACGAGGAGAACGCCGCCGGCGGACGCATGGTCACCGCGCCCACCAACGGCGCGGCGGGGATCATCCCGGCGGTGCTGCACTACTATATGAAGTTCAATCCCGACGCCCAGGACCGCGACGTCGTCGACTACCTGCTGGCCGCCGCCGCGGTGGGCATCCTGTGCAAGAAGAACGCCTCGATTTCCGGCGCCGAGGTCGGCTGCCAGGGCGAGGTCGGCTCGGCCTGCGCGATGGCCGCCGCCGGCCTGGCGGAAGTCCTCGGCGCCACCCCGGCGCAGGTCGAGAACGCTGCCGAGATCGGTCTGGAACACAACCTCGGGCTGACCTGCGACCCGGTTGGCGGGCTGGTCCAGGTGCCCTGTATCGAGCGCAACGCGATCGCCGCGGTGAAGGCCATCAACGCGGCGCAAATGGCCTTGCGCGGCGACGGCCAGCATTTCATCTCNTATCGAGCGCAACGCGATCGCCGCGGTGAAGGCCATCAACGCGGCGCAAATGGCCTTGCGCGGCGACGGCCAGCATTTCATCTCGCTGGACAAGGTGATCCGCACCATGCGCGACACCGGCGCCGACATGCACGACAAGTACAAGGAAACCTCGCGCGGGGGCCTGGCGGTGAACGCCATCGAGTGCTGAACCGGAATTGCTCACGAAACGATCGAGACGCCACTTTTTGGCGCATATGACGCGTGACCGGGCGGTCGCCATCCGTCACACTGCGGGGTAACGGCTCGCCGCCCGTCGTTACCTTTGTCGCCACGGCCGCTGCCCCGCCTTCTCGCCGGGGGCCGCCCTGGTGCTACCGAAATGCCCAGGCGCGCGGCGCGCCGCCAGCCGTCGCCCATGCTGTCGTTGTGCCAGGCCCGAGTGGAAATGCCGGGCTAAAGCCTTCCGGCTTTTTTGATTGAACGCCCAATCAATATAGGCATGGCATTTGCCTTGCTCTGGTTACAAGCAACGCCGACGGCGTGGCCCAAGCAGCCACCCGGAAATTCCAACAATCATAAAAAAAGCCTCGTGAGAGGCCTGCTTGCTCAGCGTGAGGAGATACACCCATGACCACGTACGCGCCCGGAGTTCCGCCACAGAACCGAAATCCGCAGTCCATCGGCTTCCTGCTGCTGGATAACTTCACCCTGATCTCCCTGGCCTCGGCGGTGGAACCGTTGCGCATGGCCAACCAGCTCTCGGGACGCGAACTCTACCGCTGGCATACGCTGAGCCTGGACAGCCGCCAGGTCTGGGCCAGCGACGGCCTGCAGATCACCCCCGACGCCGGTACCGACAACGCCCCGGCGGTGGATTGCGTGATCGTCTGCGGCGGCGTCGGCATCCAGCGCAGCGTCACCCGCGAGCACGTCACTTTCCTCCAGGCCCAGGCCCGCCAGGGTCGGCGCCTCGGCGCGGTGTGCACCGGCAGTTGGGCGCTGGCCCGCGCCGGCCTGCTCGACGGCTACGATTGCAGCGTGCACTGGGAATGCCTGGCGGCGATGCAGGAAGCCTTCCCCCGGGTGGCCATGAGCACCCGCCTGTTCTCCATCGACCGCAACCGCTTCACCTCTTCCGGCGGCACCGCGCCGATGGACATGATGCTGCACCTGATCGGCCGCGAGCATGGCCGCGAGCTGTCGGCGGCGATCTCCGAGATGTTCATCTACGAGCGCATCCGCAACGAGCAGGACCACCAGCGCGTGCCGCTCAAGCACATGCTCGGCACCAACCAGCCGAAGTTGCAGGAGATCGTCGCGCTGATGGAGGCCAACCTGGAGGAACCGATCGACCTCGACGAACTGGCGGTCTACGTCAACGTCTCGCGTCGCCAGCTCGAGCGGCTGTTCCAGAAGTACCTGCACTGCTCGCCGTCGCGCTACTACCTGAAGCTGCGCCTGATCCGCGCCCGCCAGTTGCTCAAGCAGACGTCCATGTCGATCATCGAGGTGGCCTCGGTCTGCGGCTTCGTCTCCACCCCGCACTTCTCCAAGTGCTACCGTGAGTACTTCGGCATCCCGCCGCGTGACGAGCGCCAGGGCCAGCCGCTGGGCCAGCCGGTGGTGCTGATGCCGATCCCGCAGGACCTGGCGCTGATGCCCAACTCCTCGGCGCTGTCGGCCCTGAGCCAGGCGCAGGGCGAGTCGACCTTCGCCAGCGTGCGGATCTGACCGCGCGTCCCTGCCCGCCCCGTCCACGGGGCGGGCAAGGCCTTGTCAGCCCCGCGGCACCAGCGCCGGCAGCAGTTGCCGGGAAATCGCCTCGCGCACCGCCGGCAGCAGCGTGGCGTGCCCGCCGAGCATGTCCTCCACCAGCCGCCGCAGCGCCTGGGCGCGCTCCGGGCTGAGGCCGCGCACGGCGTATTCGCAGGCCTGCTCCGGAGTCGAGTCCGGCGGCACGCTGAAGCCCAGCGCCTGCAGGCGTTCGCGGAAATCGTCCTGGTCGATCAGATCGGCGTGCATCATCGCGGCAGCTCCTTCGATGGGGATTGCCATCGATTCTGCTGAGCCCACGTCGCTCCCGGCAAGGGGGCTGTCCCGCCTGGACATGGGCAGGTCGTTTTCGGCTAATTCGACCGTCAGCGACACCGCCACAATCACCTCCAGCGGCTTGCGGAATGCAGCGGACGGCTTCCGGAAAACGCCAGACTCACACTGAGGGCCGTTCCTGGCTCCTTTTTCATCCCCCTCCGCGCGTCGGGCGCGGCAGGGGGATCTTTTTACCGGGAGCCGGCTAGCCGGCGCCGAGTCCCGCCCGACAGTGTTCCCAGAAGCGCTCGAAGCCCGGCGAGAGGAACTTGTCGCGCTGGCGCAGCATGTAGAAACGCCGGCGCAACGGCGGCAGGCTGCTGCGCAGCTCGACCAGCGCGCCGGAGGCCAACTGTTCCTCGACCACCCAGCGCGACAGGCAACTGATGCCCAGCCCGGCGGCGACGCTGTGCTTGATCGCCTCGGAGCTGCCCAGGTCCAGGCTGTCTTCCAGGTAATGCAGGTGGCCCAGCAGGGCGTGACTGACCTCCTCGCGCGTGCCCGAGCCGGGCTCGCGCAGCAGCCAGCGCGCACGGCGCAGGGCCTCGCGGGAGACCTGGGTGCGCGAGGCCAGCGGGTGGCCGGGCGCCGCCACCACGATCAGGCTGTCCTCGAGCCAGGGCTCCACCCGCAGGCCCGGCTCGTGGCAGGGGCCTTCGATGAGGCCGATGTCCGCCGCGAAGGTCACCACGTCCTGCACCGCCGAACCGGTGTTGCCGATGCTGGCGTTGACCCTCACCCCCGGCTGCTCCCGCTCGAAGGAGGCCAGCAGGCGTGGCAGCACGTAGTTGCCGATGGTGCTGCTGGCCGCCACCGTCAGGCTCGCCTGGGGCGCGGCGGAAACCACGAACTGCTGCTCCAGTTGCGCCACCCCGTCGAGCAGGCGCAATGCCTGGGGCAGGAAGCGGCGGCCGACCTCGTTCAGTTGCAGGCGCTTGCCGACCCGGTCGAACAGGCGCGTGGAAAGCTGCGACTCCAGCTCGTTGAGCGCGGCGCTGGTGGCCGACTGCGACAGCGAGATGGATTCCGCCGCCGCCGTGGTACTGCCGCAGCGAGCCACCGCACAGAAGATCTGGAGCTGACGGAAACTGAGGGCCATGGACTCACCTACCTGTTTTTCAGGTATTTAATACAGAAACTATTCGTTTCACAAATTCATGCCCGCTACCTAACCTGCGTCCCGTGACCTCACCTGAGGAGCGAAGGATGCACACCCTCCCCGTCAAGACCGGTACCAGACCCCTGGCCCAGGTCCAGAAACTCATCCCCGGCCTGCTGCTCAGCGCCGCCCTGGCCGGCGCGGCGATCCTCCTGGGTCGTTCGCAATGGTTGCAGCACAACGGCATCAGCGCGCTGACCCTGGCCATCGTGCTCGGCATCGTCGTCGGCAACACCCTGTACCCTCGGATCGCCGCCGGCAGCGCCACCGGCGTCGGCTTCTCCAAGCAGATCCTGCTGCGCGCCGGGATCATCCTCTACGGCCTGCGCCTGACCTTCCAGGACATCGCCGGCGTCGGATTGCACGGCGTGCTGCTGGACGCCCTGATGCTCGCCAGCACCTTCGGCCTGGCGTGCCTGCTCGGCACCCGGCTGTTCGGCCTGGACCGCACCACCACCCTGCTGATCGGCGCCGGCAGTTCGATCTGCGGCGCCGCCGCGGTGATGGCCACCGAGCCGGTGGTGCGTGGCCGCGCCGAACAGGTCGCGGTGGCGGTTTCCACCGTGGTGGTGTTCGGCACCCTGGGCATCTTCCTCTATCCGGCGCTGTTCCAGCTCGACCAGGACTGGGGGCTGCTACCGCGCGACCCTGGCACCTGGGGCGTGTACATCGGTGCCACGGTGCACGAGGTGGCCCAAGTGGTCGCCGCGGGTCGTTCGATCGGCATCGAGGCAGCGGATACCGCGGTGATCGCCAAGATGGTCCGGGTAATGATGTTGGCGCCCTTCCTGATCCTGCTCTCGGCCTGGCTGGCACGCGACAAGGCGCACCGCCGGCAGCACAGCGGCGCGACCAAGATCACCATTCCCTGGTTTGCCGTCGGCTTCGTACTGGTCGCCGGGCTCAACTCGCTGGTCAGCCTGCCGCCGGCGCTGGTCAGCCACGTCAACGACCTCGACACCTTCCTCCTGGCCATGGCGATGGCCGGCCTCGGCCTCGGCACGCACCTCTCGGCGATCCGCCGCGCCGGCCTCAAGCCGCTGCTGCTGGCCGCCCTGCTATTCGCCTGGCTGGTACTCGGCGGTGGATTACTCACCCGCCTGGCGCTCGCCTGAGTCCTCCGCCAGGAAGCCCTGCACGGCCCGCCGCAAGGCCTCGTGCAGGGCTTCCACCTCGTCGATGCCGTGGCCGCGCAGGCAGCCATGGACCAGCCCGTTTCCCGGATAGAACCCTGCCTCGCCACCCGCCGCGCGTAGCGCTGCGCCATAGCGCTCGCCGTCGTCGCGCAGCGGATCGAATTCGGCGACCGCCACGAAGGCCGGCGGCAGGCCAGTGAAATCAGCGGCCTCCAGGGGCAGCGCCAGCGGCTGTCGGTGCAGCGCCGCCAGCGGCAGGTAGGCGTCCAGGCACGCCTGCACATCGCCGAGGCCGAGCAACGGCGCGTCGACGCAGTCGATCCGCGAGGGCGATGGCGCGGCGGACAGCAAGGGATAGAGCAATATCTGGGCAGCCGGCGACGGCGCGCCGCCATCGCGCAGGGCCAGGCACAGCGCCGCCGCCAGGTTGCCGCCGGCGCTGTCGCCGGCCACCAGCAGGCGTCGCCCATCCAGCGCTTCGTCCAGCTCGCCCAGGCTCAGCGCCTGCCAGGCACGCAGGCAATCCTGCAATGCCGCCGGGAACGGATGCTCCGGCGCCAGTCGGTAATCCACCGCCAGCACCAGCAGGCCCAGGCGCGCCGCCAGGTCGGCGCAGATGAAATCGTGTGAATCGAGGCCGCCGAGCATCCAGCCACCACCGTGCAGGTAGAGCAGCGCCGGCCAACCGCCGGGCGGTGCCGGGCGGTCGGGGCGATAGCGGCGCACGCGCACCGGCGGCGCGGCCGGCAAGCAGGAGTCGAGCACCCGCAAACCGGCCGGGCGCGGCGGCGCGAACGCCTGGCACATCCGCGCGTAGGCCGCACGTTGCGCATCCAGGCGCGGACTGTCGCTGGCGAACGCCCGGCTGTGCTCGACGAAGCGCCACATCGCCGGAGACAGCGGATACTTCGCAGCCATCGCGCTCAGCGCAGCGGCGGCAGGCCGATCACCCGACCGACACCTTCCGGCACGGGGAGCGCGCGATGTGCCTCGGCGAGCGCCTCGACCCGCGCCAGCACCTCGCCTGCGAACGGCACCGAGCGCGGGCCGTCGAGGCTGACGTGGAGCAGCATCTGCTCGCTCAGCGCCAGCGCCTGCCCGCTGCCAGGCAGGTACAGGGCATGGTGGATATGCAGGCGCTTGCGATCGTGACCGAGCAGTTGCGTGCGCACCTCGACCCTGGCGCCCTCCTTCACCTCGTGGAGGAAGTTCAGGTGGCATTCCAGGGTGAACAGCGAGTGTCCGCTGGCGTCGCGGTTCTGGCTGTCCAGGCCGATATGCGCCATCAGCGCATCGGTGGCGTAGCTGAACACCAGTAGGTAGAAGGCATCGCGCAAGTGGCCGTTGTAGTCCACCCACTCGGGCAGGACCGGCGTCTCGTAGGTCGTCAGGGCTTGGCTCATGGCAGGCTCCGTGGTTGCGCTACGCCCGGCGGGGCGGAAGGCGCGTCATGTCACTCGGCGAAGGCGAAGCCGTGCCGGGCCTTGGTTTCCCTGATCGCCCCGAGCACCGCCAGCAGGCAGTCGTCGCGGTAGCGCTCGAGCTCGGCGATGCTGCGCGCGCCCTGCTGCTCGGCGGTGCCCTCCACCACCCGGTCGATCAGGGCCTCGGTGAGTTCCGGCGCCGGCAGGTAGGTCCAGGGCAATTGCAGCGCCGGGCCGAACTGCGCCATGAAGTGGCGCATGCCGGCGTTGCCACCGGCCAGGGTGTAGGTCAGGAAGGTGCCCATGAACGACCAGCGCAGGCCGGCGCCGAAGCGGATCGCATCGTCGATCTCGCCGGTCGTGGCCACGCCGTCGTTGACCAGGTGCAGCGCCTCGCGCCAGAGCGCCTCGAGCAAGCGGTCGGCGATGAAGCCGGGCACTTCCTTGCGTACGTGCAGCGGACGCATGCCCAGCGACTCGTAGACCCGCATCGCCGCCCGCACGGCCTCGGCAGCGGTGCGTTCGCCGCCGACCACCTCCACCAGCGGCAGCAGGTAGACCGGGTTGAACGGGTGGCCGACCAGGCAGCGCTCGGGGTGGCTCGCCTCGGCGTAGAACTCGCTGGGCAGCAGGCCCGAGGTGGACGAACCGATCAGCACGTCGGGCCGCGCCGCGGCGCTGATCCTGGCGTGCAGGTCGAGCTTCAGGTCGAGCCGCTCGGGGGCGCTCTCCTGGATGAAATCGGCGTCGCCCACGCATTCCTCGATGCTCGCGACGAAGCGCAGGCGCTCCTGCGCCGCGCCGGGCGCTAGGCCCTGTTTCCGCAAGGCCGGCCAGGCATTGGCGACGCGCGCGCGCAACGCCGCTTCGGCGCCCGGCGCCGGATCCCAGGCGACGACGTCGAGGCCGTGGGCCAGGGCGCGGGCGATCCAGCCGCTGCCGATGACGCCGCTACCGAGGGCGGCGAAGGTCTTGATCTCGGTGACGAAGGACATGGACATCTCCAGAAGTTGTTCCCGCCCCCGACGGGGCGGGGAGGAAGAAATCAGCGCGGCTTCAGGTTCATCCTGCGGCGCCCTTCCGCCGGGCTCAGGGCACGCCCGCCGAGGCGCTCGATGATCTCGATGGCGCGCTCCACCAGGCTGCCGTTGCTCGCCGGCACGCCCTTGTCCAGCCAGATGTTGTCCTCCAGGCCGACCCGCACGTTGCCGCCCAGCAACATGGCCTGGGCGACCATCGGCATCTGCGTGCGGCCGATGCCGAAGCCGGCCCAGGTCGCCCCCGGCGGCAGGTTGTCGGCCATCGCCTTCATGGTCGTGGTATCGGCCGGCGCGCCCCAGGGAATGCCCAGGCAGATCTGGAACAGCGGGTCCTCCAGCAGCCCTTCCTTGAGCATCTGCTTGGCGAACCAGAGGTGGCCGGTATCGAAGATTTCCAACTCGGCCTTGACCCCCAGCTCGGTGATGCGCCGGGCGCCGGCGCGCAGTTGCGCAGGGGTGGAGACGTAGATGTAGTCGCCGTCGCCGAAATTGAGGGTGCCGCAGTCCAGGGTGCAGATTTCCGGCAACAGCTCCTCGACATGCCTGAGCCGCTCCAGCGGGCCGACCAGGTCGGTGCCGGCACCGAACTCCAGGGGCTGCTCGCCCTTGCCGATCTCCAGGTCGCCGCCCATGCCGGCGGTGAGGTTGATGATCACGTCGGTGTCGCTTTCGCGGATGCGCTCGACCACTTCGCGGTACAGCGCCACGTCGCGACTGGGCTTGCCGGTGGCGGGGTCGCGGACGTGGCAGTGGGCGACGGTGGCGCCGGCCCTGGCCGCCTCGATGGCGGCCTCGGCAATCTGTTTCGGGGTGACCGGGATCGCCGGATGCCGGCCGACGGTATCGCCGGCGCCGGTCACCGCGCAGGTGACGATGACTTCATGGTTCACGGTGGTAGCTTCCTGTATTCGGGGTGTACAAAGCCCCGCCCGGCCACGCCGGGCGGAACGGATAGGTGCGGGTTACTTCAGCGAGGCCTGGAGCGCGGCCAGGCCGTCCTTGCCGTCGAAGGTGCTCACGCCATCCAGCCAGGCCTTCAGCGGCTCGGGGTTGGCCTTCAGCCACTGGCGCGCGGCGTCGAGGGGCTGGGTGCGATCGAGGATCGGCGCCATCACCTGGCTGACCTGGGCGCTGCTGAAGCGCAGGTTGTGCAGCAGCCGGGCGACGTTGCCGCACTGCGCCTGGTAGCCGGCGGCGGTCATGGTGGAGACGGTGGCCGCGCCCTCGTCGGGACCGAACACATCCTCGCTGCCGGTGAGGTAGGTCATGTCGATCTGCAGGTTCATCGGATGCGGCTTCCAGCCGAAGAACACCACCCACTGCTTGCGCTTGATCGCCCGCTTCACCGCCGTGAGCATCCCGGCCTCGCTGGACTCCACCAGTTGGAAGCCCTTCAGGCCGAAACGGTTGTCGTCGATCATCTTCCGGGTGATGCGGTTCGAGCCGCTGCCCGGCTCGATGGCGTAGATGCGGCCGCCAAGCTTGTCCTTGAAGCGGGCGATGTCGGCGAAGGTCTTCAGCCCGCCCTCGGCGACGTAGCTCGGCACCGCATAGGTGGACTGCGCGTCGGCCAGGGTCGGTGGCTCGATCACTTCGATCCGGCCTTTGTCCAGGTAAGGCCTGGCGACCGGCTGCATGGTCGGTTGCCAGTAGCCGAGGAACAGGTCCAGCTGCTTGTCGGCCAGGCCGGCCAAAACGATCTGTTGCGAGGCGCTGGTCTGCTTCACCTGGTAGCCCAGGCCATCGAGCAAGGCTTCGGCCACGGCGCTGCTGGCGACCACGTCGGTCCAGTTCACCGTGCCCAGGCGCACCGTACGGCACTGCTCGGGTTCTGCGGCCAGGGCGGCGCCACTGGCCAGGATCAGCAGGGCGCAGCCCAGCTGGCGAATCGTCGTCTTCATCGGTCTCCCCTCGTGCGGCTATTGATTGTTTTTCTGCGAGGTGGGCGCCGGCCCCTTGCGAGACCGACCCTGGCGACCAAGGTACGCAGCCGGGACGGCGGCGAAGCGCACTGCGGCGACCAGCTCTTGCACTGCAGCGACCTGGCCATTGCCAAGCGCGGCGGGCCTGCGCTACACACAGGCTGCGCAACCTCAACCCCGGAGCGCCCCATGTCCCAGGACTTCTGGTTTCTCCTGCTGCCCGGCTTCTCGGTAATGGGCTTCGTTTCCGCCGTGGAGCCACTGCGCGTGGCCAACCGCTTCCACGCCGACCTCTACCGCTGGCACGTGCTCAGCGCCGACGGCGGTCCGGTGCTGGCCAGCAATGGCATGTCGGTGAACAGCGACGGCGCGCTGGAGCCGTTGAAGAAAGGCGACCTGCTGTTCGTGGTAGCCGGTTTCGAGCCGCTGCGGGCGGTCACCCCGGCACTGGTGCAGTGGCTGCGCAAGCTCGACCGCAACGGCGTGACCCTCGGTGGCATCGATACCGGCAGCGTGGTGCTGGCCGAGGCCGGTCTGCTCGACGGGCGCCGCGCGACCCTGCACTGGGAAGCCATCGACGCCTTCCAGGAGTCCTACCCGCAACTGAGCGTGACCCAGGAGCTGTTCGAGATCGACGGTCCGCGCATCACCTCTGCCGGCGGCACCGCCTCCATCGACCTGATGCTCGACCTGATCGCCCAGGCCCACGGTCCGCAACTGGCGGTGCAGGTTTCCGAGCAGTTCGTGCTCGGCCGCATCCGCCCGCGCCAGGACCACCAGCGCCTGCAGGTGGCGACCCGCTATGGCGTGAGCAACCGCAAGCTGGTGCAGGTGATCGGCGAGATGGAGCGGCATACCGAGCCGCCACTGACCACCCTGGAGCTGGCCGAGCGCATCCAGGTCACCCGCCGCCAGCTGGAACGGCTGTTCCGCGTGCACCTGGACGACACGCCCTCGAACTTCTACCTCGGCCTGCGCCTGGACAAGGCCCGCCAGTTGCTGCGCCAGACCGACCTCAGCGTGCTACAGGTGAGTCTGGCCTGCGGCTTCGAGTCGCCTTCGTACTTCTCCCGCAGCTACCGCGCGCGCTTCGCCGCCAGTCCCAGCCAGGACCGCGCGGTGCTGCCGCTCAAGGCTCCCGCAGCCACGCCGCCAGGCGCGCCAGCAGGGCGTCGCACGCCTCGAGCTGAGCGAGGCTGACGAACTCGTCCGGCTTGTGGCCCTGGTCCATGCTGCCGGGACCGCAGATCACCGCCGGGATACCGGCCTGGTGGAACAGCCCGCCCTCGGTGCCGAAGGCCACGGTGGAGAAATCCGTCGAACCGCTGAGCAGGCCGATCAGCTCCGCCGCCTGGCTGTCGTCTGCGGTGAGCAGGCCGGGATAGGCCGATAGCGGCGTGAAGCGGATATCGGTACTTCGCTCTACCGCACGCATCCGCGGCAGCAGTTCGCTTTCGGCATAGTCACGGAGTTCCTCGGCGACCTGCCGCGGGTCGTCCGCCGGCAGCGCGCGGACCTCGAAGTCGAAGCGGCACTCGGCGGGCACGATGTTCAGCGCCCGGCCGCCCTGGATCAGTCCGGTCTGCACCGTCGAGTAGGGCGGGTCGAAACGCCGGTCGTGGCGCTCCGGCGCCGCCAGGCGCGCGCCGATCTCGCCGAGGCGGCCGATCAGCCGCGCGGCGTATTCGATGGCATTCACCCCCTGCGGCGCGTAGGCCGAATGGCAGGCCGCGCCGTGCACCTCGCAGCGCATGGCCAGCTTGCCCTTGTGGCCGAGCACCGGCTTCAGCTCGGTGGGCTCGCCGATGATGCACAGCAACGGCTTGTGCGGACGCCGCTCCAGCGCCGCGAGCAGCGAACGGACGCCCAGGCAGCCGACTTCCTCGTCGTAGGAGAACGCCAGGTGCACCGGCAGGCGCAACGGCGCGGCGAGGAACGCCGGGACGGCCGCCAGCACGCAGGCCAGGTAGCCCTTCATGTCCGCCGTGCCACGCCCGTAGAGGCGACCATCGCGCTCGCTGAGCCGGAACGGCGGCACGCTCCAGGCCTGGCCGTCCGCCGGCACCACGTCGGTATGCCCGGAAAGGCAGACGCCGCCACGGTCGCTGGGGCCGATGGTGGCGTAGAGATTGGCCTTGCGGCCGTCGGCGTCGAAGAACAGTTCGCTGTCGACGCCGAAACCCGCCAGGTAGTCGCGGACGTAGTCGATCAGCGCCAGGTTGGACTCGCGGCTGACGGTGTCGAAGGCCACCAGGTCGGCGAGGATGTCGCGGCTGCCGGGCATGTCGGGCTCCAGGGCGCAGGTCTCGCGCTGCGCCGTCGAGGAAGGGAACGACCCGCTCACTCGTCGCCGGGCACGCCGTAGCTCGGCGCACGGGTCGGGTCGAGGGCGCGGGTCACATAGTCCTGCATCTGCGGCTTGTAGGCGAGCCACAGTCGCTCGAGCTGGCCGATGGGGTCGTGCTCGGCCCAGTCGACGCGCAGGTCGACCACCGGCCAGAGCAGGTCGCCGACCACCGACAGCGCCGCCGAATGCACCGGCCCGGCTTCGCCACCAGCGGCCAGCGCGGCACGCATCGCCGCCAGCAGGCGCTCGGCGAGCAGGCCTTCGGCGTTCTCGAAGGCATCCACCATCGCCTCGATCACTTCCGGCGCGGCCAGCAGGTTGCCGGCCGCCACGCATTGTTCGCCGGCCCGCGCATGGTGCACGCCGAGCGCCTCGCGGCCGGTGAACAACGCGGTGCGGCCGTGCTGGTCGATCACCGTGACCTGGCGATACTGGCCATAGCCGTTGCTGCTCAGCGCCTGGTCCAGCGCTTCGCCAGGGGCCAGGCCCTGGTCGAGGCGGTCGAGGATCTGCGGGCCGAGCGCCGGCAGGGTGATGTTCTGCGTAGCCACCGCGCCGGTGCCGGCGCGCAGCCAGGGACAACGGGCGCCGACGGCGATGCTCGACGAGCTGATGGCGATGCCCAGCTGGCCGGTTTCGGCGCAGCGGCCGACGATGGAAAAGGTCATGGCGCGCGCCTCCTCATTGCTGCCAGTCGTCGGGAATCACCGCGATCACGTCGATCTCCATCAGCCACTGCGGCTGGCCGAGGGCCGAGACCACCAGTCCGGTGGAGATCGGGAACACCCCTTTGAGCCACTTGCCGACTTCGCGATAGACCGGCTCGCGGTAGCGCGGATCGATCAGGTAGGTAGTGGTCTTGACGATGTGCGAGAGGTCGCTGCCGGCTTCCTCCAGCAGTTGCTTGACGTTCTTCATCGCCTGCTCGGCCTGGGCGCGCGGATCGCCGAGGCCGACCAGGTTGCCGTCGAAGTCGGTGCCGACCTGGCCGCGCACGTACACCGTGTTGCCGGCGCGCACGGCCTGGCAGAGATCGTTGTCCAGAGACTGGTTGGGGTAGGTGTCCTTGGTGTTGAACATGCGAATGCGGGTATGGGTAGGCATCAGCTGACTTCCTGGAGGCTGGTTTGCGGAGCTTGCGAGGCGCGGTCCTGTTCCTGGCGCTGGGCGGCGTCGCGGTATGCGAGGTACTTGCGCTGGATGGCGATGTGGTCGGCGACATGGCGCGCGTCGTGCCAGACGCCCCAGATGAACGAGGAGCCGCGCCGCGACAGCCAGGGCAGGCCGATGAAATACACGCCGGGTTCGCTGGACACACCACGCTGGTGGCGCGGCTTGCCGTCGCGGTCGAAGGCATCGACCTGCAGCCAGCCGAAGTCGACGGCATAGCCGGTGGCCCAGATGATGCTGCCCACCCCGGCCTCGGCCAGGTCCAGTTCGAGGATCGGATCGGTCACGCACTGCGGGTCCGGCAGCCGGCGGCGCGCCTCGGGCTCTTCCGGCAGGTCAAGGCCGTTGCGGGCGATATAGGCGTCGGCGGCGTCGAGCAACGCCAGGTAGTTCTCGTCGCCGCGCGCTAGGTTCTCCGCCAGGTCCGGCCGGAAGGTCGCGACGCCGTCGACGAAGGATTCGGTCAGTCCGACCAGGGTCACGCCCTGATGCGCCAGGGCGCGGAAGTCCACGGTATGTCCGCCGCGGGCACCGCTCACGGCGATGGTCACATGCTCGCGCCCGGGCTTGGCGACTTCCGCGTCCCATTCGCCGAGCACGCCCAGCCACCAGCAGAAGTCGCGGTTGCGGTAGGAACGCGGCGGACGGTCATGAGCGCCCACCGAGAGGTAGACCTGGCGCCCGGCACGTTGCAGCTCGTCGGCGATCTGTACCCCCGACGAACCGGCGCCGACCACCAGTACCGCACCTTCGGGCAGCTGCTGCGGGTTGTAGTAGTGGGCCGAGTGGATCTGCCGGATACGCTCGTCGCGCGGCGCGATCGGCGGGATCACCGGACGCTGGAACGGGCCAGTGGCGGCGACCACGCGGTTGGCCTCGATGGTCCCGGCGGAGGTTTCCACGGTGAAGCCGGGGCGGCCGACATTGCGCACCACCTTCCTCACCTCGACGCCGGTACGGATCGGCGCGTCGAATTTCTTCGCGTAGGCCTCGAAATAGGCCGCCACCTGGTCCTTGCCGGGGAAACCGTCGGGATCGATGTCGAATTCCATTCCCGGGAAGCGGTCGTGCCAGGCCGGGCCGTTGGCCACCAGCGAGTCCCAGCGTCCGCTGCGCCAGGCCTCGGCTATGCGGTTGCGCTCCAGGACCAGGTGCGGCACGCCGAGCCGGCTCAGGTGCTCGCTCATCGCCACGCCGGCCTGGCCGGCGCCGACGACGAGGGTGTCGGTCTTTTCCACGGTCCCGTCCGTGCGCGAGGGCAAGGCGGTGCGATTCAGGTCGGTCATGGCTCGGTTCCTCGGACTCTGGTCGTTCTTGTTCTGCGGTTGCGTGATGGCCGCATTCTGTTCAGAGCCGGGGAATAGCGAAATTATGATTTTTGTAGTCGCTGGCTAGGGAAAAGCTGCACGCCCGCGCGGTCGGCGGGCGGCAGAGGCGTCGTTCAGGACCTGCCGACGATCTGGCGAGCTGGAGAAACCGGGCGAAAACGAACGGGGAAGCGGAGTCCCCGAACGGCAACCGAGCTTTCCGAAGCCGTTTCCAACGCGGTTTTGCCGACGTACAGAGTTTGCGAAGGTTTTCAGAGGATCGGCGAGACCAGCCGCGCCACGCGCATCCCCAGTTGCTGCAGGCGGCGCACGCTGCGGCGGTCTTCCGGAGTGAATTCGAGCGACTCGGCGAAGTCCGCCTCGAGCATCGCCTCCACCTCGCCGGCGAAGCCCTCGTCGACGGTCACCACCATCACCTCGAAATTCAGCCGGAACGAACGGTTGTCCAGGTTGGCGCTGCCGACGGCGGCGGTGTCGCGGTCCACCAGCACCACCTTCTGGTGGAGGAAGCCGGGCTGGTAGCGGAACACCTTGACCCCGGCACGGATCGCTTCCAGCGCGTAGAGGCTGGACGCGGCATACACCGTGCGGTGGTCCGGGCGCGAGGGGATCAGCAGGCGCACGTCGACGCCGCGCAGCACCGCCAGGCGCAGGGCGGCCATCACCGCTTCGTCGGGAACGAAATACGGCGAGGTGATCCAGACCCGCTCGTGGGCGGCGTTGATCATCTCGACGAAGAACAGCGAGCAGGTTTCCTGGGCATCCGCCGGGCCGCTGGCGACCACCTGGCAGAGCGCGCCCTCGCTGTCGTACTGCGGCGGCAGGATCAGCGGCGGCAGGCTGTGGGTCGCCCAGTACCAGTCCTCGGCGAAGCTTTCCTGCAGGCACGCCACCGCCGGCCCGCGCAGTTCCATGTGGGTGTCGCGCCAGGGCGCCAGCGGCGGCTTCTCGCCGAGGTACTCGACGCCGACGTTATGCCCGCCGACGAAACCGCACTCGCCATCCACCACCACGACCTTGCGGTGGTTGCGGAAATTCACCTGGAAGCGGTTGAGCATGCCGCTGCCGGTGCTGAAGCCATGCATCTGCACGCCGCCCTGGCGCAGCCGCTCGACATAGCGGTGCGGCAGCGCGTGGCTGCCGATGGCGTCATAGAGGAAGAACACCTCGACGCCGTTGGCCGCGCGTTCCAGCAGCAGTTGCTGGAGGCGCTGGCCGAGGGCGTCGTCGCGGACGATGAAGAACTGCACCAGGATCACCTGGCGGGCGGCGGAAATCGCCTTGAACATCGCTTCGAAGCTGGCCTCGCCGTTGACCAGCAGGCGCACCCGGTTGTTCGCCAGGGTCGGCGTGCGGGTCATCCGCACCAGCGCCTTGAGCCCCTTGTAGCCGCTGACCTGGCGGGCCGCCAGGGCCTCCTCGACCCAGGGACGCCAGTCCAGCTCGGCGGCCGCCAGGTGCATCTCGCGGTTGGCCTGACGCCGCGCCTCGATGTAGGCGTCGAAACGGCTGCGACCGAACACCAGGTACGGCAGCAGGGTCAGGTACGGCATGAATACCAGCGAGGTGGCCCAGGCGATCGCGCCCTGGGCGGTGCGCACGGTGAGCACGGCATGGATGGCGGCGACGAAGCCGAGTACCTGGATACCGACCAGCAGCAGGCCGAGGTAGGTGGTGGAGGTCATTGCGCGAGGTCGATCCTTGTCCACTCCGGTGGCGGCCATCATAGCCCTCTCCGGGGTAGGTCTGGCCAGCCTGGCAAACAGCCAGGGGGCGAGGCGGGATTGGCAGGATCCGTGGGATCGACGTCATTCGGCCGCGCTCGCCCTGCCCTACGCTGTTCCCATCGAAAACCACCGCAGACCGAGGAGCCCGCCATGAGCGACGTCCGTCCCCCGCTTCCCCCCTTCACCGCCGAAACCGCCGCGCAGAAGGTCCGCGCCGCCGAGGACGGCTGGAACAGCCGCGACCCGCAGCGCGTCTCGCTGGCCTACAGTCCCGACAGCGTCTGGCGCAATCGCTCGACCTTCGTCCGCGGCCGCGAGCGGATCGTCGAATTCCTCAGCGGCAAGTGGCAGCGCGAGCAGGAGTACCGGCTGATCAAGGAACTCTGGGCGTTTACCGGCAACCGCATCGCCGTGCGCTTCGCCTATGAATGGCACGACGACTCGGGCAACTGGTTCCGCTCCTACGGCAACGAGAACTGGGCGTTCGACGAGCAGGGCTTGATGTACGAACGTCACGCCAGCATCAACGACCTGCCGATCCGCGAGGACCAACGGCTGTTCCGCTGGCCGCTGGGGCGCCGGCCGGACGACCATCCGTCGCTCAGCGAACTCGGCCTCTGAACCCGCGCCGGCAGGAGCGCGCGCACTCCCCGTTGGCGGCCCCGGGCGGCCAGCGCCTGTTCCATCCGCGACATTCCCCTCCGTCGTTGCGGTCGCACGCTTGACGCTTTCGGCACGACCCTGGTCGTTTTCGGGCCGGGTCGCGCCGGGCCCCGACGATATGCTGCCCCCAAAGCGTCGGCACAAGTCCCGGCGCGCCCAGCCTGAAAGGGGTATGCCAGATGAGCCCAGCCGAATTGCACGCCGACAGCATCGTCATCGACGGTCTGATCATCGCCAAGTGGAACCGCGAACTGTTCGAGGACATGCGCAAGGGCGGCCTGACCGCCGCCAATTGCACCGTATCGGTATGGGAAGGCTTCCAGGCGACGGTGAACAATATCGTCGCCAGCAACAAGCTGATCCGCGACAACAGCGACCTGGTGATCCCGGTGCGCAGCACCGCGGACATCCGCAAGGCCAAGGAGCAGGGCAAGACCGGCATCCTCTACGGCTTCCAGAATGCCCACGCATTCGAGGACCAGATCGGCTACGTCGAGGTGTTCAAGCAGCTCGGCGTGGGCATCGTGCAGATGTGCTACAACACCCAGAACCTGGTCGGCACCGGCTGCTACGAGCGTGACGGCGGGCTCTCCGGCTTCGGTCGGGAGATCGTCGCGGAGATGAACCGGGTCGGCATCATGTGCGACCTCTCCCACGTCGGCAGCAAGACCTCCGAAGAGGTCATCCTCGAATCGAAGAAACCGGTCTGCTACTCCCACTGCCTGCCGTCCGGCCTCAAGGAACACCCGCGCAACAAGTCCGACGAGGAGCTGAAGTTCATCGCCGACCATGGCGGCTTCGTCGGCGTGACCATGTTCGCGCCGTTCCTCAAGAAAGGCATCGACTCGACCATCGACGACTACGCCGAGGCCATCGAGTACGTGATGAACATCGTCGGCGAGGACGCCATCGGCATCGGCACCGATTTCACCCAGGGCCACGGCCACGACTTCTTCGAGTGGCTGACCCACGACAAGGGCTACGCCCGGCGCCTGACCAACTTCGGCAAGATCGTCAACCCGCTGGGCATCCGCACCGTCGGCGAATTCCCCAACCTCACCGAGACCCTGCTCGAGCGCGGCATGCCCGAGCGCGTGGTGCGCAAGGTGATGGGCGAGAACTGGGTAAGGGTCCTGCGCGACGTCTGGGGCGAGTAACTCCCGGCCCATTCCCGACTTGTCGCCTCTCCCTCCAGGGAGGGGCATTGCATCGCACCCATCTTCCCTCTCCCCGCCTCTCTCCCCGAAGGGAGAGAGGGAGTCAAAAGAATCGGAGCTTACACCATGGCCAAACATGCCCCCCAACTGCCCATCGAGGTCGACAGCGAGACCGGCGTCTGGACCACCGACGCCCTGCCGATGCTCTACGTACCGCGACATTTCTTCGTCAACAACCACATGGGCATCGAGGAAGTGCTGGGCGCCGACGCCTACGCCGAGATCCTCTACAAGGCCGGCTACAAGTCCGCCTGGCACTGGTGCGAGAAGGAAGCCGAATGTCACGCCCTGGAGGGCGTGGCGGTGTTCGAGCACTACATGAAGCGCCTGTCCCAGCGCGGCTGGGGCCTGTTCGAGATCGAGCGGATCAACCTCGAGGAAGGCACCGCCGAGGTCCGCCTGCGGCACTCCGCCTTCGTCTACGTCTACGGCAAGGTCAATCGCAAGGTCGATTACATGTTCACCGGCTGGTTCGCCGGCGCCATGGACCAGATCCTCGCCGCCCGCGGCAGCAGCCTGCGCACCGTGGCCGAACAGGTCTACAGCGGCGCCGAGGACGGTCACGAAGACGGCCTGTTCGTCGTCAAACCCCTGTAAGCCGAGGAAAGGGTCATGGCCTTCGAAGCAATGTTCCAGCCGATCCAGATCGGCAAGCTGACCATCCGCAACCGCGTGCTCTCCACCGCCCACGCCGAGGTCTACGCCACCGACGGCGGGATGACCACCGAGCGCTACGTGAAGTACTACGAGGAAAAGGCCAAGGGCGGCATCGGCCTGGCCATCTGTGGCGGCTCCTCGGTGGTCGCCATCGACAGCCCGCAGCAGTGGTGGAGTTCGGTGAACCTGTCCACCGACCGGATCATCCCGCACTTCCAGAACCTGGCGGACGCCATGCACAAGCACGGCGCCAAGATCATGATCCAGATTACCCACATGGGGCGCCGTTCGCGCTGGGACGGCTACCACTGGCCGACCCTGATGTCGCCGTCGGGTATCCGCGAGCCGGTGCACCGCGCCACCTGCAAGACCATCGAGGTGGAGGAGATCTGGCGGGTCATCGGCAACTACGCGCAGGCCGCCCGCCGCGCCAAGGAAGGCGGCCTGGACGGCGTCGAGCTGTCCGCCGTGCACCAGCACATGATCGACCAGTTCTGGAGCCCGCGGGTCAACAAGCGCACCGACGAATGGGGTGGCAGCTTCGAGGGGCGCATGAAGTTCGGCCTCGAGGTGCTCAAGGCGGTGCGCGCCGAGGTCGGCGAGGACTTCTGCGTCGGCATGCGCATCTGCGGTGACGAGTTCCACCCGGACGGCCTGTCCCACGAGGACATGAAGCAGATCGCCAAGTACTACAGCGATACCGGCATGCTCGACTTCATCGGCGTGGTCGGCTCCGGCTGCGATACCCACAATACCCTGGCCAACGTCATCCCCAACATGACCTTCCCGCCGGAGCCGTTCCTGCACCTGGCGGCCGGCATCAAAGAAGTGGTCGACGTGCCGGTGCTGCACGCGCAGAACATCAAGGACCCGAACCAGGCTACGCGGATCCTCGAAGGCGGCTACGTGGACATGGTCGGCATGACTCGCGCGCACATCGCCGACCCGCACCTGATCGCCAAGATCAAGATGGGCCAGGTCGACCAGATCAAGCAGTGCGTCGGCGCCAACTACTGCATCGACCGCCAGTACCAGGGCCTGGACGTGCTGTGCATCCAGAACGCCGCGACCTCCCGCGAATACATGGGCGTGCCGCACATCATCGAGAAGTCCGCCGGACCGAAGCGCAAGGTGGTGGTGGTCGGCGGCGGGCCGGCCGGGATGGAAGCTGCCCGCGTGGCGGCCGAGCGCGGCCACGACGTGACCCTGTTCGAGAAGAAGGAGCAGCTCGGCGGCCAGATCACCACCGCCGCCAAGGCGCCGCAACGCGACCAGATCGCCGGCATCACCCGTTGGTACCAACTGGAGCTGGCGCGCCTGGGCATCGACCTGCGCCTGGGCACCGCGGCCGACCCCGAGACCATCCTCGACCTGCGCCCGGACGTGGTGGTGCTGGCCAACGGCGGACATCCGTTCCTCGAGCAGAACGAACACTGGGGCGCCGCCGACGGCCTCGTGGTGAGCAGCTGGGACGTGCTCGACGGCACGGTCGAGCCAGGCAAGAACGTGCTGGTCTACGACACCATCTGCGAGTTCAGCGGCATGTCGGTGGCGGACTTCCTCGCCGACAAGGGCGCCCAGGTGGAGATCGTCACCGACGACATCAAGCCGGGCGTGGCCATCGGCGGCACCACCTTCCCCACCTACTACCGCAGCATGTATCCCAAGGAAGTGATCATGACCGGCGACCTCATGCTGGAGAAGGTCTACCGCGAGGGCGACAAGCTGGTGGCGGTGCTGGAGAACGAATACACCGGCGCGCGGGAAGAGCGGGTGGTCGACCAGGTGGTGGTGGAAAACGGCGTGCGCCCCGACGAGAGCCTCTACTACGCGCTCAAGCAGGGCTCGCGGAACAAGGGCCAGATCGACGTCGAGGCGCTGTTCGCGATCCAGCCGCAGCCCTGCCTCAGCCAGCCCGGAGAAGGCTACCTGCTGTTCCGCATCGGCGACTGCGTGGCCCAGCGCAACACCCATGCGGCGATCTATGACGCGCTGCGCTTGTGCAAGGATTTCTAAGACACGCCTCGTGGCATCCGACCGGCACGGCCGCCCCCCCTCTCCCGCAAGCGGGAGAGGGGGCCGATCCAGCGCCGCCTGACGTCCCGCAGGGAGACCAGAAATGCTCGACACCCTCCTTCCCGTCCTGCTCTTCGCCGCCCTGGCACTTGCCGTGCTCGGCGCCGCGAAGCGCTTCCTCATGTGGCGCCGCGGCCGACCCGCCAAGGTCGACTGGATCGGCGGCCTCTTGCAGATGCCGCGTCGCTACCTGGTGGACCTGCACCATGTGGTAGAGCGCGACAGGTACATGTCCAGGACCCACGTCGCCACCGCCGGCGGCTTCGTCCTGGCGGCGCTGCTGGCGATCCTGGTACACGGTTTCGGGCTGCACGGCCGGATCCTCGGCTTCGCCCTGCTGGCGGCCACGGCGCTGATGTTCGTCGGCGCGCTGTTCGTCGCCCGCCGCCGCCTCGACCCACCGTCGCGGCTGTCGAAGGGCCCCTGGATGCGCCTGCCGAAGAGCCTGCTGGCGTTCGCCGCGAGCTTCTTCCTCGCCACCCTGCCGGTGGCCGGGATCCTGCCGGAAGGCTTCGGCGGCTGGTTCCTCGCCGGCCTCCTCGCCATTGGCGTGGCCTGGGGCGTGTCCGAGCTGTTCCTCGGCATGACCTGGGGCGGGCCGATGAAGCACGCCTTCGCCGGTGCCCTGCACCTGGCCTGGCACCGCCGCGCCGAACGCTTCGGCGGCGGCCGCTCCACCGGCCTCAAGGCGCTCGACCTGGCCGATCCGCAGGCGCCGCTGGGCGTGGAAAAGCCCAGTGACTTCACCTGGAACCAGTTGCTCGGGTTCGACGCCTGCGTGCAGTGCGGCAAGTGCGAGGCGATGTGCCCGGCGTTCGCCGCCGGCCAGCCGCTGAACCCGAAGAAGCTGATCCAGGACATGGTCATCGGCCTGGCCGGAGGCAACGACGCGAAGTTCGCCGGCAGCCCCTATCCAGGCAAACCGCTGGGCGAGCACGGCGGCGGCCCGCACCAGCCGATCGTCGCGCTGGATGGCAAGGCCCTGGTCGACGCCGACACCCTATGGTCCTGCACCACCTGCCGGGCCTGCGTCGAGGAGTGCCCGATGATGATCGAGCACGTCGACGCCATCGTCGACATGCGCCGCCACCTGACCCTGGAGAAAGGCGCCACGCCGAACAAGGGCGCCGAGGTGCTGGACAACCTGATCGCCACCGACAACCCCGGCGGTTTCGCCCCCGGCGGCCGGTTGAACTGGGCGGCCGACCTGAACCTGCCGCTGATGAGCGAGAAGAAGAGCGCCGACGTGCTGTTCTGGGTCGGCGACGGCGCCTTCGACATGCGCAACCAGCGCACCCTGCGCGCCTTCGTGAAGATCCTCAAGGCAGCCGCGGTGGACTTCGCCGTGCTCGGCCTGGAGGAGCGCGACAGCGGCGACGTGGCGCGCCGACTGGGCGACGAGGCGACCTTCCAGAACCTGGCCAGGCGCAATATCGCAACCCTGGCGAAATACCGCTTCACCCGCATCGTCAGCTGCGACCCGCACAGCTTCCATGTGCTGAAGAACGAATACGGCGCCCTCGGCGGCGACTACCAGGTACTGCACCACAGCACCTTCATCGACGAACTGCTGCGCGCCGGCACGCTGCAACCGGGCCGCAGCAAGGCCGGCAGCGTCACCTACCACGACCCCTGCTACCTGGGCCGCTACAACGGCGAGTACGAGGCGCCGCGCAACGTGCTGCGCGCACTCGGCATCGAGGTCAAGGAAATGCAACGCTCCGGCTTCCGCTCGCGCTGTTGCGGCGGCGGTGGCGGCGCGCCGATCACCGACATCCCCGGCAAGCAACGGATTCCCGACATGCGCATGGCCGACATCCGCGAGACCGGCGCCGAGCTGGTGGCCGTCGGCTGCCCGCAGTGCACCGCGATGCTCGAAGGCGTGGTGGCACCGCGGCCGGAGATCAAGGACATCGCCGAGCTGGTGGCGGAAGCGCTGATAGAGCAGGCGGAAGCGCCGGCAAAAAAGCCGGTGCGGCGTGAAGCCGTGGCGGAGGTGCATTGATGAGAGTGTCGAGCTTCACATCGAATCCGCTGCTGACCGGGGCAGCACGGATAGCGGCCTCTCCCTCCAGGGAGGGGGCCGCGGGATCGGGTAGCCGCAGCCACAGGAAGCATTCCGCATGAACGACATCGTCCGTCGCGATCCACGCGCCGAATGGATCGCCCGCAACCGCCTGCATCCGCTGCATGCGGCCATGCACTCCGCCCAAGGCGGCGAGGTGCGCTGGATGGGCCCCCACGGCGTGGTCCGCAAGAACCCGCACGCCGTCGGCTTCGTCGGCCCCAACGGCATCCGCCGCATCGATCGCTCCGGCGGCCAGCAGGGCAGCGGCGCGCGCCGCGCCAGCGCAGTGCAGGAAGCGCAGTTGCCGCTGCATGTGGTCGAGCAACCGGCATTCCTCGTCGCGGTGGTCCCGGACATGGTCGGCGGCCGTCTCTCCAGCCACGACAAGGACCTCCTCGGACTGGCCCGCAAGCTCGCCGGCAACGACGGCGCGGTGCTCGCCGTGGTGTTCGGCGAACACAAGGAAAGCGCCTTCGACAGCGCCGGCGTCGACCGCCTGCTGCACCTCGCCGGCGGCGAGTACGACGGCTACGCGCCCGAGCAGCGAATACTCGCCCTGCGCAACCTGGAGAACCAGCTCGCCCCGCGCCACTGGCTGTTCCCGGACAGTCGCAACGGCGGCGGCGAACTGGGCCGGCGCCTGGCCGCTGCGCTCGGCGAACGGCCGGCCGGACGCGTCTGGCAGGTCGAGGACGGCCGCTGCATCGGCCGCGCCGGCGCCGGCCGCGAGGACATCCAGCGCGCCCTGCCGCGCCTGCTGCTGGCCGCGGCGGAATGCGCCGAGCCGGTCAGCGAAACCCGCCATGAGGTTCGCGAACTGCACATGGCCGAGCAGGTGGCGCGCAACCTGCCACGCATCGAGGACCTCGGCCCGGTGGCCGTGGACCCGGCGCGGACTCCCATGGCCGAGGCCGAATTCATTCTCTCCGGCGGCAACGGCGTGCAGGACTGGACGCTGTTCCACCAGGCCGCCGCCGCCCTCGGCGCCACCGAGGGCGCCTCGCGGGTGGCGGTGGACGACGGGCACATGCCGCGCAACCGCCAGGTCGGCGCCACCGGTACCTGGGTCACCGCGCGGGTCTACCTGGCGGTGGGCATCTCCGGGGCGATCCAGCACCTGCAGGGCATAGGCGCCTGCGACAAAGTGGTGGCGGTGAACCGCGACGCCGGCTGCGACATGATCAAGCGCGCCGATCTCTCGGTGATCGGCGACTCGACGGAAATCCTCCGCGCGCTGATCCGCCTGGCCGAGGCACACCGCAACGGCGCCGCCCGCGATGCGGCCTGAACCCGCTTCCACGTACCTTTCATCGGTATCGAACCATGACTGAGCTGAACATCGTCGCGCTGGTCTCCATCGGCGCCCACCCCGCCTCCGGACGCCCGCGCCGTGCCGAACAGGACGCCCGCGCGGTGGAACTCGGCCTGCGCCTGAGCGGCCCACGCCTACAGGTGCTGCACGCCGGCGACCCGCACGCCGAGGCGCTGCGCGGCTATCTCGGCATGGGCCTGGAACGCTTGTCCGTGCTGGAACAGCCGGCCGGCGCCGACGCCCTGCCCGCACTGGCCGAGCACCTGCGCGACTCTCGCGCCCAACTGGTGCTCACCGGCAGCCAGGCGGAAACCGGGGAAGGCTCCGGGATGCTGCCCTTCCTCCTCGCCGAGCGCCTGGGCTGGCCACTGGTGGTCGGCCTGGCCGAGGTCGAGAAGGTCGAAGACGGCAGCGCCCAGGTCCTCCAGGCTCTGCCTCGCGGCCAGCGACGCCGGCTGCGGGTACGCCTGCCGTTCGTCGCCAGCGTCGACAACGCCGCACCGGCGGCCCGGCAGAGCGCCTTCGGCCCGGCGCGGCGTGGCGAGGTCGAGGTCCATGAGGTGGAGGTGGTCGTCGACCCGCTGCTCGCCGAAGACAGCCTGCAACCGGCCCGGCCGCGCCCGAAGCGGCTCAAGGTAATCAAGGCGAAGACCGGCGCCGAGCGGATGAAAGCCGCCACCGCCAAGGCCTCCGGCGGTACCGGGCAGGTACTCAAGGATCTTTCGGCGGAAGCCGGCGCCGAAGCCATCTTCAAGCTCCTGCGCGAGGAAGGCGTGATCCGCTGAAGCGGGTCAGAACGCACTGTGCGCCAGATCACAAGTTATGACGCGGTGACGATAAATTATTGTATTACGATAATTTATTCCCTAGTTTCGTCATCCAGACGCGAAACACACAGGGGAACCCGGCATGGCGCTGTCCACGCATCTCAGCAACCACAAGCTCTATCTGCTCGGCATGCTCTGCGCCATCCTGGCCTGGGGCATGGCCTGCATCGAACTCGGAGCGAACACCCACCTCTGGTTCTCCGGCCTCAGCGAGCAGGGCTACCTGCAGGCCTGGAGCGATGAAATGCCGCGCCTGGCCAGCGACGGCTTCGTCCTGTCCTGGAGCAGCCGGGCGCTGCTGATGCTGCTGGACTACCTGCCGACCCTGCTTTCCGCGTTCGGCCTGGCGCTCACCGGCCTGTTCTTCCGCCGCCTGGCCAAGGGCGAACGCTGGTCGCAGCGCAACGCCAGGACCCTGGTGCACATCGGCCTGCTGTCCTTCCTGGCACTCTTGCTCCAGCCATTTATCAATACGCTGCAAGGTCTTGTACTATCTCTCGACCTGCCCGACGGCGAGCGTGTCCTGAGCGTTTCGATAGGACTCACTTCCGAAGCGGCCTACGAGTTCCTCAAGGCGATCTTTCTCTGCTCGTTCGGCCTGATGATGAGCGAAGCCAGGAAACTGGACGAAGAAGTAAGAGCCTTCATATGACGACCCCATGATCATCATCCGACTAGACGTCATCCTGGCGAAGAACAAGGTCCGCTCCAAGGAGCTGGCGGAAGCCATCGGTATCACCGAACAGAACCTGTCCCTGCTGAAGAACGGCAAGGTCAAGGGCATCCGCCTCGACACCCTGGAGAAGATCTGCGCCTTCCTGGACTGCCAGCCGGGCGACATCCTGGAATACGTCGCGGACGACTGATCCCCGCTCCACCCTTTCCCAACCAGAAACCATGAACAGACACCTGAACCTCTCGGGCGTTGCGCTCGCGCTCGCCCTGATCTCGGGCTGCGGCCCCTCCGTCCGCTACCAGTACGTGATGCCGCCAAGCGAGGCGGGACGCACCTGCGTCGCCCAGTGCCGCACGCAACAGAGCCAGTGCGAAAGCCTCGCGCGCCTGGAATGGCAGAACGAAAACCGCCTGCGCGAAGCGGAACGGCGCAGCTACCACTATTGCAGCCAGGGCAAGAGCAAGAAGCAGGCGCGCAAGGAATGCCTGGCACCAGGCTATTCCTCCTCGTTCGGCTACAACGGCTTCGGCGGCTCCGGCAACTTCAACTGCGGTTCCGACTACGACCGCTGCTTCACCGACATCTGCGGCGGCACCATCCGCCGCATCGTCGAGCAACCCTAATGATCCCCACCCACCGGAGTATCCCCATGAGCCGACGCCTCTTCCCTCTCCTGCCGTTCCTGTTCCTGATCGGCTGCGCCCAGGGCTATCCCTCCTTCTCCGGCATCCTTCCGGACGTCCGCGTCAGCGGCGACGAACGCAGCTACGCCGAGCGCGCCGATGACTGCCTGAAGCGGCGCAACTGCCCGCCGGCCACCGATCGCGATCCCTTCGTCGCCGACCCCGGGCACTACTCGCTGGGCGGCAGCTTTCACTGGTGAAGCCGGGTGCCGAAGCCTGGCAACCGACCACGGACCTGGCTTCGGCAGACGCTTTTCTTTATCCTGCGCGCCCTTTGAACGACTGGGACGAGATCATGCTGGAGAACACCCTGGAACGCCTGGAAACCCTGGTAGCCGAGCTACTGCAACAGAACCAGGCCCTGCGCGACAGCCACGACCAGCTTCAGCAGCAGCTGCGCCAGGCCACCGAGGAAAACGAAACCCTGCAACTCTCCATGCTCGAGCAGGAAGAAAAGCAGAGCGGCACCCAGGCCCGCCTGGAAGCCCTGGTCGAGCGCCTCAGCGCGCAGCAACCGGTTAGCGCATGAGCCGCGACGGCGTCCAGGTCCTGTCGATCCTCGGCCGGGACTATTCGATCCGCGTGCCGGCCGGCGAGGAACGGGCCCTCGCGGACGCCGCCGCGTTGCTGCAGGCGGAAGTGGACGCCAACAAGCGCAAGTTTCCCTACGTCACCAGCAACGAGCTGGTGGTGCTCTCCGCGCTCAACCTCTGCGCCCGCCAGCTCGGCGCGAACGACGGCGAGTCGCCGCGCCTGCGGGCGGTGGAGCAGCGCCTGGAGGCGCTGGTCGAGCGGATCGCCGGGGCATCGAGCTAGTCGCGCGCCTGCGGACTCGCCCAATACAGCTGCCGATGCCCGCGCGCCTGGTAGTCCTTGACCAGCGCGCAGGCCTCGTCGCGCGTCAGGTCGCGGCGCATGACGAAGGCATTGCCGTTGTCGTCCTGGCGCCACAGGCACCAGCGCGTTTCCTCCGCCGGCTTCGCCGCCACCGCCTCAGGCCTTCAGGGTCGAAGTCTTGCGCAGGCGCAGCGCGAGCATGACCAGCAGCACGCCGAAGAACACCGCGTAGGCGCCGATCACCCAGACCACCGCCAGCGCCCCGGCGCCGGGGTTGGCGATCATCAGCACGCCGAACAGCACCGAGATGGCGCCAGAGAGGATCATCCACCACTCGTTCTGGATCGACTTGCGCAGGCGGATCGCCGCGACGATCTGGAAGATGCCCATCGCCAGCGCCCAGCCGGCGATGATCAGGAGCAGGCCGATGGCGGTCAGTTGCGGCCAGAAGAACGCAACCAGGCCGGCCGCCACGCCGATCACCCCGACCAGCGCCAGCGGCCAGTTGAACTGTCCGTCGCTGCGCATGTTGAACGCGGCGATCAGGGCGAACGCCCCGTCCACCAGCGCGTAGGCGCCCCAGAACAGCACCAGCACGGTCAGCGCCAGGGCCGGCGAGAGCAGGGTCAGGACGCCGAACACCAGCGCCGCCACGCCGCGCAGGGCCACCAGTTTCCAGTGCTTGCCCAGTTCGGCCCACAGGGGATTGTTTTCCACGCTTGCCTCCAGAGGCCGCCCTTGAGCGGCCCGTTCAGGTTGAGTCCTCCCACCTTAGTCCTTTTGCCGGGAGGCTGTCAGGGGGCGGAAGCGGGAGGCGAGGCGAGGCGTGGCGAGCGCGCGGGCTCAGGGCCGGGACTTCTCCGGCGGCCGCTGGCGGCGCCAGCAGGCGAACAGGTTCCAGGCCAGCAGCAGGCTGACGAAAGCGGAACTGACGTAGAACAGCAGGTTGTCCATGACCTTTCCTCCGCAGCGGCGCCCCGCCAGGGGGCGCCTCGTCCGGCTTAGCTGCCGGCCACCTTGCGCACGTGGGCGGACTCCTCGCCGAGGTTGTTCAGCATGCGCTCGCTGTACCAGTCGAGGAAATTGATCACGCCGAACTCGTAGGTCTTCGAGTATGGACCAGGCTGGTAGGCGTCGGAGTTGATCCCGCGCTGGTTCTCCTCGGCCAGCCGGCGATCCTGGTCGTTGGTCGCGTCCCATACCTCGCGCAGGCGCGCCACGTCGTAGTCGACGCCTTCCACCGCGTCCTTGTGCACCAGCCATTTGGTGGTGACCAGGGTTTCCTGGGCGCTGATCGGCCACACGGTGAAGACGATCAGGTGGTCGCCCATGCAGTGGTTCCAGGAGTGCGGCAGGTGCAGGATGCGCATCGAGCCGAGGTCGGGGTTCTTGATCCGGCCCATGAGCTTCTTGCTGCCCTGCTTGCCGTCCATGGTCATCGACACGGTGCCGTCCAGCAGCGGCATGCGCACGATGCGATTGCGCAGGCCGAAGCTGGCGTGGGCGTACGGGATCTTCTCGGCGTCCCAGGCGCTGGTGCAGGCCGCCACCTGGTCCTTGAACGCCTGGCTGGCGCGCGGGTCGGTGACGTCGTCCCACTCCAGCAGGGTCTTCAGCAGTTCCGGGTGGGAGCCGTTGCAGTGGTAGCACTCGCGGTTGTTCTCGATCACCAGCTTCCAGTTGGCGGCTTCGCGGATGGTGGTCTGCACCGCCACCTTGGCGTTCTCCATGTCGTACGGCTCCATGTAGTGCTCGAGCGTCGCCAGGAAGTCGTCGATGGCCGGCGGGTTCTCCGCCAGGCTGATGAAGATGTAGCCGCCGGCGGTCTTCACCTGGATCGGCTTCAGGCCGTACTCCTTCATGTCGAAGTCGGCGCCCATCTCGGTGCCGGCGAACAGCAGGCGGCCATCCAGCTCGTAGGTCCACTGGTGGTAGGGGCAGACCAGCTTGGCCACCTTGCCCTTCTCGCTCACGCACAGGCGCGAGCCGCGGTGCCGGCAGACATTGTGGAAGGCATGCACCTGGCCTTCGGCGCCACGAATCACCAGGACCGGGTTCTTGCCGATCTGCAGGGTGAGGAAATTGCCCTTGGCGGGAATCTCGCAGGTCATGCCGGCGATCAGCCATTCCTTGTGGAAGATCTCCTGCATGTCGATCTCGAACAGGCGCTGGTCGCAGTAGAAGGGCTGCGGCAGCGAGAAGCTGTGGTCGCGGCTGCGCAGCATGTCGGCGGTGGCCTTGCGGGCCGGTTCCAGGGGATCGCCGAGACTCAGGGTGGAAGTGACGTCCATCGGTAACTCCTCATGCCGCCCCCGCGCGGGTGGCGGCGGAAAAAGTGGCTGATACGGTTGCTACGCAAGGTGGCGTTCACAGCCTTCCTCATCCCGGCGCGGCGTCCAGAATCCCGCCCTGCCGATGGACGGGCCCCGCCGTGGCGGGAATGAAGGTCAGTCGCTCTACACGTCCGGGCTCTACCCTCCCGGGGTTCATGCAAACCCTCGTCTCGGCTGGTCTGGAGTGTGGGCCCGCGCCCGCCGCCGACCTTATCCATGGGCGACATGACCGCATCCGTTTCCGACGCTCCGGGCCGCGCCCCAGCAGGCAGGTCGCGATAAGCATGTAAATGTCGCTGGCAGGTAAATGAGCGGCCACGGCGATGCGCACAATCCGCCCCATCAGGCCATCGTTCGGCCCCGTGCGCGCGGAGAGATCATCATGTCGAGCAACTTCCTCAATCCGGTCACCACCCAGACCTGGGCCAACGGCCGGCACCTCGTGCGCTGCGTCAAGGTCATCCAGGAAACCTGGGACGTGCGCACCTTCTGCTTCATGGCCGACCAGCCGATCCTGTTCTTCTTCAAGCCGGGCCAGTTCGTCACCCTGGAGCTGGAGATCGACGGCGAGCCGGTGATGCGCTCCTACACCATCTCCAGCTCGCCCTCGGTGCCCTACAGTTTCTCCATCACCATCAAGCGGGTGCCGGGCGGGCGGGTTTCCAACTGGCTGCACGACAACCTCAAGGAAGGCCAGGAGCTACCGGTGCACGGTCCGGTCGGCCTGTTCAACGCTATCGACTTCCCGGCCGACAAGGTGCTGTTCCTCTCCGGCGGGGTCGGCATCACCCCGGTGATGTCCATGGCTCGCTGGTTCTTCGACACCAACGCCAACGTCGACATGGTCTTCGTCCACAGCGCCCGTTCGCCGAAGGACATCATCTACCACCGCGAGCTGGAGCACATGGCCTCGCGGATCGACAACTTCAGCCTGCACATCATCTGCGAGCGCCACGGCCTCGGCGAAGCCTGGGCCGGCTACCGTGGCTACCTGAACCTGCGCATGCTGGAACTGATCGCCCCGGACTTCCTCGAGCGGGAAATCTTCTGCTGCGGCCCGACGCCCTATATGAGCGCGGTGAAGCACCTGCTGCAGGGCCACGGCTACGACATGAGCCGCTACCACGAGGAAGCCTTCGGGCCGACTCCGCCGGAGGTCCGCGCCGACGTCAGGGAACTGGCCGCGGAAGCCGCCGAGGCGCCGGAGGTACCGGTCGCCGACCAGCACCAGGTGGAATTCACCGCCACCGGCAAGAGCATCCGCGTCAGCCCCGGGGAAACCGTGCACGCCGCCGCCGCCAAGCTCGGCCTGCACATTCCGAAGGCCTGCGGGATGGGCATCTGCGGCACCTGCAAGGTAATGAAGACCGCCGGCGAGGTGGAGATGGAGCACAACGGCGGGATCACCGACGAGGATGTCGCCGAAGGCTACATCCTCTCCTGCTGCAGCGTGCCCAAGGGCGACGTGGTCATCGACTACTGAGGACGCGAGGGAAACGCCAGGCGCTCCCAGTAGCGCCGCCGCGGCAGCTCCTCGGCCGGCAGCCAGCGTCCGACGCAGGCCTGTAGCGACTCGGCGGGAGCCTTCAGCAGCGAGTCCAGGGCCAGCACGTAGCGCCCCGTCCCCGCGCAGCGGAAGCACAGGTCGTCGTCGAAGCTGTCGAAGCACGGGTACTCGCCGAGGTCGTCGCGGTAGCGACGCAACGTCCGCTCTTGCACGTCGAGCAGCAGCAGGCGCCACTGGTCCCGCTCCAGCTCGCTTTCCTCGTAGCGCTGGACGTGCCGGGTCAGCGCCAGGTAGCGACCGTCCGCCGACCAGATCATTGGCGCCGCCAGGTTGCCCAAGCCGATGCCCGACGCGGTCAGCAGGTAGCCGTCGCGGCTGAACCCGGCGCGCACGTCCTCGTCGCGGTGCATGCCCTCGTAGTGGAAACCGAAGCCCCAGGCGGCGTCCTTCGCGCCCACCGACGGCAAGACGAAGTTGCCGTCGCTCCAGGGCCGCGGCGGTGCGTCCAGCCAGCGCGACGCGGGGCACAGCCGCCAGGCCGTGCCATCGAACGCCACCCGCGCCTGCTCGTAGTAATGCCGCCAGTCGTCGTGGAAGCGGCCGAATGCGTGCCAGGCGCCGGGCTCGGGCAAGCCTTCGTCGAAGCGGCGCAACAGGCCGGGGTCGCCTTCGCCCGGCCCGCCCGGCGGCTGGTAGGCGTTGCGGCCGAGCAGGTGGAGCAGATGCACCTGGCCATCGATGAAACCTTGCAGGTGTAGATCGGCCAGCGGCTCGGCGAGCCACTCCAGACGCCGCTCCCGGCTATCGAGTATGGCCAGGCGCTGTGGCAGGGTCGGCGCCTCGGCGAAGGCCACCAGGGCCAGGTAGCGACCGCAATCGGACACGCGGTGGTCGAGCGTCCACTCGCCATCCAGGCGCCAGTCGCCCAGGCGCAAGGCATAGGCGCCGCGCTCCGCCTCCTGATCGTCGCGCAACCACTCCCAGACGGCCCGGCTGCCATCGGCCAGCGGTGCGCTCTGCAACAGGCATCCCGGCCTGCCGGCCGCGCCATCCAGGGGCAGCAACAGGTCCAGGCGCGGCATGTCGGCCTCGCGCCAGCGCGGCCGGTCGTCCGCATCGCGAGCGTGCAGAAGGTAGAGGCTGGAATGGCTGTACGAACCCAGCGTGCCGTAGCGTTCGTAGGTCAGGCAGGGTTGCGCCAGGTCCAGGCCAAAACGCAGCCAGCCATCCTCCAGCCCGAGCAGTTCGGGCCCGCCGGCATGGGGCTCGGCGGGCAACGCCGACCACGGCGCGCCCAGCGCACGCAGGCCGCCACCCTCTCGCCAAAGCCAGTAGGTATCCTGCCCCAGGGGCTCGCCTGCTGCCTGCAGCGCCAGCGCCCGGCCGTCATCGTTCCAAGCCAATGGCGGCGCTTCCCGCGACAGGTAGAGGCCGCTGGCCTCGCCGTTTATCCACAGCTCGCCGCGGTTGGCGCGCAGCGGCGCGAAAGGATCGTCCAGGGCCAGCAGGCTGGCCGGCAGCCAGGGGCGGATTTCCAGCGCGGGCCCGCCAAGCGGGGACGGTAGCGGTTGCGCGCGCAGATCCCCGCTCCAGCGCTGCCATTCGCTTTCGGGCAGCCAGAGGTCACCGATGGCAACGAAGGCCTCGGCCTCGCTGCCGGCCTTGAGCGCCTGCAGCTCGAGGCGCTGCGGTGCGTTGGACGTCAGCGGGCTGTGCCGGCCGATCACCTCGCGCTCGGTGACGCTATCCAGCTCCCAGAAGTTGTCCACGGCACAGCGGTAAAGCAACCGCTCCTGCCGGTCGAAGATCGCCAGGCCCCACGCGCCTCGGCTCGGTATCGGCGAAACGAAGTGGCGGCCATCGCTGGAAAAGCGTGCCGAAGGATTGCAGTCGGGGATGAAGCAACCGTCGGGCATCAGGTAGTGGCATACCAGCGGGCCGCCCATGGCGATCTCGCCGCCGTCGAACAGGCGGATCGGCTCGCCCTCGGGGGTTCGCTCGGGCGCTTCGCCGCCCCAGGCGCTACCTCCCGCCGGCAGCGGTACGTCCAGCGCCTGCGGAGCCTGGCGCTCCAGGCGCAGGCCACGCTCGAAACGGATCTGCAGCAGCACGCCGCCGATCACCGCCAGCAAGCCACCGCCCAGTCCCAGCCAGAAGCCCGGCAGTGCCTGGCCCAGGGCGATGCCGCCACCCAGAACCCAGAAGAACAGCGCCTGTTGCAGGCGATACGGCACCTTGCCGCGCCAACGATCCATGGCCCACTCGGCGCCCAGCAGCAGCGCCCAACCCAGCGCTACCAGCGGCAACGGCAGGAGGACGCCAAGGGCCACCAGCACGGCGATCCAGGCGATCTCGCCGAGGCCTTCGAGCAACAAGCGGCCGAGCGGCTTGTCTGACATCCGATCATCCATGATCCATCCCACTTTCCTGGCAAAAGCCAAGGGTAATCAAGGCTCCGGCCAACCACCAGAGCCATCGCGCAGCTCTGTCCTTCTCATACTTGAAAACACCAGGGCGCCAAGGTTGTCCACATTCGGACTGGAATTCCATACAGGTGTCTTCTCGCCACCTTGGCGTTCTCGACGATCGGTTGTAAGCATTTGAAGTTAAAGGTAAAAACGACAATTTCAGGTTGGTTTCAGGCTCCAGGAACAAAGCCCTTGCCGATCTCTGGAGAGGCCTTTCGAGGGTAGGTTGATCACAGACTTATCCACAGACCGTGTGGTCCATGAGACCCCCTGATACCCCGCGGGTCAACGATCGCTATACCGACGATGTCCACTCGCCCTAGCGCATGGGCTCCGCCAGCACATCCGGCTACCCTCCGGGTGAATCGCGCTTCTCCTCCGCTCGCGCTAGGCGCAGTCTCCTGCTCATTTAACGATCAATCCGCCAGAGACCCCGCCGTCCGGCCGCCCCAAGCGTGAGCGAACAATTTTTCCACAGGGCTTTACACTCCCCTTGGGGAAAACCAGAAAAATATTCACAGGATGAAGAAAAAACCTGGCCTATTCTGGCTCTTCATCCCTTCCCGCCCGGCCTGACCATTTATTGACCAACTCCATGCAGGCCTTACCTTATAAGGCTTACAGAACTATCCATACAGGTTGTCCACAAGGCTTTCCAGGCCTTTTGTGAGCAACCCTGCGTTTGTGCACATGCCCCCTAAAGCAAGCCGGCAGCCTGTTGACAGAAAATCCGCTCAATTCTTGACCAATAGCCTGAAAGGCGCGGGCCCTCTGGCTCCCAGCATTCTATAAACAGGCTCTGCACACTGACCTCAACAGGAATTGGGGGAAATTCCCGGCGGCGGCCGCAACCGCTGTTCCAGCGCCATCGGAGCGGGAGAATTTTGTCTTTTTCCTCAAGCCGTTACGTCCGCGCAGGGGGTTTGCGGCATTTGCCCCCACTTCGCTCCTTGCTTTTCTATCCACAGGCCTGTCTGGGTCCCGCAGGGACAATGCCCGTCACCGTTTCGTCAGCGCTTTTCACCTGAACCTTCATCGTCCTTTCACAAACGGCTGTTTTCGCTCAAAAACCGACCAACCTCCGAAGAGCCCGGCAGGGCACCGCGCGGAAGCGACTGCGAACACGTTATTCACATTCGACTCCACAGTGTTTGTGGATTGGCCAGGTTCTCCTGCCATGGGAGTGGAACCGCGTGGATAAAGGCTTTCAACACCCCCGGCGGAGATAGGGAGGGTGTTGCCGGGGGCACTTTTGCATAGCTCCCGAACAGTTAGCCCACAGAGTTATCCACAGGAGATGAGGAAAGAGCGGCCGCCCCGGTTCATGGAGGCGGCCGAGAGTGGACTCAGGCGCCCATCACCAGGCGGATGTCCCGCGCCAGTTCGCGGACCCGCTCGATATCGGTATCCCAGGAACACATGAAACGCGCGCCACCTTCACCGATGAAGGTGTAGAAGCGCCAGCCGCGCGCGCGCAAGGCTTCGATCGCCGGCTCGGAAAGCTGCAGGAACACGCCGTTGGCTTCTACCGGGAACATCAGGCTGACGCCGGGAACGTCGGCCACCAGTTCGGCCAGCAGGCGCGCGCAGCGGTTGGCGTGATCGGCGTAGCGCAGCCAGGCATCGTCCTGCAGTACGCCGACCCAGGGCGCGGCGAGGAAGCGCATCTTCGAGGCCAGTTGGCCGGCCTGCTTGCAGCGGTAGTCGAAGTCCTCCGCCAGGTCGCGGTTGAAGAACAGGATCGCCTCGCCCACCGCCATGCCGTTCTTGGTGCCGCCGAAGCAGAGCACGTCGACCCCGGCCTTCCAGCTCAGCTCCGCCGGCGAGCAGCCGAGGAAGGCGCAGGCGTTGGAGAAGCGCGCGCCGTCCATGTGCAGGTGCAGGCCGAGTTCCTTGCAGGTGGCGCTGATCGCCTTCAACTCGTCCGGGCGGTACACCGTGCCGACCTCGGTGGCCTGGGTGAGAGTCACCACGCGCGGCTTCGGATAGTGGATATCCTGGCGCTTGAGAGCGATGTCGCGGATCGACGCCGGGGTCAGCTTGCCGACCTCGGTCTGCGCCAGCAGCAGCTTGGAGCCGTTGGAGAAGAACTCCGGCGCGCCGCACTCGTCGGTCTCGACGTGGGCGGTCTCCGAGCAGATCACGCTGTGGTAGCTCTGGCACAGCGCGGCCAGGGCCAGGGAGTTGGCGGCGGTGCCGTTGAAGGCGAAGAACACTTCGCAATCGGTCTCGAACAACTGGCGGAAGTAGTCCGAAGCGCGCGCGGTCCACTGGTCGTCGCCATAGGCGCGCTCGTGGCCGCGGTTGGCTTCGGCCATCGCCGCCCAGGCTTCGGGGCAGATACCGGAATAGTTGTCGCTGGCGAACTGTTG
The DNA here is from genome assembly GCF_021213715.1 of Pseudomonas sp. CP-1. Lineage (NCBI taxonomy): Bacteria > Pseudomonadati > Pseudomonadota > Gammaproteobacteria > Pseudomonadales > Pseudomonadaceae > Pseudomonas > Pseudomonas sp. CP-1. Next base: position 48,098 of record NZ_JAJQKY010000029.1, read on the forward strand.
GGTGTTATCGGTCATGTGGGCCTCGGATGGAACGGTTGCCGAGCCCTCGTGGGGCTCCGTGCGGTCGCGCCGGTACGGGTAGGTGCCGGCACAGTCTGTCAGGGTAGCTTGGTCAGCTTCATCTGCTCGACGAACGGCACCAGCACCTGGCGCATCGCCGTGGCGCTGCCGCCATTGGGCATGTCGCGGGTGCTGAGGGTCAGTACGTAGCGGTTCTTGATCACTCCGCTGAGGGTCGAGACGCCCTCCTCGCCCTTGGCCGGGACCATCACCCCCAACGGGTCGCCCATTCGCGTGGTATCGATCAGCGGCAGGTAGTCCTCGCCGCCGAAGCGCTCGGCGGTGCCGTTCTTCAGGGCGGTCTCGCGGGTCTTGTGGAGCAGGGTCAGGTTGGTCTGGGTCATCTCGCGCAGCTTGTCCTGCGCCGCCCGATAGGCCACCGCGTCGCCCTCGGTCGGCGGCGCCGGCAGGCCGGTGTCGGTGAGGACGATCTCCAGGCGCTTGCTGCCGTCGGCGGCGCCGAAGACCACGGTGGCATCGTTGTAGCCGCACTGGCGGGAGAGGAAGTCGTAGCCGAACAGTGGCTTGCCGGCCGGCGGCAAGGCCACTTCGAGTTCATGGCCGGTGCAGGAATCGGCCGGCAGCGCAGGCGCGGCGGCCTGCTTTTCATCGCCGCCCCCGCACCCTTGCAGGGATGCGCCGAGCAGCACGGCGGAAAGGAAGATCAGCGGGTGTTTCATGGTGTTCTCGCAAGACGAAGAGCACGCAGTTTAGCGCCAGCCCGGGGCGTTCCGCATCGGTTGCCGAATCCCACCGCCATGTCGCAAACGCACCTCCCCGTGGCGTGCATAGGCATCTGGGCCGGCAGGGCCGGTCATACCATCGCTGGCAAAGGGACCGCGTGTCCCGTTGCAGCCATTCCGGCGCGGTTCCGGCGCCGCAGGGAGACCCAGCGATGTTCAGCAAGCATGACCAGATCCGCGGCTACGACGACGAACTGCTCGCCGCGATGGACGCCGAAGAGGCCCGCCAGGAAGACCATCTCGAACTGATCGCCTCGGAGAACTACACCAGCAAGCGGGTCATGCAGGCGCAGGGCAGCGGCCTGACCAACA
>NZ_JAJQKY010000003.1:0-542683 GCF_021213715.1 Pseudomonas sp. CP-1
GCGCATTATAGGGAGATAGAAACTGGCGTCAACACTTATTTGAAACTTTTATTACGAAACACCGGGACGAGTTCGAAGCCTGGGCAGGCGGCGAGCGATCGAGGGTAGCCGCAGCAGCATGAGCGACGCACCAGCCACAGCGTACAGGGTCCACTCCTCCAGGTCTGCCCGCACCACCCAGAGCATGTGCAGCAAGCCGAGCCCAAGGATCAGGTAGACCAGGCGATGCAGCTTCTTCCAGCGACTACCGAGCTTGCGCATGGCGAAGCGGTTGGAAGTGATCGCCAACAGGAACAGGCAGATGAATCCAAGCATTCCCACGATGATGTAGGGACGCTTGCTCAACTCGATGCCCAACTGCCCCCAGTCCAACCCCAGGATGAACACGCAGTAAGCGCTCAGGTGCAGCAGCACATAGGTGAAGCACCACAACCCCAACTGGCGACGCACGGCGATCCAGCCCGGCCAGCCGCTCAGCTTCTGCAGTGGGGTCATCGCCAGGGTGAGTAGCAGCAATACCAAGGCGCCCAGCCCCAGTCGATCGACCAGGGTCTTGCCCGGGTCAGGTCCGAGGGCAAAGATCCAGGCTTGGTACAACCACCAGGCCGGCACTGCCAGCGCCCCCAGGAATACCGCAAGGCGCAGATACCAGTAGCGCATCAGTAGTACTTCCTCAGATCCATGCCGCTATAAAGGGAAGCGACCTCGCTCCCGTAGCCATTGAACATCTGCGTATCCCGTACATTGGGGCTGAACAACCCACTGGGCAGGCGCCGCTCGCGAGCCTGGGACCATCGCGGGTGGTCGACCTGCGGATTGACGTTGGCATAGAACCCGTACTCGTTGGCGGCAATGCTTTCCCAGGTGGTCTTCGGCTGCTCACGGACCAGACTGATACGCACGATGGACTTGATGCTCTTGAAGCCATACTTCCACGGCACCACCAGGCGCAACGGCGCGCCATTCTGGTTGGGCAACAGCCGCCCGTACATGCCCACCGCCAGAATTGCCAGGGGATGCATCGCCTCGTCCATGCGCAAGCCTTCTATATAAGGCCAGTCGATCACCGAGAAACCGGAGCGTTGGCCGACCATCTGTTCCGGACGCTGCAGGGTTTCGAAACGGACGAACTTCGCCTGCCCATTGGGTTCGACCCGCTTGAGCAGGTCCGCCAGGGGAAAGCCCAGCCAAGGGATCACCATCGACCAGGCTTCCACGCAGCGCAGCCGATAGATGCGCTCTTCCAGTTGGTAGGGTTTGACGAAATCCTCGAGGGCATAGGTACCCGGCTTGCCGACCTCGCCGTCGATCACCACCGACCAGGGCTCGGTCTTCAGGGCCGAGGCGTTTTCCGCCGGGTCGCCCTTGTTCGGCCCGAATTCGTAGAAATTGTTGTAGTGGGTGGCGTCCTTGAATGGCGTGATCGCCTCCCCCTGGACATCCACCGCCTGCCAGCGGGTCTGCGGTAGCTTTTTGGCGAACCAGCCCGGCGCCGGCACCGGCTCGACGCCGGCATAGCGCTGTTCGTCGGCAAAGCCCAGGCGCGGCAGGCCGCTGGCCAGCGCCAATCCGGCGAAGGAAGCACCGAGCAGACGCCGACGGGACAGATAGAGGGTTTCGGACGTGACTTCCGACTCGGAACAGTCGGAACGGGAGGGAATCTTGATCAGCATGACGGGCTCCGCAATGACCAGCTTTATGCCAGTAGACTGCGGAGCCCGTTGGAAATTACATCAGCTCGGCTGCTTCCGGCGACGCAGTTGCAGCAGGTATTGCACAGGACCGGAGGCCGCGTAGGCAAGGAACAGCAACAGGAGGATGCGCGGCGGGTCGGTAAAGACCACGGCGAAGGCCAGCACCACGATAAGGATCGCCACGAACGGCACCCGGCCGCGCAGGTCGAGATCCTTGAAGCTGTGGTACTTGATGTTGCTGACCATCAGCACACCGGCGGCGGCGACCAGCAGGGCGACGAGGAAGGCAACCTTGGCGCCCTGGATCTCGAAATCGCTGAACGCCCATACCGTGCCCGCCACCAGCGCCGCGGCGGCCGGACTGGCCAGGCCGATGAAATAGCGCTTGTCGGCCTTGCCGACCTGGGTGTTGAAACGAGCCAGACGCAGGGCGGCGCCCGCAACGTAGATGAAGGCAACCATCCAACCGACCTTGCCGAGGCTGCCAAGCGCCCATTCGAAGGCGACCAGCGCCGGCGCCACACCGAAGGCGACCATGTCGGACAGCGAGTCATACTCGGCGCCGAAGGCGCTCTGGGTGTTGGTCAGGCGAGCCACGCGGCCGTCCAGTCCATCGAGGACCATGGCCACGAAGATAGCGATGGCGGCATTGGCGAACTGGCCGCTCATGCCATTGATGATGGCGTAGAAGCCGGAAAACAGGGCCGCCGTGGTGAACAGGTTGGGCAGCAGGTAGATACCGCGGTGACGAACCTTCCGCCCTTCGGCGTCGTGCCCTTCTTCTATATGTTCGTCGATGGGCAGCAGGCTTTCTTCGTCGGAGGCCTTGTTCGGCTCCTCGGGACGTTCACTCATGGACAATTCCTTGGGAACTGATGGGGTACGAATATGCCGACAGCTCTTCTGACTAGGAAGACAACTCCGCCGGCCCAGGCTTTATACCAGATCGCCAGGCAAGAACGAAAAAACGCGGCCAGGGCCGCGTTTCTTCGTCTGTCGCCGGAGCCGCTTAGTTCTTGCTCTTGTCGACGATCTTGTTGGCTGCGATCCACGGCATCATCGCGCGCAGCTTCTCGCCGATCTGCTCGATCGGGTGAGCGGCGTTGTTGCGGCGGTAGGCAGTCATCGACGGGTAGTTGGCCGCCCCTTCGGTAATGAACATCTTCGCGTATTCGCCGTCCTGGATGCGCTTCAGGGCGTTGCGCATGGCAGCACGGGACTCGGCGTTGATCACCTCCGGACCGGTTACGTACTCACCGTATTCGGCGTTGTTGGAGATGGAGTAGTTCATGTTGGCGATGCCGCCTTCGTACATCAGGTCGACGATCAGCTTCAGCTCGTGCAGGCACTCGAAGTAGGCCATTTCCGGCGCGTAACCGGCTTCGACCAGGGTTTCGAAACCGGCCTTGACCAGCTCGACGCAACCACCGCAGAGAACGGCCTGCTCACCGAACAGGTCGGTTTCGGTCTCGTCCTTGAAGGTGGTTTCGATGATACCGGTACGACCGCCGCCGACGCCGCAGGCGTAGGACAGGGCGACGTTCTTGGCGTTGCCGGAAGCGTCCTGGTAGATGGCGATCAGGTCAGGGATGCCACCGCCCTTGACGAACTCGGAACGCACGGTGTGACCCGGGGCCTTCGGCGCGATCATGATCACGTCGAGGTCGGCGCGCGGGACGACCTGGTTGTAGTGGATGGAGAAGCCGTGAGCGAAGGCCAGGGTGGCGCCCTTCTTCAGGTTCGGCTCGATCTCTTCCTTGTACAGGCGGCCCTGGAACTCGTCCGGGGTGAGGATCATGACCACGTCGGCTGCGGCGACGGCGGTCTTCACGTCGGCAACCTTCAGACCGTGCGCTTCGGCCTTGGCCACGGTGGCGGAGCCGCTACGCAGGCCCACGGTGACGTCGACGCCGGAGTCCTTCAGGTTGCAGGCATGGGCGTGGCCCTGGGAGCCGTAGCCGATGATGGCAACTTTCTTGCCCTGGATGATCGAGAGGTCACAATCTTTATCGTAGAAAACGCGCATGGGAATTCCCCTTCAGTAAGGCCTCGCGGGCCTGCTTTCAGTTCAGATGCTCAGAGTCTTGTCGCCACGGGCGATGCCGGTGACGCCACTGCGGACCACTTCCAGGATCGACGCGGTGCCGATGGCCTGGATGAAGCTGTCCAGTTTGTCGCTGGTACCCGCCAGTTGCACGGTATAGACGCTACTGGTGACGTCGACGATCTGCCCACGGAAGATATCGGTGGTGCGCTTGACCTCGGCGCGCTGGGCGCCCGTGGCCTTGACCTTCACCAGCATCAGCTCGCGCTCGATATGGGCGCTTTCCGACAGATCCACCAGCTTGACCACTTCGATCAGCTTGTTGAGGTTCTTGGTGATCTGCTCGATCACCTCATCGTGCCCCACGGTGGTCAGCGTCAGACGCGACAGGGTCGGGTCCTCGGTCGGCGCCACGGTCAGGCTTTCGATGTTGTAGTTGCGTTGGGAGAACAGGCCGACCACGCGGGACAATGCGCCTGGCTCGTTTTCCAGCAGCAGGGAAATGATGTGTCGCATGATCAGGTACGCTCCGTCTTGCTCAGCCACATGTCGCGCATCGCGCCGTCACGGATCTGCATCGGATAGACGTGTTCGCTGGCGTCCACCTGGATGTCGAGGAAGACCAGGCGATTCTTCATGGCGAACGCCTCCTCCATCTTCGGCTTCAGATCCTTCAGGTCGGTGATGCGCATGCCGACATGCCCGTAGGCTTCGGCAAGCTTGACGAAGTCCGGCAGGGATTCCATGTAGGAATGCGAATAACGGCTGTTGTACTGCATGTCCTGCCACTGGCGGACCATGCCCAGGGCACCATTGTTCAGGTTGACGATCTTCACCGGCAGGTCGTACTGCAGGCAGGTAGACAGTTCCTGGATATTCATCTGGATACTGCCCTCGCCGGTCACGCAGGCGACATCGTCGTCCGGGAAGTTGAGCTTGATGCCCATCGCCGCCGGGAAGCCGAAGCCCATGGTGCCGAGACCGCCGGAGTTGATCCAGCGATTGGGCTTGTTGAACTTGTAGTACTGCGAGGCGAACATCTGGTGCTGGCCGACATCGGAGGTGATGAAGGCATCGCCATGGGTAACCTCGTAGAGCGTCTCGATGACGGTCTGCGGCTTGATGATGCTGCCGTCGCCCTTGTCGTACGGGAACAACCCACGGTTACCACGCCATTCGTCGATCTGCTTCCACCAGGCAGCCTGGGCATCCTGGTTCGGGGTCTCGCCGATTTCCCTGACGATCGCGACCATTTCGGTGAGAACGCTGTCCACCGGGCCGACGATCGGGATGTCGGCCTTGATGGTCTTGGAAATCGACGCCGGATCGATGTCGATGTGGATGATCTTGGCGTTCGGGCAGAACTTCGCCGCACCGTTGATGACCCGGTCGTCGAAACGCGCGCCGACCGCGAGGATCACGTCGCTGTGATGCATCGCCAGGTTGGCGGTGAAGCTGCCATGCATCCCGAGCATGCCGAGGAACTGGCGGTCCGCGCCGGGATACCCGCCGAGGCCCATCAGGGTGTTGGTCACCGGCAGGTTGAGCATCTGCGCCAGCTCGGTCAGCGGCGCCGCGGCATTGCCCATGATCACGCCGCCGCCGGAATAGACCACCGGGCGCTTGGCGGCCAGGAGCATCTCGGCGGCCTTGCGGATCTGTCCCGAGTGACCGCGAACGGCCGGGCTGTACGAACGCAACTTGACCTTCTTCGGATAGGAATATTCGAACTTCTGCGTCGGGTCGCCCATGTCCTTCGGAATATCCACGACCACCGGCCCCGGACGACCGGACTGCGCCAGGTAAAAGGCCTTCTTGATCACCTCGGGAATTTCCGAGGGATGCTTGATGATGAAGCTGTGCTTCACGATCGGCCGGGAGATCCCGACCATGTCGGTTTCCTGGAACGCGTCGGTACCGACCATGTTGCTCGGCACCTGGCCCGACAGGATCACCATCGGGATGGAGTCCATGTACGCGGTGGCGATACCGGTGATGGCGTTGGTCGCGCCCGGGCCGGAAGTCACCAGCACGACACCGGGTTTGCCGGTGGCGCGGGCGTAGCCGTCGGCCATATGGGTAGCCGCCTGTTCGTGGCGCACCAGGATGTGGGTCACGTCGTGCTCCTTGAAGAGCGCGTCGTAGATATGCAGGAGGGCACCACCCGGGTACCCGTAGATGTACTTAACGCCTTCGTCGCGCAACGAGCGGACGACCATTTCAGCGCCAGATAAAAGCTCCACGTTTTCACCTCTAGAACGCTATACGGCCACCCAGGGGCGGGCGACCGAAATTCGGTTGGCTGCCCGGCAGAGCATGGGTGACGGTAGTCACCGGCTACGTCAACTGCCGATTGAGCAAACTTGGAAGGGCGCCTGGTGTTACGGAGCTCTTCCACCCAGCGCGAGGTAACGCGAAGCAGGGTGTAACTTTCGGCGCGGGTAGGCACCTCATGGTCTGCCGGAGAGGGGACTGGGTTGCAGACGGCCCGCTACAGCGAGCTTGGATTCTTCGCATTCGTCGAACGCAAGTCAAGCTTTATTCTGAAAATTATCAAAAAAAATTCCAAGGAAGCTGCCATACCCTTCTATAAAAAAGCTGATCAATGACCAAAAACAGATTTTATGGCTAGAAAATTCCGATTTAGAGCAAACTTTTCCAAAATGCCCATGATTCCCGCGAGGACTTGCCACGGCGAGGCCGTCTCCGGCGGCGGTTGTGATGCCGTGCAGCATGCCGCGCTGGCGGATTTGGTTATAGTTAGCCGCAGTTAGCGCATTCCAAGGACTCCGCATGCGACGCATGATCCTCCCGGCCAGCTTGTTGCTCGCCCTCTCCTCTTTCGCCATGGCCGCCCCGATCTACAAATGGGTCGACGCCGAGGGCGTCACCCACTTCGGCGCACAACCGCCGCAAGGTGCACAAGCGACCACGGTGAATACCCAGACCGCCCCGCCGCCGGACAACTTCCCCCTGCCCCCCTCGACCCCGGCACCGACCATCCAGCAGAAACCGGCCGATCCCGAGCAGAAGGCGATCGACGACAAGGTGAAGCAGCAAGTGGCGAAGGAAGAGGCCGAGCGCAAGCAGTTCTGCGAAGAGACCCGCAACAACCTCGCGCAACTGAAGAACAACCCGCGCGTAAGGGTCGACGAAGGCAAGGGCGAACTCCGTCGCCTCGGCGAGGAAGAACGCCAGGAGCGAATCGCCAAGGCCGAAAAGGCGATCCAGGAGAATTGCCGCTGAGGCGAACACAGCCCCGTCCCGCAGCATGGGGCTGACCCGGCTCTCCGCTTTGCTTGAAGCAAAGAAAAACCCGGCCTGTAGCCGGGTTTTTCTTTACTGCCGAAGCTTCATGACGGCCCGCCGATCAGCCGGTCGAACTCGCCAAGCGCCGCCAGCAGGCCGGCGACTTCCTCGCCACGCTGCGCATAGGCCACCTCGGCCATGGCCAGGATACCCGAGGCTTGCGGCAAGGCGCTGTCGCTTTCGAGAATCAGCTTCATCCGTGGCAGGAAGATCCATTGCAGCCATTGCTCGAGCGCCAGCGTATCCACGCAGAACGGCTCGGGGCTGGCCAGCGCTTCCGGGGCGGGGCTGCTTTCGCTCCACCAGCCGAGGGCACGCAACTCACGCTCGATCAGCAACAACTGGTCGGCCAGCGCATAGACCCGTCGATCCATCAGGAGCTGACCTTGGCCTTCTGCCGGGCCAGCGCAGCGCCGGCGGAGTCTCCCTGCTTCTCCCGAGCCTGGGCGATCAGTTCCCAGAGCCCGGCCTGCAAGGCCGGCCGGCCATTGGCGTAGCTCAAGCCACGGCGCGCGACCTGCTCGGCCTGGGCCGCATCGCCCTGGGCCAGGCGCACCTGGGCCAGGCGATAGAGCACCTGCGGCTCGCGCGGAGCGATGCGCTGGGCTCGCTCGAGGCTGGCGGCGGCGCTGTTCAGGTCGCCGCTGCCCTGCTGTTGCTGGGCGGTTGTGAGCATCGCCAGGACCGGCCCGTCCAACTGCTCGTCGGCCGCCAGGCTGCCGGCCGAGCCGGAGGCCGGAATGCCGGTGGGCGCGGAACGACTGGCGCCGCTGGGCGGCATGTTGTAGCTGCCACCCAGCGGTGGCGTGGAGGCGCTGCTGGGCGGAGCCTGGTACTGGGTGCCGGTGCCGAGCGGAGCGCTGCTGATCGGCGCGGCGCCGGACTGCGCCGGGAAAGTCTGGATCGGTGCGGAATTGGCGCCCTGCGGCACCATCACCACCACACCGGAGTCGCCGCCCTGGGGAATGCCCTGGGTGGCGGCGCCTTGCTGGGTACGCGGTACCTGGGTACGGGTGATGCGGAAACCGCCGCTTTCCTGGTTGGACACCGGAGTACCGGAATCCACCACCGGGATCGCCCCGTGCTGCGGGCTGGCGCAGCCCGCGAGCACGGCACTGCCGGCAAGCGCGGCGAATACGAAAATCTTCTTCACGTCAGGTCCTCTCGGATCAATTCAGCCAGCCACGTACCCAGTCCATCACCTCGCCGGCGGGGTTCTGGCTCCCGCAGCCTGGGCCCTGGGCGGGCTCGCTGCCACGAATATAGGGCATCTGTACGGCATTCGGGCAATCCGCCGCCGAGCCCTGCCCGGTCTGCGCGTCGACCCAGGCCATCACCACGTTCTCCGGCATCGGCATTTCCAGCGATTGCGGATGCGCCTTGCGCATGAAGCTGGCCCACACCTGCAAGGCACCGGTGGCGCCGGTAAGCGGCGTCTTGCCGTTGTCGTCGCGACCGAGCCAGACCACAGCCTGGAGGTCGCCGCCGAAACCGGAGAACCAGCTATCGCGCGAGTCGTTGCTGGTGCCGGTCTTGCCGGCGAGGGTCAGCGACGACGGCAATTGACTGTACACCGAACGCCCGGTGCCTTCGCGCATGACCCGCTGCATGGCGTTCTGCACCAGGTAGACGGCGCCCGAGTCGAAGCGCTGTTCGACCTGGAACGGATAGCGCTTGAGCGGCTGGCCGTCGGCAGTGAGGACGCTGCGGATCCCCCGCAACGGCGTGTTGAAGCCGCCGCTGGCGATGGTCTGGTACATGGTGGCGACCTCCATCGGACTGAGCGAACCGGCGCCCAGCAGCATCGACGGATAGGCCGGCCAGTCACGGTTGATACCCAGCCGGGCGACGGTCTGCAGCACGTTGGGCACACCGACGTCGAGGCCGAGCTTGGCGGTGGACAGGTTGTAGGAGTTTGCCAGGCCCTGGTACAGGAAGATCGTGCCATGCGAGCGCCGGTCGTAGTTCTGCGGTCGCCAGACCTGGCCGTCCTGGCCTTTCACCGCGAAGGGCTCGTCCTGCACCCAGGTGGTCAGGGTGTACTTGCTCGGCCGCTCGAGAGCGGTCAGGTAGACCGCCGGCTTGATCAGCGAACCGATCGGCCGCACCGCGTCCAGGGCCCGGTTGAAGCCGGCGAAGCGCGGGTCGCGACTGCCGATCAGGGCCTGGATCTCGCCGGTTTCCGGATTGGTCACGACCATCGCCGCCTCGACCTGGTCGACTCCCTTGCGCCCACTGAGGCGCTTGAGCGTTTCGTTGACGGAGGTCTCGGCCTTCTCCTGCAGGATCGGATCGAAGCTGGTGAAGATGCGCAGCCCTTCCTCGGTCAGGTCCTCGTCGCGGTAGTCCTGGCGCAACTGGCGCTTGACCAGGTCGAGGAAGGCCGGATAGGAGCTGTCGGCCATGCTGCCCTGCCGGGTAACGCCGAGCGGGCGCTGCTTGGCGGCGTCGACTTCCTGCTGGGTCGCCACGCCCTGCTCGGCGAGCACGTCGAGCACCAGGTTGCGCCGCGCCAGCGCACGATCCGGGTAACGCCGCGGGTTGAAGTAGGACGGTCCCTTGACCATGCCGACCAGCAGCGCCACCTGGTCGAGCTTGAGCTCGGCCAGCGGCTGGCTGAAGAAATACTGGCTGGCCAGGCCGAAGCCATGGATCGCTCGTTGCCCATCCTGGCCGAGGAACACCTCGTTGAGATAGGACTCGAGGATGTCGCGCTTGTCGTAGTGCAGTTCCAGCAGCACCGCCATCATCGCTTCGTTGATCTTGCGGCTCAGGCTGCGCTCATTGCTCAGGAAGAAGTTCTTCACCAACTGCTGGGTCAGGGTGCTGCCGCCCTGGCGTAGCTGGCCGGCCGTGGTGTTGACCCACACCGCCCGGGCCACGGATTTCAGCGACACGCCATGGTGGTTCCAGAAGTCGCGATCCTCGACCGCGACCAGGGTGTCGATCAGGTAGGTCGGCACCTGGTCGAGCTTGACCAGGATGCGATCCTCATGGTGCGCCGGATACAAGCCGCCGATCAGCAGCGGCTCAAGGCGCGCCACCGCCAGTTCCTTGCCGTTGGCCTGGCTCAGCCCGCTGACATAGTTGCCGTTGAAGCGCACGCGCACGCGCTGGGCCGGTTCCGCGCCTTCGTAGAACTGGAAGCCACGGGTATTGAGTTCGACCGCGCTGGCCGCCACCGATACGGTTCCAGGGCCGCTCACGCTGGGCTCGCGACGGTAGCCGAGGGCGTCGAGTTCGCGCAGGAAGTCTTCCCTGCTCAGCTTCAGGCCGTTGAACAGCTCCAGCGGGCGGGCATAGACCTTCGCCGGGATGGTCCAGCGCCGGCCGGAGAATTTCTCCTGCACCACGGCATCGAGATAGATGGCGAAGCCGGCGAGGAGCACCAGGCCGACGAGGCCGAGCTTGAGGGCCCAGCCGAGCCATTTGTTCAGGCCGGGTGCCGGGCGTGCTTTGCTGTTACGGGAACGGGGGGATCGGGGACGCGTCATGGCGGCGCATTATACGTACTTTATCCACAGCGGACAGACACCGCATCGGCGGCATCCACGGTCTGCGCGGCCCCGGTGGATAGGCGCGGCGGCAGCGCGGCGCATTCGACCGGCGATCCGGCAAATGGTTGCTATCCGCCAGCGAGGTTTGCACTGTCACCCCTTCCCGCCATAATGCGGGTTTTCGCATATTTCAGAGGCAAGGATATCCCGTGAGCCAGACCCTGATCGCCGCCCTGCAGAACCCGGCCCTCTACCCCCACCCGGTGGAGCGCTTCGAGGTCATCGAGACGCACATCTCCTGGGTCCTGTTGACCGGTCCCTACGCCTACAAGATCAAGAAGCCGATGGATTTCGGCTTTCTCGATTTCACCAGCCTGGACAAGCGCCGCTTCTATTGCAACGAAGAGCTGCGCCTGAACCAGCGCCTCACCGACGATCTCTACCTGGAGGTCCTGCCGATCACCGGCAGCGAAGAGGCGCCGCGGATCGGCGGCGACGGCGAGGCAATCGAATACCTGCTGAAGATGCGCCAGTTCCCGCAGGACAACCTGCTGGCGGCAATCCAGGGCCGCGGCGAACTGTCCAACCAGCATATCGACGAACTGGCCGAGCAGATCGCGCACTTCCACCAGAACACTCCGAAGGTGCCGCTGGAGCACCCGCTGGGCACCGCCGAGTCCTGCATGGCGCCGGTGCGGCAGAATTTCGAGCAGGTTCGCCCGCTGCTCAAGGACAAGGCCGACCTGCAACAGCTGGATGCCCTCGAAGCCTGGGCGGAAAGCAGCTTCGAACGCCTGCTGCCGGTGCTCCAGGAGCGCAAGGCGAAGGGCTTCATCCGCGAATGCCACGGCGACATCCACCTGGGCAACGCCGCGCTGATCGACGGCAGGGTAGTGCTGTTCGACTGCATCGAATTCAACGAGCCGTTCCGTTTCACCGATGTCTGCGCCGACTTCGCCTTCCTCGCGATGGACCTGGAAGATCGCGGCCTGAAGTGCCACGCTCGACGCTTCGTCAGCCTCTATCTGGAACACACCGGCGACTACCAGGCCCTGGAACTGCTGAACTTCTACAAGGCCTACCGCGCCATGGTCCGCGCCAAGGTCGCGCTGTTCAGCCTCGGCTACCAGACCGATGCCGTGCAGCGCGCGGCGACCCTGCGCCAGTACCGCAACTACGCCAACCTGGCGGAAAGCTACAGCGCCATTCCCTCGCGCTTCCTGGCGGTCACCCATGGTGTCTCCGCGGTCGGCAAGAGCCAGGTGGCCATGCGTCTGGTGGAGGCTCTGGGCGCCGTGCGCCTGCGCTCGGATGTCGAACGCAAGCGTCTGTTCGGCGAGCAGCCGGAACACGACAGGGGCCAGTTCGCCGCCGGCATCTATAGCAGCCAGGCCAGCGAAGCGACCTATGCGCACCTTCACCAGTTGGCCGCGAAGATCCTCCAGGCCGGCTATCCGGTGGTGATCGACGCCGCCTACCTGAAGCAGAATCAGCGCCAGGCCGCTTGCCACATCGCGGAAGAAACCGGCGTGCCGTTCCTGATCCTCGACTGCCAGGCGCCCGAAGCGGTGATCGCCGGCTGGCTTGCGCAACGCCAGGCGGAAGGCAAGGACCCGTCCGACGCGACTCTCGACGTGATCCGCACCCAGCAGGCTACCCGCGAGCCGCTGACAGCGGCGGAGACGGTCCAGAGCAAGCGCGTAGACACCCACGACGCGGCCAGCCTCGACGGGCTGATCGACGGCATTCGCCAGCGCCTGCCCGGTCTCTAAACGAACTGCCATGCCGCCCGCCCCTCCAGGGCGGGCGCCGTGCCGCTGCTCTTCTATACTCACGGCGAGCCTTCTGCGCAGGACGCCGCCCATGAACTCGCCCCGTCAGCTCGACTCGCCGCTCTACCAACTGCTCCACGCCGAAGACATCGAAGGCTTCAACCGACAGAAGCCGGCCGACGGCTGGATCGACCTGGCCGGCGGCGACTTCCGCGGCCTTGACCTGCGTCTGCTGGATGCCGCCCGCGTCGACTTCAGCGATGCCTATTTCCGCGGCGCCGACCTGCGCGGCGTGGATCTGCGCGAGGCGCGCCTGGAGGGCGCCAGCCTGGCCCATGCGCAGATATCCGGTACGTATTTCCCGTTGCGCCTGGCGCCGGACGAGATCCGCATGTCGGTGAACTTCGGCACCCGCCTGCGCTACCTGCCGGAGCCCTGAGAAGCGGAAGGACCACGCCAGGCCACGTTTTGCCGGGAGGCCGCTACACTTCTGGCAGGTACCCGGCCGGCTGAGGATCGGTCCCGGACCGCCTACGCCGGATCGTAAGGGCGAAGGCCGCTCGCGTCGGCCATCTCGCTCCATCGCGCCGGCCCTGTCGGCTCCGGACCGGTTCCAGGCAGTTCCGCGCCATCACGCTTCTGAGCGGCATCGCAAGGACCGACGATGAACGACGAACTGCTGAATCTGAAAAACCTCGGGAAAACCTCGACCCAATGGTTGCATGCCGTGGGTATCCACAGCGCCACCGATCTGCGTCGGCTCGGCTCGGTGGGAGCCTATCGCGCGGTCCGCGCGCGCGGCTTCCGAGCCTCGAAAGTCTTGCTCTATGCCATCGAAGGCGCACTCCTCGACGTTCACTGGAACGAGCTGTCCCCAGACCACAAGGCCGCACTGCTCGGCGAGCTGGAGACTTTCCCCGTGCGAAACAAGAGCTAGCTCACACCTGCCACGGGAAGATATTTACTCCCCCCGGGCGCCCACCTATCGTCTCGTGGACGTTCGTACCTCCTCTCCCGACCAGGCAGCTCAAGGAAATGGCCATGTATCTACTCGGCGAGCAACCGGCTTATGCCGACCAATTGATCAATCGCCTGCAGGGAATCCCTCACCGCTTGCTCGAAGGCCTGGCACCCAGCGGCCCCGCCCTGGAACTGGAACGTAGCGACGACCTGGAACGCGAGCTGCCCGCCGACCAGGTATTCCTGGTGGAAAGCGGCCTGCTGCATGCGCTGGTCGACGAACGCCCACTGTTCTACCTCCAGGAAGGCGACCTCCTCGGCCTTCGACGCGGACTCGAGCTCCCCGCCTGCCGGCATGCCAACGAAGAACCGATCCGCCTGCTGCCCTATTCGCGCGATGCGCTGCTCCAGCACATCCATGCTGACCAGGAACGTCAGGAACTGCTATTGCAGTACCTGATCGGACAGACTGCCCTGCTCGGCGATGCGCTGGCGCACCTGAAGCAGCCGGAAGTCCGCCCGGCCACCGGCTTCCGCCACTTCGCCGCGGGCGAGGCGCTGATCCGCCAGGGCGACGATGCGGATCATGTATTCATCATCATCGAAGGGCACGCCGAAGCGCTGGTGGACGGCCAGAAAGTCGGCGATGTGCAGAAGGACGAGATCTTCGGCGCCATGGCCGTGTTCACTCGCGAGAAACGCAGCGCCACGGTGGTCGCCAGCGAACCCTGCACGGTGATGGTGATTCCCAAGGAGCAGTTCCTCGGCCTTATGCAGAACAACCCGCGAATCGCCCATAGCCTGATCGAAGGCATGGCCCGGCGGATAGACCTGCTTAACCGGGAAGTGACCCAGCTGCGCCTGCGCCGCAGCGCCTGAGGCCCATTCCAGAGGACTCGCGACTAGCTAGCAGAAAAGTTTGGCGAAAGCGTTTGACATGGAAATGAGAATCATTATTATGTCACTCAACTGGTCGCGAGATCAGCCGGTAAGCTGAGAGACCCACGCAGTCGGACTCTTCAGATTATCTCCTCATCAGGCTAATCACGGTTTTTGACCCGGCACTTTGCCGGGTCTTTTTTTGCCTGCGATTCGGCCGGAGACGACCGTTCATCGGCTGGCGATGGAATGAATGAGAACCGGCTTGACCTGATAATGAGAATAGTTATTATTACACCAACTGGTCGCGAGGCCAGCAGGTAAGCTGAGAGACCAAGCAGTCGGACTCTTCAGATTATCTCCTCATCAGGCTAATCACGGTTTCGACCCGGCACTTTGCCGGGTCTTTTTTTGCCCGCGAAAACGTAGCGCGATACGCGGCTCCAGGCCTCGCGCCCTTCCTTCAACGTGTCTTCTTCATCTCCGCGCAATAGTCCTTGTCCGGCTGTGCCGGCGTGTACCAGGCGTAGTCGGCCTCACGCGTCGTTACCGCCTGCCCGGCCTCGACCAGCATCAGTACCTGAGTGCCCTTCTCCGCACCAAGGTCGCGCAGGTGGACCGGTACGCCGAGGTCGCGCCGGGCGTGGAAGCTGCCGGCGACGAGCATCGCCGGCCGCGGCGCATCGCGAAGACGCTCGGCCATGCGGCGGTCGCGTTGCTGCTGGACGGCGAGCATCGCCGGCAATTGATCGTCGGGAAGCATGCCGCAGTGGGATTCGCGAATCTGCGCAAGCAGCGGCAGGCGCACGCTGTCACGCCTGGAGGCCGTTCCGGGAAGCGGCGGACGCTCCCTGTAGATGCGCATGATCTCGCTCCGCTGGAGGTTCGCCGCCAGCAACGGCGCGGGTTGCGCAACCGCCCAGGACACCAGGGGTCCGTACTGCGTCCAGTCCCAAGCTTTCTGCCAGTCCAGGGCCTGCTCCAGGTTCGCCACCGGCTTGCCGGACCCGAGTTGTACGCGGACCGCATCCACCCGTGGTTGCTGGCCGGGATCGAGCATTTCCAGCAGCAGGCTGCCCTGCGCCCGATATTCGCCCAGGGCCTGCGCCAGCCACAGTTCCACGGCATGATGATCGGGATTGTCGTGCTTCTCGCCGACGATCACTCGCGGCGCGGCCGCCAGGCGTGCGACCAGTTGCTGCGGGCTCAGCGTCACGCCGCTGCGCAATTCGACGATTCGTCCCGTCTGCGGATCGTCGCGCCCTTCCGGGCTCTGCCAATCAGGCAGCGGCGGCAGTTGGGACTGGCAGCCGCCCAGCAGCAGACAGAAAGCGAACAGGCGAATGCGCATGGCGACTCCTTCAACGGGCGACGATCAGCGGATGACCTCGCTCGGGATGACGCTGGACCAGGACCTCGAGGCCGAACACCGCGCGCAACGGCTCGGGGCGCAGGACTTCCTCGGGCGTACCGAGCAGGTGCGGGCGACCATTCTGCAACAGCAGCAGGCGGTCGCAATAGCGCGCGGCCAGGTTGAGATCGTGGAGGATCACCAGCACCGAGGCACCGCGGCGGGCGAAATCATGCACCGCCTGCAGGGTAGTGTGCTGGTGCAGCGGGTCGAGCGCCGAGGTCGGTTCGTCGAGCAGCAGCACCTGCCCCGGCTCGCCCGGCCACAGCTGCGCCAGCACCCGCGCCAGGTGCACGCGCTGGCGTTCGCCGCCGGACAGCGCCAGGTAGCTGCGCCCGGCCAGATGGCTGGCGTCGGCCGCCGCCAAGGCCTCGGCGACGATCTGCACATCGCGCTCGCGGCCGCTGGAATGGGGCAGCCGACCGAAGCCGACCACCGCCTCCACCGGAAAGGCGAAGCCCAGCGACGAACTCTGCGGCAGCACCGCCAGGCGCTGCGCGCGAGCGACGCCCGGCCAGTCGTCGAGGCCGCGCTCGTCGAGCAGCACCAGCCCTTCGGCCGGCTCCAGTTCGCCACAGAGAGCGCCAAGCAAGGTGCTCTTGCCAGCGCCGTTGGGGCCGAGTACGCCGAGCATCTCGCCAGGCCGCAGCTCCAGCTCGAGGCCTTCCAGTACAGTCTTTCCGCCACGGCGGATGGACAGGTTCTCCACGCGCAGCATCAGGCCCGCCCCCGCAATAGCAGATAAAGGAAGAACGGCGCGCCGATCAGTGCCGTGACGATGCCGATCGGCAACTCCGCCGGAGCCAGCGCCAGGCGCGCCAGCAGGTCGGCAAGCAGCAGGAGAATGGCGCCGGCCATCATCGAGGCCGGCAGCAACGTCCGATGATCCGGACCGGCAACCAGACGGATCAGGTGCGGCACCACCAGGCCGATGAAGCCGATCATCCCCGCAGCCGCCACTGCGGCGCCGACGCCGAGGGCAGTGCAAAGCACCAGTTCGGCCTTCAATCGCTCGACGTCGAAGCCCAGGTGACGGGCCTCGGACTCGCCGAGCAGCAGTGCGTTCAGCGCATCTGCCCGGCGCGGTAGCCAGCAGGCCACCAGCAGCGCCACCAGCAGCAGCGGCCAGAGTCGTGGGTAGCTGGCGCCGTTCAGGCTGCCCAGGTTCCAGAAGGTCAGGGTACGCAAGGTGGCGTCATCGGCGAGATAGGTAAACAGTCCGATCACCGCGCCGGACAGTGCGGTCAAGGCGATCCCTGCCAACAACATGGTGGCCACGCTGGTCTGGCCATCGCGGCGGCCAAGCCGATAGACCAGCCAGGTCACCCCCAGGCCGCCGCCGAAGGCGCACAGCGACAGCAGGTAAGGCGCGAGGAACGCCGGCAAGCCGCCCAGCGAGGCGCCGAATACGATGGCCAGCGCCGCGCCGAGGGCCGCGCCGCTGGACACCCCGACCAGCCCTGGATCGGCCAGCGGGTTGCGGAACAGGCCCTGCATCGCCACCCCGGACAGCGCCAGCACCGCGCCCACGGCCAGGCCGAGCAGGGTCCGCGGCAGGCGGATCTGGCCGAGGATCATTTCCGCCTGGGCCAGGCCCGTTCCATCGAGCGGCAGCCCGGCCAGGCGCAGCGCGGCGCGCAGGGTATCGCCCAGCGGCAGGCTGACGGGACCGAGGGCGAGGGACAACCAGAGGACCAACACGAGCGAAATCCCCAGCGCACCGAACAGTGCGCGGGGACGAACAACCGATTTCAATGGGCGGCTTCCGTACTCAGCGGTTTCGCGGAAGGATAAAAGGCTGCGGAGAGAGCCGCCAGGCCATCCGGCAGGCGCGGACCGAGGCCGCCCACCAGGAGCGTCGGGTCCAGCACCAGCAGACGTCCGTCACGCGCCGCGCGGGTAGCGGCGAGGCCGGGGTTCTGCTTGAGCAGCGCGGCACGCGCCGCATCACCTTCGAGGCTGCGGTCGGCGATCACCACCGCGGCCGGATCGAGCGCGGCCAGGGCTTCCACCGAGATCGGCTTGTAACCCTCATGGGTAGCCAGGTTGCGTGCTCCGGCCCGGTTCAGGACCCAATCGCCGCCGGTATTGCGCCCGGCTACCAGCAACTGACCGCCGGCGTTGCCGATCACCAGCAGGACGCCCGGGGCCGGCTGGCTCTTCTGCGCGGCCGCGATCCAGTCCGCCTGGCGCCGCAGCCGCTGACGATAGTCAAGTTCGGCGGCCTCGGCGCGCTGGGGCACGCCGAGCCAGTCGCCGAGCTTCTTCAGGTTGCTTTCCAGTGCCTCCAGATCCGGCTTGGCGGAGAGGGTCTCGACCCGCACGCCGGCGCCTTCGAGCTGCTTGAGTACCGGCGGAGGCCCCATTTCCTCGGTGCCGATGAGGATATCCGGACGCAACGCCAGCACGCCCTCGGCAGCCAGTTGGCGCTGGTAGCCGACGCTCGGCAACTGTTTCAGCGCCTGCGGATGCTGGCTGGTGGTGTCCACCCCGACCAGCTTGCTCTCGCCGCCCAGCGCCACCACCCATTCGCTCAGCGAGCCGCCCGCGCTCACCCAGCGTTGCGGCAGCTCGGCGGCCTGGGCCATGCCGGTGCCGAGCAGGATGCCCAGCGCCAACCCGTTGAATAGTCGATCGATACGCATGATCTCTCCTCAGAGCGCCTTGAAGGATTCGGCCAGTTCGCGCCAGTCGTCGCGCTCGGGCTCGCCGGGCTTGCGCGCGCCGAACAGTTGCACGATCAGTTCGCCGTCGGCGTCGAAGGCCTCCCAACTGGTTACGATGCCATCGGTGCTCGGCTTGCGCACCCGCCAAAGCTCGGCGATGCCGGTGGTCTTCAGGTGCAGGTTGAATTCCGGATCGAGCACGTTGAACCAGTCGTCCAGCCACTTCAGGTTGCACACAGGCCCGGTATGGATCTGGATGCAGTGGGCGTTGCCGACGAACACCATGATCGGCAACCCGCTTTCGGCCGCCGCTTCGAAGAGTTTCGCCAGGTCGCCATTGTCCAGGCGCTCGGCCCATTCGCCGCCAGCCAGGCGCAGCGCCTGGGTGCGCTGCGCGCCATGCTTCTTCAGCAGGGCGTGGAAATGATGGGTGTCCTTCAACGCGGCCCAGCCTTCGCGCAAGGCTACGGCATCGATCTGCGCATCGACGAGCGTCGCAGCCGGTGCGCGGGGTTCGTGCAGCGCCAGCACGGCATCCTGCTCGGCAGCCCACAGGCGCTCGACCAGCGGCTCCCAGGCGCGGACGTCGCTGGCCTCGGTAAGGAACACCTTGTGCACCGCCACGCCCTGCTGGTCGAACACCTGGATGCTGCGCTGAGTACCCCGCGATGCCTCCTCGGCAATGGCGAAGACGGCGTTCCAGCCCCCCAGGAACAGGCGCAGGTCGATATCCGGCGAGACCACCAGGCCCATCTGCCCATTGGCAGAGACCGTCACTTCGCGATACGGCCCCTTGCGTTCGTGGACGCAATGCTCGTTGCGGGTCAGCGCCATGATCGGCCCCAGTTCGCCGAGCGCCGGCAGCAAGGCGGCCCAGTCCGGCCGCAGGCGCACGGCATCGATGCCGACCCGGCTGGCGACCAGCTCGCCTTCGCTGACCTGCAACAGCGCGGCGGCGTCGCGCGCGCGTAGCTGCGGTCGCTCGGCGCGCAGGTCCTGCCAGGCGCGGTAAAGCTCGGCAGGGGAATGGGAAAGGCTGGGAGTGCTGCTCATCGACGGTTCCTCGGGCATATCCGGTTCGGTCGCGCTACGCGCAAAAACAGGTGAACTTTGCCACAAAACGCATATCTGAATCCATTTGATAATTATTTGCATTAGTGTTTTTCTGGCAGTACCTTGTGCGCCCGACGTCCCCCTGGCTATTCGCCACCGGCCCGACCCAAGGAGTCCCACATGCCGCTCTCCCCGCCCTTCGCCCTGCGCCCCTGCCTGGCCCTGCTGTTGCTCAGCCCTTCCCTGGCTCTGGCGGGGAACGCCGTCCCGCTGACCCCGACCACCATCACCGCCACCCGTACCGAGCAGGCAGTGGATTCGGTGCCGAGCACCGTCAGCGTGCAGACCCGCGAACAACTGGACCGGCAGAACGTCAACAACATCAAGGAACTGGTGCGCTACGAACCGGGAGTCTCGGTCGGCGGCGCCGGCCAGCGTGCCGGGATCACCGGCTACAACATCCGCGGCATCGACGGGAACCGCATCCTTACGCAGATCGACGGGGTCGAACTGCCCAACGACTTCTTCAGCGGCCCCTACGCGCAGACCCACCGCAACTACGTCGATCCGGACATCGTAAAGCGCGTGGAAATCCTTCGCGGCCCGGCCTCGGCGCTGTACGGCAGCAACGCCATCGGCGGCGCGGTGAGCTACTTCACCCTCGACCCGTCGGACATCATCAAGGACGGCAAGGACGTCGGCGCCCGGCTGAAGGCCGGCTACGAGTCGGCAAGCCACTCCTGGCTGACCTCGGCCACCGTCGCCGGCCGCGCCGACGACTTCGACGGCCTGCTGCATTATGGCTACCGCCAGGGCCACGAGACCGAATCCAACGGCGGCCACGGCGGCACCGGGCTCTCGCGCAGCGAAGCCAACCCGGAAGACGCCGACAGCTACAGCCTGCTCGGCAAGCTGGGCTGGAACTACGCCGAGGGCAGCCGCTTCGGGCTGGTCTTCGAGAAGTACAAGAGCGACGTCGATACCGACCAGAAGAGCGCCTATGGCGGCCCCTACGACAAGGGCAAGCCGGCCATCCCACCGAGCATGCTGCCGGGCGGCATGTACCAGTGGCGCAAGGGCAACGACACCCTGACTCGCGAGCGCTACGGCCTGGAGCACCATTTCCTGCTCGACAGCCCGGTCGCCGATCGCATCCAGTGGAGCCTGAACTACCAGTTGGCGAAGACCGACCAGGCGACCCGCGAGTTCTACTACCCGATCACCCGCAAGGTCCTGCGCACCCGCGACACTACCTACAAGGAACGCCTGTGGGTCTTCGACAGCCAGTTGGACAAGAGCTTCGCCATCGGCGAGACCGAGCACCTGCTGAGCTACGGGATCAATCTCAAGCACCAGAAGGTCACCGGCATGCGCAGCGGCACCGGCACCAACCTGGACACCGGCGCGGACAGCCCGCGTGATGCCCTGGAACGCAGCAGCGACTTTCCCGATCCGACGGTGAAGACCTACGCCCTGTTCGCCCAGGACAGCATCAGCTGGAACGACTGGACCTTCACTCCCGGCCTGCGTTACGACTACACGCGCATGGAGCCGCACATCACCGACGAGTTCCTGCGCACCATGAAGCAGAGCCAGAACACCGCGGTCGACGAGTCGGACAAGAAATGGCACCGGGTTTCGCCCAAGTTCGGCGTGACCTACGACTTCGCCCAGCACTACACCTGGTACGGCCAATACGCCCAGGGCTTCCGCACGCCCACCGCCAAGGCGCTGTACGGTCGATTCGAGAACCTGCAGGCGGGCTACCACATCGAGCCTAACCCCAACCTCAAGCCGGAAAAGAGCCAGAGCTTCGAGACCGGGTTGCGCGGCAAGTTCGACGAAGGCAGCTTCGGCGTAGCGGTGTTCTACAACAAATATCGCGACTTCATCGACGAAGACGCCCTGAATACCGATAGCACCGGCGGCAACGGCCAGACCTTCCAGTCCAACAACATCGAGCGGGCGGTGATCAAGGGCGTCGAGCTCAAGGGCCGCCTGGAGCTGGGCGCCTTCGGCGCGCCGCAGGGACTCTACACCCAGGGCAGCGTGGCCTACGCCTACGGTCGCAACAAGGACAACGGCGAGCCGATCAACAGCGTCAACCCACTCACCGGAGTGTTCGGCCTGGGCTACGACGAAGCAGACGGCAACTACGGCGGGCTGCTCAGCTGGACCCTGGTCAAACGCAAGGATCGCGTCGACGACAGCACCTTCCACACCCCGGATGGCACCGCCAGCCAGTTCAAGACCCCGGGCTTCGGCGTCCTCGACCTCAGCGCCTACTACAGGCTGAGCAAGGACCTGACCCTCAACGCCGGTCTCTACAATCTGACCGACAAGAAATACTGGCTGTGGGATGACGTGCGCGGCTACGACAGCGTCGGCGAGGCTTCGGCGCTGGCCCCGGCCAACATCGACCGGCTGTCCCAGCCAGGCCGTAATTTCGCGGTCAACCTGGTCTGGGACATCTGACCCGTTACCCCTTCGCACACGGAAGTGCCCCCATACCCAGCGCCTGGCCATGCCGGGCGCTTTCCATGCCACAGGTGAAAGCCGTCCTCCGGATCAGGGATAATGATCCCGGCAAACGGAGCGCCCATGATCCACCTGTGTCCCTCTTCCCATCTCGCCGAAGGCAACAGCCGCGGCTTCCTCGTCGATGAGCGGCGGCTGTTCGCGGTGCGTCGCGACGGCCGCGCCTACATCTACCTGAACCGCTGCCCGCATCGCGGCATCCCGTTGGAGTGGCAGCCCGATGCCTTCCTCGACGACAGCGCCAGCCTGATCCGTTGCGCCAGCCACGGCGCGCTGTTCCTCATCGAGTCCGGCGAGTGCGTCGCCGGCCCCTGCGCTGGCGAGCGCTTGCGCGCCCTGCCCTGCCGGGAAGACGCCGAAGGCCTCTGGGTGGAGCTGGACGACTGACCCAACGGGGGATGGGCGGCAAGCCGCGAGGCAACGGCTAGGCTTGCGGCACAAAGATAAAAAAGAGGAAGGAACGCGCCATGCGCCGATTCAGCCTGCGCTTCGTCCTGCTGCTCCTGTTCGGCCTGCTGCTCTATGCCTGCCGCAATGAACCGGGCCCCGTACGGCTCGCCCCTGGCGTAACAGCGGCGGATTACCGGACTTTCTTCATCCAGGCGGTACGCGCCGAGGGGCACCGCATCGACTTCGAAGAGCGTTTCGATACGGCCGTGCGCCGCGCCCTGGAGGCCAAGGGCTATCGCTACCAGGCGGAACACGGCGACCTGCGGGTGATCTACGCCCTCGGCCTGCAACGCCAGCCGGGCCTGGAAATGCGCCCGGTGATCACCCAGGATGGCGTCTTCACCCAGACCCAACTGACCGAAGACACCGAGGCCAGGCTGGCGCTGCGCATCCTTGACGAAAGCAACGGCAGGGTCCTTCTGGAAAGCGTGCTGAGCCGCCAACTGCACGATCCGGCGCTGACCCAGGAAGCGTTCGACCGCGGCGTCGCGCAATTGCTGAAGGACTTCCCGAGTCGCAGTCAACCTTGAATGTCACAGGCCGTCGAAGTCGTCCTCGCGGCGCTCGGTGCTCTCGCCGGGCGTCGACAGCCGGGGCGGCCGCCGTTGCAGCCACCACAGGGCGGCGATCCCCAGGGCAGCCATTGCGCCGCGGAACAGCAGGCCGAACAGGTTGCCGTCGGCCTCCATCCCGCCCTCGATCCAGGCAATCAATAGCCGCGACAGAGTCAGGATCGATTGCAGCAGCACTACCAGGATCAACGCCGGCTGCACCAGCGAAGCCCGGCGCAGGGCGAACAGCAGGAACAACGCCAGGGCGAACTGATGGCCGCCATAGAACACCCGCGCATCGCTGACCGCCGAAGGCTCCATCAGCAGCATGCCACTGAGATTGGCCATCTCGTAGGGACGCACCCAGTACAGCACTCCCAGCGCGCCCCATACCAGCGCCTGAACCAGCAAAACCAAACGGGCGAAGAGCATCCCCTTTCTCCTCGGGCCTGTTGCCCCCAGCGGTCAGTTCGACACCGGCGGCGAACGCCCCGGCAACCCTAAGGACAGCAGACCCAAACCGCGCCGACGAGTTCGCTGCGACAATCCGTCCCTGCCCAACGGCAACCCGGCGCGGCGGGCAGCGCATCGCTTCGTCACAAGTGGATACAGCTCACCGGCTGGGTGGCAGCGGGTGCCAGCGGTATGCTCCCGGCATTCGCTCGCAGCAAGGAGAATCCCATGCGCCGCTTCGCTCCCCTGGCCGTCCTGGCCGCCACCCTGCTCCACGGTTCCCTGGTCCAGGCCGCCGAACCGCTGGCCATCGACGTCCACCGCGACGCCAACTGCGGCTGCTGCAAGGACTGGATCAAGCACCTCGAAGCCAACGGTTTCAAGGTCACCGACCATGTGGAAGCAGACATGAGCGCAGTCAAGAGCCGCCTCGGCGTGCCCTACAGCATGGGCTCCTGTCATACCGGAGTGATCGACGGCAAGTTCGTCGAAGGCCACGTGCCGGCAGCCGACATCCTCAAGCTGCGCGAACGCGCCGACCTGGTCGGCGCCGCCGTACCGGGCATGCCGGTCGGCTCACCGGGCATGGAAATGGGCGACCGCCAGGACGCCTACCAGGTCGTCGGCCTGACCAGGAGCGGCCAGGCCTCGGTACTGGCGGAGTACCCGGGACGCTAACGAAAACGCCGTTTCCCCCAGGGGAAACGGCGTTTTTCCTTGTAGCAGGGCGTGAGGATCACTCCGCCAGGCTATCGACCTTCTTCTGCGGCGACAGCAGCCCGTCGGCGCGGAACATCGACTTGATCCCGCGCACCGCCTGGCGCAGGCGGTCGCGGTTCTCGATCAGGGCGAAACGCACATGATCGTCGCCGTAGTCGCCGAAGCCGATCCCCGGCGACACCGAGACCTTGGCGTCCTGCAACAGCTTCTTGGCGAACTCCAGCGAGCCCAGATGCGCGTAGGGCTCGGGGATCTTCGCCCAGACGTACATCGAGGCCTTCGGGTTCTCCACCATCCAGCCGGCCTCGCGCAGCCCCTTCACCAGGACGTCGCGGCGCTGCTGGTACTGCCGGGCGATATCGCGGACGCACTGCTGGTCGCCTTCCAGAGCGGCGATGGCCGCCACCTGCAGGGGTGTGAAGGTGCCGTAGTCGTGGTAGCTCTTGATCCGCGCCAGGGCCGAGACCAGCTCGGGATTGCCGACCATGAAGCCGATCCGCCAGCCGGCCATGTTGTAGCTCTTCGACAGGGTGAAGAACTCCACGGCGATATCCTTGGCACCCGGTACCTGCATGATCGACGGCGCTTTCCAGCCGTCGTAGACGATGTCGGCATAGGCCAGGTCGTGCACGACCATCACGTCGTACTGCTTGGCCAGCGCCACCACGCGCTCGAAGAAGTCCAGCTCGACGCACTGCGCGGTAGGGTTGGAGGGGAAGCCGAGAATCATCATGCGCGGCTTGGGAATCGATTCGCGGATCGCCCGTTCCAGCTCGTTGAAGAAATCGATGCCCGGCACCAGCGGCACCGAGCGCACCTGGGCGCCGGCGATCACCGCACCGTAGATGTGGATCGGATAGCTCGGGTTGGGCACGAGGATGGTGTCGCCATGGTCGAGGGTCGCCAGCATCAGGTGCGCCAGGCCTTCCTTGGAGCCGATGGTGACGATGGCTTCGCTTTCCGGGTCGATCTGCACGTCGTAGCGGTCGCGGTACCAGTGCGAGATGGCCCGGCGCAGGCGCGGGATGCCGCGCGAGGTGGAGTAGCCATGGGTGTCTTCGCGCTGGGCGACGGTGCAGAGCTTCTCGACGATATGCGGCGGGGTCGGCCCGTCGGGATTGCCCATGCTCAGGTCGATGATGTCCTCGCCACGGCGACGAGCGGCCATCTTCAGTTCGGCGGTGATATTGAAAACGTAGGGGGGAAGGCGGTCGATGCGCGCGAAACGGCGCGCAGGGCGTGATTCAGCCATGCTGTCCTCGGAGTAACGTAAGCGCCCGGAACCGTCCGAGCGACGCCGGCCGCTGCGGCGGCCTGGAAAGCGCCAGCCAGGCGCTTTCTTGTCGGCGAACATAAAGGCCGATAGGCTGCTTGTCGAGTCCCCCCTCGCGTTTTTCATTCCATTTCACAGGAAAAGGCCCATGTCCCGACGCTACTGGCAACTCGATGTGTTCGCCGAGCGTCCGCTCACCGGCAACGGCCTGGCCGTGTTCGACGACGCCAGCGCCCTCGATGACGCCGCCATGCAGGCCTGGACCCGCGAACTGCGCCAGTTCGAGTCGATCTTCCTGCTGCCGGGCGACGACCCACGGGCCTTCCGCGCACGGATCTTCACCCTGGAGGAAGAACTGCCGTTCGCCGGCCACCCGCTGCTCGGCGCCGCCGCCCTGCTCCATCACCTGCGCGGCGGCGACAACGAACAGCACTGGACGCTGCACCTGGCCAGCAAATCGGTGGCCCTGCGCAGCGTGCGGGCGGGCAGCGGTTTCTACGCCGAGATGGACCAGGGCCGCGCCGAATTCGGCGCCACCCCGGACGCCGGGACCTGCCGCTGGTTCGCCGAAGCCTTCTCGCTATCGGCCAACGACCTGTCCGGGCATCCGCCGCGGGTGGTGAGCACCGGCCTGCCCTACCTGCTCCTGCCGGTGACCGCCGAGGCGCTGGGTCGAGCCCGTCAGGTCAACGATTTGCAAGAAGCCCTGGATAAACTCGGCGCGGCGTTTGTCTATCTGCTCGACGTCGACGGGCGCGAGGGCCGCACCTGGGACAACCTGGGGCTGGTGGAAGACGTGGCTACCGGCAGCGCTGCCGGTCCGGTCGCCGCCTACCTGGTGGAATACGGGCTTGCCGCGCGCGGCGAACCCTTCGTCCTGCACCAGGGACGCTTCCTCGAGCGGCCGAGCCGGCTCGACGTCCAGGTCGCGACAGACGGTAGCGTAAGGGTCGGCGGCCACGTCCAACTGCTCGCCCGCGCCGAGCTGCTGACCTCGGCCTGACGGTCGGGGTGGCGCTGGCGGCGGACGACGACAACACTGAAGAAGCGAAACGTACAGGAGAACCGCCATGCTCTGGCGCAAAGGACGACGCAGTGACAACGTGATTGATGCCCGGGGCGAAGGAGGCGCAGGCGGCGGTGGCGGCATGCGCATCGGCGGCAAGGGCCTCAGCCTGGGTGGGGTGGCCATCGTGGTGGTGGTCGGCCTGCTGATGGGCCAGGACCCGATGCAGATCCTCGGGTCGCTGCTCGGCCAGATGGACAGCCCGGCGCCGGCCACCCAGCAGCAGGCCGGCGGTCGGGCCCCGGCGGCCAATGACGAGCAGAGCGAGTTCGTCCGCTCGATCCTCGGCGACACCGAGGACACCTGGGAACAGATCTTCGCCAGCGGCCAGGCACAATACCAACAGCCCAAGCTGGTGCTGTTCAGCAATGGGGTGAATTCCGCCTGCGGCTTCGCCTCGTCGGCCACCGGGCCGTTCTACTGTCCGGCCGACCGCCGGGTCTACCTCGACCTGGAGTTCTTCCGCGAGATGGAACAGCGCTTCTCCGCCGCCGGCGACTTCGCCCAGGCCTATGTGATCGCCCACGAGGTCGGCCACCACGTGCAGAACCTGATGGGCATCTCGGCCAAGATCAACGCTGCCCGCCAGCGCGGCGCGCGCATGGAGGGCGCCAACGGCCTGTCGGTACGCCAGGAACTGCAGGCGGACTGCTTCGCCGGGGTCTGGGCCAACCGTGCACAGCAGCGGCTGAACTGGCTGGAGCCGGGCGACATCGAGGAAGCCCTGAACGCCGCCAACGCCATCGGCGACGATCGCCTGCAACGCCAGGGCCGCGGCATGGTGGTGCCGGATTCCTTCACCCATGGCTCCTCGGCGCAACGCATGCGCTGGTTCAAGACCGGCTTCGAGAGCGGCTCGCCGGCCAGTTGCGATACCTTCAAGGCCCAGACGCTCTGAGCCTCGCCGCCAGCCGGGCGCTTAGCGCCCCGGCTGGCTTCCCAGCGCATTCAACTGATCGGCCAGTTCCCTGGCCTCGTAGGCCGAAGCCAACCCGTCGAGATAGACCTTGCCGTTGCGGATCGGCTCGCGCACCCGCGGCGCCAGGCGCAGGCGCCCGTCCACCAGTACCGCGAGAGTGCGCCCCCGGGCCTCGCCGGTCAGCGCGGCCAGGCGGCGGGCGGCCGGTTCGGTGAAGGTGACTTCGACGCCGGGTCGACCGTTCTGGTCGTACAGGACCTCGGCGCGGAGTACGTCAGCCTGGGTCAGGCTGGGCTTCAGCGCCACCAGCATGGCCTTGCCCTGCGGGTCGGCCAGGGTGCGGAACGCCGCAGAAGGCGTGCTGGCGGTGGCATAGACCCCGAAGCTGTGCTGCGGGATCGGCAGCGGATCGCTGGCGCAGGCGGCCAGCAGCAGCGCCAGGCCCAGCGGAAGGAGTGCGAGTTTCGAGCGTTTCATGATGAGGTACTGCAGAAAACCTGGGCGGAGCGTCCGTCCGGACGCCAACGCCTATGTTAACGCCGCCCGCGCCGGGCGGGCGAGCAGGGCCTTCCGCGAGGCGACGATCGACTAGACTGGCGGAAATTCACCCCTCTCCCGCGAACTGGTATGATGCGCGCCTTTTCGAGCCGTATGAACCCCACGCAGGCCGCCGCGAGGCCCCTGGCGTGCGTGGGTCGTTTCATGCGGCTCGCGCATTTTCGGGACTCAGCCGTCTGCCGGGATCGTTCGCGATACCGCGCCGACGAGACAGCGATGCAACGCCCGCCACGCGGAAATTCGGTTTTCCCTGGTCGGCGGCCGGCTCCGCGGCCGGCCACTTCTGCTGGCGCCATGGGGATCGTTGCAGAGCACATTCAGGGGAATCCAACATGCTGGAAAAGCTGTTTCAACTAAAGGCGCACAACACCACGGTGCGCACCGAGATCCTGGCGGGGATCACCACCTTCCTGACCATGGCCTACATCCTCTTCGTCAACCCGAGCATCCTCGGCGAGACCGGCATGGACAAGGGCGCGGTGTTCGTCGCCACCTGCCTGGCAGCGGCCATCGGCTCGACCATCATGGGCCTGATCGCCAACTACCCGATCGCCCTGGCCCCCGGCATGGGCCTCAACGCCTTCTTCACCTACACCGTGGTGCTGCACATGGGCCACAGCTGGCAGGTCGCGCTGGGCGCAGTGTTCATTTCCGCCACCATGTTCTTCCTGCTGTCGATCTTTCGCATCCGCGAATGGATCATCAACAGCATCCCCCTGCCGCTGCGCTCGGCGATCGCCGCCGGCATCGGCCTGTTCCTCGCACTGATCGCCCTGCAGAACGCGGGCATCGTGGTGGACAACCCGGCAACCCTGATCGGCATGGGCGACCTGACCAAGCCGGCACCGATCCTCGCCACCCTCGGCTTCATCCTGATCGTCGCCCTGGAGGCGCGTAGCGTCACCGGCGCGGTGCTGATCGGTATCCTGGTGGTCACCGCCATCGCCATCCTGCTCGGCGTGACCCAGTTCGGCGGCGTGGTCTCGATGCCGCCGTCGCTGGCGCCGACCTTCCTCCAACTGGACATCAAGGGCGCGCTGGACATCGGCCTGGTCAGCGTGATCTTCGCCTTCCTCTTCGTCGACCTGTTCGACAACTCCGGCACCCTGATCGGCGTCGCCAAGCGCGCCGGACTGATGGGCAAGGACGGCCACATGCCGAAGATGGGCCGCGCGCTGATCGCCGACAGTACCGCCGCCATGGGCGGCTCGCTGCTGGGCACCTCGACCACCACCAGCTACATCGAGTCCGCCGCGGGCGTCAGCGCCGGCGGCCGCACCGGCCTGACCGCCATCGTCGTCGCCATCCTGTTCCTCCTCGCGCTGTTCTTCGCCCCACTGGCCGGCAGCGTACCGGCCTTCGCCACCGCCCCGGCGCTGCTCTTCGTCGCCGTGCTGATGGCCTCGGGCCTGGCAGAGATCGACTGGGAAGACATCACCGTCGCCGCGCCGGTGGTCGTCACCGCGCTGGCCATGCCGTTCACCTACTCGATCGCCACCGGCATCGCCTTCGGCTTCATTTCCTGGACCGCGATCAAGGTGCTGTCCGGGCGCTGGCGCGAACTGAACCCGGCGCTGGTGATCCTCTCCGTGCTGTTCGTGATCAAGCTGGGCTTCTTCAACGCATGAGCCGTCCACAGTTCGACCCCAGCGCCTACGCCGCACAACTGGAAGACAAGAAGTCCCGCCTCGCCGGATTGCTGGCCCCGTTCGCGGCACCCGCGCCGGAGGTCTTCGAGTCGCCGCGCGAGCATTACCGGCTGCGCGCCGAATTCCGCTTGTGGCGGGAAACCGGCAACGAGAAGCGTCACTACGCGATGTTCGAGCAGGGCGACAAGCACACGCCGATCCTGATCGAGGATTTCCCCATCGCCAGCCGCCGCATCAACGAACTGATGCCGCGCCTGAAGGCGGCCTGGGCCGACCCGGCGCTGGGCTTCAAGCTGTTCCAGGTGGAGTTTCTCACCACCCTGGCCGGCGACGCGCTGATCACCCTCTGCTACCACCGGCCGATCGACGACGCCTGGCGACAGGCAGCGGAAAAGCTCGCGGCGGAACTGGGCGTGAACCTGGTCGGGCGTTCGCGCGGCAAGCGTATCGTCGTCGGACGCGACTATGTGGAGGAGGAACTGTCGGTCGCCGGCCGGCGCTTCCGCTACCGCCAGCCCGAGGGGGCTTTCACCCAGCCCAACGGCGAGGTCAACCAGAAGATGCTCGGCTGGGCCTACGAGGCGCTCGGCCAGCGCGACGACGACCTGCTCGAACTGTACTGCGGCAACGGCAACTTCACCCTGCCCCTGGCCACCCGGGTACGCAAGGTGCTGGCCACCGAGATCAGCAAGTCCTCGGTCAATGCGGCGCTGGCCAACCTGGCCGACAACGCGGTGGACAACGTCAGCCTGGTGCGCCTGTCGGCCGAAGAGCTGACCCAGGCGCTGAACGAGGTTCGCCCGTTCCGCCGCCTGGCCGACATCGATCTGAAGAGCTACGCCTTCGGCAATGTCTTCGTCGATCCGCCACGAGCCGGCATGGATCCGGACACCTGCGAGCTGACCCGGCGCTTCGAGCGCATCCTGTACATTTCGTGCAACCCGGAAACCCTGGCGCAGAACATCGCCCAACTGCACGACACGCACCGGATCAGCCGCTGCGCGCTGTTCGACCAGTTCCCCTACACCCACCACATGGAAAGCGGCGTCCTGCTCGAACGCCGCTGAGCGAGTGGCCGCGCCCCACGGCGCGGCCATGCCTCAGAGTCGCACCGGGAGGCGCCGCGCCAGGTGCAATCCTTCCGTCGTCACCTCGGCGCCATAGGCCAGCACCTCGACGCCCGCTTGCGCCGCCTCGCGCAACGCCTTGCCATAGGCTGGATCGATCTCGTCGGCGGGGCGCACCGCCTCGACCCCGGAAAGGTTCACGCAGTACAGCTGCACCGCGCGGATCCCCTCCCGCGCCAGCGCCGCCAGTTCGCGCAGGTGCTTGGCGCCGCGCAGCGTCACCGCGTCGGGAAAGGCCGCCACGGCGGTTTCGTCGAAGCCCAGGGTGACGCTCTTCACCTCGATGAACAGTGCGCCCGTGGGGTATTCCAGGCGAAAGTCGGCGCGACTGTTCTCCACGCCGTAGGCCACTTCCCGGCGCAGAGCGGTGAAACCGGCAAGCTCCGCGATGTCCCCGGCCAGCAGCGCCTCCTCTACCAGGCGGTTGGCCCGCGCCGTGTTGACGCAGGCCAGGCGGCCCTGCGGGGTCTCGCTCAGCTCCCAGGTCCCCGGCAGCTTGCGCTTGGGGTCGTTGGAGCGGCTGAACCAGACCCGGCAGCCTTCGCTCATGCAATTGAGCATCGAACCGGTATTCGGACAGTGGATGGTCAGGCGCTCGCCGCCGGCGCTCTCGATATCGGCGAGGAAACGCTTGTAGCGACGCAGCAGGCGGCCTTCTTCCAGTGGCTGCTCGAAACGCATCAGGGCCGCCAGTTCTTCAGGCCGCGGGCGATCCGCTCCACCGCTTCCTGCAGGCGCGGCAGGTTCTGGGTATAGGCGAAACGCACGTGGTGGCCGGCCTGGTGGCGGCCGAAATCCAGCCCCGGGGTGAAGGCGACGTGCTCGGTCTCGATGAAGTGCTTGCAGAAGGCGTAGGCATCGCCGCCGAACGCGCTGATATCGGCGTAGAGATAGAAGGCGCCTTCCGGCTCCACGGCGATTCCGAAACCCAGCTCGCGCAGGGCCGGCAGGAGGAAGTCGCGACGGCGGGCGAACTCTTCGCGACGCTCTTCGAGAATGGCGATGGTGGTCGGTTCGAAACAGGCCAGCGCGGCCTGCTGGGCCATGCTCGGCGCGCTGATGTAGAGGTTCTGCGCCAGCTTCTCCAGCTCAGGCACCGCCGCTGCCGGCGCCACCAGCCAGCCCAGGCGCCAGCCGGTCATGCCGAAATACTTGGAAAAACTATTCAGGACGAAAGCGTCGTCGTCGACTTCCAGCACCGAGGCGGCGTCCACGCCATAGGTCAGGCCGTGATAGATCTCGTCCACCACCAAGTGCCCGCCGCGGGCCTTCAAGGCGCCCGACAGGCCGGCCAGCTCGTCGCGATCGAGCAGGGTCCCGGTCGGATTCGCCGGCGTCGCCACCAGAGCGCCTACACTGTCTGAATCCCAGTGTCGCTCGATGAGATCCGGCGTCAGTTGGTAACGGCTGTCCGGCCCCACCGGCACCAGTTGCGCGGCGCCTTCCACCAGGCGCAGGAAATGCCTGTTGCACGGGTAGCCCGGGTCGGCGAGCAACCAGTGGCGGCCGGGGTCGACCAGCAAGCTGCTGGCCAGCAGCAGGGCGCCGGAGCCGCCCGGAGTGACCAGCACGCGCTGCGGGTCGAGGTCGACCCCGTAGCGTTCGCCGTAGAATTTCGCGATCGCCTCGCGCAGCGCCGGCAGGCCGCGGGCGGCGGTGTAGCGGGTATGCCCGGCGGCCAGGGCGGCGCGCCCGGCCTCGACGATCGGCTCGGCCGTGGTGAAGTCCGGCTCGCCGATCTCCAGGTGGATCACATCGTGGCCGGCGGCCTGCAACTCGTTGGCCCGCGCCAGCAGGGCCATGACATGGAAAGGCTCGATGGCCCGACTGCGCGCGCTATAGGAGGTAGCCATGGATATTCCGAACTTTGCGAGGAAAAACCGATTCTAACCAAGCCATTACGCGGGCGACACCAGCCTCGACAACCGGGAGTAGCGCCAAGGTTATCGTTCTGGTAAGTTCGCCCGCTTGCGACCGCGGGGCCGGAGAGCCGGCGAGGGAACCCTGCCGCGGACAGGATTAGCGAAAGTGAGAGGCGGCCATTCATGTCCACCAAAGCAAAACAACAGAGCAGCCAGCAGATGACCCGCGGCTTCGAACCCTATCAGGAAACCAAGGGCGAGGAGTACATGAGCGAGCGCATGCGCGCGCACTTCACCGCGATCCTGAACAAATGGAAACAGGAGCTGATGGAAGAGGTCGACCGTACCGTGCATCACATGCAGGACGAAGCGGCCAACTTCCCCGATCCGGCCGACCGCGCCAGCCAGGAAGAAGAATTCAGCCTGGAACTGCGCGCCCGCGACCGCGAGCGCAAGCTGATCAAGAAGATCGACGAGACCCTGCAACTGATCGAAGACGAAGAGTACGGCTGGTGCGACTCCTGCGGCGTCGAGATCGGCATCCGTCGCCTGGAGGCACGCCCCACCGCGACCCTCTGCATCGACTGCAAGACCCTCGCGGAAATCCGCGAGAAGCAACTCGGCTCCTGAGCCGGACCGACGGGGCGCCAAGGCGCCCCGTTTCGTTTCCGCCGTTCCCCGCCGCACCGCCCGCGCCATGACCTCTTCCTATGTAGGCCGCTTCGCCCCGACGCCCAGCGGCTACCTGCACTTCGGTTCCCTGGTGGCGGCCGTCGCCTCCTACCTGGACGCGCGTGCCGTCGGCGGCCGCTGGCTGGTGCGCATGGAAGACCTCGACCCGCCCCGCGAAGTCCCGGGCGCCCAGCAGGCGATCCTGGAAACCCTGGAGCGCTACGGCTTCGAATGGGACGGCGCGGTGGAGCGGCAGAGCGAACGCTTCCCGGCCTACGCCGCAGTGGTCGAGCAACTGCTGCGCAGCGGCCTGGCCTACGCCTGCACTTGCTCGCGCAAACAGCTTGAGGGATTCGCCGGGATCTACCCGGGCTTCTGCCGCGACGCCGGGCACGCCCGCGAGGACGCGGCGATCCGCCTGCGCGTGCCGGAGCTGGAATATCGCTTCGTCGACCGCGTGCAGGGCGAAGTCCGCCAGCATCTCGGCCGCGAGGTCGGCGATTTCGTCATCCAGCGCCGCGATGGCTTCTACGCCTACCAACTGGCGGTGGTGCTGGACGACGCCTGGCAGGGCATCACCGACATCGTCCGCGGCGCCGACCTGCTCGACTCGACCCCGCGCCAGCTTTACCTCCAGGAACTGCTGGGGCTGAGCCAGCCGCGCTACCTGCACGTGCCGCTGATCGTCCAGCCGGACGGGCACAAGCTCGGCAAGTCCTACCGCTCCCCGCCGCTGCCCTCCGAGCAGGCCGCCGCGCCGCTGACCCGCGCCCTGCGCGCGCTCGGCCAGCGGCCGCCGGCCGAACTGGCCCAGGCCAGCGCCAGCGAGGCGCTGGCCTGGGGCGTGGCGCACTGGGACGCCACGCGCATCCCGCGCTGCGCTACCCTTCCCGAGGAACGCCTGTAGCCCGCCCGGCGGCTTGCCGGCACCCACCCGCAGCCTGTAGCCTGCCGGCCCAAGCATGAGGGAAGCGGCATGTACATCTACCGACTGGTCCTGCTCCTGGTCGTGGGCATCTATCTCTTTTCCCCCGCCATCATGGACTGGTGGATCGACCCCAACGGCGCCTGGTACCGCCCGTACCTGCTGTGGCTGATCCTCATCGTGGTCACTTTCATCCTGCAGAGCCAGCGCGATGCTGACGAGCTTTAGCCTGACCCAGCTGATCCTGATCAGCGTCGCCTACCTCTCCACCCTCTTCGGCATCGCCTGGATCACCGAGCGCGGCTACGTGCCGCGCCGGCTGGTACGCCATCCGCTGGTCTACACCCTGTCGCTGGGCGTCTACGCCAGTGCCTGGGCGTTCTACGGCACGGTAGGCCTGGCCTACCAGTACGGCTACGGGTTCCTCGCCATCTACCTGGGGATTTCCGGGGCCTTCCTGCTCGCCCCGGTGCTGCTCTATCCGATCCTGCGGGTGACACGCGCCTACCAGCTGTCCTCGCTGGCCGACCTCTTCGCCTTCCGTTTCCGCAGTACCTGGGCCGGCGCCCTGACCACGCTGTTCATGCTGATCGGCGTGCTGCCGATGCTGGCCCTGCAGATCCAGGCGGTCACCGACTCGATCAGCATTCTCACCCGCGACCCGGCCCAGGAGCGGGTCGCATTCGTCTTCTGCACCCTGATCACCCTGTTCGCGATCCTCTTCGGCGCTCGCCACATCGCCACCCGCGAACGCCACGAGGGACTGGTGTTCGCCATCGCCTTCGAGTCGCTGGTCAAGCTGGTGATGCTCGGCAGTATCGGCCTCTACGCCCTGTACGGCGTCTTCGGCGGGCCGGAAGGCCTGGAAGTCTGGCTGCTGCAGAACCAGACCGCGCTGACCACCCTGCACACGCCGCTGGCCGAGGGTCCATGGCGAACGCTGCTGCTGGTGTTCTTCGCCGCGGCCATCGTGATGCCGCACATGTTCCACATGATCTTCACCGAGAACCTCAACCCGCGCGCGCTGATTTCCGCCAGCTGGGGCCTGCCGCTGTTCCTGCTGCTGATGAGCCTTGCGGTACCGCCGATCCTCTGGGCCGGGCTGCGCCTCGGCGCCTCGACCACACCGGAGTACTACACCATCGGCCTCGGCCTGGCGGTGGACAGCCCGGCCCTGGCCCTGGCCGCCTTCATCGGCGGCATCTCCGCCGCCAGCGGGCTGACTATCGTGATGACCCTGGCGCTCTCGGGAATGGTCCTCAACCACCTGGTGCTGCCGCTCTACCAGCCGCCGGCGCAGGGCAACATCTACCGCTGGCTGAAATGGACCCGGCGCCTGCTGATCGTCGCCATCATCATGGCCAGCTACGCCTTCTACCTGCTGCTGGGCGCCGAACAGGACCTCTCCAACCTGGGCATAGTGTCCTTCGTCGCCACCCTGCAATTCCTTCCCGGCGCCCTCTCGGTGCTGTACTGGCCGACCGCCAACCGCCGCGGCTTCATCTCCGGGCTGATCGCCGGCATGCTGGTCTGGGCGATCACCATGCTGCTGCCCCTGATGGGGAACGTACAGGGCCTGTACCTGCCGCTGTTCGACGTGATCTACGTGCTGGACGACTCCAACTGGCACCTGGCGGCGCTGTCCTCGCTGGCGGCCAACGTGCTGGTATTCACCCTGGTCTCGCTGTTCACCGAGGCCAGCGACGAGGAAAAAGGCGCCGCCGAGGCCTGCGCGGTGGACAACGTACGCCGTCCGCAACGCCGCGAACTGTTCGCCGGCTCGCCGCAGGAGTTCGCCAGCCAGCTGGCCAAGCCGCTGGGCGCCAAGACCGCGCAGAAGGAGGTCGAGCAGGCCCTGCGCGATCTCCACCTGCCCTTCGACGAACGTCGCCCCTATGCCCTGCGTCGCTTGCGCGACCGTATCGAGGCGAACCTTTCCGGGCTGATGGGTCCCAGTGTCGCCCAGGACATCGTGGAGACCTTCCTTCCCTACAAGACCAGCGAAGAAAGCTATGTCACCGAGGACATCCACTTCATCGAGAGCCGCCTGGAGGACTATCACTCCCGGCTGACCGGCCTCGCCGCCGAACTCGACACCCTGCGCCGCTACCACCGGCAGACCCTGCAAGACCTGCCGATGGGCGTCTGCTCCCTGGCCAAAGACCAGGAAGTGCTGATGTGGAACCGCGCCATCGAGGAACTCACCGGGGTCGGCGCGCAGAAGGTCGTCGGTTCGCGCCTGTCGGCCTTGCCCGAACCCTGGAAGGGCCTGCTGGAACGTTTCATCGACGCCCCCGACGAGCACCTGCACAAGCAGCGCCTGGTCTACGACGGCCACACCCGCTGGCTGAACCTGCACAAGGCGGCCATCGAGGAACCCCTGGCGCCGGGTAACAGCGGCCTGGTGCTACTGGTGGAAGACCTCACCGAAACCCAACTGCTGGAAGACAAGCTGGTCCACTCCGAACGCCTGGCTTCCATCGGCCGCCTTGCCGCCGGGGTAGCCCACGAGATCGGCAATCCGATCACCGGCATCGCCTGCCTGGCGCAGAACCTGCGCGAGGAGCGCGAAGGCGACGGCGAGCTGACCGAGATCAGCGAGCAGATCCTCGACCAGACCAAGCGCGTATCGCGCATCGTCCAGTCGTTGATGAGCTTCGCCCACTCCGGCAGCCACCTACAGGCCCTGGAACCGGTGTGCCTGAGCGAAGTCGCCCAGGAAGCCATCGGACTGCTGTCGCTGAACCGGCGTAGCGTCGAAGTAGAGTTCTTCAACCTCTGCGATCCGGCGCACTGGGTCGAGGGCGACTCGCAGCGCCTGGCCCAGGTGCTGATCAACCTGCTCTCCAATGCTCGCGACGCCAGCCCGCCGGGCGGCGCGATCCGGGTCCGCAGCGAAGCCTCGGAACATACCGTGGACCTGGTCGTCGAGGACGAGGGCAGCGGCATTCCGAAGGCGATCATGGACCAGTTGTTCGAACCGTTCTTCACCACCAAGGACCCCGGCAAGGGGACCGGGCTCGGCCTCGCACTGGTCTATTCGATCGTGGAAGAGCATTATGGACAGATAACCATCGAGAGCCCGACGGATCACCAGCGAGAAGGCGGCACCCGCTTCCGCGTGACCCTGCCGCGGCACCCTGGCCCGACGGCCGAGCTGTAGACGAGCACGTCGAGAGAGCTGAATACATGGCACATATTCTGATCGTCGAAGACGAAACCATTATCCGATCTGCATTGCGACGCCTGCTGGAGCGCAACCAGTACCAGGTCAGCGAAGCCGGCTCGGTGCAGGAAGCCCAGGAGCGCTACACCATCCCCTCCTTCGACATGGTGGTCAGCGACCTGCGCCTGCCGGGCGCCCCCGGCACCGAACTGATCAAGCTCGCCGAAGGCATTCCGGTGCTGATCATGACCAGCTACGCCAGCCTGCGTTCGGCGGTGGATTCGATGAAGATGGGCGCGGTGGACTACATCGCCAAGCCTTTCGACCACGACGAAATGCTCCAGGCCGTGGCGCGCATCCTCAAGGACCGCCAGGAGAACCGCAGCGCGGCCCCGGTCTCCGCCAACGGCGGCAAGGCCGGCGGCGAGCGCGGCGCCAGCCCGGCGGCAGCCGACGGCGAGATAGGCATCATCGGCTCCTGTGCGCCGATGCAAGAGCTGTACAGCAAGATTCGCAAGGTCGCGCCGACCGACTCCACGGTACTGATCCAGGGCGAGTCCGGCACCGGCAAGGAACTGGTCGCCCGCGCCCTGCACAACCTGTCGAAGCGCGCCAAGGCGCCGCTGATCTCGGTGAACTGTGCGGCGATTCCGGAAACCCTGATCGAATCCGAGCTGTTCGGCCATGAAAAAGGCGCCTTCACCGGTGCCAGCGCCGGGCGCGCCGGGCTGGTCGAAGCGGCCGACGGCGGCACCCTGTTCCTCGACGAGATCGGCGAACTGCCGCTGGAGGCCCAGGCCCGCCTGCTGCGCGTATTGCAGGAAGGCGAGATCCGCCGGGTCGGCTCGGTGCAATCGCAGAAGGTCGACGTGCGCCTGATCGCCGCCACCCACCGCGACCTGAAGACCCTGGCCAAGACCGGGCAATTCCGCGAAGACCTCTATTACCGCCTGCATGTGATCTCGCTGAAGCTGCCCGCCCTGCGCGAGCGTGGCAACGACGTGATGGAGATCGCCCGCGCCTTTCTGGCTCGCCAGTGCACCCGGATGGGGCGCGCGCCGCTCAGCTTCGCCCACGACGCCGAACAGGCGATCCGCCATTACCCATGGCCGGGCAACGTGCGCGAGCTGGAAAACGCCATCGAGCGGGCGGTGATCCTCAGCGAGAGCCAGGAAATCCACGCCGACCTGCTGGGTATCGACATTGAGCTGGACGACCTCGAGGACGACTTCGCCGCCGACCTCGGCCTCGGCCCGGCGGGCGCCGCGGCCAGCAACCACGAGCCCACCGAGGACCTTTCGCTGGAAGACTACTTCCAGCACTTCGTCCTCGAGCACCAGGACCACATGACCGAGACCGAACTGGCCCGCAAGCTGGGCATCAGCCGCAAATGCCTGTGGGAACGCCGCCAGCGCCTGGGCATTCCGCGACGCAAATCAGGGGCCTCGGCCGACTCGTAACACCCTGCAACCTGTTACCGCGGACGTACCGCGTAACAGAAACCGGGTTCATCGGTAACGGGAACCCGGTTTTTTTGTGCCCTCCGCCGACCCACCGAAAACCTCAACCCCTTGATTTTACTGGGTTTCGAAAAACTGGCACGGCATCTGCTTATGTATTGGCACAACAACAATAACAAGCAACGACGAAGACAATAAAAACAACACGTAACGACTCCAGCACAACAAAAACAAAATCGCGGAGGCGCAGCTAACTGATTCTTTTGGAGAGGAGTTGCTGTCGGGACCCGTCCCGCAGCCAGTCGGAAGAAGAATAAAACTGCCTTGAGGCAGCGCACAGACTGGTTGGATCGTTCGACGATCATGGCAGCATCAGCGACCAAAGCAATCCGTTTGCTATTGAACTCCCAGCCTGGGAGATATCCCTGAAGCGACTGGCTCAAGGGACGGGTCGACAAACAAAAACAACAAGCCCGAAATCATAATAAAAACAAAGCACGCACCTACTTGGGGGGGAGCTTCGGCTCCCCCAGTAGCTTCACCCCTCCCTCTGTTTTTCCCGTTTTTCCTTCGCCTTACACCATTTCCCCATCCAATGCTAGAATCCGCGCAGACTATGCGGCCATCCGCATGCCTTGCCAGATTCACCGCAGCCTTCCCGGCCCTCTCCCGCTTCGCGGGAACAGGATGTACGGCCCCTGTTCGTTTCTGTCAGGATGCATGGCGCAGTCGGTTCCGGCGCCCGGGACGCCCTGTGCGTCGCGGGGCCAAACATTCAACGGGTACAGAACACGCCTCGCCCGAGAGGTCCTGATAATGCCGCAGCATTACCCGACGTCCGTCCTGTTTGAGCAACGCAGGCGTGCAATCACCCACATCGTGCTCCCGATAACACATCCATGCTGAAAAAGCTGATCCAGACCATTCGTTCCCCCCTGCGCCGTCCGCGCGCCGTCCGTACAACCCCGGAAGTCATCGGTAACAACCAGCACTCCCTGCGCCGGGACCAGTTCAGCCGGAACGCCGTCAAGGTCGTCGAGATCCTCCAGCGGGCCGGCTACCAGGCCTACGTGGTCGGGGGCTGCGTACGCGACCAGATGCTCGGCATCGCTCCCAAGGACTTCGATGTCGCCACCAGCGCCACGCCGGAGCAGGTCCGCGCCGAATTCCGCAACGCGCGGATCATCGGCCGCCGCTTCAAACTGGTACACGTGCACTTCGGCCGCGAGATCATCGAGGTCGCCACCTTCCGCGCCCATCATCCGGAAGGCCAGGACGATGGCGATAGCCGCGCGTCCAGCAACGAAAGCGGCCGCATCCTGCGCGACAACGTCTATGGCAGCCTGGAAGACGACGCCCAGCGCCGCGACTTCACCATCAATGCCCTGTACTTCGACGTCACCAGCGAGCGGCTGCTGGACTACGCCAATGGCGTTCACGACATCCGCAATCGCCTGATCCGCCTGATCGGCGATCCGGAGCAGCGTTATCTGGAAGACCCGGTGCGGATGCTGCGGGCGGTACGTTTCGCCGCCAAGCTCGACTTCGAGATCGAAAAGCACAGCGCCACGCCGATTCGCCGGCTGGCCCCGCTGCTGCGGGAAATCCCTTCGGCGCGCCTGTTCGACGAGGTGCTCAAGCTGTTCCTCGCCGGCCGGGCCGAGCGCACTTTCGAACTGCTGGTCGAGTACGAACTGTTCGCGCCGTTGTTCCCGGCCAGCGCCAAGGCACTGCAGGCCAACCCCGACTACACCGGCAAGCTGATCCGCCAGGCCCTGGCCAATACCGATGCGCGAATTCGCCAGGGCAAGCCGGTAACCCCGGCCTTCCTCTTCGCCGCACTGCTCTGGCCGGCCCTGCCGGCGCGCGTCGCGCAGTTGCAGGAGAAAGGCATGCCGGCCATCCCGGCGATGCAGGAAGCCGCCCACGAACTGATCAGCGAACAGTGCCAGCGGATTGCCATTCCCAAGCGTTTCACCCTGCCGATCCGCGAGATCTGGGATATGCAGGAACGTCTGCCGCGACGCCAGGGCAAGCGCGCCGACCTGCTCCTGGAAAACCCGCGCTTCCGCGCCGGCTACGACTTCCTCCTGCTGCGCGAAAGTGCCGGCGAGGAAACCGAAGGACTCGGCCAATGGTGGACCGATTACCAGGAAGTCAGCGACAGCGAGCGGCGCAACATGATCCGCGACCTGGTCAGCCAGGAAGACGGCAGCGCCCCGCGCAAGCGTCGCCGCGGCGGCAACAGCGGCCGTCGGCGCCGCGGG
This sequence comes from Pseudomonas sp. CP-1, assembly GCF_021213715.1. Taxonomy (NCBI): domain Bacteria; kingdom Pseudomonadati; phylum Pseudomonadota; class Gammaproteobacteria; order Pseudomonadales; family Pseudomonadaceae; genus Pseudomonas; species Pseudomonas sp. CP-1. The sequence continues at coordinate 40,942 of NZ_JAJQKY010000003.1, forward strand.
CCGCGCAAGGAAGGCAGCGGCGGAAGCGGCGAATGATCCAGCGCGTCTACGTGGCGCTGGGCAGCAACCTGGCCGAACCGCGCGAGCAGATCCAGGCTGCCCTCGATGCCTTCGAGCGGCTTCCCGAGACCCGCCTGGTCGCCGTCTCGCCGCTCTATATCAGCGACCCGCTCGGCCCCGCCGACCAGCCGCGCTTCGTCAACGGCGTGGCGGCCCTCGACACCAACCTGGCGCCGCTCGACCTGCTCGACGCCCTGCAGGCCATCGAACTGGAACAGGGGCGCGTCCGCGACCTGCGCTGGGGTCCGCGCACGCTCGACCTGGACATCCTGCTGTTCGGCGAACAATTGCTCGACCTGCCGCGCCTGAAGGTGCCGCACTACCACATGCAGGCGCGCGCTTTCGTGCTCTATCCCCTCGCCGATCTCGCCCCCAACCTGCGCCTGCCCGATGGCCGCCACCTACCGGAGCTGCTCGCGGCCTGTCCGTTCGAGGGCATCGAACGCCTTCCGGGCGCCTGACCCTGCCTGCCCGCCGCTGCGCGAATACCTCGCGGCGGGCTCTTCACACTGTTACCGAAAAGCTGACGAAGGACGCCGCGGATGGGCGTACACTGCGCGCGCAACCGCAGGCGGCGCGGCGTTCGGCAGTGGCAGTAACGCCGTAACAATGCGGTAACACCTGCAATTGACTTCGAGCCACCCCATCCGGACTATAAGTGGCCGTTTGCCCCGCGCCGGCTCATCACCGGCCCAACGAGGAGCCTTTCCATGCCTGATGTAACCCTGACCACCCTGCAAGGGTTGAAGCAGAGCGGCGAGAAGATCGCCATGCTGACCTGCTACGACGCCACCTTCGCCCACACCGCCAGCCAGGCCGGCGTGGACGTGCTTCTGGTCGGAGATTCGCTCGGAATGGTATTGCAGGGTCACGACAGCACCCTGCCGGTCAGCAACGAGGAAATGGCCTATCACACGGCCTGCGTGAAACGCGGTAACAAAGGTTCCCTGATCGTCACCGACCTGGCCTTCGAATCCAGCCATTCCGTGGCCCAGACCCTTGCCGACGCGGTCCGCCTGATGCAGGCCGGCGCACACATGGTCAAGCTGGAGGGTGGGGCCTGGCTGGCGGAGCCGATCGCCCGCCTGGCACAGATGGGCGTGCCGGTCTGCGCGCATCTCGGCCTGACCCCGCAGGCGGTCAACCTGTTCGGCGGCTTCAAGGTCCAGGGCCGCCAGGAAACCCAGGCGCGCCAGTTGCGCGCCGATGCCATCGCCCTGGAGCAGGCCGGCGCCGCCATGCTGCTGCTGGAGTGCGTGCCCAGCGTGCTGGCCGAAGAGATCACCCAGGCGGTGAAGATCCCGGTGATCGGGATTGGCGCCGGTGCGGCGACCGATGGCCAGGTGCTGGTCATGCACGACATGCTGGGTCTCTCGCTGACCGGCCGCTCGCCCAAGTTCGTCAAGGATTTCATGCAAGGCCAGGAGAGCATCCCGGCCGCCATCGCGGCCTATGTCCGCGCCGTCAAGGACGTGTCCTTCCCCGCCGCCGAACACGGATTCAACGCATGAACACCGTCAAGACCGTCCGTGAACTGCGCGCCGCGGTGGCGCGCGCCCGCAGCGAAGGCAAGCGCATCGGCTTCGTGCCGACCATGGGCAACCTCCACGCCGGCCATGCCGCGCTGGTAAAGAAAGCCGGCGAACGCGCCGACTTCGTGGTCGTCAGCATCTTCGTCAACCCGCTGCAATTCGGCCCCAGCGAAGACCTCGACAAATACCCGCGAACCCTCGCAGCCGACCAGGAACGCCTGCTCGAAGCCGGCTGCCACCTGCTGTTCACCCCGACCGTCGAGGAAATGTACCCCGACGGCATGGACGGGCAGACCCGCATCCATGTTCCCGGCGTCTCCGAAGGCCTTTGCGGCGCCAGTCGTCCCGGCCATTTCGAAGGCGTGGCGACCGTGGTCAGCAAGCTGCTGAACATGGTCCAGCCGGACCTCGCGCTGTTCGGCGAAAAGGATTTCCAGCAGTTGGCGGTGATCCGCAAGCTGGTCCGCGACCTCAACCTGCCGTTGCAGATCTTCGGCGAGCCGACGGTGCGCGCCGCCGATGGCCTGGCGTTGTCCTCGCGCAACGGTTACCTCGACGAGCAGCAGCGCGCCGCCGCCCCGGCGATCTACCGCACCCTGCGGCAGCTCGGCGAACGCATCCGCGCCGGCGCCGAGGACTTCCCGGCATTGCTCGCCGACGCCCGCCAGGCCCTGGAACAGGCCGGGCTGCGCCCCGACTACCTGGAAATCCGCGAGCCGATCAGCCTGCGCCCCGGGGTACCCGGCGACCGCCAACTGGTGATCCTGGTCGCCGCCTACCTGGGCAGTACCCGGCTGATCGACAACCTCTCAGTCCACCTCGATTGACGCATGCCGAGCCCCCGGTTCCCGGGGGCTTGAGCGCTCACCACGGACTCGCCATACTCTGCCGCCCCCCGCGGACCCGATAGGAGTCGCCCCATGCACGCCATCATGCTCAAAGCCAAGTTGCATCGCGCCGAAGTCACCCATGCCGTCCTCGACTACGAAGGCTCCTGCGCCATCGACGGCGATTGGCTGGACCTCTCCGGAATCCGCGAGTACGAACAGATCCAGATCTACAACGTCGACAACGGCGAGCGCTTCACCACCTATGCGATCCGCGCCGAGAACGGCTCGAAGATGATCTCGGTGAACGGCGCCGCGGCACACAAGGTCAAGGTCGGCGACCGCGTGATCATCTGCGCCTACGCACACTACAGCGAAGCCGAACTGGCCAGCCACAAGCCGCGCATGCTGTACATGGCGCCGGGCAACCAGCTCAGCCATACCAGCGAGGCGATTCCGATACAGGTCGCCTGACCTCGCCCCCTCTGGATAAAGCCCGGTTTCATCCGGGCTTTTTCATGTTCAAATAAGTGCGCCATCGAATTCCAACCAGAAGGTCAGCCATGAAGCACCACCTCACTCCGCTGGATGCCACGCAACTCGACAGTTGGCGCGCCCTGGCCGCCCATCGCCAGGAACTGCAGGACTTCAGGATGCGCCAGGCGTTCATCGACGATCCGGAGCGCTTCAAGCGGTTTTCCTTCAGCGCCTGTGGGCTGTTCCTCGACTTCTCGAAGAACCTGATTCGCCAGGACACCATCGACCTGCTGGTGAAGCTGGCCGAGGAGGCACGGCTGAGCGACGCGATCAGGGCGATGTTCGACGGCGAGGCGATCAATGCCTCCGAACGCCGGCCGGTACTGCATACCGCGCTGCGTCGACCGATCGGCGACAAGGTGTTGGTCGATGGCGTCGACGTGATGCCGGAAGTCCACCGCGTCCTGCACCAGATGACCGAGCTGGTAGGCTACGTGCACAACGGCCTGTGGCGCGGCTATACCGAAAAGCCGATCACCGACGTGGTGAACATCGGCATCGGCGGCTCCTTCCTCGGCCCGCAACTGGTATCCGAAGCCTTGCTGCCGTTCGCCCAGAAAGGCGTGCGCTGCCACTACCTGGCGAACATCGACGGTAGCGAGTTCCATGAACTGGCCAGCCGCCTGAACGCCGAGACCACCCTGTTCATCGTTTCCTCCAAGTCCTTCGGGACCCTGGAAACCCTGAAGAACGCCCAGGCCGCACGCGCCTGGTACCTGGCCCAGGGCGGCACCGAGGAAGAGCTTTACCGCCATTTCATCGCCGTCTCCAGCAACAAGGAAGCCGCGATCGCCTTCGGCATCCGCGAGGAAAACATCTTCCCCATGTGGGACTGGGTCGGCGGCCGCTACTCGCTGTGGTCGGCCATCGGCCTGCCGATCGCCATGTCCATCGGCATCTCCAACTTCAAGGAACTGCTGTCCGGTGCCTACAACATGGACCAGCACTTCCAGACCGCGCCGTTCGAACGCAACATCCCGGTGCTGCTCGGCCTGCTCGGCGTCTGGTACGGCGACTTCTGGGGCGCGAACAGCCACGCGATCCTGCCCTACGACTACTATCTGCGGAATATCACCGACCACCTGCAACAACTGGACATGGAATCCAACGGCAAGAGCGTGCGCCAGGACGGCACGCCGGTCACCAGCGGCACCGGGCCGGTGATCTGGGGTGGTGTCGGCTGCAACGGCCAGCACGCCTACCATCAGTTGCTGCACCAGGGCACCCAGTTGATCCCGGCGGACTTCATCGTCCCGGTGAGCAGCTACAACCCGGTGGCCGACCATCACCAGTGGCTGTACGCCAACTGCCTGTCGCAGAGCCAGGCGCTGATGCTCGGCAAGAGCCGCGAGGAGGCCGAGGCCGAACTGCGCGCCAAGGGCCTGCCGGAAGCCGAAGTGCAGCGCCTGGCGCCGCACAAGGTGATCCCGGGCAACCGACCGAGCAACACCCTGGTGGTCGAGCGCATCAGCGCCCGCCGCCTCGGCGCGCTGATCGCCATGTACGAGCACAAGGTCTACGTACAGAGCATCCTCTGGGGCATCAACGCCTTCGACCAATGGGGCGTGGAGCTTGGCAAGGAACTCGGCAAGGGTGTCTATTCGCGCCTGGTCGGCAGCGAGGAAACCCCGGCCGAGGACGCCTCGACCCAAGGCCTGATCGACTTCTTCCGCGGCCGCCATCGCGGCTGATCCGCCTCTCCCCAAAGCCCGGCCCTAGGCCGGGCTTTTTCATTCCGCCCTGCGATTGACCCCGGCGCCTTCCCCGCTCGCGCCTTTGGCACTTGAACATGGCACTCGCCTGGCCCACCCTTGGTCGAACCTGAAGAGGGGCCGCGTGCGGTCTCTCGACACCTTGCGGAGCAGAAAAACAAAGGAAACCGCCATGTTCGAGATCAGCGTCCACCCGGTGCCGGACGCCGTCCGCCAGCGTGCCTACCTGAACGACGACGACTACCAGCGCCTGTACCGCCAATCCGTCGAGAACCCCGAAGAGTTCTGGGGCGAGCAGGCCAAGGCCTTCCTCGATTGGTTCAAGCCCTGGCACAGCGTCCACCACGGCGACCTGAGGAAAGGCCAGGCCACCTGGTTCAAGGGCGGCCAGTTGAACGTCGCCTACAACTGCATCGACCGCCACCTGGAACGCCGCGGCGAACAGATCGCGATCGTCTGGGAAGGCGACAACCCCAGCGAATCCGCGCACATCACCTACCGCAAGCTGCACCACAACGTCTGCCGCCTGGCTAACGTGCTGAAGAGCCGCGGCGTGGAAAAGGGCGACCGGGTCTGCATCTACATGCCGATGATTCCCGAGGCCGCCTACGCCATGCTCGCCTGCGCCCGCATCGGGGCGGTGCACTCGGTGGTGTTCGGCGGCTTCTCGCCGGACTCGCTGCGCGACCGCATCCTCGATGCCGACTGCCGCACCGTGATCACCGCCGACGAGGGCGTGCGCGGCGGCAAGTACATCCCGCTGAAGCAGAATGTGGAAAAGGCGCTGAAGGACTGCCCGGACGTCTCCACCGTGGTGGTGGTCGAGCGCACCCAGGGCGACATACCCTGGGTCGAAGGCCGCGACATCTGGTACCACGAGGCGCTCCACGCGGCCTCAGCCGACTGCCCGGCGGAAGCGATGGACGCCGAGGACCCGCTGTTCATCCTCTATACCTCCGGCAGCACCGGCAAGCCGAAGGGCGTGTTGCACACCACCGGGGGCTACCTGCTCGGCGCGGCGATGACCCACAAGTACGTGTTCGACTACCACGATGGCGACGTCTACTGGTGCACCGCCGACGTCGGCTGGGTCACCGGACACAGCTATATCGTCTACGGCCCGCTGGCCAACGGCGCCACCACCCTCATGTTCGAGGGCGTGCCCAACTACCCGGACGCCTCACGCTTCTGGCAGGTGATCGACAAGCACCAGGTGAATATCTTCTACACCGCGCCGACCGCGATCCGCGCGCTGATGCGCGAAGGCGACGCCCCGGTCCGCCAGACCTCGCGCAGCAGCCTGCGCCTGCTCGGCTCGGTGGGCGAGCCGATCAACCCGGAGGCTTGGGAGTGGTACTACCAGGTGGTCGGCGAGAAGCGCTGCCCCATCGTCGATACCTGGTGGCAGACCGAGACCGGCAGCATCCTGATCACCCCGTTGCCCGGCGCCACTGCGCTGAAGCCAGGCTCGGCGACCCGCCCGTTCTTCGGCGTGCAACCCGTGCTGCTCGACGAGAAAGGCAAGGAAATCGACGGCGCGGGCAGCGGCGTACTGGCGATCAAGGCCAGTTGGCCGAGTCAGATCCGCAGCGTCTACGGCGACCACCAGCGGATGATCGACACCTACTTCAAGCCCTACCCCGGGTATTACTTCAGCGGCGACGGCGCGCGCCGCGACGAGGACGGCTACTACTGGATCACCGGCCGGGTCGACGACGTGATCAATGTCTCCGGACACCGGATCGGCACCGCCGAGGTCGAGAGCGCGCTGGTCCTGCACGATGCGGTGGCCGAGGCGGCGGTGGTCGGCTGCCCGCATGACGTGAAGGGCCAGGCCATCTACGCGTTCGTCACCCTGATGGCCGGCAGTCAGCCCAGCGAGGCGCTGCAACAGGAATTGCTGGCCTTGGTCGGCAAGGAGATCGGCAGCTTCGCCAAGCCGGATCACCTGCAATGGGCGCCCAGCCTGCCGAAGACCCGCTCCGGCAAGATCATGCGGCGTATCCTGCGCAAGATCGCCTGCAACGAGCTGGACAGTCTCGGCGATACCTCGACCCTGGCCGATCCGGGAGTGGTGCAGGGGTTGATCGACAACCGCCTCAACCGCTGACCCGCGCAACCGTCCCGCCGCCCTGCGGCGCGGGACGGTTCCAGTCGCTCCGGCGCCTGGGTTAAGCTCGTGCCTGCCCCGTCGTAGCGAGCCCCCCATGGAAAGCGTCCGTCGCCATATCGAAAGCCAGGTGCTGAGCCTTACCGGGCTCGCCGTCGGCGGTGTCGACTTCGAATCGCCGAAAGGCGATCCGGGCCTGTTCGGCCCCGACGCCGCCTGCTGGAAGGTCCACGGCGACTTCAGCAGCATGATGATCGGCGGCATCGGCGCGCTGCTCCTGCAGATGCTCCATCCGCTGGCCCTGGCGGGGGTGTGGGACCACTCCAATTTCCGCGACGACCTGCTCGGGCGCCTGCGTCGTACCGGTCAGTTCATCTCGGCCACCACCTACGGCCCGCTGGCCGATGCCGAGCGACTGATCGAGCGGGTCCGGCGCATCCACGAAAGCGTCATCGGCCAGTTGCCCGACGGCACGCCCTATTCCGCCAGCGACCCGGATCTGCTGACCTGGGTGCATGTCGCCGAGGTCAGCAGCTTTCTCAAGTCCTACCTGCGCTATCTCAATCCCGACCTGCCGGGCAGCGAGCAGGACCGTTACTACTCGGAAATCGCCCTGGTCGCCGAACGCCTCGGCGCCCGCGCGGTGCCGCGCGACCGCGAGCAGATCGCCGCCTACCTGGAGGCCATGCGTCCGCGGCTGCGTTGCGACGAACGCACCCGTGAAGTGGTGCGGATTCTCTTCAACGCGCCGGCGCCCAGCACCCTGGCCAGGCCGTTCGGCGCGCTGATGCTGCGCGCAGGCGCCGAGCTGTTACCGGAATGGGCCGGATCGATGCTCGACCTCCCGTTCAGTCCGCTGCAACGCCGCCTGATCCGCGGCAGCGTCAGGCGCAGCGTACCCCTGCTGCGCTGGGCGGTGCGCAACGCTTCGATGCATCGAGCCTGCCGGCGCATGGGGCTGCCGCCGGTGAGTCACTGAACTTTCGTGCCGTGACAGCAAGAATACCCGTCCAAAGGCTCTGAAACGGCGCGAATCACGGTCGGAACCTTGAGGCCGTGCCATACTCCAACGCACCGCTTAGAACGGAAAACGAAAGAGAGCCATGCCCAAAGGACTGAAACGCGCTGTCAGCGCCCTGCTGATCACCTTCCTCGTCTATTGCCTGCTGGGCTTCCTGCTCATACCCGGCATCGGGCTGCGCGTCGCCAACCAGCAACTGGCGCAATACGCCACCGTCCCCGCACGTCTCGAACGTATCGAATTCAACCCCTTCAGCCTGGAATTGACCCTCTGGGGTCTGCGCCTGGGCGAGGAGAAGAACCCCCAGCTGGCCTTCCGCCGGCTGTACGCCAACCTGCAGCTGGACAGCCTGTGGAAACGCCAGCTGCACCTGGCCGACGTCGAGCTGGAAGGTCCGCATACCGAACTGCTGTTCGACGAGAAGGGCCAGCTCAACCTGGCCAGCCTGTTCAGGATCCCGCCGAGCGAATCGCCCGAGCCTGAACAGCCGAGCGACCCGTTCCCGCTGCGCATCGACCGCATCCAACTGGCCGAGGGCAGCCTGCACTTCCAGGACCTGCGACCGAGCGAGCCGGTGGACTTCAGCTTCGATCCGCTGGGCTTCGAGCTGCACAACCTCAGCACCCTGCCCGACGACGGCGCGAAGATGACCCTGGTCGCCACCGGCCCGAACGGCGGCCGCCTCGACTGGGAAGGCGACCTGACCCTGGTGCCGATCACGTCCAGGGGCCACCTGAGCGTCAAGGATATCCAGCTCAAGGCCTGGTGGCCCTATGTCCGCGACAATGCCCCGCTGGTGCTGGAGAACGGCGTGGTCAGCCTCTCCAGCGACTATCGCCTGGACCTGTCCAAGGACACCCAGCTGCTGCTCGACAAGGCCGCGCTGAAACTCGCCGACTTCAGCATCAATTCGCCCCAGGGCAAGCCGCTGGCCAAGCTCGCCAGCCTCGACGTGGCCGCTACCACCCTGGACCTGGCCAAGCAGGAAGTGGTGCTCGGCGAAGTCCGCAGCCAGGGCCTGGAGGCCTGGGCCGCGCGCGAGAAGGACGGCCAGCTAGACTGGCAGAAACTGTTCGCCGACTTCACTCCGCCGCCACGCAAGGCGCCTGTGCCCAAGCCGGCGGAAAACACCGATCCCGCCGCAGCCCCGGCCGACGCGGCGCAGACCACCCGCGAACCGGCAACCGACGGTGCCGCCAAGGCAGCCGCGATAGCCTCGGGCGACGCGGGCAAGGACAGGCCTGCGGAGAAGGACGCCAGCGTCGCCGAGACGGAAAGGGCAACGGACGACAAAGAGTCCGCCAAGGCCGCGGAAGGCGGCGCTGCCGATAAAGTAGCCAAGCAAGAGACGAGCGAAGCTCCGAAGACCGGCAAGGCAACCGGGCAGGAAACGGCCAAGACTGCGGAGATCGACAAGGCGGCCAACGACAAGCCGCAACAGCTCGCCGGCACTGCAAAGACGCCTCCGCCGGAAAGTACGAAAGCCGCCGCGGTGACGCCCGCCAAGCCCTGGCACATCGTCCTGCGCGACGCCCAGCTGCGCGGCTACAAGGCGCACCTGGTGGATCGCCAGCCGGCCACCGAGGTCCCGCTGGAAGTCGGCCCGCTGGACCTCGACCTGCAGAACGTCGACAGCCTCGGCAAGACCCCCTTCGACCTCAAGCTCAAGACCGGCCTCGGCAACCGCGGCCAGGTCCAGGCCAGCGGCCAGGTGGTGCTCGACCCGGTCAGCGCCAGGCTCAAGGTCAGTACCCGCGACATCGACCTGCGCGTGGCCCAGGCCTACATCTCGCCGTTCATCCGCCTGGAACTGCGCAGCGGCTTCCTTGGCAGCGAGCTGGCGGTCGACCTGAAGAGCGTCGAGCCGCTGGCCTTCAGCGTCGACGGCAGCGCCGAAGTCAGCCAGTTGCATACCTTGGATACCATCAAGGACCGCGACTTCGTCAAATGGACCAAGCTGACCCTCAACGGCCTCGCCTACCGACACGAGGACAGCCTGTCGATCCAGAGCGTGTCCTTCGAGGAGCCCTACGCCCGCTTCATCATCAACGAAGATCGCAGCACCAACGTCAGCGAGCTGGTCATCCCGCAACCGGCTAGTTCGTCCGGCAAGGCCGCCGCCGAAAGCAAGAACGCGCCGGCGAGCAAGCCGCTGGGCATCCACATCGGCGGCGTACGGATCAACAACGGCTCGGCGAACTTCGCCGACCTGACCCTGATGCCGCCGTTCGGTACCGCCATCCAGCAGCTCAGCGGCGAAGTCGGCACCCTCGACACGCGCAACTCGCAGCCGGCCAAGGTGGACATCAAGGGCAAGGTCGACAAGTACGCACCGGTGACCATCGCCGGCGAACTGGACCCATTCGACCCGCTGAAGAAACTCGACATCACCACCAGCTTCAAGCGCGTCGAGCTGACCACCCTGACGCCCTATTCCGGCAAGTTCGCCGGCTACCGCATCCGTAAGGGGCGACTCAACCTGGACCTGCACTACCAGATCGAACGCAGCCAACTGAAGGCGGAAAACAAGGTCCTGCTGGAAGGCCTGCAACTCGGCGAGAAGGTCGACAGCCCGGATGCTGTGGACCTGCCGGTGAAGCTGGCGGTAGCCCTGCTCAAGGACACCAAGGGCAACATCGATATCCAGTTGCCGGTGGCCGGCGATCTGAACAACCCGGAGTTCAGCGTCATGCCGATCGTCTGGCAGACCCTGCGCAACCTGGTCCTGCGCGCCGTGCAGGCGCCGTTCAAGTTCATCGCCGGCCTCGCCGCCGGCGGCAACGAGGATCTCGGCACGGTACCCTTCGCCGCGGGCAGCGACGAGCTGACGCCGGAAGCCCAGGCCAACCTCGACAAGCTCGCCGATGCGCTCAAGGAGCGGCCGGCGCTGCGCCTGGAAGTGGAAGGCGTGGCCTCCGCCGCGGCTGACGGTCCCTCGATCGGCGCCAAGCGTCTCGAACTGGAATACCAGAACACCTACTACCGCATGCTCCAACGTCGCGGCGACAAGGTCCCGAGCGACGCCAAGCAACTCGAGGTACCGGAGAACATGCAGGCGCCGCTGCTCGAAGGCATCTACCGGACCCGCCTGAAGCAGCAGCCACCGGCCGAGTGGAAGGAACTGGACAGCGACGAACGCACCGCGAAGATGCGTGAAGCGGTGATCGCTTCCTGGGCCAAGAGCCAGGTGCTGCTGCGCCAGATCGGCCAGGCCCGGGCCACCCGGATCAAGGATTACCTGGTGGAGAAAGGCCAGTTGCCGGACGATCGCATCTACTTGATCGACGTCAGTTTCGCCGAAGGCGAAGACAAGGGTAATGTCGACACCCAATTGCACCTGGATAGCGAGTGATACCTTGCACAAGCGATTCGCCGCCCTCGCGGCCCCCCTGCTCTACCTTGCCTGCGCGAGCGCGCAGGCCGACACCATGCGTTGCGGCAGTGCGCTGGTCAGCGTCGGCGACCGGGCCTTCGAAGTACAGCAAAAGTGCGGCGATCCGGATCACCGCGACGACGTCGGCTATACCCTGGGCAGCTACGATCGGCGGGAATTCAAGGTCGAGGAGTGGGTGTACGGCCCGCGCAACGGCGTGACCTACATCCTGACCTTCGAAGCCAACAAGCTGAAACGCATCGAGTTCAAGCGTTGAATCGCTCGCTTCCGCGTACCGGCCTGGTGGCGCTGCTGTCCCTGCTGCCATTGGCACATGCGCAGGCCGATTCGCTGCGTTGCGGCAGCCGCCTGGTCAGCACCGGCGACAGCAGCGCCGACGTTCTTGCGCGCTGCGGCGAGCCACGCAGCCGCGACAGCCTGGGTTATCGCGAGGTCGTCGGGGAATGGGGCAAGCGCTACGAGGTCGAGGTCCAGGAATGGATCTATGGCCCATGGAACGGCATGCTGTATTTCGTCCGTTTCGAGGGCAACCGCCTCAGCGCCATCCAGAGCCGGCGCGGCGACTGAATCCAGCGCCCATGAAAAAGCCCCGCCGGGCAATCTATCCCGGCGGGGCTTCTTTCTACCTACTCACAGGCGGTCGCTGAAGTCGCGAACTTCCTGTTCAGCCCTTTCCTTGGACCAGCCATAGCGTTCCTGCAGCTTGCCGACCAGGTATTCGGCATGTCCGTCGGCAGCCTGGAGATCGTCGTCGGTCAGATCGCCCCAACGCTCCTTGATCTTGCCGGTGAGTTGCTTCCACTTACCTTTGATCACATCGGAATTCATCGGTCTTCCTCCTGGTGACGAGGGAAAAGGGGTCGTTCGGCCCGGGCGCTTACTCGACCGATTTCAGGCCATCGGCGGAAACGGCTTTCACGCCCTTGATGCCCTTGGCGGTCTCGATCGCCAGGTCACGCTCGGCATCGCTCTTCACGTTGCCGGAAAGGGAAACCACACCTTTGTTGGTCTCGACCTTGATATCGACGCCACTGACATTCTTGTTGGCGATCAGGCTGGATTTCACCTTGCTGGTGATCCAGGTATCGGAAACCGCTTCTTCGGTTTTCTGCATAGTGTCGTTGGCCGCCAGGCTGATGGGCTGGGCAGCGAACGCATTGGCCATCGAGAAGCTCAGAGCAGTGGCAGTAGCAGCGGCAATAGCGAGTTTGCTGAATTTCATTGCGGTTTCTCCTATGGATTTCGAAAAACTGCAGCCATTCCTGGCGTCAGTTGCATAGTAGATATCGCAAGCGCTGTGCCAGTTTTCCTCTAAAATAAAATCCTTTAAAAACAATAAGTTAAAAAATAAGCTGGAAGCGAGACGGTTGCAGAATGCCGAATTGGCGATGACAGGGCTTGCAAAATGCAAGGATTCGCCCCCTTCGCCGAGAAGCGTGTCGCGGAAACGAAAACAGGGCCCGAGGGCCCTGTTTTCATCGATCACGACTCGACTTACACGCCGGAAGCTTCGGCGGCAGCCACGTCCTTGATCGACAGCTTAATGCGGCCACGGTTGTCCACGTCGAGCACCAGGACCTTCACTTCCTGGCCTTCCTGCAGCACGTCGGTGACCTTGTCGATGCGCTTGTCGCTGATCTGCGAGATGTGCACCAGGCCGTCCTTGCCCGGCAGGATGTTGACGAAGGCACCGAAGTCGACGATGCGCTCCACCTTGCCGACGTAGATCTTGCCGATCTCGGCTTCCGCGGTGATCGCCAGGACGCGCAGCTTGGCGGCCTCGGCTGCTTCCTTGGTTTCGCCGTAGATCTTCACGCTGCCATCGTCCTCGATGTCGATCGAGGCCTTGGTCTCTTCGCAGATACCACGGATGGTCGCGCCGCCCTTGCCGATGACGTCGCGGATCTTGTCCGAGTCGATCTTCATCTGCAGCATGGTCGGGGCGTTCTCGGACAGCTCGGCGCGCGGCTTGGCGATGACCTGGTTCATCTGGCCGAGGATGTTCAGGCGAGCTTCCAGGGCCTGGCCCAGGGCGATCTCCATGATCTCTTCGGTGATACCGTTGATCTTGATGTCCATCTGCAGGGCGGTGACGCCCTTGTCGGTACCGGCAACCTTGAAGTCCATGTCGCCCAGGTGGTCTTCATCACCGAGGATGTCGGTCAGGACGGCGAACTTCTCGCCTTCCTTGACCAGGCCCATGGCGATACCGGCGACCGGCGCCTTGACCGGCACACCGGCATCCATCAGCGCCAGGGAGGCGCCGCACACGGAGGCCATCGAGCTGGAACCGTTGGACTCGGTGATCTCGGAAACCACGCGAATGGTGTAGGGGAACTCGTCCTGGGTCGGCAGCATGGCAGCGACGCCACGACGGGCCAGACGGCCATGGCCGATTTCACGACGACCCGGGCTGCCCATGCGGCCGCACTCGCCTACCGAGAAGGGCGGGAAGTTGTAGTGCAGCATGAAGGCGTCCTTGCGCTCGCCTTCCAGGGTATCCAGCAACTGGGCATCGCGCGCGGTGCCGAGGGTCGCGACGACCAGGGCCTGGGTTTCGCCACGGGTGAACAGCGCGGAACCGTGGGTCTTGCCGAGCACGCCGACTTCGATGCGCAGCGGACGCACGGTACGGGTGTCACGACCGTCGATACGCGGCTTGCCGTTGACGATGTTCTCGCGAACAGTGCGGTATTCCAGCAGGCCGAATACGTCCTTGACCTCGGAAGCCGGGAACTTGCCCTCTTCCTCGCCGGCGAACAGGGCCACGGCCTGGTCGCGCAGCTCGCCCAGACGGTTGTAGCGGTCCTGCTTGATGGTGATGGTATAGGCCTGGGAGATCGCTTCGCCCAGCTCTGCCTTGATGGCGTTGACCAGCACGGTGTTTTCCGCCGGGGCTTTCCAGTCCCAGGCCGGCTTGCCAGCTTCGGCGGCCAGCTCCTTGACGGCACGGATCACCGCCTGGAACTCGTCGTGGGCGAACAGCACGGCACCGAGCATCTGGTCTTCGGTCAGTTCGTCGGCCTCGGACTCCACCATCAGCACGGCGTCTTCGGTACCGGCCACGACCATGTCGAGGCTGGAACTCTGCAGTTGCTCGTAGGTGGGGTTGAGGATGTAGCCGATTTCCGGATGGAAACCGACGCGGGCGGCGCCGATCGGGCCGGCGAACGGAATGCCGGAGATCGCCAGGGCGGCGGAGGTACCGATCATCGCGGCGATGTCCGGATCGGACTTCTTGTTGGTGGAAACGACGGTGCAGACGACCTGCACTTCATTCATGAAACCTTCGGGGAACAGCGGACGGATCGGACGGTCGATCAGGCGCGAGGTCAGGGTTTCCTTCTCGGAAGGACGTCCTTCACGCTTGAAGAAACCGCCGGGGATACGGCCTGCGGCGTAGGTCTTTTCCTGGTAGTGCACGGACAGCGGGAAGAAGTCGCGGCCTTCGGCCGGCGACTTGGCGCCGACCACGGTGACCAGCACGCTGACGTCGTCCATGGTGACCAGTACGGCGCCGGTGGCCTGGCGAGCGATACGGCCGGTCTCGAGAGTGACGGTCGACTGACCGAACTGGAATTGCTTGGTTACCGGGTTCACGGTGTCTTTACCTTCTATGTTGCCTTGGGGGAAATCGGTGGAATGCCGGGAGTCGGACCCGAATCGATTCCTAGAAAGCGCGAAGCTGGAAGCCCGACGCCGATACCCGCCTCGTGTGCGGGTATCGACGCCAGACTTCCAGCTTCTTGCTTCAAGCTGCCGACCGGCGTCGCTTAGCGACGCAGACCCAGACGGCCGATCAGGGCAGTGTAGCGAGACACGTCTTTGCCCTTCAGGTAGTCCAGCAGCTTACGGCGCTGGTTAACCATACGGATCAGACCACGGCGGGAATGGTGATCCTTGCCGTTGGCCTTGAAGTGATCCTGCAGCTTGTTGATGTTGGCGGACAGCAGGGCTACCTGCACTTCCGGGGAACCGGTGTCGCCTTCAGCTTGCTTGTATTCGTTAACGATCTGCGCTTTTTCTTCAACGCTCAGTGCCATGATGGGCTTCCTCTGAGTGAACAGGCCGGGAATCGCTTCCCGTGTTTTAAAAGGAGGAATGACCGTGCCTGCTGACAGCCACCCTCGTATCGGTCTTATGACCGAATCAGTCGACGCGGGGCGATACGCCCGTCGTCGGTCACTTCACCGATACCGATGAAACGACCTGTGTGATCCTGCACCCGCAGCCAGCCGAACTTCGGCGCTTCCGGGGCCCGCACCGGCTGCCCGTGCAGCCAGTAGTACGCACTGTGCTCGGACAACTGCAATACCGGCCAATGCAACAGGCCGCTGTCTTCCGGCATCAGGAATTGGTCCAGCGCTTCCGGACCACCTTCGGCATGCACGCGTTCGAGCGTCTCGAGGGTGATCGCCTGGGCCAGGGCGAACGGCCCGGCCTGGGTCCGCCGCAGTGCCGCGACGTGCGCGCCGCAGCCCAGGACCTGGCCAAGATCTTCCACCAGCGTACGCACGTAGGTGCCTTTGCTGCAGGAAACGGCCAGGGTCGCACAGGGCGGCTCGAAGGAGAGCAAATCCAGGCGCGTAATAGTAACAGAACGCGCCTCGCGCTCCACTACCTCTCCTGCACGGGCGAGCTTGTACAGCGGCTGTCCGTCTTTCTTCAGCGCCGAGTACATCGGCGGCACCTGCTCTATGTCGCCACGGAAGCGCGGCAGGGCCTGTTCGAGATCGTCCCGACCGACGGTCACGTCCCGCTCGGCGAGCAGTTCGCCCTCGGCGTCGCCGGTGGTGGTGGTGATGCCCATGCGCATCACCGTCTCGTAACCCTTGTCGGCATCGAGAAGATACTGGGAGAACTTGGTCGCCTCGCCGAAGCACAGCGGCAGCACCCCGGTGGCCAGCGGGTCGAGGCTGCCGGTGTGGCCGGCCTTCTCGGCATTGAGCAGCCAGCGGACTTTCTGCAGTGCCTGGTTGGAACTCATGCCGCGAGGCTTGTCGAGCACCAGGATGCCGCTGATGGAGCGGCGGATACGCTTCACCTGGGCCACGCTCAGTCCTCGGTCTCGTCGCCGTGGCGGCGGCCGTCTTCGGCCACCGCACGTTCGATCAGCGCGGACAGCTCGGCGCCGCGGCGGATGCTTTCGTCGTAGTGGAAATGCAGTTGCGGCACGCTGCGCAGCTTCATCGACTTGCCCAGCAACATGCGCAGGTAGCCGGCGGCGTCGTTGAGGATTTCCATGTTCAGGGCGATCTTGCCGGCATCGTCCTGGCCCATGACGGTGATGAACACCTTGGCGTGCGCCACGTCGCGGCTGACCTCGACACCGGTGATGGTGACCAGGCCCAGGCGCGGGTCCTTGATCTCGCGCTGGATCAGTTGAGCCAGTTCGCGTTGCATCTGATCGCCGATACGCTGGGTACGGCTGTAGTCTTTTGCCATTTTTCAACCTGCCTCCAGCGACACCCGGCCACTGGAAAAAAAAGCGACAAACGCCCGGGACAGCTGGAAGCCGGCCCGGGCGCTGTGGTTACGCACTCGCCATCAAAGGCTGCGTGCGACTTCGACCTTCTCGAACACTTCGATCTTGTCGCCGACCTTGACGTCGTTGTAGCTCTTCACGCCGATGCCGCACTCCATGCCGGCACGCACTTCGGCGACGTCGTCCTTGAAGCGACGGAGAGACTCCAGCTCGCCTTCGAAGATGACCACGTCGTCGCGCAGCACGCGGATCGGACGGTTGCGGTGCACCATGCCCTCGGTGACCATGCAGCCGGCGATCGCGCCGAACTTCGGCGAGCGGAACACGTCGCGCACCTCGGCGATGCCCAGGATGTTCTCCCGCAGGTCGCTGCCGAGCATGCCGGTCAGGGCCTTCTTGACGTCCTCGATGATGTCGTAGATCACGTTGTAGTAACGCATATCCAGACCTTCGGCTTCGACGATCTTGCGCGCGCCGGCGTCGGCACGCACGTTGAAGCCGAACAGCACCGCGTTGGAAGCCAGCGCCAGGTTGGCGTCGGACTCGGTGATGCCACCGACGCCGCCACCGACCACGCGGACCTGCACTTCGTCGTTGCCCAGGCCGCTGAGCGAGCCTTGCAGAGCCTCGAGCGAACCGCGCACATCGGCCTTGAGGACGATGTTCAGGGTCTTCTTCTCTTCCTGGCCCATGTTCTCGAAGATGTTTTCCAGCTTGCCGGCATGGGCACGCGCCAGTTTCACCTCACGGAACTTGCCTTGACGGAACAGGGCGACTTCGCGGGCCTTCTTCTCGTCGGCGACCACGGTCATCTCGTCACCGGCATCCGGCGTACCGTCCAGGCCGAGGATCTCGACCGGGATCGACGGGCCGGCTTCCTTGATCGGCTTGCCGTTCTCGTCGAGCATGGCGCGGACACGACCGTAGTTGATACCGACCAGCACCATGTCGCCCTGGCGCAGGGTACCGTCCTGGACCAGCACGGTGGCCACCGGGCCACGTCCCTTGTCCAGGCGCGACTCGACCACCACGCCACGGCCCGGGGCCGACGGAGTGGCTTTCAGTTCGAGCACTTCCGCCTGCAGTAGGACCGCTTCGAGCAGTTCATCGACGCCAGTACCGAGCTTCGCCGAAACCGGGACGAAGGGAGCGTCGCCGCCCCACTCTTCCGGGATCACGTCGAGAGCGGCCAGGCCGTTCTTGATGTTGTCCGGGTTGGCCTCGGGCTTGTCGATCTTGTTCACCGCGACCACGATCGGCACGCCCGCCGCTTTCGCGTGCTGCACGGCTTCCTGGGTCTGCGGCATGACGCCGTCGTCGGCCGCGACCACCAGGATCACGATGTCGGTCGCCTGGGCGCCACGGGCACGCATCGCGGTGAACGCGGCGTGGCCGGGGGTATCCAGGAAGGTCACCATGCCACGCTCGGTTTCGACGTGGTAGGCACCGATATGCTGGGTGATGCCACCGGCCTCGCCCGCGGCGACCTTGGCGCGACGGATGTAGTCGAGCAGCGAGGTCTTGCCATGGTCGACGTGGCCCATGACGGTGACGACCGGCGCGCGGGTGACCGCCTCGCCTTCGAACTTCAGGGACTCGGCCAGTTGTTCTTCCAGCGCGTTCTCGCTGACCAGCTTGACCTTGTGGCCCAGCTCTTCGGCGACCAGTTGGGCGGTCTCCTGGTCCAGGACCTGGTTGATGGTCACCGGGGATCCCATCTTGAACATGAACTTGACGACTTCGGCACCCTTGACCGACATCTGGGCGGCCAACTCGGCTACGGTGATGGTCTCACCGATGTTCACTTCACGCACGATCGGTCCTGTCGGGTTCTGGAACCCGTGCTGGTTGCGCTTCTTCAGCTTCGACTTGCCACCACGACCGCCGCGACGGTAGCCATCGCTTTCCTCGTCGGTGCTGCGTGGAGCCACGCGCGGAGCAGGAACCTTTTCCTTCTCCTTGACCGAGGGACGGTGCTGGGTGTGCTTGCGGTCGCGGCGGTCATCGTCCTCGTCACGCTTGGGCGCGCGGCGCGGCTCTTCCTTCTTGCGTTCTTCCACGGCGGCAGGCTTGGCCACCGGTTCGGCAGCCGCGACATCCGCCACCACGGCAGGCTCGGCACCGGCAGTAGCCGCTGCTTCCTGGGCAGCCTTGGCACGCGCAGCTTCCTCGGCCTTGCGCGCTTCCTCTTCGGCACGCTGGCGGGCAGCGGCCTCTTCGGCCTTCAGACGCTCCGCCTCTTCCGCCGCGCGCTGCTCCTCGAGTTCGCGCTGGCGCTCGGCCTCGATCTCGTCGGGGCTGCGCTTGACATAGGTTTTCTTCTTGCGAACTTCGACGCTCACCGTCTTGCTGCCACCCACTTTCAGCGTGGTAGTGGTCTTGCGTTGCAGGGTGATCTTGCGCGGCTCGCTGGCGCGATCGCCATGGCTGCCTTTCAGGTGGGTCAGCAGGGCTTGTTTCTCGCTATCCGTTACAACTTGTTCGGCACTGGTGTGCGGCAGACCTGCGTCACGCATCTGCAGCAGCAGGCGCTCCACCGGTGTGTCGACCACCTGGGCCAGTTCTTTCACCGTGACTTGCGTCATGCACTTCTCTCCTCAGGCCGCGACTGCTTACTCGAACCAATGGGCCCGGGCGGCCATGATCAACTTGCCGGCACGCTCTTCGTCCATGCCGTCGATGTCGAGCAGATCGTCGATCGATTGCTCGGCCAGATCTTCACGGGTGGTTACGCCACGCAGCGCCAGGTCCAGGGCCAGCTCCTTGCTCATGCCATCGAGGCTGAGCAGGTCTTCTGCCGGTTGTGCGTCGGCGAGCTTCTCTTCGGTCGCAATGGCCTTGGTCAGCAGGCGATCCTTGGCACGGGAGCGCAGCTCGTTGACGATGTCTTCGTCGAAGCCATCGATGCTGAGCATCTCTTCCATCGGTACGTAGGCGATTTCCTCAAGAGTCGTGAAGCCCTCTTCCACCAGTACCTGGGCCAGTTCCTCGTCGACATCCAGCTCGTCGACGAAGCGCTGCAGGATATCCCCGGTCTCGGCCTGTTGCTTGGCCTGGATATCCGCCTCGGTCATCACATTCAGGGTCCAGCCGGTCAACTGGCTGGCCAGACGGACGTTCTGGCCACTGCGGCCGATAGCCTGCGCCAGATTGTCCTCGGCGACGGCGATATCCATGGTATGGGTATCCTCGTCGACGATGATCGCCGCCACCTCGGCCGGAGCCATGGCGTTGATCACGAATTGCGCCGGGTTGTCGTCCCACAGGACGATGTCCACCCGCTCTCCACCGATCTCGCCGGATACCGCCTGGACGCGCGAACCGCGCATGCCGATGCAGGCGCCCTGCGGGTCGATGCGCTTGTCCTTGGAACGAACGGCGATCTTGGCGCGCGAGCCCGGGTCACGGGCGGCGGCCATCACGTCGATCAACTGCTCGGCGATTTCCGGTACTTCGATGCGGAACAGCTCGATCAGCATTTCCGGCGCGGTACGCGACAGGACCAGCTGAGGACCGCGGTTCTCGGTACGGATCTCCTTCAGCAGGGCACGCACGCGGGTGCCAACGCGGAAGGTCTCGCGCGGAATGATCTGGTCGCGGGCCAGCAGCGCCTCGGCGTTGTTGCCGAGATCGACGATGACGTTGTCGCGGGTGACCTTCTTCACGGTACCGGAAATGATCTCGCCGACCTTCTCGCGGTAGGCATCGACCACCTGGGCGCGCTCGGCCTCGCGGACCTTCTGCACGATGACCTGCTTGGCAGTCTGCGCAGCGATGCGGCCGAACTCGATGGATTCGATCTTTTCTTCGATGACCTCGCCGACCTTCGCGCCCGGCTTCTGCTCCTGGACGTCCTCGACGGTGATCTCGGTGGCGGGGTCCTGGTAGTCCTCGTCGGCGACGACGTGCCAACGACGGAAAGTCTCGTAGCTGCCGTTATGACGATTGATCTCGACGCGCAGGTCGACCTCGTCCTCGAAACGTTTCTTGGTGGCGGTCGCCAGAGCCAGCTCCAGCGCCTCGAAAATCACGCCGGCCGGTACGCCCTTTTCGTTGGATACCGACTCAACAACCAGCAGTACTTCTTTGCTCATTGTACGCCTCGCCTTTCAATCCATTGGATCCGCGGATTCGCGTCTCAATCAAAACGGGGAATGATGTTGGCCTTGTCGATCGAATCGATCGGCAGCAGGTACTCGTGATCGTCCACCAGGACCACCACATCCTGCTCCTCCACACCACGGAGAATGCCTTGGTAGTTACGCCGCCCCTCATAGGGCGAACGCAGCCTGATCTTCACTTGCTCGCCGGCATGCTTGGCGAACTGTTCGAGGGTGAACAGCGGCCGATCCATGCCCGGAGAGGACACCTCCAGGGTGTACTCGCCGCTGATCGGGTCTTCGACGTCGAGAATACCGCTGACCTGCCGACTGACGGCTTCACAGTCATCGATGAGGATGCCTTCGGGGCGGTCGATATAGACGCGCAACACCGAATGACGACCCTGGGAAATGAACTCGACGCCCCAGCACTCATAGCCGAGCGCCTCGACCACAGGGGCCAGCAAGGCCTGCAACTGTTCTAGCTTGCTCGACACCTGATCGCCTCGCGTATGTCGTAGAAACAAAAAATGGGCGAAACGCCCATCCCTAAATTGCCACTCGGAACCGTGGCATGGACTGTCCAGCTAACAAAAAGCCCCTAAAAAGGGGCCCTGAAAAACTGGTTGCGGGGGCTGGATTTGAACCAACGACCTTCGGGTTATGAGCCCGACGAGCTACCAGACTGCTCCACCCCGCGTCAAAGCTGGTGCAAGATTATACGACCGACACCCTGGTGGGTCAACCGAACCTTGCGGAGACAAACCCCGCAGGACGGGGCTTGCTTATATGGTACCGAGGAGGGGACTCGAACCCCTACAGCCTATGGCCACTACCACCTCAAGGTAGCGTGTCTACCAATTCCACCACCTCGGCAGAAACCTTTCTCTTACTTCTGTTCAGGAGCCGCCGGTACATCGCCTGCACTTTCCGCAGGCTTGGACTGCTCCTGAAGAACCGGCACATCGTCAGCGGCCGGTGCTTTCTCTTGCTTCTGCTCCAGAACTGCCGGATCCGGCAGCCCGATGTGTTGCAGAGCATCAGACTTTTCTTTAGCGAAGTACGCTAAGCCAAGGCTGGTCAAGAAAAAAACCGCTGCCAGTATACCAGTAATCCGACTCAAAAAGGTAGCGGAACCTTGGCTTCCGAAAACAGTTGCCGAAGCACCTGCACCGAAAGAAGCCCCTGCATCCGCACCCTTGCCATGCTGAACGAGGATCAGGCCAACAAGACCCAATGCCATCAGCAGATGCACGACAATTACGACCTTTTCCAGCATCTTCAGCTTCCCGCGGCACGACAGATCGCGCCGAACTCATCCGCATTGAGGGAGGCTCCACCTACCAGCCCCCCATCGATATCCGGCATGCCGAACAACTCGGCTGCACTTGCCGCCTTTACACTGCCGCCGTAAAGGAGTCGCACACCTTTTGCGACCTCGGCATTTTCCGCTGCCAGTTGCGCGCGGATCGCCGCGTGCACTTCCTGGGCTTGCGCGGGGGACGCGGTCAACCCGGTCCCGATCGCCCAGACCGGCTCGTAAGCCACGACTGCGCGAGCAAAAGCTCCAACACCCAACTCGTCGATCACGCTTCCCAGCTGCCTTGCGACAACCTCCAGCGTCTTGCCCGCCTCGCGCTCCGCCCGGGTTTCCCCGACACACAGCACCGGCACCAGGCCGCACGACTGAGCCGCGGCAAACTTGCGACTCACAACCTCGTCACTCTCGCCGAGAATCAGGCGACGCTCCGAGTGGCCCACAAGGACCATGCTACAACCGACATCCGCCAACTGACTGGGAGCAGTCTCACCGGTCAGCGCGCCTTGCATCGGCTCTACGGCGCTGTTCTGCGCACCTACATCGATCGCCTTGCCGGCCAGGCCCTGGATGACCTGGCTGATGAACAAGCAAGGCGGCATCACAGCTACATCGACTCCGCTCGGCAACGCCAGCTGACGCAAGCCTTTGATCAACTCGGCCACACTGGAATGCGTACCGTGCATTTTCCAGTTACCGGCCACCAAGGGTCGACGCATGCTGTACCTCGCGGGGCAAAGTGGGCGCAGATGTTACTCAACAGTTTCCAGACTGGCAAGCAAAATCAAGCACATACCTCAGAAACAATTTTTGCCAGCTGTTCGGCGTGGGCACGAACGCTAGCTTCCTCGTCGCCCTCGACCATCACCCGGACCAACGGCTCCGTGCCGGATTTGCGCAGCAGGACACGACCGCGCCCGCCCATTTGCTCGGTGACGCGGACGCTGGCCTCCTTCACCGAGGGGTGCTCGAGCGGATCGTTTTCGCCCTTGAAGCGCACATTGATCAGCACCTGGGGGCACTTGCGAATCCCCTGGCGCGCCTCGGCCAGGGTCTGGCCGCGATGCTTGAGCGCCATCAGCACCTGTAGCGCCGCGATGATGGCATCGCCCGTCGTGGTGTTCTGGCAGCAGACGATATGCCCCGAATTCTCCCCTCCCAGCATCCAGTTCCGAGCCAGCAGTTCGGCCATCACATAGCGATCGCCGACCTTCGCCCGCACGAACGGGATATGCAGTTCCTGCAAAGCCAGCTCCAGGCCGAGGTTGCTCATCAGGGTGCCGACCACACCACCTTGCAGCCGCCCGCTTTCCTGCAGGTCGCGCGCGATGAGGAACAGCAGTTCGTCGCCATCCACGACCGCACCGGTATGGTCGACCATCATCACCCGGTCGCCGTCGCCGTCGAAGGCGATGCCGAGGTCGGCATGGTGCTCGACCACCGCAGCCTGCAGGCCATCCAGGTGAGTGGAGCCGCACTTGTCGTTGATGTTCAGGCCATTCGGGCTGGCCGCCAGCACCGTCACTTCCGCGCCCAGTTCCCGGAAGACGCTGGGAGCGATCTTGTAGGTAGCGCCGTTGGCGCAGTCGAGCACGACCTTGAGACCGTTGAAGTCGGTGCTGGTCGGCACGCTGCTCTTGCAGAATTCGATGTAGCGCCCCGCCGCGTCATTGATCCGCGAAACCTTGCCGAGACGGGCGGACTCCACCACGGTCATCGGCGCATCGAGCAGTTCCTCGATCATCAGCTCGACGTCGTCCGGCAGCTTGGTCCCCTGCCCGGAGAAGAACTTGATGCCGTTGTCGTCGTGGGGATTGTGCGAAGCGCTGATCACCACCCCGGCCTCGGCGTGGAAAGTCCGCGTCAGGTAGGCGATGCCGGGGGTAGGCATCGGTCCCAGCAACAGGGTATCGGCGCCGGAAGCGGAGAGCCCGGCCTCGAAGGCCGACTCGAACATGTAACCCGAGCTGCGCGTGTCCTTGCCGATCAGGACCCGGCAGTTGCCCTGCCGGCGGAAGGCCATGCCCACCGCCCAGCCCAGCTTGAGAACGAAGTCCGGAGTAATCGGAAACTCGCCAACACGACCACGGATACCGTCAGTCCCGAAGTATTTTCTGCTCATCTTTTGTCTTCCGTGCTCAATCCGCCATTTCAACGGCGGAGATCATTCGCATCACGTCGACGGTCGCCGCCACGTCATGCACTCGAATTATCCGTGCGCCCTTGGCCAGCGCCAGGGCCGCCAGCGCGAGACTGCCGTAGAGGCGTTCGTCCACCTCCCGCCCCAGTACCTTGCCGATCATGCTCTTGCGCGAAACGCCGACCAACAACGGCAGGCCCAGGCCATGGAGCGCCTGCAGATGCCTGAACAGCACCAGGTTGTGCTCCAGTGTCTTGGCAAAACCGAAACCCGGATCCAGTAACAGCCGCTCGCGGTCGATTCCGGCCGCCACGCAGGCATCCACACGCTCCTGCAGGAACGCGCCGACTTCCGCCACCACATCCTGGTAGGCAGGCGCATCCTGCATGGTCTGCGGTTCTCCGCGCATGTGCATGAGACAGACCGCCAGGCCGCTATCCACCGCAGCATCCAGCGCACCGTCGCGCTGCAGCGAACGGACGTCGTTGATCAGACCCGCTCCGAGACGCGCAGTTTCGCGCATGACCGCAGGCGTGGAGGTATCCACCGAAATCACGACGTCCAGTTCGCGGGCGATGCGTTCGACTACCGGAGCGACCCGCTCCAGCTCCTCCGTCGGAGAAACGCTGCGCGCACCGGGACGGGTCGACTCGCCGCCGACGTCGATGAGCGTTGCGCCTTCCAGCACCATGCGCTCGGCATGCCGCAGGGCATCGTCCAGCCGGTCGTAACGGCCGCCGTCGGAAAAGGAATCGGGGGTGACATTGAGGATGCCCATGACATGTGGGCGGGCCAAATCAAGAACCCGACTGCCGCAAGGCAGTCGGGTCGGGTATTGCGGATTGCTCATTCAGGGCTCTCAGTGCTCGCCGGCCGGCCCACCGATGGGAGGGGTGTTCTCGCGGCGGCCCGACTCTTCCAGGTTGGCCGGCGGGGTGCCGGTACCCGAACCACCCTGCCAGTCACGCGGCTCGCGCGGCACGCGACCGGCCATGATGTCGTCGATCTGGTCGGAGTCGATGGTCTCGTACTTCATCAGTGCGTCGGCCATCATCTCCAGCTTGTCGCGGTTCTCGTCGAGCAGTCGCTTGGCGGTACCGTAGCAGTCGTCGATGATGCGCCGGACTTCCTGGTCGATCATCTTGGCGGTCTCGCCCGACACATTGGCGTGCTGGCTGCCGGCGCTACGGCCGAGGAACACCTCGCCCTCCTCCTCCGCGTACATCAGCGGGCCGAGCTTCTCGGACAGACCCCACTTGGTCACCATGTTCCGCGCCAACTGGGTAGCACGCATGATGTCGTTGGAAGCGCCAGTGGTGACGCCTTCGAAGCCGAGGGTCATCTCTTCCGCGATACGGCCGCCGAACAGCGAGCAGATCTGGCTTTCCAGCGCGCGCTTGGACAGGCTGTAGCGATCTTCCTCGGGGAGGAACATGGTCACGCCCAGGGCGCGTCCGCGCGGAATGATGGACACCTTGTAGACCGGGTCATGCTCCGGCACCAGGCGACCGACGATGGCGTGGCCGGCCTCGTGGTAGGCGGTGTTGCGCTTCTCCTTCTCGGACATGACCATGGTCTTGCGCTCGGCGCCCATCATGATCTTGTCCTTGGCCAGTTCGAACTCACGCATGTCGACGATGCGCTTGTTGGAGCGCGCGGCGAACAGCGAGGCCTCGTTGACCAGGTTGGCCAGGTCGGCGCCGGAGAAACCGGGCGTGCCGCGGGCGATGACGGCAGGATCGACATGGTCGCCCAGCGGCACCTTGCGCATGTGCACCTTGAGGATCTGTTCGCGCCCGCGGATATCCGGCAAGCCGACCACCACCTGGCGGTCGAAGCGGCCCGGACGCAGCAGCGCCGGGTCCAGAACGTCCGGACGGTTGGTGGCAGCGATGACGATGATGCCATCGTTCATCTCGAAGCCATCCATCTCCACCAGCAACTGGTTGAGGGTCTGCTCGCGCTCGTCGTGACCGCCGCCCAGGCCGGCGCCGCGATGGCGGCCGACGGCGTCGATCTCGTCGATGAAGATGATGCACGGCGCGTGCTTCTTGGCCTGGTCGAACATGTCGCGGACACGGGAGGCGCCCACGCCGACGAACATCTCGACGAAGTCGGAACCGGAAATGGTGAAGAACGGCACCTTGGCTTCGCCGGCGATGGCCTTGGCCAGCAGGGTCTTGCCGGTGCCGGGCGGGCCGACCATCAGCACGCCACGCGGGATACGGCCGCCCAGGCGCTGGAACTTGCCCGGATCGCGAAGGAACTCGACCAGCTCGCTGACCTCCTCCTTGGCCTCGTCGCAGCCGGCGACGTCAGCGAAGGTGGTCTTGACCTGGTCCTCGGACAGCAGGCGCGCCTTGCTCTTGCCGAAGCTCATCGGGCCGCCGCGACCGCCGCCGCCGCCCTGCATCTGGCGCATGAAGAACATGAAGACGGCGATGATCACCAGGATCGGGAAGCTGGCGACCAGCAACTGGGTCCAGATGCTCTGCTGTTCGGGCTGCTTGCCCTCGACCACGACGTTGTTGTTGACCAGGTCGCCGATCAGGCCGTTGTCCTGGATCGCCGGGCGGATGGTCTTGAAGGTATCGCCGTCGCTACGCTTGCCGGTGATGACATAGCCATCCACGGTCACTCGCTCGACCTTGCCATCCTTGACCTGCTGGATGAAGTCCGAGTAGTTCAGCGTCTGTGGCTCGCTCGGGCTCGAGAAATTGTTCATCACGGTCACCAGTACCGCCGCGATGATCAGCCACAGAATCAGATTCTTTGCCATGTCGTTCAATTGACTACCCTCTGAAGCCGGCTCCGTCCTGGAAACCGCTTCACACGACGGCCAGACTCCTTCCGGCCAAAAGTACTACACAAGCGCCCGCGCACGCAGGCGTTGTCTGTAACCCTTTATGAACCCTCGCCCGTCCCGGCACAACAGGTCATCGACCAATAGACAGGCTATAGGGTCAATCATTCCAGTCTATTCCCCGCGAAAGCCGCGTGCGAGCAGATACTGTTCCCGCGAACGATCACGCGACGACAGGGGCTTGCGCATCTGTACCTTGTCGAACATTTCCCGGGCCTGCTTGTGGTACTGGTCGAAACCTTCGCCCTGGAAGATCTTGATCAGGAAATCGCCGCCCGGCCGCAGCACACGGCCGGCCAGGTCCAGCGCCAGTTCGCAGAGATACATGGCGCGCGGCTGGTCGGCGGCCCGCACTCCACTCATATTGGGGGCCATATCGGAAATCACAAGGTCTACCGGATGATCGCCGATCGCCTCGAGGATCCGCGCGAACACCGCGTCCTCGGTGAAGTCGCCCTGGATGAAGGTGACGTCGGGGATGCTGTCCATCTCGAGGATGTCCGAAGCGATCAGCCGGCCACGGTCGCCGATCACCCGGCTGGTGACCTGCGACCATCCGCCCGGCGCGGCGCCCAGGTCGACCACGGTCATGCCCGGACGCAGGATGCGGTCCTTCTCCTGGATCTCCAGCAGCTTGTAGCTGGCACGCGAGCGATAGCCATCGCGCTGGGCCATCTTCACGTAGGGATCGTCGAAATGTTCTTTCAGCCAACGCTGGCTGGTTTTGGAGCGGGCCACGGAATACCTCTTCGGGCACCCCCGGTCGGCGGGGGCAGCATCACTTGGACTAAAACTGGGGTAAAATAGACGACTTTTTCCCAGGGGTCTGATTATGGCGCTCACTCAAGAGCAGAAGAAACAGTTCAAATCTATCGGTCACCACCTGAAACCGGTATTGATCGTAGCCGAGAACGGCTTGACCGAAGGCGTTCTCGCCGAACTCGAGCGCGCACTCAACGATCACGAACTGATCAAGGTGAAACTGGCGCTGGCCGAGCGCGACGATCGCCGCGCCCTGCTCGACGAACTCTGCGCGCAGTCGCGCAGCGACCTGGTGCAAAGCATCGGCAAGATGGCGCTGGTCTATCGGAAGAACCCGAAGCCGAACAAGAATCTCTCGAACATCAGCCGTTTCGCCGGCATCTGATGCCCCATCCAACCAAGGTCGGGAAACTTCCCGACCTGGTTCAGACGCCTTCCTCGTCCCGCCCCGGTACCGGCTGCAACACCAGCAGCAGGCCACACATCGCCACCGCCAGGTAGTTGAACAGCAGCCAGCGCACCGCCTCGGGCGCCAGCCCACGCACCAGGAAATACACCAGGCAGAGCAGCGCGACGGCGAGCAACAACTGACCGCGAAGGTCTCGCCAGAGGCTCCTCGGCCCGTGGCTCGACACCAACACCAGCGCCTGCAGCACCGCACAGAATCCGGCGAAGCCGATCAGCAGCGGCGTCAACGCCGCGGCTACGGTTTCCACCAGCAGCGGCGCCAGTCCGGTCTTGGCCAACGCAGGCAGGACCACGAACTGCAGCAACCAGAGGCCGCCGACCCAGAACGTCTGGGCCAGCAGCCAACTGATCGCGCCTGCGCGCAACGGGGCGCGCTTAGATATGGCGAACCTCGACGATCTCGTACTCGACGTCGCCGCCCGGGGTTCTCACCAGCACGGCATCGCCTTCGGTCTTGCCAATCAGCGCACGGGCGATCGGCGAATTCACCGAGATCTTGCCACCCTTGATATCCGCCTCGTCGTCGCCGACGATCTGGTAGGTCACGGTCTCGTCGGTCTCGACGTTGGCGATGTCGACGGTGGTGCCGAAGATCACCTTGCCGCTGTGCGGGATGGCGGTGACATCGATGACCTGGGCGTTGGACAGCTTGGCCTCGATGTCGCGGATACGCGCCTCGACCATGCCCTGCTGTTCGCGCGCCGCATGGTACTCGGCGTTTTCCTTGAGGTCGCCCAGTTCACGCGCTTCGGCGATGGCCTGGCTGATCTGCGGGCGCAGCACGCCCTTCAGGTGTTTCACTTCTTCTTCCAGGGCGCGGGCGCCCTGGACGGTCATGGGGAACTTGCTCATGCCTTGATTCCTGCGTGGAGATCCTGCAGACGCCGAACGGTCTTCTCGGGACCGAACTTGAGCGCCTCACAGATCGCCTGCCCACCCGCAATGGTGGTGGTGCAGCAGATCTTGTGCTGCAGGGCGTTTCGACGAATGGAGTAGGAGTCAGCGATGGACTGCCGGCCCTCGGTGGTGTTGATGATCAGGGTGACCTCGTCGTTCTTGATCATGTCCACCACGTGCGGGCGACCTTCGGTCACCTTGTTCACGCGACGCACCGGCAGGCCTGCGGCTTCGATGACACGCGCGGTACCGGCGGTGGCTACCACTTCGAAGCCCAGCGCGACCAGGTCGCCAGCCACCTGGGCGGCGAACGGCTTGTCGTCTTCGCGGACGCTGATGAAGGCGCAACCGGCGGTCGGGAGGATCTCGCTGGCCCCCAACTGAGCCTTGGCAAAGGCTTCGGCAAAGCTATCACCGACGCCCATCACTTCACCAGTGGACTTCATTTCCGGGCCGAGGATCGGATCGACGCCGGGGAACTTGGCGAACGGGAACACCGCTTCCTTGACGCTGAAGAACGGCGGGATGATTTCCTGGGTGAAGCCGACCTCGGCCAGGGTCTTGCCGGCCATGACGCGGGCGGCGACCTTGGCCAGCGACTCGCCGACGCACTTGGAGACGAACGGCACGGTACGCGAGGCGCGCGGATTGACCTCGATGACGAAGATATCCTCGCCCTGCACCGCCATCTGCACGTTCATCAGGCCGACCACGCCAAGCTCCAGGGCCATTTTCTTGACCTGCTCGCGGATCTCGTCCTGGATGTGCTGCGGCAGCGAGTACGGCGGCAGCGAACAGGCGGAGTCGCCGGAGTGAACGCCAGCCTGCTCGATATGCTGCATGATCGCGCCGATCACCACGATCTCGCCGTCGCATACCGCGTCGATGTCGACTTCGATGGCGCAGTTGAGGAAGTGATCGAGCAGCACCGGGCTGTCGTTGGAAACCTGCACCGCCTCGCGCATGTAGCGCTTGAGTTCTTCTTCCTGGTAGACGATTTCCATCGCCCGCCCGCCCAGCACGTAGGACGGGCGTACCACCAGCGGATAACCGATGGCCTTGGACGCGGCCAGGGCCTCGTCTTCGCTGCGCGCGGTAGCGTTGGCCGGCTGGCGCAGGTTCAGGCGCTGGACCATCTGCTGGAAGCGCTCGCGGTCTTCGGCACGGTCGATGGCGTCCGGGCTGGTGCCGATGATCGGCACGCCGGCCTCTTCGAGGGCGCGGCAGAGCTTCAGCGGGGTCTGGCCGCCGTACTGGACGATCACGCCCTTGGGCTGCTCGACGCGGACGATCTCAAGGACGTCCTCGAGGGTCACCGGCTCGAAGTACAGGCGGTCGGAGGTGTCATAGTCGGTGGAGACGGTTTCCGGGTTGCAGTTGACCATGATGGTCTCGTAGCCGTCTTCGCGCATCGCCAGCGCCGCGTGCACGCAGCAGTAGTCGAACTCGATGCCCTGGCCGATGCGGTTCGGACCGCCGCCGAGGATCATGATCTTCTCGCGGCTCGACGGGTTGGCCTCGCACTCTTCCTCGTAGGTCGAATACATGTAGGCGGTGTCGGTGGCGAACTCGGCGGCGCAAGTATCGACACGCTTGTAGACCGGCAGCACCTTCAGCTTGTGGCGATGGCTGCGCAGGTTCTTCTCGGTGACGCCTAGCAGCTTGGCCAGGCGCGCGTCGGAGAAGCCCTTGCGCTTGAGCTTGTACATCAGCTCGCGATCGATGGAGGACAGGCCGAGGGTCTTGACCTTCTCCTCGTCCTTGACCAGGTCCTCGATCTGCACCAGGAACCATTCGTCGATGCGGGTCAGCTCGAACACTTCCTCGACGCTCTTGCCGGCGCGGAAGGCGTCGGCGACGTACCAGACACGCTCGGCGCTGGGCACGGTCAGCTCGCGCTTGAGGATGCTGTCGGCCTCCGGGTCGTTCAGGTCGAGCTTCGGATCGAAGCCGGTGGCGCCGACTTCCAGGCCGCGCAAGGCTTTCTGCACCGACTCCTGGAAGGTCCGGCCGATGGCCATGACTTCGCCGACCGACTTCATCTGGGTGGTCAGGCGGGCATCGGCTTTCGGGAACTTCTCGAAGGCGAAGCGCGGGATCTTGGTCACCACGTAGTCGATGGCCGGCTCGAACGACGCCGGGGTGCGACCGCCGGTGATGTCGTTCTGCAGTTCGTCGAGGGTGTAGCCGACCGCCAGCTTGGCGGCGATCTTGGCGATCGGGAAACCGGTGGCCTTGGAGGCCAGGGCCGAGGAGCGGGAAACCCGCGGGTTCATCTCGATCACCACCATGCGCCCGGTGTTCGGGCAGATGCCGAACTGCACGTTGGAACCGCCGGTTTCCACGCCGATCTCGCGCAATACCGCCAGCGAGGCGTTGCGCATGATCTGGTATTCCTTGTCGGTCAGGGTCTGCGCCGGTGCCACGGTGATCGAGTCACCGGTGTGCACGCCCATCGGGTCGAAGTTCTCGATGGAGCAGACGATGATGCAGTTGTCCTTCTTGTCGCGGACCACCTCCATCTCGTACTCCTTCCAGCCGATCAGCGACTCGTCGATCAGCAGCTCGTTGGTCGGCGACAGGTCGAGGCCACGGGCGCAGATCTCTTCGAACTCTTCACGGTTGTAGGCGATACCGCCGCCGGTGCCGCCCATGGTGAAGGACGGACGGATGATGCAGGGGAAGCCAACCTGCTCGAGCACGCCGTAGGCCTCCTCCATGCTGTGGGCGATGCCCGAGCGCGGACAGGCCAGGCCGATATCCTTCATCGCCTTGTCGAAGCGCGAGCGGTCCTCGGCCTTGTCGATGGTATCGGCATTGGCGCCGATCATCTCCACGCCGAACTTCTCCAGCACGCCGTGGCGCTCCAGGTCCAGGGCGCAGTTCAGCGCAGTCTGGCCGCCCATGGTCGGCAGCAGCGCGTCGGGGCGTTCCTTCTCGATGATCTTGGCCACGGTGGCCCACTTGATCGGCTCGATGTAGGTCGCGTCGGCCATCGCCGGGTCGGTCATGATGGTCGCGGGGTTGGAGTTCACCAGGATGACGCGGTAGCCCTCCTCGCGCAGGGCCTTGCAGGCCTGGGCGCCGGAGTAGTCGAATTCGCAGGCCTGGCCAATCACGATGGGGCCGGCACCGAGGATCAGGATGCTCTTTATGTCTGTACGTTTTGGCATGGGACTCTCGTTGCAATAATCAGGACAGGGTTGCGGTGGCCAGCTTCACACCAAAGCCGACGAACAGGGCGCCGACGCCCGAAGTGGCGCCGGCAGCCAACCGTTGCCGCCGGCGGAACCAGGCCGCCAGCCGCACACCGGTGAAAATCAGGAAGCTCAGGTAAAGGGCGCTGACCAGTTCCAGGATCACCGCCAGCACCAGGAACGACAGCCCCGGATAGGCATAGCCGGGATCGACGAACTGGATGAAGAAGGAGATGAAGAACAGGATCGCCTTGGGATTCGACAGGCTGAGCAGCAGCGCCTTGCGGAACGGCTGGTGGACATCCACCTGTTCGGCCTGCGCCGCCGTCGCCTCGGGATTGCGCAGCTTGCGCCAGGCGCCCCGCAGCATGCCGACGCCGAGATAGAACAGGTAGGCCGCACCGAGGTACTTCAGGCCGATGAACAGCATCGGCTCGGCCTTCAGCAGGGAGGCCACGCCAAGAGCCGACAGCAGCATCAGCACCGCGTCGCCGAGGAACACGCCGCAGGCGGCCCGGTAGCCGGTCGCCACGCCACGCTGGGCCGAAGTCGCGAGGACGAACAACGAGTTCGGTCCGGGCAACAGGATCACGAAAACCACACCCAGCACGTAGGTCCAGAAATCGGTTATCCCCAGGGTCGGCATGGCTCTGCTCCTCAGCGACGCTCGGCTATCGCCGAGATGAAGCGGTCGAACAGCGGGGCGACGTCATGCGGACCGGGGCTCGCCTCGGGGTGGCCCTGGAAGCTGAAAGCGACCTTGTCGGTGCGCTCGATACCCTGCAGGGTACCGTCGAACAGCGACTTGTGAGTGGCTCGCAGGTTGTCCGGCAGGGTGCTCTCGTCGACCGCGAAACCGTGGTTCTGGCTGGTGATCATCACCACGCCGCTGTCCAGGTCCTGCACCGGGTGGTTGGCGCCGTGGTGCCCGTGGCCCATCTTCAGGGTCTTGGCGCCAGAGGCCAGGGCCAGCAACTGATGGCCGAGGCAGATGCCGAACACCGGGATCTCGGTATCGAGGAATTCGCGGATCGCCTGGATCGCGTAGTCGCACGGTTCGGGGTCGCCGGGGCCGTTGGAAAGGAAGATGCCGTCAGGGTTCAGCGCCAGCACTTCGCTGGCCGGTGTCTGCGCCGGCACCACGGTCAGGCGGCAGCCGCGCGCCACCAGCATGCGTAGGATGTTCAGCTTCACGCCGTAGTCGTAGGCCACCACGTGATACGGCAGTTCACCGGCCGGGATCTCCGGATGACTGTCGCTTTCCAGGTTCCAGACGCTGGAGCGCCACTCGTAGCGCTCGGCGGTGGTGACCTCCTTGGCCAGGTCCATGCCCTTCAGGCCGGGGAAGGCGCGAGCCAGCTCCAGCGCGCGTTCCTCGGTAGCGTCGGCACCAGCCAGGATGCAGCCGTTCTGCGAACCCTTCTCGCGGAGGATACGGGTCAGGCGACGGGTATCGATGCCGGCGATGGCGACGGTGCCGTTGGCTTTCAGGTAGTCAGGCAGCGACTGCTTGCTGCGCCAGTTGCTGGCGATCAGCGGCAGGTCGCGGATGATCAGGCCGGCGGCCCAGACACGGTTGGCCTCGGCGTCTTCCGGGGTGGTACCGGTATTGCCGATGTGTGGGTAGGTCAGGGTGACGATCTGCTGGGCGTAGGAAGGATCGGTAAGGATTTCCTGGTAGCCGGTCATGGCGGTGTTGAACACCACCTCGCCAACGGTCTGGCCGTCGGCACCGATGGCTTCACCGCGAAAAATGCTGCCGTCGGCAAGTGCAAGTATGGCTGGCTTAGTCAAGAAGACCTCCCGTAAATCAAGCCTGACTGGTCGCGCAGGTGTAAAAAAGCGGGATGACACCGTGAAGAGTCATCCCGCTTTTTTTCGATTCATGCTGCGCTGCTTTTAGTGGACACACTAAAGCTGTAGTTTACAGAATCGCGACATTCCGGTCCACCAATAAGACGACGTGCGGCAGCGTCTCAGCGTAGACCGAGCACATCCTGCATGTCGTACAGGCCGTTCTCCTTGCCCTCCAGCCACAGTGCCGCACGCACCGCGCCACGGGCAAAGGTCATGCGGCTGGAAGCCTTGTGGGTGATCTCCACGCGCTCGCCCTCGGCGGCGAACAGCACGGTGTGGTCGCCCACCACGTCGCCGGCGCGCACGGTGGCGAAGCCGATGGTTTCCCGCGCCCGCGCGCCGGTCTGCCCCTCACGTCCGTAGACCGCCACTTCCTGGAGGTCCCGGCCGAGCGCCTGGGCTACCACCTCGCCCATGCGCAAGGCGGTGCCGGACGGTGCATCGACCTTGTGCCGGTGATGGGCCTCGATGATCTCGATATCCACTTCGTCGCCCAGCACCCGTGCCGCGGTATCCAGAAGCTTCAGGCAAAGGTTCACGCCGACGCTGAAGTTGGCAGCGAAGACGATCGGGATATCCTTCGCCGCTTCGGCCAGCAGCAGCTTCTCGTCGGCGCTGAAGCCGGTGGTGCCGATGACCATCGCGCGGCGCGCCTTGCGGCACTGCTCGATGTTCTTCAGGGTTACGGAGGGATGGGTGAAGTCGATCAGGACGTCGAACTCCTCGCAGACCTTGCCCAGGTCCCCGGACAGCGGCACGCCGATCCGGCCGAGACCGGCCAGCTCGCCGGCGTCCGCCCCCACCAGGGTGCTATCCGGACGATCCACCGCCGCCGTCAGCCCGGCGGCACCGCCGGTCTGCTGAACGGCCTCGATCAGGTTCTTGCCCATGCGCCCGGCGGCGCCCACTACGGCTATACGTCGCATAAAACCACTCCACGCGGAACCCGGACGCGGCGGTCAGGCCGCGCCCATGGCTTTGTTTATAGGTCGTCGAAGAAACGCTTCATGCCTTCGAACCAGCCACTGGCCTTGGGCGAATGCGAGGTGTCGCTCTGCAACGACTTGCGGAACTCCTCGAGCAGCTCGCGCTGGCGCTTGTCCAGGTTCACCGGGGTTTCCACTACCACCTTGCACATCAGGTCGCCGGCGCCGCCGCCGCGCACCGGGGCCACGCCCTTGCCGCGCAGGCGGAACAGCTTGCCGGTCTGGGTGCTTTCCGGAATCTTCAGCTTGACCCGGCCATCCAGGGTCGGCACTTCCAGCTCGCCACCCAACGCAGCGTCGGCGAAACTGATCGGCACTTCGCAGTACAGATGCTTGCCGTCGCGCTGGAAGATCGGGTGCTCGCGCACATTGACCACCACGTACAGGTCGCCCGCCGGACCACCCATGCTGCCGGCCTCGCCTTCGCCGGTGAGGCGGATGCGGTCGCCGGTGTCGACGCCGGCCGGCACCTTCACCGACAGAGTCTTCTGCTCTTCCACGCGCCCCTGCCCATGGCAGGAGCCACAGGGATCGGAAATCATCTTGCCGGTGCCGTGGCAGCGCGGGCAGGTCTGCTGGACCGAGAAGAAGCCCTGCTGCATGCGCACCTGACCGATACCGCCGCAAGTGGTGCAGGTGACCGGTGTGGTACCGGGCTTGGCGCCGCTGCCGTTGCAGGTCTTGCAACCGACCAGGGTCGGCACGCGGATGGTGACGGTGGTGCCGCGTACCGCCTCTTCCAAGTCGAGATCCAGGGTGTAGCGCAGGTCCGCGCCGCGCTGCGCGCCGCCGCGCGAGCCACCGCGGGCGCCGCCGCCACCGAAGAAATCGCTGAACACATCGCCGAAGATGTCGGAGAAGCTCGCCCCGCCGAAACCGGCGCCAGCGCCCCCACCCATGTTCGGATCGACGCCGGCATGGCCGTACTGGTCGTAGGCCGCCCGCTTGCTGGCATCGGAGAGGACCTCGTAGGCCTCGTTGGCCTCCTTGAACTTGTCCTCGGCTTCCTTGTCGCCAGGATTGCGGTCCGGGTGGTATTTCATCGCCAGGCGACGGTAGGCCTTCTTCAGGTCCGCCTCGCTGGCGCCACGCTCAACCCCCAGAACCTCGTAAAAGTCTCGTTTCGCCATAACCTTTCCGTCTCAATTAAGGACCCTCCAGACACGCCAACGCGGGAGCAGGCTCCCGCGTGGCGGATCATGCGTACCGGCCTGGCCGGCACGCGGGGCAGAAGCAAGCCGGGGCTTACTTGTTGTCCTTGACCTCTTCGAACTCGGCGTCCACCACGTCGTCAGCGGCTTTCGCCTGCTCGCCCTGGGGAGCGTCTTCGCCCTGCTGGGCCTGTTCGGCGTACATCTTCTGCGCCAGCGGGGTGGAAGCCTGGGACAGAGCGTTCATCTTGGCCTCGATCTCGGCCTTGTCGTCGCCCTTCACCGCCGCTTCCAGCTCGCCCAGCGCCTTCTCGATGGTCGCCTTGTCCTCGGCGGTGGCCTTGTCGCCCGCCTCGGTGATCATCTTGCGGGTCGCGTGGACCAGCGCGTCGCCCTGGTTGCGAGCGGCAGCCAGTTCCTCGAACTTGCGGTCCTCCTCGGCGTTCGCCTCGGCATCGCGGACCATCTGCTGGATCTCATCCTCGGACAGGCCGGAGGATGCCTTGATCACGATGGACTGCTGCTTGCCGGTGGCCTTGTCCTTCGCCGAGACGTGCAGGATGCCGTTGGCATCGATATCGAAGGTCACCTCGATCTGCGGCACGCCGCGCGGAGCCGGCGGAATGTCGGCCAGGTCGAACTTGCCCAGCGACTTGTTCTGCGCGGCCTGCTTGCGCTCGCCCTGCAGCACGTGGATGGTCACCGCGCCCTGGTTGTCGTCGGCGGTGGAGAACACCTGCGACTTCTTGGTCGGGATAGTGGTGTTCTTCTCGATCAGACCGGTCATCACGCCGCCCAGGGTCTCGATGCCGAGGGTCAGCGGGGTCACGTCGAGCAGCAGCACGTCCTTCACGTCGCCGGCCAGGACCGCGCCCTGGATGGCGGCACCGACAGCCACGGCTTCGTCCGGGTTGACGTCCTTGCGCGCTTCCTTGCCGAAGAACTCGGCAACGGTCTTCTGTACCAGCGGCATGCGGGTCTGGCCGCCGACCAGGATCACTTCATGGATATCGGAAACATCCAGGCCGGCATCCTTCAGCGCGGTGCGGCACGGTTCGATGGTGCGCTGCACCAGGTCTTCGACCAGGGACTCCAGCTTGGCGCGGGAAACCTTGACGTTCAGGTGCTTCGGACCGCTCGCGTCGGCAGTCACGTACGGCAGGTTGACGTCGGTCTGCTGGGTCGAGGACAGCTCGATCTTGGCTTTCTCGGCCGCTTCCTTCAGACGCTGCATGGCCAGCGGGTCGCCCTTCAGGTTGATGCCGCTTTCCTTCTTGAACTCGTCGACGAGGTAGTCGATCAGGCGGATGTCGAAGTCTTCGCCGCCGAGGAAGGTGTCGCCGTTGGTGGCCAGCACTTCGAACTGATGCTCGCCGTCGACTTCGGCGATCTCGATCACCGACACGTCGAAGGTACCGCCGCCCAGGTCATAGACGATCACGGTGTGGTCGCCCTTGGCCTTGTCCAGGCCGTAGGCCAGCGCCGCCGCGGTCGGCTCGTTGATGATCCGCTTGACGTCGAGGCCGGCGATACGGCCGGCGTCCTTGGTGGCCTGGCGCTGGCTGTCGTTGAAGTAGGCCGGAACGGTGATCACCGCTTCGGTGACCGGCTCGCCGAGGTAGTCTTCGGCGGTCTTCTTCATTTTCTTCAGCACTTCGGCGGAAATCTGCGGAGGCGCCATCTTCTGGCCCTTCACTTCCACCCAGGCGTCGCCGTTGTCGGCCTTGACGATGCTGTACGGCACCATCTGGATGTCTTTCTGTACCACGTTCTCTTCGAAGCGACGGCCGATCAGGCGCTTCACCGCATACAGGGTGTTCTGCGGGTTGGTGACCGCCTGGCGCTTGGCCGGCTGGCCCACCAGGGTTTCGCCATCGTTGGTGTAGGCGATGATCGAGGGGGTGGTACGCGCGCCCTCGGCGTTCTCGATGACCTTGACGTTACCGTTCTCCAGGATAGCCACGCAGGAGTTGGTGGTACCCAGGTCGATGCCAATGATTTTGCCCATATTCACTCTCCAGAAACTTTGATTCCGTGCGACCCGCCCGTGGGTCTCGTGCTCGGTTGACTACCCAGATGGGGTCGTCGCGTCGAATTTCAAGCCTGCTCGTCGATGGAAGGCGGGGTTTCCGCCGGCGCCTTGCTGACCACCACCATCGCCGGACGCAGCAGGCGGCCGTTGAGCAGGTAGCCTTTCTGGAACACCTTGAGGACACTGCCCGGCTCGGCCGAAGCGCTTTCCTGCATGGCCATCGCCTGGTGCTGCTCGGGGTTGAAAGGCTCGCCTTCCGGGTTCAGCGCCTCCACCTGGTAGCGGCGCAGGGTGTCGTCGAACATCTTCAGGGTCAGTTCCATCCCTTCGCGCATCGGCTTGATCGCCT
Organism: Pseudomonas sp. CP-1; assembly: GCF_021213715.1. Taxonomy (NCBI): domain Bacteria; kingdom Pseudomonadati; phylum Pseudomonadota; class Gammaproteobacteria; order Pseudomonadales; family Pseudomonadaceae; genus Pseudomonas; species Pseudomonas sp. CP-1. The sequence goes on from NZ_JAJQKY010000003.1 coordinate 79,740, forward strand.
CGTCGTTGGGATCGGACATCTCCAGGCCGCGCTCGAGGGTGTCGACCACCGCCAGCAGGTCGCCGGCGAATTTCTCCAGCGCGAACTTGTGCGCCTTCTCGACATCCTGCTCCGCACGCCGGCGTACGTTCTGCAGATCCGCGACCATGCGCAGCGCCTGGTCCTGGGCGGCAGCCAGCTGCTCCTCCAGTTCCTGCACGCGGGCGGTCAGGTCCTCGGCGGCGCCGGTGGGCTGCTCGGGGGTCTGTTGATCCAGGGTCTGCTGTTCGTCAGCCATGCCACTCTCCTTCAAAAATAAGCTGGCAAATACAAGGCGAACGCATAAGTTCGCAACGTTGCCGGCTATATGGGGACGGCTTTCCACGGTTCAAGGGGCGAGCGGCAATTGCCAGCCGGAAAAAATACTGTATAAATAACCAGACAAAACCCACGGAGCCGCCCGCCATGCTGGTTCACCTGTCCGTTCACAACTACGCCATCGTCGAGCACCTGGATCTCGAACTCGCTACCGGCATGAGCGTGATCACCGGCGAAACCGGCGCGGGCAAGTCGATCATGCTCGACGCCCTCGGCCTTACCCTCGGCGACCGCGCCGACAGCGGCGCGGTACGTCCCGGAGCGGACAAGGCCGACATTCTCGCCAGCTTCGACGTCAGCGCCATCGCCGAGGCCCGCGACTGGCTCGCCGAGCGCGACCTGGAACAGGACGGTCCGTGCATCCTGCGCCGGGTGATCACTGCCGAAGGTCGCTCGCGTGCCTACATCAACGGCACGCCCTGCCCTCTGGGCGACCTGAAGAGCCTGGGCGAACTGCTGATCGACATCCATAGCCAGCACGAGCACCAGTCGCTGCTGAAGAGCGAGACCCACCGTCGCCTGCTCGACGAGTACGCCGGCTGCCAGGAGCTGGCGCGCCAGGTGCAGCTCGCCGCGCAACGCTGGAAGCAGACCAGCCAGGAACTCGAACGCCTGTCGCGTAGCGGCGACGAACAACGCGCCCGCCACCAGTTGCTCAGCTACCAGCTGGAAGAACTGGAAAACCTGTCCCTCGGCGAAAACGAACTGGAAAGCCTGGAACAGGAGCAGAAGACCCTGAGCAACGCCGAAAGCCTACTCGCCGCCTGCCGCCAAGTCGTGGAAATGTGCAGCGAGAGCGATGCCGGCAACGTCCTTTCCGCGCTCAATGCCAGCCTCAGCCGCCTGACCTCGTTCAGCAGCCAGCCCGCCGCCCTAGGCGAAGCGGTCAACCTGTTGTCCAGCGCGCAGATCCAGGTCGAGGAGGCGATCGGCGAACTGAACCGCTTCGTCGACCACTTCGATGCCGATCCCAATCGCCAGCAGCAGGTCGAGGAGCGCCTGGACGTCATTTATTCCCTGGCGCGCAAGCACCGGGTCCAGCCCGCCGAACTGGCCGACCTGCAGCAGCGCCTGTTCGACGAACTGGAGGCGCTGAACGCCGACGACGAAGCGGTCGGACGCCTGGGCGACGAGCTGGCCGCCTACGCCCGGCATTACCAGGAAAAAGCCGACGAACTGAGCCGCCTGCGCCAGGCCGCGGCCGCACCTCTTGCCGCCAGCGTGGAGCAGGAAATGCAGCGCCTGGGCATGCCCGGAGGGCGCTTCGCCATCGTCCTGCATCCCGGCGACAGCGCCGAGCCGCAGGCCAACGGACTGGAAAGCGTGGAGTTCCTGGTCAGCGCCAACCCCGGGCAGCCGTTGAAAGGGCTGGCCAAGGTCGCCTCGGGCGGCGAACTGTCGCGGATCAGCCTGGCGATCCAGGTGATCACGGCACAGACCTCGCGCATCCCCACCCTGGTCTTCGACGAAGTCGACGTCGGCATCGGTGGCCCCACCGCCGAAGTGGTCGGACAGTTGCTGCGTCGCCTCGGCGAACGCGGCCAGGTCCTCACCGTGACCCACTTGCCGCAGGTCGCCGCCCAGGGCCACCAGCACCTGTTCGTGCACAAGGAACGCGGCAGCAGCGAAACCCGCACGGCGGTCGCCACCCTGAACAAGGCCCAGCGGATCGAGGAGATCGCCCGCATGCTCGGCGGCGTCGACCTGACCAAGGAATCCCTGGCCCACGCGAAGAAACTGGTCAACCTGGCCGCCCAGAACTGAACGTTCCTTCAATGGAAAATGAAAACGGCGACCCCAGGGTCGCCGTTTTCGCATGGAACCGTTGCGCGACTACTTCTTCTTGCGCACGTAGAGCACCAGATTGTGATCGACCAGCTCGAAGCCGCGCTCGCGGACGATTTCCTTCTGGCGCTTCTCGATTTCCGCGTCCATGAACTCGATCACCTCGCCGGTATCGACGCAGACCATGTGGTCGTGGTGGCCGCTATCGGCGAGCTCGAACACGGCATGGCCGCCATCGAAGTTGTGACGCACCACCAGGCCGGCGGCCTCGAACTGGGTCAGCACCCGATAGACGGTTGCCAGGCCCACGTCCTCGCCTGCTTCCATCAGCGCCTTGTACACGTCTTCGGCGCTCATGTGGCGTTGCTCGGCCGAGTCGAGCATCTGCAGGATCTTGACCCGCGGCAGGGTCACTTTAAGGCCGGCTTTTCGAAGTTCGCTATTTTCAACCATGTCTGCTTTCTCAGCGCGGGATGTTTCGCAGTATCCCGGAATACGGGTATGATCGGGCTTTTATTTGCCCAGCCAAGATAGTGGAAGTCGCTCACCGATGCAAAACGCCAAGCTCATGCTGACCTGTCTCGCTTTCGCGGGGCTTGCCGCACTCGCCGGTTGCTCGTTTCCTGGCGTCTATAAAATCGACATCCAGCAAGGCAACGTCGTAACGCAGGACATGATAGACCAGTTGCGTCCCGGAATGACCCGACGCCAAGTGCGGTTTATCATGGGCAACCCGCTGATCGTCGATACCTTCCACGCCAATCGTTGGGACTACCTCTACAGCATCCAGCCGGGCGGCGGTCGTCGCCAGCAGGAGCGCGTCAGCCTGTTCTTCAACGACAGCGACCAACTGGCCGGCCTGAACGGCGACTTCATGCCCGGCGTCAGCCGCGACGAAGCGATCCTCGGCAAGGAAGGCAGCACCACCGTCACCCAGCCGGCCGACCAGCAGAAACCGGAAGAGCAGAAGGAAGAGCCGCCGAAACCGGGCTCCACCCTGGAACAGCTCCAGCGCGAAGTGGACGAAGCCCAGCCGGTACCGGTTCCGACCCCCGAACCTTTGGACCCCAGCCCGCAATGACGGCTGGCGTTCCACGAAAAAGCCCGGCATTCGCCGGGCTTTTTCATTTCCGCAGGAAACCCCGCGGCTAACCGCCTTCGCGCTCGCTCCGGGCCCGTGCGGCACGCTGCTTGCGCACCTCCTTGGGATCGGCGATCAGCGGGCGGTAGATCTCCACCCGTTCGCCGGCCTCCAGCACCCGCTCCTCCGGGCGAGCCAGGAGCTTGCCGAAGATACCCAGCGGACAACCTTGCACATCCAGCCCTGGAAACGCCTCGGCGATGCCGGAGAGCAGCACGGCTTCGCGTGCGCTGGTACCTGCCGGCACGCTCAGGCGCAGTAAAGCCTGTCGCTCCGGCAGCGCGTAGACCACCTCGACGGCGATCTCAGCCATAGAGTTGCTTGGCGCGCTGGCAGAACGCGTCGACCATGGTGTTGGCGGCCTGGGTGAACAGCGGCCCGAGGGTCGCCTTGACCAGCGGCCCGGCGTAATCGAAGGTCAGGTCGAGAGTGATCTTGCAGGCCTTCTCGCCCAGCGCCTTGAACTGCCAGACACCATGCAGCTCGGTGAACGGTCCGTTTTCCAGGTTCATCTCGATGGAAGTTCCCGGCACCAGCACGTTGCGGGTGGTGAAGCGCTGGCTGAGGCTACCCTTGGCCACGGTCAGCTCGGCGCGCATCAGGCTTTCGCTCTCCTCCAGGACCTGGCTGGCCGAACACCAGGGCAGGAACTCCGGATAGCGCTTCACGTCGTTCACCAGATCGAACAGCGCACGGGCGGGATAAGGCAACAGCGCCGAACGCTGGATATGGGTGCTCATAGAACTCTCACTTCTGCTGTCGAGCGGGCGACTCCCCAAGCATAGCCGGCGGGACGGCGGCATCCGCCACGGCGGCGCGCTGCGCCCGCCGACCGGGGCCAGGGTTCGGCAGAAAAACGCTCAGCACAGCCTGACGCCACTTGAAGACTTTTCTTACAAAACCTTGGCCAGCGGCCAGGAAAAGAGTGGGCATTGTCCGAAATTCACCTCTATCCCTCAAGCGCGACGCCGCCCCATAGCGGTGAAGCCGGCGACTCCCTATAATGCGCCGCCTATGGCTAAGCAGAAGAAACACCCTTCGGGGACCATCGCGCAGAACAAGAAGGCTCTGCACGACTATTTCATCGAACAACGCTTTGAGGCGGGCGTCGCCCTGGCGGGCTGGGAAGTGAAAAGCCTGCGCGCCGGCAAGGCCCAACTGGTCGACAGCTACGTGCTGCTCAAGGATGGCGAGGCCTGGCTGCTCGGCAGCCACATCACGCCCCTGACCACCGCCAGCACGCACGTGATCGCCGACCCGGTGCGCACGCGCAAGCTGCTGCTGCACAAGCGCGAACTGGGCAAGCTGTTCGGCGCCGTGCAACAGAAAGGCTACGCCTGCGTCGCCCTGTCGATGTACTGGAAGAAGCACCTGGTCAAGTGCGAGATCGCCCTGGCCAAGGGCAAGAAGGACTTCGACAAGCGCCACACCGAGAAGGAGCGCGACTCCGATCGGGAGATCCAGCGCGCCATGCGCCACGGCAAGGACGACTGAGCGCGTCCCTGCCCGCGCCTCGCTAGTCCTCCTGCACGCTGCGCCGGCGCTGCGAGCGCTTCATCCTGCGCGCCTCTTCCTGGACCTCCGCCAGGACCTCCTGCACATAGTGGATGTGCTGGTTGGACACCTCCCGGGCCAGCTCCGCCTGACCGCTGATGATCGCGTCGTATAGGCGCTGGTGCTGCTCCATCAGTTGCGCGCGGGTTTCCGTGCGCTGCGCGTACATCCCGCCGATATTGGTCACCACGTTGCGCCGCAACAAGTCGAACAGGCCCTTGATGGTGTGCAGCAGCACGGTGTTGTGGCTGGCCTCGGCGATCGCCAGGTGGAAGCGCGCGTCGGCGGCGCCCTCTTCCGCGCTGACCTGGTCGTTGCGCGCATAGCAGGCCTGGAGCGCCTCGAAGGCCTCGGTCAGGCGCTGGTGATCGAGGGAGGTCGCACGCAGCGCCGCGTAGTAGGCACAGGACCCTTCCAGCGTGTGGCGAAACTCCAGCAGGTCGCGCTGGGCCTCCGGGTTACCCTCCAGCAGGTGCAGCAGCGGATCGCTGAAAGTCGCGCCCAGCGATTCGGTCACATAGTTGCCGCCACCCTGGCGGCTGACCAGCAGCCCCTTCGCCACCAGTTTCTGGATCGCCTCGCGCAGCGACGGCCGGGAAACCCCGAACTGCTCGGCAAGCACGCGCTCGGCGGGCAGCCGCTCGCCGGACTTCAGCGTGCCCTCCAGGATCATCGCCTCCAGTTGCGCAACGATGTCATCCGACAGACGGCGCTGCCTGACCTGACCAAATTCCATATCCCGACACCCTTACCCGAAGTTTCGTCGCAAAGCCTCTGCCATGCGCCCAGCGCGAAAAAGAGAGGAAGCGTACCGAGCCGCTCCCCGCACCACAAGCGAGGCGCCACGAGCCCCGCACGAGCATCCTTAGACAAAAGTCGTAGACGGGCAAATTGACACGCCGAACGCTCGACTCTTAACCTGAGCGCTCGCTTTTGTAAATTGGTCTTACCAATTATGCGAGCTTTGCCAGGTTCGGCTGCCCAGCGCCCTTGCACACACAGGTCTTGGCGCGTGTCCGATCTGGTCACAGGCAAACCCAACAACAATTAGGGAGCCAACCCCCATGCAAGCCTGGCAACAACTCTATACCCCCCTAGGCAGTCTCGGCCTGTCGGCCGCCGCGGCCGTCATCCCGATCGTGTTCTTCTTCCTCGCCCTGGCGGTATTCCGCCTCAAGGGCCACATCGCCGGCAGCATCACCCTGGCGCTGGCCATCGCGGTGGCCATCTTCGCCTTCCACATGCCCGCCGACATGGCCTTCGCCGCCGCCGGCTACGGCTTCCTCTACGGTCTCTGGCCGATCGCCTGGATCATCGTCGCGGCGGTCTTCCTCTACAAACTGACGGTGAAGAGCGGCCAGTTCGAGGTGATCCGCAGCTCGGTGCTGTCGATTACCGGCGACCAGCGCCTGCAGGTACTGCTGATCGGCTTCTCCTTCGGGGCCTTCCTCGAAGGCGCCGCCGGTTTCGGCGCGCCGGTGGCGATCACCGCCGCCCTGCTCGTCGGCCTCGGCTTCAATCCGCTCTACGCCGCCGGCCTGTGCCTGATCGCCAACACTGCGCCGGTGGCCTTCGGCGCACTGGGCATCCCGATCATCGTCGCCGGCCAGGTGACCGGCATCGACGCCTTCAAGATCGGCGCCATGACCGGCCGCCAACTACCGTTCCTGTCGATCCTGGTACCGTTCTGGCTGGTGTTCATGATGGACGGCTGGCGCGGCATCCGCGAAACCTGGCCGGCCGCCATCGTCGCCGGCGGCAGCTTCGCCATCACTCAGTACCTGACGTCCAACTTCATCGGCCCGGAGTTGCCGGACATCACCTCGGCGCTGGTCAGCCTGGTCTCCCTGACCCTGTTCCTCAAGGTCTGGCAGCCGCAGGGCGCCAGCGAAGCGCTCGCCGCCAGCGGCGGCGCGGCCGTGGCCGGTGGCGGCTACGGCGGGCAACGCAGCGTCGAACCGTCCGCCTACAGCTTCGGCGAGATCCTCAAGGCCTGGTCGCCGTTCCTGGTGCTCACCGTACTGGTGACCATCTGGACCCTGAAACCTTTCAAGGCCCTGTTCGCCCCGGGCGGCGAGCTCTACTGGCTGGTGTTCAACTTCGCCATCCCGCACCTCGACCAACTGGTGGTCAAGGGCGCGCCGATCGCCACCAGCGCCACGCCGATCGCCGCGGTATTCAAGTTCGACCCGATCTCCGCCACCGGCACGGCGATCTTCCTCTCGGCGCTGGTATCGATGTTCATCCTGCGCATCGGAGCGAAAATTGGTATTACCACTTTCAAGGAAGTCCTGGTGGAGCTGAAGTGGCCGATCCTGTCCATCGGCATGGTCCTGGCCTTCGCCTTCGTCACCAACTACTCGGGCATGTCCACCACCCTGGCCCTGGTCCTGGCCGGTACCGGCGCGGCGTTCCCGTTCTTCTCGCCGTTCCTCGGCTGGCTGGGGGTATTCCTGACCGGTTCGGATACGTCCTCCAACGCCCTGTTCAGCTCCCTGCAGTCGACCACCGCGCACCAGATCGGAGTCAGCGACACCCTGCTGGTGGCCGCCAATACCAGCGGCGGCGTGACCGGCAAGATGATCTCCCCGCAATCCATCGCCGTGGCCTGTGCCGCGACCGGGATGGTCGGCAAGGAATCCGACCTGTTCCGCTTCACCCTGAAGCACAGCCTGATCTTCGCCGCGCTGGTCGGACTGATCACCCTGGCCCAGGCATACCTATTCACCGGCATGCTGGTGCACTGACCGCGCCCTGATCGGCCGCGCGTCGGCGATACTGCGCAGGAAATGGCCCGGGGGAGACTCGCCTACGATCGTAGGCCCGGCTCCCTTGGCCATTTCCGCCGTGTCCCGCTCCACTGCGCTCGATGCAAAACCTTTCGACACAACGGAAGAGCCCAATGATCATTTCCGCTTCCACCGACTACCGCGCCGCCGCCCAACGCAAGCTGCCGCCGTTCCTCTTCCACTACATCGACGGCGGCGCCTACGCCGAGTACACCTTGCGTCGCAACGTCGAGGACCTGTCGGCCATCGCCCTGCGTCAGCGGGTGCTGAAGAACATGTCCGAGCTGAGCCTGGAAACCCGCCTGTTCAACGAGACCCTGGCGATGCCGGTGGCGCTCGCCCCGGTCGGTCTCACCGGCATGTACGCCCGCCGCGGCGAAGTCCAGGCGGCACGCGCGGCGGCGGCGAAGGGCGTGCCCTTCACCCTGTCGACGGTATCGGTGTGCCCGATCGAGGAGGTCGCCCCGGCCATCGACCGGCCGATGTGGTTCCAGCTCTACGTGCTGAAGGACCGCGGCTTCATGCGCAACGCCCTGGAGCGGGCCAAGGCCGCCGGCGTCACCACCCTGGTGTTCACCGTCGACATGCCGGTCCCCGGCGCCCGCTACCGCGACGCCCATTCCGGCATGAGCGGCCCCTACGCCGCGCCGCGCCGCATCCTGCAAGCCATGACCCACCCGGCCTGGGCCTGGGACGTCGGCCTGCTGGGCAAGCCCCACGACCTCGGCAACATTTCCGCCTACCGCGGCAACCCGACCGGACTGGAGGACTACATCGGCTGGCTGGGCGCCAACTTCGACCCGTCGATTTCCTGGAAGGACCTGGAGTGGATCCGCGAGTTCTGGGACGGCCCGATGGTGATCAAGGGCATCCTCGACCCCGAGGATGCCAGGGATGCGGTGAAGTTCGGCGCCGACGGCATCGTCGTCTCCAACCACGGCGGCCGCCAGCTCGATGGCGTGCTGTCCAGCGCCCGCGCGCTGCCGGCGATCGCCGACGCGGTGAAGGGCGAACTGGCGATCCTTGCCGACTCCGGCATCCGCACCGGTCTCGACGTGGTGCGGATGATCGCCCTCGGCGCCGACAGCGTGCTGCTCGGCCGCGCCTTCGTCTACGCCCTGGCCGCCGCCGGCGAGGCCGGGGTGCGCAACCTGCTCGAACTGATCGAAAAGGAAATGCGCGTGGCCATGGTCCTCACCGGGGCCAAGTCGATCGGCGAGATCAGCGCCGACTCGCTGGTCCGCGAACTGGGCGCCTGAGACGCCCGCCAGAAAAGCCTGAAAACGCCCGGGGCGTGACCGTCGTCCCAGGGCCGAGGAAAGCCGATGAGCCTGCCGATTCCCTTTCTCGAGACCGTCGAGCGGCTGATACCGCGCGAACGCCGCTTCGACGACCCGCTGTCGACCCTGGCCTTCGGCACCGACGCCAGTTTCTACCGGTTGATTCCCAAGCTGGTGCTGCGCGTCGAAAGCGAGGACGAGGTCGCCGCGATCCTATCCGTCGCCTACCGCGAGCAGGTCCCGGTGACCTTCCGCGCCGCCGGCACCAGCCTCTCCGGCCAGGCCATCAGCGACTCGGTGCTGCTCGTCCTCGGCGACAACTGGAACGGCCGGGAAATCCGCGCCGACGGCGCGCAGATCCGCCTGCAGCCGGGTGTCATCGGCGCCCAGGCGAACGCCTGGCTGGCGCCGTTCGGCCGCAAGATCGGTCCCGACCCGGCCTCGATCAACGCCTGCAAGATCGGCGGCATCGTCGCCAACAACGCCAGCGGCATGTGCTGCGGCACCGCGCAGAACAGCTACCACACCCTTGCCGGCCTGCGCCTGCTGCTGGCCGACGGCACCCGCCTGGACAGCGAGGACCCGGCCAGCGTCGCGGCCTTCCGCGCCAGCCACGGCGAGCTGCTGGAACGGCTCGCCGAACTCGGCCGCGAGACCCGCGCCAACGCCGAACTGGCCGCGAAGATCCGTCACAAGTACCGGCTGAAGAACACCACCGGCCTGTCGCTGAACGCGCTGGTCGACTACGACGAGCCGCTGGACATCCTCACCCACCTGATGGTCGGCTCCGAGGGCACCCTCGGCTTCATCAGCGCGGTGACCTACGACACCGTCCCGGAACACCCGCACAAGGCCTCGGCGCTGCTGGTTTTCCCCACGGTGGAAACCTGCTGCACGGCGGTCGCGGTGCTCAAGCGCCAGCCGGTCTCGGCGGTGGAACTGCTCGATCGGCGCAGCCTGCGCTCGGTGGAGAACATGCAGGGCATGCCGGAATGGGTGAAGAGCCTTTCCGCCGGTGCCTGCGCCCTGCTCATCGAGTCCCGCGCGGCGAGCCGCACGCTGCTGCACGAACAGCTCGGGCGGATCATGGCCTCCATCGCCGAATATCCGCTGGAGAAGCAGGTCGACTTCAGCGAAGACCCGGCGGTCTACAACCAGCTCTGGCGCATCCGCAAGGACACCTTCCCGGCTGTCGGCGCGGTGCGCGAGACCGGCACCACGGTGATCATCGAGGACGTCACCTTCCCCGTCGAACGACTGGCCGAGGGAGTCAACCGCCTGATCGAGCTGTTCGACAAGCACCGCTACGATGAGGCGATCCTCTTCGGCCACGCGCTGGAGGGCAACCTGCACTTCGTCTTCACCCAGGGCTTCGACTCGCCCGAGCAGATCGCCCGCTACTCGGCGTTCATGGACGACGTGGCGCACCTGGTGGCGGTGGAGTACGGCGGCTCGCTGAAGGCCGAGCATGGCACCGGGCGCAACATGGCGCCGTTCGTCGAACTGGAGTGGGGCGAGGACGCCTATCGCTTGATGTGGCAGCTCAAGCGCCTGCTCGACCCGCGCGGCATCCTCAACCCGGGCGTGGTCCTCAGCGACGACCCGCAGAGCCACCTGAAGAACCTCAAGCCGCTGCCGGCCGCCGACGAGATCGTCGACAAGTGCATCGAGTGCGGCTTCTGCGAACCGGTCTGCCCGTCGCGCGGACTGACCCTCACGCCACGCCAGCGCATCGTCCTGTGGCGCGACATCCAGGCGAAGAAGCGCGCCGGCGTCGACACCACGGCGCTGGAGCGCGACTACCGCTACCAGGGCATCGACACCTGCGCCGCCACCGGCCTATGCGCCCAGCGCTGTCCTGTGAACATCAACACCGGCGAGCTGATCCGCAAGCTGCGCGGCGCCGACGCCCGGCACGCCGAAGGCGCCACCTGGCTGGCGCGCAACTTTGCCGGCGCCATGCGTGCTGCGCGCTTCGCCCTGCTCGCTGCCGACGGCGCCCGGCGTCTGCTTGGCGCGCCCCTGCTGGCCAGGGCCAGCTGCGGCCTCAGCCAGGCCAGCGGCGGCCGCGTGCCGCAATGGACGCCGGCGCTGCCGCAGCCGGTACGCTTGGCGCCGCCACCCGCCCCGCTCGACGACGAGCGGCCACGGGTGGTCTATCTCGCCGCCTGCGTCTCGCGCGCCATGGGCCCGGCCTTCGGCGACGAAGAGCGCGAGCCGCTGCTGGACAAGACCCGCCGTCTGCTGGAAAAAGCCGGCTACCAGGTGGTGTTCCCGGATAACCTGGACAACCTCTGCTGCGGTCAGCCGTTCGCGTCCAAGGGGTATGCGAAGCAGGCCGACGACAAGCGCGACGAACTGCTCGCCGCCCTGCTCCAGGCCAGCCGCGGCGGCCTCGACCCGATCTACTGCGACACCAGCCCCTGCACCCTGCGCCTGGTCCAGGGTCTGGACGATCCGCGGCTGCAGATCCACGACCCGGTGAAGTTCATCCGCAGTCACCTGCTCGATCGCCTGGAGTTCATCCCGCAGGACAAACCGGTAGCGGTGCACGTCACCTGCAGCACCCAGCACCTCGGCGAGAGCCAGGCTCTGATCGACCTGGTCGGCCGCTGCACCCGCGAGGTGGTGATCCCGGAAGGCATTCACTGCTGCGGCTTCGCCGGCGACAAGGGCTTCACCACGCCGGAACTGAACGCTCACTCCCTGCGCAGCCTGAAGGATGCCGTGCAGTTCTGCGAGGAAGGCGTGTCCACCAGCCGTACCTGCGAGATCGGCCTCAGCGAGCACGGCGGGATCGACTACCGCGGGGTGGTCTACCTGGTGGACCGGGTGACGCAGGCGAAGGGCGCGCCTCGGTAGGGCGAATAACCGCCTCGCGGTTATCCGCCGGGCCATGCTCCGCAGAAGCGGCGAATAGCGCCGCTGGCGCTATTCGCCCTACGTCAGGCGAAATGGGTGCTCCGGCGTCGTCGGCCCGCGCCGGGGCGGGCAAAAAATCCGTCGTTAAGCACCTCTTAAGTCAGCCGCGCCTATCGTGCCTTCCACCGCGAGGACATCCCTCGCCGAAACGGAAGCAGGAGGCCTTCATGGCAATTCAACCGTTGCGACTCGATCCGATCACCGTGCTCGGCAAGCAACTGGTCATCGAGCTGTTCGACTGCGTCGACCAGCGCTTCGACGATATCCAGTGGATCGAGGAAAGCATGCTCGAGGCCGCCCGCCAGGCCAACGCCACCATCATCACCTCGGCGTTCCACAAGTTCAGCCCGATCGGCATCTCCGGCGTGGTGGTGATCGCCGAATCGCACCTGGCGATCCATACCTGGCCGGAGTACGGCTATGCCGCGGTCGACGTGTTCACCTGCGGCGACGTGCTCGATGGCGCCCAGGCCGTGCGCGTGCTCAGCGAACGCCTGGGCAGCCGTCGGCACCTGATCTCGAGCATGGACCGCGGCCTCGGCGGCCATCGCCTGGGGCTGCTCAGCCGCAGCCTGGCCGGCAATGGCCCGGTCGACGAAGACAGCCCGACCCTGCGCTGGGCGCTGGGCCAGGGCACGGGGGTGGCCTGATGGATACGCCGATCGAACGCGCCCCGCTGGCTCCCGACCTGAGCCAGGCCCGTTACGCCGTCGACCTCACCGGCCTGGTGCCGGCGGAGGTCGCCGCCGGGCTGCCGCCGCTGCCGCCGAACCACTTCTATTTCTATCCGCCGGACCCGCTGCTGGAAGGCGACGGCGCGATCACCGCGATCGAGGACAGCGACCCCTTCGACCAGTACGTCTACCGCCTGCGCCGGGTGCTCTACCAGGGCCGCACGCGCTGGCAGAACGTGCTGATCGCCGACACCTACAACTACGACCGCGTGCTGATGCTCGACGGCGCGATCCAGAGCGCCGAGAGCGATGAGTCGCTGTACCACGAGCTGCTGGTGCAGCCGGCCATGCTCGCCCACGACGAGCCGCGCGACGTACTGATCATCGGCGGCGGCGAAGGCGCCACCCTGCGCGAGGTGCTGTCCCATGCCAGCGTGCGGCGGGCGGTGATGGTCGATCTCGACCGGGAGCTGGTGGAACTGTGCCGTGAGCACCTGTTCCAGTGGCACCAGGGCGCCTTCGACGACCCGCGCTGCGAACTGCTCGCCGAGGACGGCCGGGCCTATCTCGAGCGCGACCCGTCGCTCTACGACGTGGTCATCATCGATGTCGTCGACATGCTCGACAACGGCCCGGCCCAGGCTCTCTATACCCGCCAGTTCTACGAACTGCTGCACTCGCGGCTGCGTCCGGGCGGGGTGATCGCGGTGCAGGGCCTGGAGTTCTCGCACAGCGACGACAAGCCCCACGCGGCCCTCGCCCGTACCCTGCGCAGTGTCTTCTCCCAGGTCCACAGCTACCGCGCCACGGTGCCCTCGTTCCTCTCCTCCTGGGGCTTCCTGCTGGCTTCCGACTGGCTCGACGCGAACCACTGGCAGGCCGAGGACATCGACCGACGCATCGAACGCAAGCTCGGCCCGCTGTGGCTCGACCACCTCGACGGCGACTACCTCAAGGCCTGCTTCGTGATGGACCGGGAAACCCGCTTCCTGCTCGCCCAGCCGGGACCGGTACTGGAAGACGGCGTACCCTTCGTCGCACCGCCGGATATCGAGGAGATCGAGTTCGGCCCGGCACAATTGCCGGCCCTGGCGAGGACCTGAAGATGTCCGCCGCTCCCCTGGCCAGCGTACCGCTGGCCGTCAACGGCGCGCCCTGCCTGCTGCACCGGGTACGCTTCCGCTCCGCCGCGGACAGCGGCGGCCTGCCGCTGCTGGCCACCCTGCGCGATCCGCAGCCGGTGCTGGCCGTCCTGGCGCAACGTATCGAGCTGAGCGAAGACGCGGAACTGCCGGAGACCGCCGTCGACGACGAGCTGCTGGTGATCTTCGCCAACGCCGGGCTACAGACCGGGCACGCCTGGCGCCAGCGCCTGGAAGCCTGGATGGCCGCCGGCGAGGACGAGCGCCAGCCGACCCTGGAAGCACCCTCGTTCGGCGAGCGAGTGCTGTGGCGCCCCGGCCGCGCGCTGGTCATCGGCAATCCCGAACGCTGCCGGGAGCTGCTCGAAGGCCTGGCCGTCTTCGCCTGGCACGAAGGTCACCTGCGGCGCCTGGAAGACGACACCGCGGCGGCCTGGGAGCCGGCCCAGGCCGATGTCGAACTGACCCAGCTACCGCGCCGTGCCGCCCTGCGGCGCCAGGAACATGTGAACCGGCAGGTACGACGCACTACACTCTGGCGCATGGCCTATGTCCGCCTGGAGTCGCACCTGGAGAAGCCGCCGCTGCAACTGAACGGCGCGGTGCGCCGGCTCTACAACGAACTGGCCATGCAGGCCGAAGTGCACGATCGCCTGGCGACCCTGGACGACCGCATCGAAGTGCTGCAGGACCTCTACGAACTGGCCGCCGACCGCCTCGGTGAATACCGTTACTTCCGGGGCGAACTGCGGGTCGAATGGCTGATCGTCGCCATCCTCCTGCTGGAGGCCGGCCTGAGCCTGTGGGAATTGTGGAATCACTGAAACGAGGCTGCCATGAGAATACTGCTGGCCGAGGACGACCTGCTGCTCGGCGACGGCATCCGCGCCGGGCTGCGCCTGGAAGGCGATACCGTGGAATGGGTGACCGACGGCGTGGCCGCGGAGAACGCGCTGGTCACCGACGAGTTCGACCTGCTGGTGCTCGACATCGGCCTGCCGCGCCGCAGCGGCCTGGACATCCTGCGCAACCTGCGCCACCAGGGCCGGCTCACCCCGGTGCTGCTACTCACCGCGCGGGACAAGGTGGCCGACCGGGTCGCCGGGCTCGACAGCGGTGCCGACGACTACCTGACCAAGCCCTTCGATCTCGACGAACTGCAGGCACGGGTGCGCGCCCTGACCCGCCGCACCACCGGTCGCGCCCTGCCGCAACTGGTGCACGGCGAGCTGCGCCTGGACCCGGCGACCCACCAGGTGACACTGTCCGGCCAGGCGGTGGAACTGGCGCCGCGCGAATACGCGCTGCTGCGCCTGCTGCTGGAGAACAGCGGCAAGGTGCTCTCGCGCAACCAACTGGAGCAGAGCCTCTACGGCTGGAGCGGCGACGTCGAGAGCAACGCCATCGAGGTCCATGTCCATCACCTGCGGCGCAAGCTCGGCAACCAGTTGATCCGCACCGTCCGCGGCATCGGCTACGGCATCGACCAGCCGGCGCCTTGAAAACCGCCTACCGGAGTCCTCCGATGCCGCGTACCGCCGTCCCCTCCGTCCGCCGGCGCCTGCTGATCAACCTGCTGGTCGGCTTCGTGCTGTGCTGGCTGAGCGTGGCGGCGCTGACCTACCACCTCTCGCTGAAGCAGGTGAACCGCCTGTTCGACGACGACATGGTGGACTTCGGCGAAGCCGCCCTGCGCCTGCTCGACCTTGCCACCGAAGACCAGGCCAGCGAGGACGGCTCGATCACCGAGATCATCGAACGCAGCCGCGAGGCGATCCAGGGCCTGCCCCTGCTGCGCCGCGAAAGCGCCCTCGGCTACGCCCTGTGGCGCGACGGCCAGCCGCTGCTGTCGAGCCTCAACCTGCCGCCGGAGATCACGGCCCAGGGCCCCGGCTTCAGCACCGTGGAAGCCCAGGGCACCCACTGGCGGGTGCTCCAGCTGAACATCGACGGCTTCCAGATCTGGATCAGCGAAAACCTGATCTACCGCCAGCACACCATGAACCTGCTGCTGTTCTATTCGCTGTTCCCGCTACTGCTGGCGCTGCCGTTGCTCGGCGGCCTGGTCTGGTTCGGCGTTGCCCGCGGCCTGGCGCCGCTACGCGAAGTGCAGGCCGAGGTCCAGCAGCGCTCCGCGCGACACCTGCAGCCGATCGCGGTGGAGGCGGTGCCGCTGGAGATCCGCGGCCTCATCGACGAACTCAACCTCCTGCTGGAGCGCCTGCGCACCGCCCTCGAGGCCGAACGCCGACTGACCAGCGACGCCGCCCATGAGATCCGCACGCCGCTGGCCAGCCTGCGCACCCATGCCCAGGTCGCGTTGCGTTCGGAAGACCCCAAGGCCCACGCCCGCGGCCTGCTGCAAGTCAGTCGCAGCGTCGAGCGGATCAGCACCTTGATGGAGCAGATCCTGCTTCTCGCCCGCCTCGACGGCGACGCCCTGCTGGAGCAATTCCACCCGGTCAACCTCGCCACCCTGGCCGAAGACGTACTCTCCGAACTGGCGCGCCAGGCCATCGACAAGGACATCGAGCTGTCGTTGCACCAGGAGACCGTGCACGTGATGGGCATCGACCTGTGGCTGAAGGCGATGGTCGGCAACCTGGTGGGCAACGCCCTGCGCTACACACCGGCTGGGGGCCAGGTCGAGATCCGCGTCGAGAATCGCGCCCAGCACGCCGTGCTGCGGGTGCGCGACAACGGCCCCGGGGTCGCCCTGGAAGAGCAGCAGGCGATCTTCACCCGCTTCTACCGCAGCCCCGCCACCAGCAGCGGCGAGGGCAGCGGCCTGGGCCTGCCGATCGTCAAGCGCATCGTCGAACTGCACTTCGGCAGTATCGGCCTGGGCAAGGGACTGGAGGGCAAAGGGCTGGAAGTACAGGTGTTCCTGCCGAAGACCCAGCCGGACGCGACGCGGCCGCCGGCCAGAGGTCCGGACAGCGGGCGGTCACATATCTGATAGCCTGCGCATTGGCCGGGAAAGGGATAGGCTAGCGGCTTCGCAACCTCCCAGGAGACCCGGATGAATATCGGTGAAGCGGCGAAGAAAAGCGGACTGACGCCGAAGATGATCCGTTACTACGAGTCCATCGAGTTGCTCCGCCCGGCCGGACGCAGCGCCAGCGGCTACCGCCACTACAACGAGAACGACCTGCATACCCTGGCGTTCATCCGCCGTTCGCGGGACCTCGGTTTCTCCCTCGACGAAGTCGGCAAGCTGCTCACCCTCTGGCAGGATCGCCAGCGCGCCAGTGCCGACGTCAAGGCCCTGGCGGCGCAGCACGTGCGCGAGCTGAACCGCAAGATCGAGGAACTCAGCACCCTGCGCGACACCCTGCAGGACCTGGTCGAGCACTGCCAGGGCGACCACCGCCCCGACTGCCCGATCCTCAAGGATCTGGCGTCTGGCTGCTGCCACTGATATCCAGCAGCGGCCAGCGCGCCGTCCAGTTCTTCTCCCGCAGGCGCCGCCGGTAGACCTCCGGCTTGCCGGCGAAATGCGCGGTGGGCCGCACCTTCAGCGCCAGCAGGTCGTCGACGCCCAGCGGCGCCAGTAGCTCCAGGCGTTCGCCGACGAGTCGCAGCGCCACCGCCGTGCACGTTTCCGCCCAGTGGCACAGCGCATCGGCGCAATCCCGGTAGGGCCGGTCGCCGTTGCGCAGGTGCATGCGCGCCTGGTTCTTCACCGACCAGGGCGCCTCGCAGCGACGGCGCAACGCGGCCTCGAAGTCGGCGTCGGCCTGCGGGTCGAGGGCCCGCGGGGCGAAATGAAGTACGTCGATGTCCGCCAGCGGCGTGGCTTCGCCGTAGCCATGCAGATGGTCCCATACCGCGTTGCGCACGAAGCCGGCGCCGATCCAGGCGCCCTCCGGGCCGACCTCGCGCAGCACGCGGAGCAGATGCAGGCGCGAGGAATCGGCGGCGATCAGCGCGAGGATGTCTTCCGCCGTTTTCATCCCACCCGCCGCACCGGCCAGGCGAAGCGTCGCAGCAGGCTGGCCGGCAACAGGGTGATGGCCAGCCCGACGAACACCAGCGCGCAGGCCAGCAGGCTGTCCAGGTCGAGGCGTTCGCCGAGCAGCAGCCAGCCGGCGAGCATGCCCGACACCGGCACCGCCAGGGCGAACGGCGTCACCAGGCTGGCCGGGTAGTGGCGCAGGAGGAAACTCCAGATGGCGAAGCCCACCGTGGTCGCGCCGAAGGCGATGTAGAGCAGCGCGCCGAAGCCGCCCCAGCTCATGTTCAGCACGGCGCGCTCGATGGCGTGCGGACCTTCGAATAGATAGGAAAGCGCCAGCAGCGGCAAAGGCGGGACCAGGCTGACCCAGCAGATCAGGCGCAGCATGTCGGTGGCCCCGGAACGCTTGGTGGCGATGTTGGCGAAGGACCAGGCCAGCGCCGCGGCAACCACCAGCAGGAATGCCAGCAGGCTGTCTCCCAGCGGCCGCTCCAGGCCGATCAGGACCAGCCCCGCCGCCGCCAGCAGGAGGCCGAACAACCCGCGCGGCGACGGCCGCTCGCCCAGCCACAGGGCGGCGATGAGGATGGTGAAGAATACCTGGCTCTGCAGCACCAGCGACGACAGCCCGGCCGGCATGCCCTGGGCCATGCCGACGAACAGCAGGCCGAACTTGACCACCCCGAGGAGCACGCCGATCAGCAGGATGCGTCCGAACGGCGCCGGCATCGGCCCGCGCAGGACCAGCAGCGGCAGCGCCGCCAGGGCGAAGCGCAGGGCGCAGAACAACAGCGGCGGGAAGTCGCCGAGGCCGACCTTGATCACGACGAAGTTCAGACCCCAGATCAGGGTCACCAGCAGGGCGAGCAGGATATGTGCAACAGGCATGGCGGCCTCCGGAAAACTTCAGGCCACGCTAGCAGTTGCGTGCGCAAGGGTCGCGATACAGTTGGCGGGAAAAAACATCCGCCAGCCGCTCACTGCAACCAGGGCGGCGGCGGTTCCTCGCGCTCGCCACGCGGCGCGTCGTCGGCCTGGCGCAGCGCCTGGCGACGCGCCTCCTCGCGCTGCGCGGCCTCGATCTCGCGGAGCACCGCGCGCACGTCGGCGGCCTCTTCGGCTTCGACGAAGGTGCCGCTGAGCGGGGTTTCCGCTGTCAGCTCGCCGGCTTCGTAGAGCGCCCACATTTCCTTGGCATAGCGGGTCTGCCTGAGTTCCGGGGCGAAGCGGCCGAAGTAGGCGGCCATGTTGCCGACGTCGCGTTCGAGCATGCTGAACGCATGGTTGTTGCCGGCCGCGTCGACCGCCTGCGGCAAGTCGATGATCACCGGGCCATCCGGACCGAGCAGGACGTTGAACTCGGAGAGGTCGCCGTGCACCAGGCCGGCGCAGAGCATGGCAACGATCTGGCGGATCAGGAAAGCGTGGTGGCGCCGTGCCTCGTCGGGCTCCAGCGTCACGTCGTTGAGACGCGGCGCAGCATCGCCGTCGGCGTCCGCCACCAGTTCCATCAGCAACACGCCATCGAGGAAATCATAGGGCTTCGGCACCCGCACACCGGCCCCGGCGAGACGGAACAGGGCCGACACTTCGGCATTCTGCCAGGCTTCCTCCTGTTCGCGGCGGCCATACTTCGAGCCCTTGGCCATGGCCCGCGCCTGGCGGCTGTTGCGGACCTTGCGGCCCTCCTGGTACTCGGCGGCCTGGCGGAAGCTGCGCTTGTTGGCCTCCTTGTAGACCTTGGCGCAACGCAGGCTGTCGCCGCAACGCACCACATAGACCGAGGCTTCCTTGCCGCTCATCAGCGGGCGCACGACCTCGTCGATCAGACCGTCTTCGATCAACGGTTCCAGGCGTCTGGGTGTCTTCATCGGTGCTACGCGGTTCCTCGGGGCCAATGTGGAAGGCAAAGGGTCTGACGTTATACGGCAAACGCCGTGCCGAGCACAGCCGGACGCGCCGGCTTTCCGCCGGACTGCGCACCGATCGGCGTACTAGGCCGGTGGCGCGGTGAGTTCGATGCTTTCCGCCACCGCCTGTTCCAGCCGCTGCATCTCCACGTCCAGCGCCTCGGCGCTGTCGGCGTAGCGCTGGGCAACCTCGGCGAAAGCGTCGGCCACGGCGACGAAGGCCTCCACCAGCCGTGGGTCGAATTCACTGTCGGCGCCGGCCTGGATCAACAGCACCGCCTCGGCGTGTGCCAGCGGCGGCCGGTAGGCGTGCCGGCTGGTCAGTTCATCATAGCGGTCGGCCAGGGCGACGATCCGCGCCGCCAGGGGAATCCGCTCGCCCGCCAGGCCCTCCGGAAAGCCCCGGCCATCCCAGCGTTCGTGATGGCTGTAGGCGATCTGCCGGGCGAAGCGGAGGAACCCGGAAGGCTGGCCGAGCCGCCGCTCGGCGCTGGCCAGGGCGTCGCGCCCGGCGCGGGTATGGCCCTGTAGCAGGGCGGTGTCGGCGGCGTCCAGTTGCCCGGGGTTGAGCAGGACCCGGTCGGGCACCGCGACCTTGCCGATGTCATGCAACAGCGCCGACTTGCTCAGCAGGTCGACAGCCTCCGGAGTCAGCTCGTCGGCGAACGCCCGCTGCGCCGCCAGGTGCTCGGCGAGCAGCCTGACATAGCGCTCGATACGCGGAAGATGGCGGCTACGCGGGTTGTCGCGAAGATCGCCAAGGGTCGCCAGGGCTTCGATGACGGCGTCCTGCAACTGTTGCAGTTGGCGCGTGCGACGGCGCACTTCGAGTTCCAGGTATTCGCTCTTGTCGCGCAGGAAATCGGCATTGGCCTTCAGTTGCAGGTGGGTGCGCACCCGCGCCAGGACGATCGGCGGGCTCACCGGCTTGCCCAGGTAATCCACCGCGCCCAGGGCCAGGCCCTGTTGCTCGTCGTCGCGATCGGCGCGGGCAGTGAGAAACATCAACGGGATGTCGCGGGTCAGCGGATCGGCCTTGAGCCGTCGGCAGACCTCGTAGCCGTCCATGCCCGGCATGTTCACGTCGAGCAGGATCAGGTCCGGGCGCGGCTCTTCGACGGCCGCCCGCAGCCCGGCCGGGCCGCTGCCGGCGGTGCGCACGCGGTACTGCTCCTCGAGCAGCTCGCGCATCAGCAGCAGGTTGTCCGGGGTGTCGTCCACCACCAGCACGAGTTCCTGCTCGGGCCTGTCCAGCATGCTCTCCATCGCCCCTCCGGCCTTCGCTACGGGGCCGCCTGGCGGCGACCGTCACTCCGTATTGAAGACGCTGGAGACGACTTCTGCACGCCCGGTCAGGCGCCCGGGGCGACCGTTCAGGGCGTCAGGCGGAAACGCAGTGGCGAATCCTCGGCCTCGGCGCCGTTCTCGCTCTCGCCGAAGGCCCGGCGCTCGATGGGGTCCTGGCCGAAATACTCCTTGATCGGCGACTCGATGGCCTTGCCGCCGGGGCTCACGTGACTGGCGCAACCGCCAAGGAACACCAGGACCACACCGATGACCAGCGCTTTCATCTTCGTACCCCCGTCAGCCCGGCCCATCCGGGCGCTGCGCCGCAGCATGGCGCAGCCCGCCTTAGGGATCGCTTAAGGCATCAGGCGGCGGCGCGGCTGGCGCGCCACTGGGGCAGGCCGATGAGCACCACGGCGCTGATGATCACCAGCATCGCCAGCCCCTCGATACCGCCGATCCGCTCGCCGGCGAACAGGGTGCCGAGCAACACCGCCACCGCCGGATTGACGTAGGCATAGCTGGTGGCCGCCGCCGGCCGCACGTTGCGCAGCAGGTACTGGTAGGCGCTGAAGGCGATGATCGAGCCGAACAGGACCAGGTACACCAGCGCCAGCCAGCCGCTGGTGCTCGGCCAATGCTCCAGGCGCTCGCCGCTGGCCAGACTGCCGACCAGCAGCACCGCGCCGCCGACCAGCATTTCCGCGGCGCTGGCCATCGGTCCGGCCGGCAGCGACAGGCGCCGGCTCCACACCGAGCCGAAGGCCCAGGACGCGGCGGCGAACAGGATCAGGCCGGCGCCGGCAGGGCTGGCCTGGAGGTTCGAACCGAGGTTGAGCAGGACGATGCCGAACAGCCCGAGCACGATGCCGCCCCATTCCAGGGTGGTGTTGCGCTGGCCGAACAACTGGCTGAACAGCAGGGTGAACAGCGGCACCGTAGCCACCGCGAGGGCCGCCACCCCGGAAGACACGCCCCAGTGCTCGGCCACCGTCACCCCGCCGTTGCCGCAACTGAGCAGGAGGATTCCGACAATCCCCGCGCCGCGCCACTCGCGCCAGGTCGGCAGCGGCGCGCCGCGCCAGCGCAACCAGGCGAACATCAGGCCGCCGGCGATGACGAAGCGCACCCCGGCCATCAGCATCGGTGGCCAGGACTCGACGCCGAAGCGGATCGCCAGGTAAGTGGAGCCCCAGATGAAGTACAGGGCGAAGAACGCACCGAAAAGCAACAGCGGAATGCGACGGGCAGGCATGGAAAGCACTCGACAGGGCAGGCGGGAGAAAGACTTCATTTTATGAGGTCGCCACCCGCCGGTTAAGGCACAGCCGCTGGTTATCGGGACGTAACACTTTTCTTTCCATGGAAATCGGCCATGCTTTCCGTCGATTCGACAACCGGGACCCATCATGGACAAATACGACCGTGCGCTCCTCGCCGCCCTGATCGACAACGGCCGCCTGACCTTCGCCGAACTGGCCCGGCGCATCAACCTGTCGCCCCCGGCGGTGGCCGACCGGGTGGCCAAGCTGGAGGCCGAAGGGGTGATCACCGGCTACCACGCCTCGGTGAACCTGGCCAAGCTCGGCCTGCCCATCGAGTGCGTGATCGAACTGCGGATCACCGAGAAGGATTGCCAGTCGGTGCTCGACGAACTGGCCCGGATCCCCCAACTGACCCTCTGCCACCGGATCACCGGCGACGCCTGCGTGCTGATGAAGGCCGCCGTGGCTTCGATGCCGGAGCTGCAGGACCTGATCGACCGGCTGATGAAGTTCGGCATCAGCAAGACCTCGATGATCCTCTCCACCCCCTTCGCCGACCGCCAGCCGGCAAGCCTGCGGGGGCAGGACGGCAATGGCGGATGTGCGGCGTGAGCCCTTCGCCGCCACGAACCCGAACCGAACCGTAGGGCGCATAACGCCAACGGCGTTATCCGCCGCAGCGGCACTCCCGGCCGATAGCGGAGCCGCCCTCACCCCAACTCTCTCCCTGAAGAGAGAGGGGATTCTCCGTACAAGCGTCGAATTCGCTGTCTCCAGCGCCGCCACGAACCCGAACCGTAGGGCACCGGCAAAAAAAAGGCGGTCCCGTTCGCACGGCACCGCCCAAGTCACGGAGTTGCTTACATCGTCGAGCGACAAGGCCGCTCGCCCTATTGGATTACCGCTCGATGATCGCGGTCACACCCTGCCCACCGGCGGCGCAGATGGAAATCAGCCCGCGTCCCTGCTCCGCCACCGAGAGCAGCTTGGCCAGGTTGGCGACGATCCGTCCTCCCGTGGCGGCGAACGGGTGGCCGGCGGCCAGCGAGCTGCCCTTGACGTTGAGCTTGCTGCGGTCGATGGAGCCCAGCGGCTGGTCGAGGCCGAGACGGGTCTTGCAGTAGTCGGGGTCTTCCCAGGCCTTCAGGGTGCAGAGCACCTGGGCGGCGAAGGCCTCGTGGATCTCGTAGTAGTCGAAGTCCTGCAGGCTCAGGCCGTTGCGTGCCAGCAGCCGCGGCACCGCGTAGACCGGCGCCATCAGCAGGCCCTCCTGGCGATCGACGAAGTTCACCGCCGCCGCCTCGCCGTCCTTGAAATAGGCCAGGATCGGCAGGCCGCGCGCCTTCGCCCACTCCTCGCTGGCCAGCAGTACCACCGAGGCGCCGTCGGTCAGCGGCGTCGAGTTGGCCGCCGTGAGGGTGCCGCGCGAGCCGCGCTCGAACACCGGCTTGAGGGTGCCGATCTTCTCCAGGTCGATATCCGGGCGCAGGTTCTGGTCGCGGGTCAGGCCGCGGAACGGCGTCATCAGGTCGTTCTGCCAGCCCTCCTCATAGGCCGCGGCCAGCTTGTGGTGGCTCTCGAAGGCCAGCCTGTCCTGCTCGTCGCGGGGAATCTGCCAGGTCTGCGCCATCAGTTCGCAGGACTCCCCCATCGATAGCCCGGTGCGCGGCTCGCCATTGCGCGGGATGGCCGGGACCACGTGGCGCGGGCGGATCTTCAGCAGGCTCTTGAGCTTGTCCAGGTTGCTCTTGCCACGGTTGGCCTCGAGGAGAATCTTGCGCAGACCCTCGTTGACCCCGATCGGCGCGTCGGAAGTGGTGTCGACGCCGCCGGCGATGCCGCTGTCGATCTGCCCGAGGGCGATCTTGTTGGCCACCAGGATCGCCGCCTCCAGGCCGGTACCGCAGGCCTGCTGGATATCGTAGGCCGGGGTTTCCGGGGCCAGGCGCGAACCGAGCACGCATTCGCGGGTCAGGTTGAAGTCGCGCGAATGCTTCAGCACGGCGCCGGCCACCACCTCGCCAAGGCGCTCGCCATGCAGGTTGTAGCGCTCCACCAGGCCTTCCAGGGCGGAAGTGAGCATCTCCTGGTTGCTCGCCGTGGCGTACACGGTGTTCGAGCGGGCGAAGGGAATACGGTTGCCGCCGACAATGGCGACCCGGCGCAGCTGGGTCATGGAAGAACTCCTTGCTGGAATCGTTTACGCCGAGCCGAGGCTCGACCCGTTAACTGAGCGGTCAGTGGCGCACAGGCTAACCTTAGCCGGTCGCGTCGCATTGGCCGCCCTGCCGTTATCCCGGTCAGCGCGGTCAATTGCGGCGAACAGGTGGCTGCGTAGAGTTGTCCACACTGTTACCCGCGTTCCCTCGGCATCGTTGGCCGGCGGAATCCACCTTCAGCCTTGGAGCCTTTCCACCGGGAGCCCGTTCCATGACCGATCGTTACATCGCCTTCGCCAACTCCCCCGTCGGCCGCCGCCTGGTTGGCGCCGTCGGCCTTCCCTCCCCGCTGCGCCTGGAGCGCTGGCAGGCCGGCCGGGTGCGGCCGGTGGACGGCCCGCTGGTGATCGGCGGGAGCGGCGCGCTGGCCGAGGCCGTGCTGCCCTTCGCCGGCAAGCTGACCGACGCGGTGTTCGCCGCCGTCGAGGGACAGTTCGAGCTGCCGCGCTGGACCGCCGAACACAGCCCGCGGGCCAAGGCGGTGCTGTTCGACGCCAGCGGCCTGACCCGCTTCGAGCAGTTGGTGGCGCTGCGCGACTTCTTCCAGCCGGTGCTCAAGGGCCTCGACACATGCCCGAAGGTGGTGGTCCTCGGACGCCCCCCCGAGTCTCTCAAGGACCCGGTCGCCGCCAGCGTGCAACGCAGCCTGGAAGGTTTCACCCGCTCCCTGGGCAAGGAAATCCGTCGCGGCGGCAACGTGCAGTTGCTGTACGTCGGCAAGGGCGCCGAGGACCAACTGGAAGGCGCACTGCGCTTCTTCCTCTCGCCGAAGAGCGCCTACGTCTCCGGCCAGGTGATCCGTCTTGCCGCCAACAGCGCCCAGGTCCACGACTGGAGCAAGCCGCTGGCCGGCCAGCGCGCGCTGGTCACCGGCGCCGCCCGCGGCATTGGCGCGGCCATCGCGGAAACCCTGGCGCGCGACGGCGCGGAAGTGGTGCTGCTCGACGTGCCGCCGGCCAGGGAGGCCCTCGAAGGCCTCGCCGCGCGCCTCGGCGGCCGTGCCGTGGCTCTCGACATCTGCGCCGCGGACGCCGGGCAGCAACTGGTGGACGCGCTGCCTGAGGGCGTCGATATCGTCGTGCACAACGCCGGGATCACTCGCGACAAGACCCTGGCGAAGATGAGCAGCGACTTCTGGAACTCGGTGATCAACGTCAACCTCAATGCCCCGCAGGTACTGACCCAGGCCCTGCTCGACGGCGGCAAGCTGCATGACAACGGCCGGGTGGTGTTGCTGGCGTCGATCAGCGGCATCGCCGGCAACCTCGGGCAGAGCAACTACGCGGTGAGCAAGGCCGGCCTGATCGGCCTGGCCCAGGCCTGGGCGCCGGCGCTGGGCAAGCGCGGCATCACCATCAACGCGGTGGCGCCGGGCTTCATCGAGACGCAGATGACCGCCGCCATTCCGCTGACCATCCGCGAGGCCGGCCGGCGGATGAACTCCATGAGCCAGGGCGGCCTGCCGCAGGACGTCGCCGAAACGGTGGCCTGGTTCGCCCAGCCGTCGTCCGGCGCGGTCAGCGGCCAGGTGCTGAGGGTGTGCGGGCAGAGCCTGCTGGGGGCCTGAGGCGGCCCCTGCCCCCCGGCGACAGGACGCCGACCCGGTAGGGCGGATAACGCCAACGGCGTTATCTGGCCCTGCACCGGGAAACCACCGGTAGCCCCTTCGGACAGGCCCTACCCGCGCCCCTGCTGCCCGCGCCGGCGGAACTCCACCGGCGTCTCGCCGACCCAGCGTTTGAACGCGCGATAGAAGGTGCTCGGCTCGGAAAACCCGGTGCGTTCGACGATCACTTCGATGCGCTCGTCGGTCTTCAGCAGCAGTTCCTTGGCCAGTCGGCAGCGGTAGTCGGTGACCAGGTCGTTGAAGCGCACTCCGGCCATCGCCAGGCGTTCGCGCAGACGTCGGGCCGGCATGCCGAGGCGCGCGGCGACCTGCTCCAGGGTGGCGCCTCCGTCCACCAGCAACTCGCCGATCAGTTCGCGGACCTGGCGCACCAGGTCCAGGCGCTCCACTTCGGCCAGTTGCCGGCGCGCCAGCGACTCGTGCATGCGCAGCAGTTCCGGGGCGGCGTGGCGCGAGGGTTTGTCCAGCACCGCGGCATCGAATACCAGCGCGTAGCGCGGCATGCCGAGGATCGTCGGGCAGCCGTAGACCGCACGGTAGCGCTCCATCGGCGCGCCGGTTTCGTTCATCAGTTGCACTTCCAGCGGCTTGAACTCACCCTCGGTGAGCGCGCCGAACAGGCGGATCACCGCGCCGGCGAGCATTTCCGGGAAGTGGCGGTTGATCGCCGGCGATTCGCCCAGCGACAGCACCGCGCGCTCGCCCTCCACCTCCAGTTGCGCCTGCAGGGTGTCGGACAGCAGGCGTACGTAGCGCAGGGAATGGCGCAGGCCGGCGCCGAAGGTATCGCTGGAGAGGAACAGGTATTCCAGGAGCAGGCCGTGGAACGCCGGCAGGTGCTCGGCCAGGTGCAGGCCGACATGCTCTTCGCCGCACTCGTCGGCGGCGGCCTTCCAGAACAGGTTCTGTGCGGAATGGGGGAAACGGCCGGCCGGCAGGCCACCCGGCGGCAGCCCGACACGGACCAGGACCCGGTCCGGATCGCAGCCGCTGGCGCGCAGGGCGTCGATCACCGGGCGCATCAGCGCTACATCGTCGGTCAGATCACGCATGGTGTTTTTTCTAGTTATCCATGGGGCGGGCCCATCTTAGGCAGCTTTGCCATCCCCTCTCAAGGAGAGGCCATAGAAATAACCCATCCCGCATGACGGAAAAACCCTCAGATCGACTAGCCGCCGGCGTGGTCGAAAATCTCGATGCAGACGCATTCCGGAGCCGATTGACCGCCCTGCCAGCGGCGTCGGCCAGGCGGCCAATGCCTGCTGCGGGTGCTCGACTAAGCTGACAGCCACCTATTTCGAGGAGATGTCCAATGCCCACCGCCTGGCTCGACCTGCCCGCCCCACCCGCCCTGCCCGGCCTGTTCCTGCGCGCCGCACTGCGCCGCGGCATCCGCGGCAAGGCCCTGCCCGAGCGCGGCCTGCGCAGCCAGGTCACGGTGGACCCGAAGCACCTCGAGCGCTACCGCCAGGTCTGCGGCTTCCGCGACGACGGCCTGCTGCCGCCGACCTACCCGCACATCCTCGCCTTCCCGCTGCAGATGGCGCTGCTCACCGACAAGCGCTTCCCCTTCCCGCTGCTCGGTCTGGTCCACCTGGAGAACCGCATCGACGTGCTGCGCGCGCTCGGCGGCCTCGGCCCGTTCACCGTGAGCGTCGCGGTGGAAAACCTGCAACCGCACGACAAGGGCGCCACCTTCAGCATCGTCACCCGCCTGGAAGACCAGCTTGGCCTGCTCTGGGTCGGCGACAGCAAGGTGCTCTGCCGCGGCGTCAAGCTGCCCGGCGAGATTCCGCCGAAAGCCGAGCAGGAGCCGCTGCCGCTGGAGCCGGCCGACAACTGGAAGGCGCCCGCCGACATCGGCCGGCGCTATGCCCGTGCCGCCGGCGACTACAACCCGATCCACCTGTCGGCGCCCAGCGCCAAGCTGTTCGGCTTTCCCCGCGCCATCGCCCACGGCCTGTGGAACAAGGCTCGCAGCCTGGCCGCCCTCGGCGAGCGGCTGCCGGCCTCGGGCTATCGGGTCGAGGTGCGCTTCCAGAAGCCGGTGCTGCTGCCGGCCAGCCTCACCCTGCTGGCCAGCGCGGCGGCGGCGGACGGCCAGTTCAGCCTGCGCGGCAAGGACGACCTGCCGCACATGGCCGGGCATTGGAGCCGGCTACAGGGCTGACGCCGGTCCGCCATGCCTTGAAGCTTCGGGCGCAAAGCCCGAAGCTATGCGGCTGCTTACCGCCACCGCGAAGAATCCCCCATGGACCTGCACGAACTCACCGCGCGCCTGCACGCCATCCGCGACCGCAACGACTGGCGCCAATTCCACAGCCCGAAGAACCTGGCCATGGCCGCCAGCGTCGAGATGGCCGAACTGGTGGAGATCTTCCAGTGGCTGACGGAAGACCAGTCGCGCACGCTGTCGGCCGAGCAGCTCGAACACGCTGGCCAGGAAGTTGGCGACATCGTCCTTTATCTGCTGCTGTTCTGCGGGGAAACCGGCCTCGACCTGGAACAGGTAGTGCGCGCCAAGCTGGCCGACTGCGAACGGCGCTTCCTGCCATGAGCGACCGCCACTTCGACGAACTGGCGACGCGCTTCGCCGAAAAGATCTACGGCGGCGCCAAGGGTGCGATCCGCCTCGCGGTACTCCAGGCCGACCTCGCCGAGGCCCTCCCGGAGCGACCTCTGCGGGTCCTCGACATCGGCGCCGGGCTCGGCCACATGTCGCTCTGGCTGGCCGCTCGCGGCCACCGCGTAACCCTCGCCGAGCCAGCGCAACCCATGCTCGACGGCGCCCGCCAGCGCTTCGCCGAAGCCGGGCAGGCCGCCGAATTCATCCAGGCGCCCTGGCAGGAACTGCTCGGCCAGCTCACCGAGCCCTACGACCTGGTGCTCTGCCACGCCGTGCTCGAGTGGCTGGCCGAACCCCATGCGATCCTGCCGGTGCTGCACCAACTCTGCGCACCCGGCGGCTGGCTGTCGCTGGCCTTCTACAACCGCGACGCGCTGATCTACCGCAACCTGCTCAAGGGCCACTTCCGCAAGCTGCGCAAGGAGCGCTTCGCCGGCGAGGGGCAGAGCCTGACCCCGCAGCGCCCGCTCGACCCGCGCGAGCTGGAACAGGCGCTGGCAGCGCGTTGGCGCATCGAGGCGCGCAGCGGCGTGCGGGTGTTCCACGACTACATGCCGAGCGAGTTCCAGGCCAAGGCCGAACGGCTCGACCTGGTGGAAATGGAACTGGCCTACCGCCGCCACCCGGCCTTTGCCGGGCTTGGCCGCTACCTGCACTGGCTGTGCCGCCCGCAATGAAAGGCGCAGAATGCAGTCTGAGCCTGCAAGGGCCGCCGACGTAGCGCGGCCACGGAGCGTCGAGCATGCAATCGCGACTGTTGATCCTGCCGTTACTCGCCAGCCTGGCCGCCCTCGGCGCCTGCCAGGGCGACAATCCCTACCGCGCCAGCTCCCTGCCCTA
Source organism: Pseudomonas sp. CP-1 (assembly GCF_021213715.1). Taxonomy (NCBI): domain Bacteria; kingdom Pseudomonadati; phylum Pseudomonadota; class Gammaproteobacteria; order Pseudomonadales; family Pseudomonadaceae; genus Pseudomonas; species Pseudomonas sp. CP-1. The sequence goes on from NZ_JAJQKY010000003.1 coordinate 109,116, forward strand.
CCCGCCGCAGCCGGCCGCCGCGGCCAATCCCGGCCTCGATCCCGGCACCTACCCGGCGGCGCCGCGCGACTACGCCCGCTACCGTAGCTGGAGCTGGGCCGCCGCCGGGGTCAGCGGCTTTCCCCAGGGCCTGGACGACAACCAGTTGCGCGACGCCGTCAGCCAGCAGCTCGACCAGCGCGGCCTGCGCCCGGCGCGGCCGGGCAGCGCGGCCGACCTGCAGGTCAGCGCGTTCCTGCGCAACGAACTGCGCACCCGCCAGGTCACCGACTACTACGGCGGCTACTACGGCAACTACGGCGGCTGGCGCGATCCCTGGTACGGCTATGGCGCCAGCTACCCGGTGACCCGCAGCTACACCGTGCAGGTCACCGTGGTCCGCGTCGAGCTGAACGACGCCCGCAGCGGCCAGCCGGTGTGGGGCAACAGCGCCGAGTTCGACTCCGGCGACTCCGTCAGCGAACAGGCCAAGGCCCTGCGCGAAGCGGTGAAACGGGCGCTGTCGAGCTACCCGCCGGGCTGATCGGCGAGCACCCGGCGGCGGATCGCCTCCATCTTCCTGGGCGAGTTGCTCATCACCGCGTCGGCGCCCAGGGCGCGCGCGGTGCGGTAGTCCTCGGCGGTCTCGATGCCGAACATCACCACCTTCACCGGCTCGCGGCGCACGCAGTCCATCGCTTTGCGCGTCCACAACTGCGCCGCCGGCACCTTGTAGGAGGACTCGCCAAGGGTGAAGCGCTCGGTCACCGTCAGTTCGCGGCGCAGCTCGATGCCCATCCAGGTGCCGCCGGCCGGCGGTGCCTCGCAGCGCTCGCCGAAGGCCAGGCCGACCAGGCGGTTGCGCGTCGCATCGCGGCTTTCGAACTGTCGCGCGCGGTCCGCGTAGCGCTGCGTCAGGTAGTCGTTGGCGGCCTTCTCGGTGGAATAGAAACGCACCCGCGACCAGGCCTTCTGCCGTTCCAGCTCGCCGGCCACGGCATCGACCAGCGGCTCCACCGGCAGCGACTTCATGTCGAGGAACACCGGCACCTGCGGCGGGATCGCCCGTAGCGCCTGGCGCAGCGTCGGAATCCGCAGCGGCTTCTGGCGGTAGGGATAGCTGCCGTCCTCGGCCTTGAACATATAGCCGGCGTTCAAGCGCGCCAGCTCGGCCAGGCTCGACTGGCCGACCGCGCCGGCGCCCTGGGTCAGGACCGCCAGGTCAGCGGGGCGATAGAGTACCGGATGGCCATCGGCGCTCAACTGCACCGACAGCCATAGCGCGTCGGCGCCGTTGTCCAGCGCCTTGCGGATCGCCAGCAGGGTATTCTCCGGGTAGTCCGCGGTGCCGGCGCGATGGGCCACCAGCAGCGGGCCCGGGCCATCCGCCGGTACCACCGAGCGTGCCTCGACGCAGCCGGTCAGCGACAGGCCCAGCAGCAGGATCGCAATACTTCGATTCATTTCATTCTCCCGTCGCGCCCTATAGGGCGGGTGCTCGCCAACGTTACTTGTGGAGACGCTTCAAACCCGCGTTTCCTCTTGCCTTTCATCCGGCACTGAGCTTGGATGTCAACTCTGACTGGAGAAAAACCATGATCCGCCGAATCCTGCTGCTCGGCCTGCTCCTCAGCCTCGCAGCCTGCGAAACCACCCAGCTCGACCGCGACTTCGACAGCTCCCGCGACTTCGCCGCCTACCGTAGCTGGAGCTGGTCGCAACCCGCCTTCGAATACCGCCCCGACGACCCACGCATCAAGAGCGACCTCACCGAGCAACGCATCCGCGAAGCCGTCGCCCAGCAGCTCGACCAGCGCGGCCTGCGTCCGGCCCAGGGCAACGCCAGGGGCGACGTCACGGTGCGCGCCTACCTGATCGTCGACGATCGCCAGGACCAGATCACCACCAACTACGGCGGCGGTTACTGGGGCGGCTACTGGGGAGGGTACTGGGGCGGCCCGGCGATGGCCGAGACGCGCACCGTGAATTACAAGGTTGCCACCCTCCAGGTCGACCTGTTCGACGGCAAGGACGGCAAGCTGGTCTGGCGCGGCAGCGGCGAGCAGATCATGCGCACCAGCCCGCCGAGCCCGGCCGAGCGCGAGCAGGCGATCCGCGAGACGGTGCAGAAAGTCATGTCGCAATACCCGCCGCGCTGACATGCAGCTCAGCCACCGCCCGGCGGAGACCGGCGACCTGGAGACGGTCGCCGGCTTCCCCCAGGACCGCGACGAACTCTTCTATTGCTACCCCAAGGCGATCTGGCCGTTCAGCGTCGCCCAACTGGCCGCCGCCATCGCCGAACGTCGCGGCAGCACCGTGGCCGTGCACGACGGACAGGTGGTCGGCTTCGCCAACTTCTACCAGTGGCAGCACGGCGACTTCTGCGCCCTCGGCAACATGATGGTGGCGCCCGCCGCGCGCGGCCTGGGCGTGGCCCGCTACCTGATCGGGGTCATGGAAAACCTCGCCCGCGAACAGTACAAAGCGCGCCTGATGAAAATTTCCTGCTTCAACGCCAACGCCGCCGGACTGCTGCTCTATACCCAGCTCGGCTACCAGCCGCGCGCCATCGCCGAACGCCACGATCCGGACGGCCGGCGCGTGGCGCTGATCCAGATGGACAAGCCCCTTGAACCCTGACACCCACGCCCAGCGCGTCCTCATCATCGTCTCCAGCGGCCCGAGCACCCCGGCCCGCTGCGCCGCGCCCTTCCACACCGCCACCCTGCTGGCCTGCATGGACGCCGAGGTGACCCTGTTCCTCAGCGGCGAAGGCGTGCAGTTGGCCCGCCGCGCCGTCGCCGACCAGTTGCGCGCGCTGGACGGCGGCGAGCCGCTGCGCCACTTCATCCGCCAGGCCCGCGAGGCCGGCGCGCGCCTGCTGATGTGCCGCCAACCCGGGGTGAACATCGACGAAAGCGAACTGATCGAGGAACTCGACGAAATCTCCAGCGGCGGCGAACTGGCACGGCTGATCCTCGAATCCGAGCGGGTGCTGACCCTATGAGCGCGAACCTGCACGGCCTGGAATTCCCCGACGGGCTGTTCTACGCCCCGGACTACAACCTGTGGCTGCGCGAGGAAGTCGACGGCAGCCTGACCCTGGGCCTGAGCGCCTACGGCTGCGCGTTGTATGGCGAAATCTTCGCCTTCACCCCCAAGCGCGACGGCTGGCACATCGAACGCGACCGCAGCTTCGGCGTGGTCGAGTTCGCCAAGGCTGCCTCCTCGGCCCGCAGCCCGTTGGCCGGGACCCTGCTGGCGAGCAACCCGGCGGTGGTCAAGCGCCCGGCGCTGATCAACCGGGATTGCTACGGCGAGGGCTGGATGGTGCGGCTGCAACCGGACGACTGGGCCTCGGCGCGGGGAGCGTTTCTCCAGGGAGACGCGGCGCGGGAGGCATTCGCCGAGCGCATGCGCCTGGATGGGTTCGATCCGCAGCATCCAGGGGTGCAGGCGCTGGACTTCTGAGACTCCCGGGTTTTACCCGCACCCCGCTCGCGGAAGGCGGATAACGCCGCTGGCGTTATTCGCCCTACCCCAGCTCCCCATCGCCGCCAATCTCCCGCATATCCCCGGAGTCCGCCATGTCCTCACCCCAACCGCCCCGCTTCGACGGCCAACGCTGGAGCAACGCCGACGACGACCGCATCGAGGTGCTGCCCGCCGACCCCGCCTGGCCACAACGCTTCGCCGCCGAAGCCGAGGCCATCCGCACGGCACTGGCGCTGCCCGGGCTGGGCATCGAGCATGTCGGCAGCACCGCGGTGCCCGGGCTCGACGCCAAGCCGATCATCGACATCCTCCTGCTGCCGCCGCCCGGCCACGATCCGCAGCGGCTGGTAGCCCCGCTGGAGGGCCTCGGCTACCAGTTCTGGCGCGAGAACCCGAACACCCAGCGGATGTTCTTCGTCAAAGGCATGCCGCCCTTCGGCCATGGCCGCACCCACCATGTCCATGTCATGCCCCTGGCCCAGGCCGACCGCTACCTGCTGTTCCGCGACTGGCTGCGCAACCACCCCGACGACGCCCACCTCTACGCCGAAACCAAGCACGCCCTGGCCCGCCGCTACCCCACCGACCGCGAGGCCTATACCCGTGGCAAGGACGAGGTCGTCGCAAGGATTCTCGGCCGGGCGCTGGCGGCGACGCGGCACCCAATGATACAGAGTGGCCTGGTAAGGGGAGAACGCGAAATGCACGCCAGGGAACTGCGTGAAACGCTGGTCGCCGGCGCGGAATCGACGCCAGGCGGCCCCGCCGATACAGCCTATTTCGAGTTGCTGCGCAGCCGGGTAAGCAAGCCCCAGGACTGAGGCGGATAGCGTGCTTCGCTCACTACTGCGACTGTGCGAGCACGGCTTCCACCAACCTCTCGATCACCTCCCCCACCCTCCCCGGCTCGCCAACCTCCACCCAGCGCAAATGCGCGAACCGCGGATCCTCGCGCAGGCCGGTGTATTTGCGGCGGTTGCCTGCGAAGGTGGTCCATGACCAGAGCAGGATCGAATCCCTGGAGCAGAACGCCATCCGCAGCGATTCACGATTGCCGTGGGACAGGCGGGTGCGCAGCAGGCTCCGGGCCAGGGTGCGGCGAAGGACCCGGGAGAACACCGTCCAGCGCCCGAAATTCAGCCATACCACGTGGGTGGCGCGGCCCCAGAGCAGCTCGCGGACGGCGCTGTAGTTGCCGTCGGCGACCCAGCGCGGCCCCGTCGTCGCCTGCTCCACGGCGTGCTCGAAGCGTTCGTGGGGCACGGCTTGCCAGCCGGGGCCCCAGTAGAGTCGGTCGAGTTCGACATGCGTACAACCCAGCCTGGCGGCCAGCGCGGCGGAGAAGGTCGACTTCCCGGCCCCGCTGGTGCCGACCACCACCACACGCAGCGGCGCGCCTCGCTCGGCCTCGACGCGAGTCATGCCTTGACCGCGACCAGCGTGTAGCACATCGGGATCGCCAACGGTCCGTCCTCGTAGAGGTCGTAGAGTTCCTCGCGGTTCGAGTGCGGGTACTCCTTGAAGTGACTCAGGCGCAGGCCGGCGCCGAGCAGCCCGCCGAGGATGTCGCCGAGCGGGTGGACGTACCAGTAGCTGGCGATGCCGGTATCGCTGCCGCTGCCTTCGTAGACGATGGCCTCCCGGGATACGTGGGGCGTGTCGGTGAAGTAGTCGTTGCGCAGTTCGAACGGTCGCTCCGACTCAGGTTCGAGCATCTCCAGGAACGGGTGGGTTTCATAGATCGCCAATTGCCCGCCCGGCTTCAGCAGGCCGCTCACCGAGGCGAAGAAGCGCGCGATGTCGGGCATCCAGTTGAGCACACCGATGGTGATCAGCAGCAGGTCGAACTGACCGTTCAGCTCGGCCGGCAGCTCGTAGGCATTGGCTTCGACGAAACGCGGCTGGTGCGGCGAGCGCTCGGCCAGGTGTCGCGCCTGGGCGAGGAAGGCGGCGGACTGGTCGATCCCCACCGCCCGCGCAACGCCGAAGGCGTACAGCGAAAGCACTTCCCGGCCGTTGTTGCAGCCGACCTGGATCGCCGCCTTGCCGGCCAGGTCCAGATTGCGCAGCACGCCAGCCAGGGTCTCGTCCAGGCAACTAAAGCCGGTTTCCTGTACCGCCAGCGACAATTCCTGCCAGCCGCTGCCACGCAGGTGACTGTCGGCGGACGCGTCCCAGGCGCGTCGGTTGCTTTCCACCGCGTGTTCAAGATCCGTCATGCGAAAACCTCAGAAGTGTTCCCAGGAAGGCCAGCCGAGTCGCGAACCCGCAGCCCACTCAATCACGGAATTGCAGCCCGATATGGGCTCGGCAGTCGCGTCGTTCCAGGCTGCCTTCCTGGAAAACGCCACAGGCGCGGTCCTTCAGAGGCAGCGTCTGTGCCACCACGGTCACCCGCACCTCGTTCGCCGGTTGGCGCTGCTCGGCGGGTCGCGGCGCCTGACGCCGGCCGTTCAGGTTGTCGGCCCCGCCTGGCGGGATGCGCCGGCGCGTCGCGGCGATCCGCCTGCATGCTCAATAGAGACCGGTGGCGCTGCCCCGCTCGAACAGCGGCACCTGGTTGGCCAGGATCATGTTGTAGCTGAGCATGAACGGCACCCCGCCGTCGCTTTCGGCGATCTGGCTTACCCAGCCGATGGGGTTGTTGAACAGCGATTCGTCGGGGCTGAGCACGCCGACGGCGGCGCTGTCCGGGTCGCCGTCCCAGGTCACGTCGCCCCAGTGCCAGCCGAGGCCACGCACGTACTGCGCCCCGATCAGAGCGCCGAGGGCGAAGACCGCCTCGTCGTCGAGGCTGCACCCCTGCTCCCTCGCATCGCGCACGTAGTCGGTGACGGCGGCGACGATCTGCGCCGGTGTCTCGTCCGCGGCGACGCCAAGCAAGGCGAGCCCCTGTGCCTGCAAGTCCGCCAGTTGCTGTTGCAGGTCCGTTGAAAGCGGATTGATCTCGGCCATCCCTGTTCTCCCGAGGCAAGGGTGCGCACCCGTTCGCCGGGCGCGCCATGAAGCGCGTTATCTTACGGCTTCGCGGCGACGAAAGCGCCACCCCCAGCCAAACGTAGCGAGGCGCAAGGGCTGACCCTGGATCGGGTCCGGGATGGTGCGGTGCAATTCGTCAACACGAAGTCAAAGCGTCGTCGCTCGGTCCCGATACCTCCAGAACTGGAACAACGCCTGTAGTCGCACCTGCGCCGCTACGGCAAGTTCTCCAACTGCCGCGACAGCTTCGACTTCGCCGTGAAAATGTCCGGTGTCGCCCTCCCTCGTGGGCAGAAATCGCATGTGCTCCGCCACACGTTCGCCTCGCACTTCATGATGAACGGCGGCAACATCCTGACCCTGCAAAAGATTCTCGGGCACTCGTCGCTGACCCTGACCATGCGGTATGCGCACCTCGCCCCGGACTTCCTGCAAGAGGTGATCAGACTCGGCCCGCTGAAAGACTTTCGTCACCTGCTCGATGCCGGGAAGGATCACGAGTGTTAGTATGCTTTGGCAAATTTTGCCATTCCAGAGAGACTGGTCCCATGAGCACGATGAACATTTCCCTGCCGGATACGCTCAAGAACTTCGTCGATGAGCAGGTCAGCCAGCGTGGTTACGGCACCAGCAGCGAGTACGTGCGCGAGCTGATTCGCAAGGATCAGGACCGTCAGCGTCTGCGGGGCCTGCTGATCGCCGGCGCGGAGTCGGTGCCTGCGGGACCTGCCGACGGTGACTACTTCGAATCGCTTCGCACACGGGTCCGTAAGGCTCGGGGATGAAGGCGAAGCCCGTCATACCACGCGTACTCGCCAATCAGGACGTTGAAGCGGCTGTCGATTACTACCTCAGCGAAGATGCCGAACAGGCTGCTCTGGGGTTCATCGATGCACTGGAAAAGGCATACGCCCATATTGCCCGTCACCCTGCCAGCGGCTCATCCCGCTACGCCCATGAGCTGGATTTGCCGGGGCTGCATTGCTGGCCACTCAAGCGCTATCCCTACCTGGTTTTCTATGTCGAGCGCGACGACCACATCGATGTGTGGCGCGTACTCCACGGCATGAACGATATCCCGTCCTGGATGCAGGCTGGCGAGAGCGCACCGCACTGAAAGTCCTTCGACACTTTTTCGACACTGAGTGTTTTGAGAGACTGGGGGATTTTCTGGAAGCCTAGAGCCGCAAGGGCTACAGGCTGGAGAATTGGCGGAAGGCAGTGGGAGTCGAACCCACCCAGGAACGGCTGCCGTCCCCCACCGGATTTGAAGTCCGGCCACGCCACCGGGCGTGATTGCCTTCCTCTTTGATTTGCAAGAGGTTTTCCTCGAGACGGGAGCTTATCAGGCCGGGGTCCGAAGAAGAAATGCCGGATGTCATGGAAAGTCGTTCGCATGGCCGGGCGAGCAGAGCGTAGCCCAGCCACGGAGCGCTTCACAGGCGTTTCAGGCAATGGCAGTAGACGAAGTGCTGGACCCGGCCGGCGGGAGTGACGTGGTGTTCGTCGCGGTGCTCGGTGAGCTGGAAGGCGGAGCCGAACTCGGCGTGCAGTTCGTCGGCGTCGTAGCGCATGACCGGCAGGCCGCTGCATTCGGTCGGGCCGTCGGCGGCGAAGGTGGCGACGATCACATGGCCGCCGTGGCGGACCGCCTTCATCACCTGGCGCACGTAGGCGCGGCGGGCTTCGGCAGTGGTAAGGAAGTGGAACACGGCGCGGTCGTGCCAGACATCGTAGGTGGCTTCCGGCAGGTCGACGCCGGTGATGTCGCCGGCGATCCAGCGCACCTCTTCGCCGCGCGCGCCGAGGCGGTTGCGGGCGACGCGCAGGGCGGCGTCGGAAAGGTCGAGCACCGTCAGGTCGCCGAAGCCTTCGGCGAGCAGGCCGTCGACCAGGGTCGAGGCGCCGCCGCCGACATCGATGATCGCCGCCTCGCGGGGCGCGCCGATGCGTCGGATCAGGTCGAGGGACAGCGTGGCCTCGGCCTGGAACCAGCTCACCGCGTCGGACGGCTTGCTCTCGTATACCCGTTGCCAGTGCTCTCGTTCGGACATGACGACCTTCTCCGTGTTGCGCTGCGACCCATTACCCACCAAGGGCGTTAACGGCACATTAACGCCATAGGCGCTGTTGCGACAGGGCCGCTCCTCAACCGTAGGCACCGCGCAGAGACATCACGCCGCGCCTTCGCGCCGCCTGGCGGATCAGCAGTTCGCCCACGGCCAGGGCCAGCGCCACGCCGCCGACGATCTTGCCGGCGTAGGCCCAGTCCATCGGCGCGCCTGGGGTGACGACGAACAGGCCGATGCCGGCCAGCACATGCAGCGCGACGAACAGCGCCCAGAGACTGGCCAGGCGGTCGCCCAGCGGCATCCGGTAGGGCCGTGGGCGCGGGTCGGCGCGGCGCAGGCGGACGAAGGCCAGGCACATCAGCACGTAGGGCATCATGAAGACCATGGCGAAGATCGACAGCAGGGTCCAGAACAGTTCCTCGGCAGTGTGCGCCACCAGGCCGTAGAGCAGCAGCAGGACGATGCTCACCGTCGAGGCCAGCACCGCCGAGCCGATCGGCGTGCCGTGGCGTGGATGGACCACACCGAACAGCGCCGGCAGCTCGCCGGCCTTGGCCGCTTCCACCGCGGCACGATTGGTGCCCATGCTCCAGGTGACCATGTTGGTGAAGAGGGTGAACAGGACGAAGGCGCCGACCAGGTCGGCGAGCATCCCGCCGGCGCCGTCGTGGCCGTAGATGTTGTAGAGGGTGTGGGCGAAGATCCGGGTGACGTCGGTTTCCTCGGCCGGTACCGCGGCCAGCACGCCGAGGGTGCCGAAGATATTGAAGGCGCCGACGATCAGCCCGGAGATCAGCACCGCGCACGGGATGTCGCGGCGCGCGTTGCGCATCTCCGCGGCGCTGCAACAGGCCAGCTCGGTCCCCATGATGCCGTAGACCATCACTCCCAGCGCGGCCATCTGGCCCGGCGAGGACGGGACGATGGAGTCCAGGCTGAAGTCGTTGGCGAAGCCATGGTTCCAGCCGTGGTGCAGGCCGCCGACGCCCAGGGCGAGCACCGCGAGCAGCTTGAGCAGCGCGCCGAGGTTCGGCAGCCATTTGCCCAGGCGCAGCGCGACCACGTTGAACGCCGCGGTGAGCAGCGCCAGGGCGATGCCGATGGCGATCTTGCCCCAGAGGCTCAGCTCGGGGAAATAGAAGGCGCCGAGCATGCTGCCGAACAAGGTGTAGACCGAAGGCATCCACAGTGCGTTGTTGACCCAGTACATCCATGACACCCGGGCCCCCCAGCGGAAGCCGAAGGCGCTACGCACCCAGTGGTAGACGCCGCCGTTGGCGGGGAAGGCGGTGCCCAGCTCGGAGGTCATCATGGCCATCGGCAGGAACAGCAGGAGCAGAACGTAGAGCCACCAGAACAGGCTCGACGGACCGAGGGAAGAAGCCAGGGCGATCTGGTCCATGAAGAGCATCGCCGAGACCGTGTAGAGCACCACATCGCGCAACCGCAGGACCTTGTTCTTGTTGTCGTCCATTGGGGTTCTCCTGAATGTTCGGGTGGGGCGCCGGCGGCGCCCCGGCGCTTACCGGTGACCGGCGCGGACAAGGTCCTCCACGGTTTCCTCGATGCTCTCGCGCAGCACCCGGACCACGGTATCGACCTGTTCGCGGGTGAGGATCAGCGGCGGCGACATCACGTTCAGGTGGACGATCGGACGAACCAGCAGGCCGCGCTTCTGCGCCCGCAGGTGGACCCACTCGCCGATGTTCAGGCTTTCCGGGAACAGCGCCTTGCTCGCCTTGTCGGCGACGAACTCGACACAGGCCATGAAGCGCATCCCGCGCACGTCGCCGACGATGGGCAGGTCGCGGAGGCTTTGCAGGCGCTCCTCGAAGTAGCGGCCGACCTCGTCGGCGTGGGCGAGCAGGCCCTCGCGCTCGATGATCTCGATGTTCTTCAGCGCCGCCGCGCAGGCCACCGGGTGGCCGGAGTAGGTGAAACCATGGCTGAAGCAGCGGCCCTTGTCCGGCTCGGCGATCACCTCCCAGATGCGCCGGGAGAAGATGCACGCGCCCAGCGGCTGGTAGCCGGAGGTGAGGCCCTTGGCGGTGAGGATGATGTCCGGCTGTACGCCGAACACCGCCTGGCTGGCGAAGAAGTGGCCGAGGCGGCCGAAGGAGGTCACCACTTCGTCGGAGATGTACAGCACGTCGTAGCGCTGGCACAGCTCCCACATCCGCCGGTGGTAGCCCGCGGGCGGGACGATCACGCCGCCGGAGCCGAACACCGGCTCGGAGATGAACGCCCCCACCCGGTCGGCGCCCAGTTCGAGGATCTTGCGTTCGAACTCCTCCACCAGGCCATCGAGGAACTCGGCCTCGCCCAGTCCTTCCGGAGCGCGGTAGTAGTAGGGACAGGCGAGGTGGTGGATGCGCTCGTCGAGGAAGTCGAACTCGGCCGGCCGATCGGCGCTCTTGCCGCCCAGCGACATGCCGAGGAAGGTCGAGCCGTGGTAGGCGTTGATCCGCGTGATGACGTGCTTCTTGGCGCGCTTGCCGCGGCAGTTCTGGTAGTAGTGCATGAGGCGGATCGCGGTGTCCACGGCGGTGGAACCGCCGGTGGTGAGGAACACGTGGTCGAGGTCGCCGGGGGCCAGCTCGGCGAGCTTGCGGCAGAGTTCGATGGCGCGCGGGTTGGCCATGTCGCAGAAGGGATTGGAATAGGCCAGCAGGCGGGTCTGCTCGGCCACGGTGCGAGCCATTTCCTCGCGCCCCAGGCCGATGTTGGTGCACCACATGCCGCCCACCGCGTCGAGGTAGCGGTTGCCGGCGGTGTCGTAGATATAGGCGCCGTCGCCGGCGGCGATGTTCAGCGAGCCGTTGACGCGGTGGTCGTCGAACACGTGGTAGCCGTGCATGTAGTGGGCCTGGTCGGCACGGACCAGGTCGGCGTCGCCGAGGGGGGACGTGGCGTGCAGTCTTGCGTTCATCGGGCTGTCGCTCTTCTCGGATGGATGCTCCGAGGGTGCAAGAGCACCGCGCGGCGGGCCATACCCCATTTTGGGGTAAGCGCTGGGTGCGGCCGACGCGGCTTGCTATCCTGCGGCGACAACGACAAGAACGAGCCGTACCGTCCATGCAGGCCATCGCCCCGAACGCCCTCGACCGCTGGCACGAACACCTGGCGCTGGCGATCCGGCGCCTGCGCCAACCCGACTTCCTCGCCGCGCTGGTCGACGCCATCCACCAACTGGTGCCGATCGAGTCGAGCATGATCAGCCTGGAACGCAAGGGCCACGCGCCCACCCTGCTCTACGAGCGCGGCATCGCCGAGCGCTTCCGCGAGGCGATCATCCGCCGCTACTTCTCCCGCGGCTACCTGCTCGACCCTTTCTGCCTGGCGGTGGAGGAAGGCCTTCCGGAAGGCTTCTACACCCTCGGCGAGATCGCCCCCGACGACTTCTTCCAGAGCGCCTACTACCAGACCTACTACCTCGGCGCCGGAGCGGTGGAGGACGTCTACTACATCCTCGACCTCGGCCCCACCGAGAAGCTCTCGATCTGTCTCTACAACGGCCTTTCGGCGAGCCGCTACAGCGACGCCCAGGTCGCCGCCCTCGCCGGCCTGGCGCCGCCGGTGCTGGAGCTGGCCCGGCAGTTCTGCGCCGGCCGCGCCAACCTCTCGCCGAACCCGCAGGCCGACCTCGCCCCGCGCCTTCAGGAAGTGCTGCGCGGCTTCGGTCGCGGCGTGCTCACCGACCGCGAACGCGAGGCCTGCCACCTGCTGCTCAGCGGCCACTCGGCGAAATCCAGCGCGCGGCTGATGGACATCTCCCCGGAGACCGTGCGCATGCACCGGAAGAATCTCTACACCAAGCTGGAAGTCGGCTCGCAGTCGGAACTGTTCGCGCTGTTCATCGAGTGCCTGAGCCAGGGGCAGCGCGTCGGCCCCTGAGACTCAGGGCGAGACGCCGCCGAGCAACTGTTCGGCCAGCGCCGAGCCCTCGCGCAGGCGACGGTCGTTGCCGATGCGGCGGGTCAGGCCGATGCGGTCGAAGTGCTCGAGGATCTGGATGCTGCGCTTGCGGCCGATGCCCAGGCGGTCGCGGAATTCCGCCGGGCGGATCAGCCCGGCGGGGTCGCGGACCTGCACGGCGATCTCGGCCAATTGACGCAGGGTGGCTTCCGGGTAGAACAGGTCGCGCACCACCTGCTGCAACTGGCCCAGGCGCGCCAGCTTGCGCAGCAGGTTGCGCATGGCGGCTTCGTCCTGGCGCAGCTCGCGGGCCAGGTCGCGAACCCAGGGCGGGTCGTAGCGGCCGGCTTCGAGCAGCGGCCAGAGGCGCGCGCGCAGTTGCTCCTCGCTATCGCTCAGGCGCACTTCGTGGCCGGGCAGGTGCAGCCAGGGCCCGCTGCTGTGCACGTCGCCGCCGGCCAGGGCGGCCTCGAGCAGGGCGATGAACACCGGCCGCTCCAGCTGCGGCAGGGCGTAGCGACGCAGGCGGTCGCGGTCGGGACCGAGTTCGTCCGGTAGCTCTTCGTGGAAGCGCCGCAGGCCGGCGAGCAGTTGCTCGACCAGGGCGAACCAGCGCTCCCCGGCGAACAACCGGGGGCCGAGGCGGGTCTGCACCTCGACCACCTCTTCCGGCAGCCGCCAGTGCTCGCGCGGGCGGTTGAAGGATTGCACCAGGCGTTGCGGGTCGAGGCCGTTCTCGGCCGCGCCGAGCAAGGTCGGCAGCGCCTCCTCCAGGCTTTCCTGGCGCAGCGCCTGGAGCTGTGCCAGACGTGCCGGCGTTCGTCGGTTGCGCGCCGGCGCGGCGCCGTCGAGCACCCGCCCACCGCCAAGGGTGCGCTGCGCCGACTGGTCGCGCAGCACCAGGCGGTCGCCGTGCAGGGCCTGGATCGGCGCGTTCAGCACCAGTTGGGCGAAGGCGCGGTGGCCAGGCTCCAGTTGTTCGCCTTCGAGCAGGGCCAGGCGTCCGGTGACGTCCTGGGTGCCCAGGTGCAGGTGCACCGGGGTCCAGTGGGTGAAGTCGCGGAGTTCGTCGGGCAACAGGCGGAAGTCGATGTCGACCCGCGTGGTCGGCGCGTGCAGCGCTGCCTGCAGCAGCCAGTCGCCGCGCTGGATCTGTTCCAGCGCAAGGCGCTCGCCGGCGATGTTCAAGGCCACGCGCTGGCCGGCCCAGGCCTGTTGCGCGGGCCGGTTCTGCGCGTGCAGGCCGCGCACCCGCACCGGCCGTCCGGCGTTGCCGAGGAGCAGTTCGTCGCCCAGCGCGACCTGTCCGGAGAAGGCCGTGCCGGTGACCACGATGCCGCTGCCGGCGACGCTGAAGGCCCGGTCCACCGCCAGGCGGAAGTATCCCTCGCGGCTACGCTCGCGGACTTCGCCGGCGAGCCCGCCGAGTGCTTCGCGCAACGCCGCGACGCCCTCCCCGGTGCTGCTGGAGAGCGGGAAGATCGGCGAGCGCGCCAGCGGGCCGGAGGCCAGCAGGTGTTCGACCTGGGTCCGCACCTGCTGCACCCGCTGCGGCTCGACCCGGTCGATCTTGGTCAGCGCCACCAGCGCCCGGCGGATACCGAGCAGTTCGACGATCGCCAGGTGCTCGCGGGTCTGCGGCATCAGGCCGTCGTCGGCGGCCACCACCAGCAGCACGCAATCGATGCCGCTGGCGCCGGCCAGCATGTTGTGGACGAAGCGCTCGTGACCGGGCACGTCGATGAAGCCGGTGGGGCTGCCGTCGCCAAGGTCGGCGTAGAGGTAGCCCAGGTCGATGGTGATCCCGCGTTGGCGCTCGGCCGGGCGGCGGTCGCCCTCGATGCCGGTGAGGGCACGCAGCAGCGAGGTCTTGCCGTGGTCGATGTGCCCGGCGGTGCCGACGATCACGACAGCTCGCTCCGCAGTCGCGGCAACTGGGCGAGGAACGCCGGCTCGTCGTCGAGCTGGCGCAGGTCGAGCCAGAGGGCGTCGTCGTCGAGCCGACCGATCACCGGCAGCGGCAGCCCGCGCAGGGCTTCCTCGAGGTTGCGCAGGGCGCGTCCGCGCAGGCGCCTGGGCTGCCGCGGACGCAGGCACAGCGCAGCGCTGGCCAGCCGCGCCACCGGCTGCGCGCCGCTGCCGATCATGCCCAGGGCGTCGACCGCGGCGACCTCCCAGCCCTCGCCGAGCGCCTCGCCCAGCGCCGGCGCCAGACGCTCGGCCTGGGCGCGGATCTCCGCCGCCGGGCGGCTGAGCAGGCGCAGGGTGGTCAGGCGTTCGGCGAGGCGGTCCGGATCGCGGTACAGGCCGAGCACCGCCTCGAGGGCGGCGAGGGTCAGCTTGTCGACGCGCAGGGCGCGCTTGAGCGGGTTCTTCTTGATCCGCCCGATCAGTTCGCGGTTGCCGAGGATCAGCCCGGCCTGGGGCCCGCCGAGCAATTTGTCGCCGCTGAAGGTAACGATGTCGGCGCCGTCGGCCAGGGCTTCCTGCACCGTCGGTTCCTTGGGCAGGCCCCAGCGGGTCAGGTCCACCAGGGTGCCGCTGCCGAGGTCTTCCAGCAGCGGCAGGCCGTGGCCATGGGCGATGGCCGCCAGTTGCGCGGTGGGCACGCTGGCGGTGAAGCCCTGGACGCTGTAGTTGCTGGTATGCACGCGCATCAGCAGGCCGCTGCGCGGGCCGATGGCGGCTTCGTAGTCCCTGGCGTGGGTGCGGTTGGTGGTGCCCACCTCGTGCAAGCGCACGCCGGCGCGGGCCATGATGTCGGGAATGCGGAAGGCGCCGCCGATCTCGATCAGCTCGCCGCGCGAGATGATCCCTTCCTTGCGCGCCCCCAGGCTGTTCAGCGCCAGCAGCACCGCTGCCGCGTTGTTGTTGACCACGGTGACCGCCTCGGCGCCAGTGAGTTCGCGGATCAGCCCGGCGATCAGGTCGTCGCGGTCGCCGCGCTTGCCGCTGGCCAGGTCGAACTCCAGGTTCAGCGGGTAGCGCGCGGCCAGGGTGATCGCCTCGATGGCTTCGTCCGGCAGCAGGGCGCGGCCGAGGTTGGTATGCAACACCGTGCCGGTCAGGTTGAACACCCGCCGTACGCGGCTGGCATGCTGCGCGGCGAGGCGTTCGCCGGCGCGCCCGGCGAGCACCGCCTCGCTCAGTTCGATCTCGGCGAGGGCACCGCGTCGGGCCGGCTCGCGCAGTTCGTCGAGCAGGTCGCGGAGGGTCGCCAGCAACGCCTCGCGGCCGTAGCGCTGGTGCAGGGGAGCGGCCGCCGCGCTGCGCAGCAGGCGGTCGACCGAAGGCAAGCGAACGGAACTCATGGAGAAACCTTATCCACAGGGTAGGGTCACCGACACGCCCATCATAGACGCGTCGGCGCATGCCCGCAGCGTCTTCGGCTATTCGCCGCCGGGGGCCAGCAACAGGTTCGGCGAACGCCGCAGGTAGCCGTCCTCGGCCAGGCGCATGTCCAGCGCCAGGCTGGCCAGGTCATCGGCAAGGGCATCGGCGTGGCGGTCGAACTCCAGGTAGAACTGCTTCAGGTAGCCCTGGCAACTGGGGCAGGTCTCGGCGCGCAGCACGGCCTTTTCCGCCGGCTGCCCGTCATGCTCCAGGGACAGGTAGGTCAGGTGCTTGCTTTCCTCGCAGTGGCTGCACTTGATTCGCACGTAGTGCCATTCGCAGGCGCACAGCGAGCAGCTCAGGTAGCGCAGACCGGTTTCCTTGCCGCCCTGGCGGATCATCCCGGCCATCGGCGGCGAGCCGCAGGCGGGGCACAAGGTCCGGCTCTCGGTCTCGACCACCGCGCCCTCCTCCAGTCCCAGCAGCCAATGGCTCCAGGCTACTTGCAGGGCGGCGCCGAGGAACGGCACCAGGGCCGCCGGCAGGAGGTCGAACTGACCGCTGAGCAAGGCGATGGCCCAGGCCTTGCGCTGGCCTTCGTCGGCTTCGCGCAATTGTTCGAGTGCCGCGCCGACGGCGGCGTTGGCCGGTGCCGGGTAGCCCGCGAGCAGGGCATCCAGCCAGGGCAGCCAGGCGCCTTCGCGCACCAGCAGGTCGTAGGCCAGCGGCGGCATGCCGTGCTCGCGGCTCTTGCGCAGGCGCTCGGGGTCGAGCGGGGCCAGCGCCGGCGGGTTGTCCAGCAGCGCCTGCTGGAGCCGGCAGAGACCGGCGACCAGGCGCAGGTAGTCGCCCATCGGGTGCCCCTCGGCCAGTTGCAGCAGGCGCTCGCCGCGGAGGGCGAACAGGTCGCGCGACGGCTGGTGCAGGTGCGGGGGAATGTTGGCGGCGGCTTCGATCTGCCCCGGCTGAAGAATGGTGCGTGACACGGGAACTCCTCGGGTCTGCGCCGGCGGGCCGGTGGGCCGCGCCGCAACGATCGGGCGCCCGGAGGGGCGCGGAATGAATGCAAAGGCCCCATCGCTGGGGCCTCCGGTCGGGCGATGGCGACACTATACGAGTCAGTGCTCCTCGCCCTTGCCGACTTCCTTCAGCCAGCCATTATGGTGCTTGCGCGCCCAGGCGCGGCTGACCTTGCCGTAGAGCATCGCGCCCATCGAGCCCTTGACCCAGATGCCGGCGTAGATGTGCACGATGATGCTGGCGATCAGGACGAAGGCGGCGAAGGCGTGCAGGAGCGCCGACAGGCGGATCGCCTCGATGCCGAACCAGGCGCTGAAGTACTGGCGCCAGATCACGATGCCAGTGACCAGCAGGGTCAACATGCTCAGCAGCAGCACCCAGAACAGCAGCTTCTGCCCGGCGTTGTAGCGGCCGACTTCCGGGAGGTTCTCCTCGCGGTTGCTGACCACGTCGCGCCACTGCTTGAGCCACTGGATATCGCTCTTCTGCACCCGGTTGTGGTGAGCGAAGCGCACCACCAGACCGAGGAAGAAGACGAACATCGCCAGCCCCAGGAAGGGGTGCAGGATACGCGTCCAGGGACCGCCGCCGAACAGGTTGGTCAGCCAGAACAGCGCCGGGTGGAACAGCGCCAGCCCGGACAGCCCGGCCATGAAGAACAGGATCGCCACGGCCCAGTGGTTGCTGCGCTCGTTGGCGTTGTAGCGCTGGATTTCATTTTTCATTTCCGACTCCTCGAGAGCGCCGCCGCTGCCGCCGGGTCGCGGAGGACCGGCGGCAACGCCCGCGCGCAGGCTCAACGACGCTCGTGCGGGTCAAAGGTGTGTACCGACGGATCGACCTGGTGCACCGGTGCCTCGGCTTGCCCGTGGTCTTCCTCGTCGTCCGCGCGGTTGGGACCGACGCGCACATAGTGGAAGAACCCGGCGAGCACCGTGGCGCCCATGGCCAACAGCGCCAGCGGCTTGGTCACGCCCTTCCACAGGCTGACCAGCGGGCTGACGCTCGGCTGGTCGGCCAGGCCGGCATAGAGCGACGGCTTGTCGGCGTGGTGCAGCACGTACATCACGTGGGTGCCGCCCACCCCTTCGGGGTCGTACAGGCCGGCGTTCTCGTAACCGCGGCTCTTCAGGTCGACGATGCGTTCGGCGGCGTGTTCCTTCATGTCCTCCTTGCTGCCGAAGACGATGGCGCCGGTCGGGCAGGTCTTCACGCAGGCCGGCTCCATGCCCACCGAGACGCGGTCGGAACACAGGCTGCACTTGTAGGCCTTGTGGTCCTTCTGCGAGATCCGTGGGATGTCGAACGGGCAACCGGTGATGCAGTAGCCACAACCGATGCACTTGTCCTGGTTGAAGTCGACGATGCCGTTGGCGTACTTCACGATCGCTCCCGGGCTCGGGCAGGCCTTCAGGCAGCCCGGCTCGGCACAGTGCATGCAACCATCCTTGCGGATCAGCCACTCGAGGTTGCCGGCCTCGTTCTCGTGCTCGGTGAAACGCATCACCGTCCACGAGTCGGCCGTCAGGTCCATGGGGTTGTCGTAGGTGCCGTGGTTGTGGCCGACCTCGTCGCGCAGCTCGTTCCATTCCGAGCAGGCGACCTGGCAGGCCTTGCAACCGATGCACTTGGACACATCGATCAGTTTCGCCACTTCCTCCTGGTTCCGCACCGAGGGCATCGGCGTGGTGGTCGCGGAGCGGGCGTGGATGTCCTGACTACTCATGTTTCACCTCACGCCTTTTCCACGTTGACCAGGAACGACTTGAACTCCGGCGTCTGGGTATTCCCGTCGCCCACGAAGGGGGTCAGGGTGTTGGCCAGGAAGCCGTTGCGCGCCATGCCGGCGAAGCCCCAGTGGATCGGGATGCCGACATGGTGCACGGTCTTGCCGTCCACCTGCAGCGGGCGGATGCGCTTGGTCACCACCGCCACCGCCTTGATGTAGCCGCGGTTGGAGGAGACCTTGACCTTGTCGCCGGCATTGATGCCCAGCTCCTTGGCCAGCGCCTCGCCGATCTCGACGAACTGCTCGGGCTGGGTGATCGCATTCAGCCGGCAGTGCTTGGTCCAGTAGTGGAAGTGCTCGGTGAGCCGGTAGGTGGTCGCCGCGTAGGGGAACTCGTCGGCCGTGCCGAACAGTTCCATGTCGTTCTTGAACACCCGTGCCGCCGGGTTGCTGATCGCCTTGCGGTTGTCGCGGTGCAAGGGGTTCACCCCGATCGGCGTCTCGAACGGCTCGTAGTGCTCGGGGAACGGGCCTTCGGCCATCTTGTCGACGGCGAACAGGCGGGCCACCCCTTCGGGGTTCATGATGAACGGGTTCATCCCGGCTTCCGGCGGTACGTCGGCCTTGTAGTCGGGCACGTCGGTGCCGCCCCAGGACTTGCCGTTCCACCACACCAGGCGCTTCTTCTCCGGGTCCCACGGCTTGCCGCTGACGTCGGCCGAGGCGCGGTTGTAGAGAATCCGCCGGTTCGCCGGCCAGGCCCAGGCCCAGCCGAGGGTCTGGCCCATGCCGTAGGGGTCGCTGTTGTCGCGGCGGCCCATCTGGTTGCCCTGCTGGGTCCAGGAGCCGGCGAAGATCCAGCAGCCGCTCGCCGTGCTGCCGTCGTCGCGCAGCAGGGCGAAGCCCGGCAACTGCTCGCCGGCCTTGGCCAGGATCATGCCGTTGGCCGGGTCGACCAGGTCGCTCAGGGCCTTGCCGTTGAACTCCCGGGCCAGTTCGTCCGGGCCCGGTTCGTCGGGCTTGAGGTAGGACCAGTCGAGGCCAAGGATCGGGTCGGGGAAGGCCCCGCCGTCCTTGCGGTACATCTCGCGCAGGCGGTGGAACAGCCCGGCCATGATGGCGATGTCCGGACGCGCCTGGCCCGGCGGCTCGGCGCCCTTCCAGTGCCACTGCAACCAGCGGCCGCTGTTGACGATCGAGCCGTCTTCCTCGGCGAAGCAGGAGGTGGGCAGGCGGAACACCGTGGTCTTGATGCTGGCGGTGTCGACGTCGTTGTACTCGCCGACGTTGCGCCAGAACTCCGAGGTCTCGGTCACCAGCGGGTCCATCACCACCATCCACTTCAGGCGCGCCAGCGCGGCGCCGACCTTGGCCTTGTTGGGGAACGAGGCGATGGGGTTGAAGCCCTGGCAGAAGTAACCGTTGACCTTGCCCTGGTACATCATGTCGAAGTAGCGCAGCACGTCGTAGCCGGCGCCCGGCATGTCGAGCTTGGGCAGCCAGTCGTAGCACCAGTTGTTTTCCTTGGTCGCCGACTTGCCGAACCAGGCCTTCATCAGGCTGACGTGGAACTTGCCGTAGTTCTGCCAGTAGGACAGTTGTCCCGGGCGCAGCGGCTTGGCCGTGCGCTTGGCGATGTAGGCGTCGTAGTCCTGCTCGGCGTCCATCGCCAGGGTCAGGTAGCCCGGCAGCGAGTTGGACAGCAGGCCGAGGTCGGTCAGGCCCTGGATGTTGGAGTGGCCGCGCAGGGCGTTCATGCCGCCGCCGGGCATGCCGATGTTGCCCAGCAGCAGCTGGACCATCGCGCCGGTGCGGATCATCTGCGCGCCTACCGAGTGCTGGGTCCAGCCCAGGGCGTACATGATGGTCATGACCTTGCCCGGCTTGGAGGTCTCGGCGATTTCCGCCCAGACCTTGAGCATCATGTCCTTCGGCGTACCGCAGATGTTGCTCACCACGTCCGGGGTGTAGCGGCTGTAGTGCTGCTTGAGCAGGTTGAACACGCAGCGCGGGTGGGTCAGGGTCGGGTCGACCTTGGCATAGCCGTCCTCACCGATCTCGTAGCCCCAGGAGGACTTGTCCGGGTAGGTCCGCTTCTCGGCGTCGTAGCCGTTGAACAGGCCGTCCTCGAAGCTGAAGCCTTCCTTCACGATGAACGAGACATCGGTGTAGTTGCGCACGTATTCGTGCTGGATCTTGTCGTTTTCCAGCAGATAGTTGATCAGGCCGCCGAGGAAGGCGATGTCGGTGCCGGTCCGGATCGGCGCGTAGTAGTCGGCGACCGAGGCGGAACGGGTGAAACGCGGATCGACCACCAGCAGCCGCGCCTTGTTGTGCGCCTTGGCTTCGGTGACCCATTTGAATCCGCATGGGTGGGCTTCGGCGGCGTTGCCGCCCATGATCAGCACCAGATCGGCATTCTTGATGTCGGTCCAGTGGTTGGTCATGGCTCCACGGCCAAACGTCGGGGCAAGACTTGCCACCGTCGGGCCGTGTCAGACACGCGCTTGGTTGTCGAATCCCAAAATGCCGAGGGAACGCACCACCTTGTGGGTGATGTAGCCGGCTTCGTTGGACGAGGCGGACGCGGCGAGGAAGCCGGTGGTCAACCAGCGGTTGACGGTCTGGCCCTGCTCGTTCTTCTCGACGAAGTTGGCGTCGCGGTCTTCCTTCATCAGCTTGGCGATGCGCTCGAGGGCTTCGTCCCACTCGATGCGCTTCCACTCGCTGGAGCCGGCCTCGCGCACTTCCGGATACTTCAGGCGGTTCGGGCTGTGGATGTAGTCCAGCAGGCCGGCACCTTTCGGGCAGAGGGTGCCGCGGTTGACCGGATGGTCGGCGTCGCCCTCGATGTGGATGATGTTCTGCGCGACGTTCTTGGCGCCGTCGCCCTGGCTGTACATGATCAGGCCGCAACCGACCGAACAGTAGGTACAGGTGTTGCGGGTCTCGACCGTGTGCGCCAGCTTGAAGTGGCGGACCTGGTCGGCGAAGGCCTCCGTGGGGGCCATCCCGAGCGCCGCAAGGCTCGATCCTCCAAGGCCTATACCGCAGACCTTGAAGAATTGCCGACGGTTCATATCCATCGTGCATCTCCTGCATCAGGCAAAGGACACCCGGGACATGGCCGGATGTCTCTGGTTAAAAGATAGCCAGCCTGGCGAGGTACGCCAGCCGGGCATGGCTACGGGGCAGCGAACCCTACACGAACGCTGGGTTTTTCTGCCTTGACCGGAGTCATTACACGGCGGCGCAAACCTTGTCCAGCAAGGTGCGCGGAATCGGGACGGGTCCGAACGCCGCGAGGCGCGCGAACAGGAGGTGATATCCAGGTGCCATTAGACCAAAGGCTAATGCCGGGTCGCCTACGGCTGCGGCGACCCGGCGAGCGGATCAGAGTCCGACGTTCCTGAGGCGATTGGCATGCTGCCGATAGACCTGGGTCGGGTCGCTCTCGAACAGGCTGACCAGGCCGAGCAACTGGTTGACTTCGTCCAGATGGTCCATCCGGTAGTTGTCCTTCACCACGCTGCCCAGGTGGCTGGAGCATTGGCCGACCAGACCGTCGTTGGCCTCGCCGAACAGCAGCCCGGTCACCGCCAGGCCGGCGGAGCTCGGGTCGAGCGCATTGGTCAGGGAGCCGGTGCCGCTCATCGAGTAGTAGCGCACCCCGGCTACCGTCTCCGCGCCCTGGCCACAGGCGCTGGCCGGGATCGCCTGCGGGAAGCGCTGGTTGAACCGCGCGGTGCCGGGAGTGTTGAGACTGTTCAGGGCAGCCAGCGCGTCGCCCTTGACCCACTCGCCGCCGTCGACGATGTCGACCACCGAGAACAGCGCCTCCACCGCCGAGGCGATCACCTCGGTGCCGATCGGCCCGAGGAACTCGCTGAAGCCGGTCACCGCGTCGGCTACCGGCGTGCCCTTGTGCGGCGTGCCCATGGTGGTGACCGAGGCCACCAGTTGCGGCGCCACCCCGGCGACGTAGCGCACGGTCATGCCGCCCTGGCTGTGGCCGATCAGGTTGACTTTCTCCGCGCCGGTCAGGGCCAGGACTTCCTCCACCTGCGCCAGTAGCTGTTCGCCGCGCACCTCGTTGCTGTTCACCGGCGACTGCGAGGTAGCGAAGACCTTCGCGCCGTCCTTCTCCAGGGCCGGCACGATAGCGTGCCAGTAGTCCACCGGGCCGACGCTCTTGAAGCCGAACAGACCGTGGGACAGCACGATGGGATAGCGCGTGCGGGTGTAGTCGGTCGCAGCGTGCACGGGAAGGCTGGCGGCCAGCGCTACCAGCGCCGCCGCGAGGAACGTCTTGTTCTTGTTCATCGTCGAGACTCCGTTCGGATTGGACAGGCAGTTGGCAAGGCACGTGCTGAGCGGGCCGGAACCCCAGCCTGACAGCGCCGCCAAAGGCGTCGAGCCGTGCTTAAGTTGGGCTCCCGGCGCACGCCATTACCCCGGGTAACAGCGCCGCCGTTCCCATTCCGCCCGCCGCGCCGCAAGTGCTGTCGGAGAGCTTTCGACGCCTGTCACCCGGGGCCACAGCGGTGCAGCGCAGCGAGCACCTATCCGATCAGCCAGTCCGCCGGCTTGACCGAAATGCCTGGCGGTTCCGGCAAGCGGGCCGCATTCGGCGGCGGCGCAACTTCCTATGGTGAAGCGTCCCTGGCTACCGGAACCGCGCCATGCGCAACCCCTACCCGCCGCTCGCCGCCGCTCCCTATCCGCACCTGCTGGCCCCGCTGGACCTGGGCTTCACCCGTCTGCGCAACCGCGTGGTGATGGGTTCGATGCACACCGGGCTGGAGGATCGCCTGTGGGACTTCGGCAAGCTCGCCGCCTACTATCGCGAGCGCGCCCGGGGCGGCGTCGGGCTGATCGTCACCGGCGGCTTCGCGCCCTGCCGCGAAGGTTGGCTGCTGCCCTTCGGCAGCAGCCTCACCAGCGCCCTGGAGGTGCCCGCCCATCGTCGCCTGACCCAGGCGGTGCATGCCGAGGGCGGCAAGATCCTGCTGCAGATCCTCCACGCCGGGCGCTATGGCTACCACCCGATGGCGGTGTCCGCCTCGCCGTTGAAGTCGCCGATCAGTTGGTTCACCCCGCGCGAACTCTCCGAGCGCGGCATCCGCAAGACCATCCGCGCCTTCGTCCGTTGCGCGCGGCTGGCCAAGGCCGCCGCCTACGACGGCGTGGAAGTGATGGGCAGCGAAGGCTACCTGCTCAACCAGTTCCTCTGCCCGCGCACCAACCGCCGCGACGACCAGTGGGGCGGCCCGCTGGAAAACCGCATGCGCCTGGCGCTGGAGATCGTCCGCGGCATCCGGCGGATCGTCGGCCAACGCTTCATCCTCTGCTATCGCCTGTCGCTGCTCGACCTGGTCGAGGGCGGCAATACCTGGGACGAAGTACGGCGCATCGCCCTGGCCCTGGAGGAAGCCGGCATCACCCTGCTCAACACCGGTATCGGCTGGCACGAGTCGCGCGTGCCGACCATCGTCACCTCGGTGCCGCGCGCGGCCTTCGCCGAGGTCAGCGCACGGCTGCGCCACGAACTGAAGGTGCCGGTGATCGCCAGCAACCGGATCAACACCCCGGAGGTCGCCGAATCCCTGCTCGCCGCCGGCAAGGCCGACCTGGTATCGATGGCCCGGCCGTTGCTGGCCGACCCGCAGTTCGTGGCCAAGGCCGGTGCCGGCCGGGCCGAGGAGATCAACACCTGCATCGCCTGCAACCAGGCCTGCCTCGATCATGCCTTCGCCAACCGCCGCGCCACCTGCCTGGTCAACCCGCGGGCGGCCTTCGAGACCGAGTTGCGCTACCGCAAGGCGCGCACGCAGAAGCGCATCGCGGTGATCGGCGCCGGCCCCGCCGGGCTCTCCGCCGCCTGCGTGGCCGCCGAGCGCGGGCATCGGGTCAGCCTGTTCGAGGCGAGCGGGGAAATCGGCGGGCAGTTCAACCTGGCCAAGCGGATTCCCGGCAAGGAAGAGTTCCGCGAAACCCTGCGCTACTTCCGCGTGCGCCTGGAACGCCTCGGCGTCGACCTGCGCCTCGGCCACCGGGTGCGCCAGGGCGAGCTGGACGGTCAGTTCGACGACGTGGTGGTGGCCACCGGCATCCAGCCACGCCGGCCAAGGATCGACGGCATCGGCGGACCGACCGTACTCAGCTACGTGGACGTGCTGCGCGGCGCGCCGGTGGGCGCGCGGGTCGCCATCGTCGGCGCCGGCGGCATCGGCTTCGACGTCGCCGCCTTCCTCGTCGCCGCGCCCAGCGACGGCCAGCCGCGGGCGCTCGGCGAATGGCTCGCGGAATGGGGCGTGGACCTCGACAACAGCCAGCCCGGCGGCCTCCGCGAACCCGCTCCGACGCAGCCGGCGCGCCAGGTCTGGCTGCTCCAGCGCAAGCCCGGCGCCCCCGGCGCGCAGCTCGGCAAGACCAGCGGCTGGGTGCACCGCGCGCACCTCAGGCACAACGCCGTGCGCATGCTCGGCGGGGTGGAGTACCTGAAGATCGACGAACGCGGCTTGTTGATCCGCGTCGACGGCGAGGAACGCTGGCTGGAGGTGGACAACGTGGTGATCTGCGCCGGCCAGGAGCCGCTGCGCGAGTTGCAGATCAGCCAGGCGGCGGAAAGCCTGCGCTTCCACCTGATCGGCGGGGCGCGGGTGGCAGGGGAACTGGATGCCAAGCGGGCGATTCGCGAGGGGGCCATGCTGGCGGCGCGCTTGTAGGGGGGTAACGCCGCTGGCGGCATGGCGGCCGTAGGGCGAACAACCGCTCGCGATTACCCGCCGGGCGGAATCCGAGGGCGAGCGATGGGGCCTCGCGTTTTCCTCCTCCGCCCCCGCCTGGTGCATACTGTGCGACTCCCCGTACCACTCCGGCCCGTCCCTCGCCATGCGCGGGGCGCGCTCGCCGTCATCGTTCCAGGAGTCTTCCATGCCCACTCCCCCCTGGTGGCTGTTCGTCCTGCCCCTGCTCGCCGGCGCCTGCCTGCCGCTGCAGGCGGGGATCAACGGCCAGTTGGCCAAGCAGGTGTCCAGCGTCCTCGCCGCGGCACTGATCTCGTTCTTCGTCGGCACCCTCGGGTTGCTCGCCCTGACCCTCTCGCAGCGCGAGTTTCCCGGCCTGGCGGCATTGCGCGGGCTGAGCTGGTGGCACTGGTGCGGCGGTTTCCTCGGCATGTTCTTCATCTTCATCGCCGCCTTCGCCGCACCGCGCATCGGCGCGCTGATGTTCATGGTGCTGGTGCTCGCCGGCCAGTTGGGCATGGCCATGAGCCTCGACCACTTCGGTTGGGCCGGCTTCCGCGAGGCACCGATCAGCGCGCTGAAGCTGGGCGGGTTGGCACTGATCGGCGCCGGCATCTGGATGATCCGCAAGGGCTGAGTGCGTCTTGCCGCGGACGCGTCGGCCGGCCTATAGTCGGCCTCGGCGTTCTCCACGCCTCCCGTCCGCGGAAAGGGCAGCGCCCAGGCGATCCACCCCACGCATCGCGCATGCGACTCCAGGCCTGATGGCGGACAAGGCTGCAGAGGAGATCGTATGTCCTTTTCCCGCACTCTCGGCGACGGCCGGATCAATCTCGAACAGCAACGCAAGCGCGCCAAGGAGTTGTTGCGCCAGTGGCGCCGCGACCCGGCCAGCCGTACAGGGCTTCCGGGGCAGGAGCCGCGCCTGGCCGACGCCCAGTGGCAGGTGGCGCGCGAGCTGGGCTTCGCCAGTTGGCCGCGACTCAAGGCGCATGTCGACGCCATCGCCTTCGCCAGCCGCCACCCCGACTTGGTCGGCGGCGACGAGGCCGCGACCCTGCACCTGCGCTGCGGCAACGATATCGCCCACGGCCTGAAGCTCGCCGGCTTTCGCGGCGACTTCCGGATGTTCGCCGACCCGCTGACCATGGGACCGGTGCCGAACCTGCCGTTGCCCGAGTTCCTCGCCCTGCGCAGCGACTACCTGAGCCGCGCCTTCGACCTCGACCCGGCCGACGCCCAGGCCCGCCAGCGCCAGGAATACGCCGGGCTCGAGCGGCTCGGCGAATACTCGCGGGTGGCGCTCTGGTGCGAGGCGGACGCCTACGACCAGTTGTTCCTGCTCCGGGTGCTGGCAGGAATGCAGACGCCGCCGGAGCATCTGGAACTGATCGAGATCGACCGCGTGCCAGGCGTCGAGCGCTTCGTCGGCATCGGCCAACTGGCGCCTGAGCTGCTCGCCTGGCTATGGACTCGGCGTCGCCCGCTGGACACCGAAGCCCTGGCGCTGGCCCGCGCGGCCTGGGACGCCTACCGCGATCCGGTGCCACTGCGCTGGGCGCAACTGGCCGCCGCGCCAACCCCGGCGCTACCGTTGCTGGGGCCGGCGCTGCGTCGGCAACTGCATGAACTGCCGGCCCTGCGCGACGGCCTGTCGCTGAGCGAACGGCTGACACTGGAGATCGTCCGCGACGGCGAGCGGCCGAGCGCCGGTCAGGTCTTCGCCGAGCTGACCGCACGGCGCGAGCCGCTGCCCTATCTCGGCGACCTGATGTTCCGCGTCCTGCTCCGCGCGCTGCTGGAAGAGCCCGGTGCGCTGCTGCGCACGCCGACGCCGGAACTGCCCTGGGAACGCCAGCCGCTGGCGCTGACCGCTGCGGGCCGCGAGGTCCTGGCCGGGCGGCGCTACCGCCTCGACCTCGGCGCCCCCGAACGCTGGGTCGGCGGCGTACGCCTGCGCGCCGGCACCGCGCACTGGGCTCTGGACGAGCAGGACCGGCCGGTATGGCGGGAGGACCCACGGCACTGACGCTCATCGCCCGGACGAGCGCAACGGGCGCGCAGCCACTATCATTGCGCGCCCGTTTCCCCCGCCCCCGCCCGCCGATGAAGAAGATCCCGCTCGCCGCCGCCGACCCCGACCGCCTGGATACCTGGGTGAAATACCGCGAAGGCCTATGCGGCGAGTGCAACGCGACCTGCTGCACGCTGCCGGTGGAAGTGCGCATCGACGACCTGATCCGCATGCGACTGGTCGACGAGTTCGAGCGCGAGGAACCGGCCAAGCGAATCGCCAAGCGACTGGAAAAGGATGGCGTGATCGAGCACTTCAACCACAAGCGCGAGATCTTCACCCTCACCCGCATGGCCAACGGCGACTGCCTGTACCTCGACCGCAAGACCCGCCTGTGCACCATCTATGCCCGCCGCCCGGACACCTGCCGCAACCACCCGCGCATCGGCCCGCGTCCCGGCCACTGCGCCTACCGGCCGAAGTAGCCTCAGCCAGGCGGCGCCACGCCCTGGCATAGCTGGTACTGTCCCACCGGCGGCCGGCAGCGCAAGCGCTGGCGCACCTCGTCGGGCAAGGCGCCGAACGAACGCGAGCGGATCGCCAGCAGGGCGTCGCGACGCAACCAGCCGGCCAGTTCGCTGTCCTCCGCCCGTTGTGCCCGCCCGCCGCTGTAGAACACTGCCGAGTACGGCCGCTTCGGCCAGAACACCAGCGGCCGCTCGCGCCAGCCGGCGTCGCTGGCCAGCAGCGCGGCGGTGGACTTCTGCTCGGCGCGCGAGCCCAGCAGCAGGGAGCCGAGGAACAGCGCGAACAGCAATGGGGTCAGCGCCAGGCAGGCCAGCCCGCCACGCCGCAGCCAGGCGCTGCGCGCCAGCGGCGCGCGCAGCAGGTCGGCGGCGAGCAACGCCAGGGCCGGCAGGCCGGGCAGCACGTAGGTCCAGAGGACGTTGCCGGCGAAGGTGAAGAACAGGCACGGCGCCAGTCCCCAGAACAGCCAGTAGCGCCTGCGCGAGGCGACGCCATCGACCACTTCCCCGCGCTGGCGCCAGCCCAGCCAGAGCAGCAGCGGCAGCCAGAGGCTCCAGGGAAACGCGGCGGCCAGCAGGAACAGCCAGACGCTGCCGTAGGGATAGGCGTGTGCATTGCCGTAGCGGTCGCCGTCCCAGCCGGCGGTGACGAAGCGCTGCCAATGCTCGCCGAGCAGGAAGTACTCGAGGAAGCCCGGCGTCTTCAACTCCGCCAGCAGGTACCAGGGCGCCGCCACCAGGAGCATCAGCAGGCTTCCGCGGATCCATGGCAGGCCCCGCCAGAGCGCGCGCCAGCGCCACTCCAGCAAGGCCCACAGGCCGATCGGCAGTCCGGCGAGGATCAGCGTCAGCGGCCCTTTCGCCAGCAGCCCGAGGCCGAGGCCGAGGAACATCAGCCAGCCCTCGCGGCGCCGGATTCCCTCCGCGCCATGCAGGCCCAGCCAGAAGCCGCGCATGGTCAGGACCAGGGCCAGGGCCAGGGCCATGTCGGTCATCACCGCCCCGGAGGCGACGAAGAACAGCGCCGAACTGCCCAGCAGGACGCAGGCGATCCGCGCCTGCCGACGATCTTCGCGAGCC
Organism: Pseudomonas sp. CP-1; assembly: GCF_021213715.1. Lineage (NCBI taxonomy): Bacteria > Pseudomonadati > Pseudomonadota > Gammaproteobacteria > Pseudomonadales > Pseudomonadaceae > Pseudomonas > Pseudomonas sp. CP-1. Next base: position 138,011 of record NZ_JAJQKY010000003.1, read on the forward strand.
TGCCAGTCCCATACCAGCCACAGCACCAGCACGCCCAGCAACCAGTGCGGCAGGCGGCTGGCGAACTCGTTGGCGCCGAGCAGAAGCTGGCCGCCGGCGCTGAGCCAGAAGGCCAGCGGCGGCTTGCCCCAGAACGGCACGCCGACGTCGTACCAGGGCGTGATCCAGTCGCCCAGTTCGGCCATCTTCCGCGCCACCTCGCCATAGCGGGCCTCAGTGGTGTCCATCAGCGGATAGCTGCCCAGGCTCAGCAGGCGGATGGCGAAGGCCAGGGCGAGCAGGAACCAGGCCAGCGGCCAGCCGCGCAGCGCCCTCACGGATTGGCCCCGCCGACCTGCGCCGGCAGGTAGCGGTCGATCAGGTAGAGCGGGCGGCGCCGCGCTTCCATGGTCATCCGCCCGAGGTATTCGCTGCATACGCCGATGGCCAGCAGTTGCAGGCCACCGATCAGGAACAGCGCGGCGATCACCGGCCAGTGCTCGTGGATCTCCTGTTGGCCGAAGATCCCGGCGAGCAGGGTCGCCAGGGCCGCCAGCAGGGTGAGCAGACCGAGGTAGCCGGCGACCTTCAGCGGCGCGGTGGAAAACCCGGTGATGCCCTCCAGGGCGAAGTTCCACAGCCGCCAGTAGCGCCACTTGCTGTGGCCGGCGACGCGAGCGGCGCGGCTATAGGCGATATCGACCTGGCGGAAACCGACCCAGGCGAACAGTCCCTTCATGAAGCGATTGCCTTCCGGCAGCTCGCAAAGGGCATCGACCACCCGCCGGTCGAGCAGGCGGAAGTCGCCGACGTCGCGCGGGATCGGCACCTCGCTGAGGCGGTTGATCAGCCGGTAGAAGGCGCTCGCCGAGGCGCGCTTCAGCCAGCTTTCACCGGCCCGGCTACGGCGGCGCATGTTGACCATTTCGGCGCCGCCGATCCAGGCGTCGAGCATCTGCGGGATCAGTTCCGGGGGATCCTGCAGGTCGGCATCGATGACGATCACCGCGGCGCCGCGCGACAGCTTGAGCCCGGCGCTCATCGCCTGTTCCTTGCCGAAGTTGCGGGTGAAGCGGGCCACGCCCACCCGGCGGTCGGCGGCCTGTAGCTGGGCGAGGATCGTCGCGCTGCGGTCGGTGCTGCCGTCGTCGACATAGAGCACCTCGCAATCGTCGCCAAGGTCGCCGAGCACGGCGCCGAGGCGCTGGTGGAAGGCCGGCAGCACCGCCTCCTCGTTGAACACCGGCACTACCACGCTGAGCAGGCAGGGGGCCTCGAGCTTCGACGCCAGGGAAGGTTCGATCATCATGAGAAGGTCCAGAGTCGATGAAGGTGATAGGTCGCCAACAGCAGTGCGCCGGTCGCGGCGAGCTGGGCCAGGCGGTAGTCGAGTCCGGCGAGGTCGCCGAGCAGCAACACCAGGACGGCGTTGCCGAGTACGCAAAGCAGGCTGACGGCGAAGAAGCGCGGCAGCGAACGGAACACCGGGCCACGGTGGCGGAAAGTCTTCCAGCGATGCCCCAGGTAGGCAGCCAGAGCCCCGCAGCCTGCTCCCGTCGCGGCGGCCACGGCGGCGCCGACGGCGAAGCCCTCGACCAGGAGGGTCAGCACCAGGTAATGAACGGCGGTGGCACCGGCGCCGACCGAGACGAAACGCCCCAGGAGCATGCATGGCTTCCTCTGGAAACAACCGACGCCGGCATTCTAGGAAGGTGCGCAAAGCCCCGCGGTTAGCGCTGCGCAAGCTTCCTGACAGGTTTTCGCAGGGTTCCCCGCGGCAGGCCTGGAAGCCGCGTCGGACAAGGAATACACGGCAGGCAGAGGTCTGTTACCGGATATGAAAAACGGGTTTTCCGCAGGCCTCGCCGCCGTCGCTATACTGCCCGGCCGATCCGGAGGACCCCATGAGCCTGTTGCGCGATGCCTGGCGCCACGCCCCGACCCACCACAGGGTCTGGGCGCTGGCCGGGCCGATGATTCTGTCGAACGTTTCCGTTCCCCTGGTGCACCTGGTGGACAGCACGGTGGTCGGCCACCTGCCGCACGCCTACCAGCTCAGCGCGGTAGCCGTGGGCGGCAGCCTGTACACCCTGATGGTCGGCGTGCTCGGCTTCCTGCGCATGGGCACCACCGGCTTCGCCGCCCAGGCCGCCGGCCGCGACGATGGCGGCGCGCTGCGCCTGATCCTCGCCCAGGGCCTGGGCATGGCGCTGCTCCTGGCCCTGCTGCTCGGCGCGCTGGCCCTGCCCCTGAGCGGCTGGGCCCTGCAACTGATGCAACCGTCGGCGGAACTGACCGGCGAGGCCCGCGCCTTCTTCCATACCCGCCTGCTCGGCCTGCCGGCGGCCCTGGCCAGCTACGCACTGGTCGGCTGGTTCCTCGGCACGCAGAACGCACGGGCGCCATTGGCGATCCTGTTGACCACCAACCTGAGCAACATCGCCCTGGTGCTCTGGTTCGTCCACGGCCTCGACTGGGGCGTGCAAGGCGCGGCCCGCGCCTCGGTGCTGGCGGAATGGAGCGGCGCCCTGCTCGGCCTGGCCCTGACCCGCCGCGACCTGGCCCGGCGCCCCGGGCGGGCGCAGTGGCAACGCCTGCGCCACTGGCTGTCCTGGCTACCGCTGCTGATGGTCAACCGGGATATCTTCATCCGCAGCCTGGCCCTGCAACTGGTGTTCTTCCTGCTCACCGTACAGGGCACCCGCCTCGGCGACGCCACGGTAGCCGCCAACGCCCTGCTGCTCAACGGCCTGCTCCTGACGTCCTACGCCCTCGACGGTCTCGCCCACGCGGTGGAGGCGCTCTGCGGCCACGCCATCGGCGCCCGCGACCGAACCGCCCTGCGCCGCGCGCTGGTGGTGGCCGGTGGTTGGTCGCTGCTGGCAAGCCTGGCGTTCGCCGCGCTGTTCGCTCTGTTCGGCCACCTGTTCATCGACCTGCAGAGCGACATCGCCGGCGTCCGCGAAGTCGCCTACGCCTATCTGCCGTACCTGGCCTGCCTGCCGCTGCTGGGGATGTGGAGCTATCTGCTCGACGGCCTGTTCATCGGCGCCACCCGCGCCCGCGAGATGCGTAACGCGATGCTCGTCGCGGTGGCCGCCAGCCTGCCCCTCGGCTGGCTGTTGCAGGGGCTGGGCAACCACGGGCTATGGCTGGCGTTCCTCGCCTTCATGCTGCTGCGCGGGCTGGTCCTGGCCGCCTACGGCTGGCGCCTGACCCGCCGCGATGGCTGGTTCGCCGCTCAGGGCGCCGACAGCGGACGATAGGCGAGCATCAGCGGGACGTAGGCAGCGTGCGCGACCTGTATCAGTTCGCTGGCCAGGCGCCCGCCGGGAAACACCAGCACCAGGTCCGGCGCGGCATCGCCGAGGACGGCCTCGCCATACTCGCGCAGGGCGTTGTCGCTGCCACTGCGCTCCGGATAATCGTAGGCGCGCGAATCCGCGCCACGCTCGCGGCACCAGCGCTCGGCCTCGTCCGGCAGGCCGCTGCCGGCATGCAGCAGGTGGCCGAGCAGCGCCACCGGTTGCAGGCCGTGGCACTGGTCGAGCGCCAGGCGCAGGCGTTCGGCGTCCTTGAAATGGCGTCCGGCGCAGATCAGGAGGCGCATGCCGATCCCTCCCCTTGCCCTGGCTCGTCCGGCCGCTTCGCCATCGGATCGATGCCGCTGCGTTCGAGCAGCGGATAGGCCAGGGCGGTGACATGATGGTGGATGCGTCGGTAGTCGCGGAGAATGCGCTGGAACACGTCACCGGACTCCACCCAGGCACCGCGATCGTCGCGCAGGCGACGGAAGCGCTCGCGACTGGCATCGGCCTCCAGTCGCTGCAACAACTTCTTGCGCGCCACCAGGCGGAGCGCGGCGTCCAGGTCTTCGCGAAGGAACGCGCTGATCGCCAGGTGCAGGCTCTCCTCGATCGCCGCCTGCAACGGCAGCATGCGGCCCAGCTCGAACTCGCTGCCGGCGCGACTGCGCCCGGCCCAACGCATCGCCAGGGGCAGCAGGCTGTTGGCGACGAGATCGCCGATGTGCTCGATGTTGATGGCGAACAGGAGAATTTCCTGGGCACGATCGGCGTCGCTGTCGCCGAGGCCGTCCTGGCCGAGGTCTGCCAGGTAGGCGCGGATCGCCGCACTCAACTGGTCGAGGGCCTGGTCCTGGCGACGGATTTCCGCCGCCACCTTCGCCTCCGGTCGCTGCAACAGGCCGCTGGTGGCGCGCAGCATCAGACTGGCCATGTCGGCCAGCCGCAGGACTTCGCGAGTAGCGTTGGCCAGGCCGATGTTGGCCACCTCCAGCCCGGCTTCGTCGAGGTAGCGCGGCATGCCCGGCTCGTCGGACTGTGCCTCTTCCGGCAACAGGCGCGCGAGCAGCGCCGCAAGCGGTCCGGTGAAGCCGATCGTCAGCAGTGCCAGGGCCAGGTTGAAAGCACTGTGGAACCAGACCGCCGCCGCACCGCCGAGTGCGTTGGCCGGTTGCGCCAGCGCCGTCAGCCAGGGCAGCACCAGCAGGCAACCGAGCAGGCGCACCAGCAGGTTGCCCAACGGCAAGCGCCGCGCCACCCGGCTACCGGCCACCCCTAGCGCCGGCAAGGCGCCGCCGAGGTTGGCACCGAGCACCAGGGCCAGGGCGATGGGCAACGAGACCAGTCCGGCCTGGGCCAGGGACGCCACCAGCAGTACCACCGCGACACTGGAATGACAGGCCCAGGTCAGCAGCGCGGCGAGCAGCAGGGCGATCAGCGGATCGCCTTCGAGGCCGTGGATCACCGCGACAAAGGCTGGCGAGGCCTCGATCTGCTGCAGGGAATGGCCGAGCAACGCCAGCGCCAGAAGCATCAGACCGAGTCCGATCAGGCACTGGCCAAGGCTCTCCAGGCGCGGACCGTCGCCCAGGCGGAACAGCAGCAGGCCGGACAGCAGGGCCAGCGGGGCCAGCAACGAGGTGTCGAAGCTGAGCAGTTGCACCACCAGAGTGGTGCCGACGTTGGCGCCGAGCATCACTGCCAGCGCCGGCGCCAGGCCCAGGGTGCCACTGGCGGTGAAGGACGCTGCCATCAGACTGGTGGCGGTGCTGCTCTGCAGCAGGCCGGTGATGCCGAACCCGGCGAGCAGGGCCAGCCAGCGGTTGCCCAGGTGGCGGCCGAGCCAGTTGCGCAGCGCAGTGCCGAAACCGCGCAGCACGCCGCTGGAGACCATGTGCGTGCCCCACAACAGAAGGGCCACGGCACCGGCCAGGTTGATCAGGAGGATGGTTCCCAGCATGGCGGAACTCCCGGTTCGGAATGGATCGTGAAGGGAACGGGCTCATTGACCCATGGCCAGCCTGAGCGAGGCACGGTTGAGCGCGCTCGAGCAGTCCAGCAGGTATTTCACTTCGACCTGGCTCAGGCGGCCGCTGGCGTATGCGCGCACGCTGATCACCATCAGCAGGTGCGCGGCCTTCGCCAGCAGCCGTGCTGCCAGGCCACAGAACGCGCGGCGAGACGCGCCCAGGCATTTGCGTACGACGTTCATGGCTGTTTCCTCGGTGGAGGAGCGTGCCGCAGCGCGGCACGCCCTTGGGCTCAGAAACGCAAGGTCGCTCCCGAGACCAGCCATCGCTCGCGCTCGCCGCGCAGGTGGCCGCCGACCAGCAGGTCGAGGTCCAGCCGTTCGCCCAGGTGCAGCCGCGGTCCGGCCTGCCAGCCGCTGTCGCCGGCCGACTCGCCGAAGCGTTCGGCGATCAGGGTCAACGGCTGGCCGACGCGGTATTCCATGCCCATGCCCCAGTTCCAGCGATGCCGGCGCTCGCCCTCGGCGTAGGCATGCCCCAGGCCGACCCCGGCGTTCAGGCGCAGGGCCTCGAACGGCTGGTAGCTCAGCGGCAGGTTGAAGCCGGCGCCTTCGAAGGCGTGCCGGCGGTCCAGGTAGAGATCCGCCGAGAGCGCCAGGGCCAACGCCAGGCCGAGGTCGTCGCGGGCCAGCAGCGGTGTCTTCAGCTCGGGGCTGAGGCGGCTGTGCCGATCGCCTGCGTCGCCCTCACGCACCAGCGCCGCGCCGAGCTGCACCGATGGTAGGGCGGAGAAGGTGCAGGCGGGCGACAGCACCGACTGGTAGCGGTTGCCGTGGTGGCGTTCGCGCTGGTGCCAGGCGTCCAGGTTGCATTCGCCGACGGGATCGATCTCGCCGTCGTCGACCCGGTAGGCGCCGCCCGCGGCGCGAGCCTCGGACAGCAGCGCCAGCAGCAGGACGCAGGCGAGCGCGGCGGCGACGAAGCCCAGGCGCCAGGACAGGGCGCGTCGCAGCGCGGCCGGCAGCGGTTGGAAAAGGGGCGCCCGCGGGCGCCGGTCGTGCAGGGTCATGATGCGTCTCTCCATGCGTGGGTCCGGTGTGCGTTGGGCGGCGCGGCGAGGCTTGCCGACGCGCCGGGAAAGGCCGGGACGAAGCCCGGCCGATCGCTCAGAACCACTGGCCGAAGCGGCGGATGTAGAGGGTCTTCATGGTCTGCGCGGTGACGCAGTAGCAGAGCAGCGTGCCCACCAGCCAGGGGAAGTACTCCCACGGCAGCGGCTGCAGGCCGACCATCGCTCCCAGCGGCGAGAACGGCACGTAGATGCCCAGCGCCATCACCAGCCCGGTCATCAGCATCACCGGCAGCGCCGCGGTGCTCTGGATGAAGGGAATCTTCTGGGTACGCAGCATGTGCACCACCAGGGTCTGCGAGAGCAGGCCCTCGATGAACCAGCCGGACTGGAACAGCGACTGCATTTCCGGGCTGTTGGCGGCGAACACGAACCACATCAGCGCGTAGGTGGTGATGTCGAAGATCGACGAGGTCGGGCCGATCCAGACCATGAAGCGGCCGATGTTCTTCGAGTCCCACTTGCGCGGCTTGGCGAGGAACTCCTTGTCCATCTTGTCCCACGGCAGCGACAGCTGGGAGATGTCGTACATCAGGTTCTGCAGCAGCAGGTGGATCGCCAGCATCGGCAGGAAGGGGATGAAGGCGCTGGCCACCAGTACCGAGAACACGTTGCCGAAGTTGGAGCTGGCAGTCATGTTCAGGTACTTCATGATGTTGCCGAAGGTCTCGCGGCCCTTGATAACGCCCTCCTCCAGGACCATCAGGCTTTTTTCCAGGAGGATGATGTCGGCCGATTCCTTGGCGATGTCGGTGCCGCTGTCCACCGAGATGCCGACATCGGCATCTCGCAGCGCGGGGGCGTCGTTGATGCCGTCGCCGAGGAAGCCGACGGTGTGTCCGTTGCCCTGCAGGGCCTTGAGCACCCGCGACTTCTGCAGCGGCGTCAGCTTGGCGAACACCGTGCGCTCCTCGGCCAGGCGTTGCAGGGTGGCATCGTCCATCAGGTCGATGTCGCGACCGAGCAGCGGCTCGCCGACGTCCAGGCCGACCTCGCGGCAGATCTTCGCGCTGACCACCGGGTTGTCACCGGTGAGCACCTTCACCGCCACGCCGTTCTCGCGCAACGCGGCGATGGCCGGGCCGGCGGTTTCCTTCGGCGGATCGAGGAAGGTCAGCAGGCCGGCGATCACCAGATCGCGCTCGTCGCTGGCGCCGTACTGGGCCTGGGACTCCGTGCGCGAGAGGCTGCGGGTGCCGAGCAGGAGCACGCGGAAGCCGTCGCGGTTGTATTGCTCGGCCAGCGCCAGCAGGGCCCGGCGGCGTTCCTCGTCGAGCGGCAGGTCGACGCCGTCCTGGTGCACGCGGGTGGCGATCTCGAGCATTTCCTCGACCGCGCCCTTGCACACCAGCAGGTGTTCGCCGTCCTTGCCCTCGAGGATCACCGAGAGACGCCGACGGACGAAATCGAAGGGCAGTTCGTCGACCTTGCGCCAGGCATCCGACGGCGTGATGCGCGGGTTCTGTTCGACGAAGGCGACCACCGCGCGGTCCATCAGGTTCTTCATCCCGGACTGGTGGAAGCTGTTCAGCCAGGCCATTTGCAGGACCCGGTCGCAGCGCCGGCCGGCAACGTCGACGTGATGCTCGAGGATGATCCGGTCCTGGGTCAGGGTGCCGGTCTTGTCGGTGCAGAGCACGTCCATGGCGCCGAAGTTCTGGATCGCGTTGAGGCGCTTGACCACCACCTTGCGCCGCGACATCGCCACCGCGCCCTTGGCCAGGTTGGCGCTGACGATCATCGGCAGCATTTCCGGGGTCAGGCCGACCGCCACGGCGAGAGCGAACATGAACGCCTCGGTCCAGTCGCCCTTGGTGAAGCCGTTGATCAGCAACACGATCGGCACCATCACCAGCATGAAGCGGATCAGCAGCCAACTGACGCTGTTCACCCCACGGTCGAAGGCGGTCTGCGCCCGCGAACCGACGATGGAACGGGCCAGCGAACCGAAATAGGTGCGCGCACCGGTGGCGACCACCACCGCGGTGGCCGTGCCGCTGACCACGTTGGTGCCCATGAAGCAGATGTTCGGCAGTTCGAGCAGGTCCTGCTGGTCGGCGGCGATCCGCTTGGCGGACTTCTCGCGGACCGCGCCGAGGGTGTCGTATTTCTCCACCGGTAGCGCCTCGCCGGTGAGTACGGCCTGGCTGATGAACAGGTCGCGCGATTCGATCAGGCGGATGTCGGCGGGGATCATGTCGCCGGCGGACAGGCGCACGATGTCGCCGACCACCAGTTCGCCCATGGGGATTTCCCGCAGCTCGCCGCGCATCCCGCGCTCGTCGCGGCGCAGCACGGTGGCGGTGTTCCGCACCATGGCCTTGAGCGCCTCGGCGGCCTTGCCCGAGCGGTATTCCTGCCAGAAGCGCATCAGGCCGCTGACCAGGACCATGCAGAGGACGATGATGACGCCAGTGAGATCGGTTTCCTCACCGTCCTGCAGCGGCAGCCAGAAGTCGGTGAAGAAGCTGATCGCAGAGAGCGTCATCAGCACGTAGATGAAGGGGTTGTTGAACGCCTGCAGCAGTTGCACCAGGACGTGTGGCGGACGGTCGTGGGCCACTTCGTTGGGGCCGTCGGCGTGCAGCCGGGCGGCGGCCTCGGCCTGGTCGAGGCCGTCCTGGCGACCGCGGACATTGGTGAGGGTGGTTTCCAGGCTGTTCTGCGCTTCGCGGGCGGCGCGCATGGACAGTCGGTCGTTGCGGCGCTCGGTGTCGAGCTGGGTATTGCGTTGGGTCGCTACGCTCATGACTCGGTCTCCTGTCGCGAGCTGCGCGACGGCGACACGAGTCGGTTGCCGGTCAGGTGACAGGCAAAGGCGTGCCGGGTCGCGATGTTCGCGATCGGTGGGAAGAATGTTCGGCTTGTCCGGGTGAGGCCCACTGCGCGCGGCCGCTCAGGCGGCACGCAGCAGGCCGACTTGGTGGTTCGTCCATGGCAGGCTCCTTGTGCGAAGGGTTAGGCAGGAGAAAGCGTCAGCCGCGCATCGGGCGGCGACCGCTCTCAGGGTTCTCTTCGACCTGCGTCTCCAGGCGGCGATACTCCAGGCGACCGCCGGCCGGGTCGACACGCCAGGCGAGGCTCGCAGGATGGCCGTGGCCGGGAAGGATCGCGCCGGGGGACTGCGCGGCGCGCACGCGCATCTTCGCCACGAAGGCGGATACGCCGGGGGATACCGAATTCTCGAAGTTCATGACTCACCTGTACCCGGCGTGCCGGACACGGGTGAGAAGCAGTGGGTCAGCCCAGGATGCCGCTCAACCGACCGACCCGTTGCGGGTTCCGTCGTGCGTTGGTTTGGGTCATCGCACCAGCCGGCATCTGCTGGGCCGGGCGACGACTACTGGGAATACTGTCCATGGCTCTCTTCGTAGGGGGAAAGAAAGTGCCCGGCTCTGCGGGCGGGGGTTTTATAGACCTCTTGCCAGACGAGGTCAACCGAAAAAGCCGTTTCGTTCAGGCTTCTATGGAACATCGGAAAATTCCCGCAGGAGTCCGGCGAAAAGACACCGGCCAAAAGCGCTCAGGCGGAGATCAGTCCCGCCAGCCGTCGCGCCAGCGCCGGCACTTCGGAGGCCGGGTCGAGGCGCAGGCGAAAACGGGTCTGCAGGATGTCCAGCAGTTCCTCGACGTCGCGCAGTTGGCGCTGCAGCGTCTCGCCGTTGCCGGCGCGCTGGCCGAACAGCCCGTCGGCCAGGGTCAGGCGCAGGTCGCCCTCGGTTATGGCGGCCTTCAGGCCCTGGCGGAACACGCTGTGCGGGTGGGTCGAGGTGTACCAGTTGCGCGGGATGTAATCGATCCACAACTGCGGGCGCAGGTCGAAGCGGTACAGCGGCAGCCAGCCGCTGCGACCGCGCACGGCGCTTTCGTAGAGACCGGCGTGCGGGTCGACCAGGCGCACGCAATGCACCTGTCCGGCGTCCGCCTCGTCGCCCGGCAAAGGCAGTGCTCGCGGCGGATTGGCCGAGCCGAAGCCGACATCCACCAGGAACTCGCCCTCCGCCAGGTACAGACGCAGCATCAGATGCGATTGCTGGGTCAGCGGCGCGTCCTCCGGGAGCCCCCAGCGTACCCGTGCCACCAGCAGTTCCAGTTCGTAGCCGAGGGCCAGCAGCAGGCGGGCGAACAGCGAGTTGAGTTCGAAGCAATAACCGCCGCGGCTGCCCTCGACGACCTTGGCGAAAACCTTGTCGGCGTCGATCTCGATGGGACGGTCGAGCAGCACGTCGAGGTTCTCGAAGGCGACCCGGCGCAGATGCGCGTCGATCAGTCGGTCGAGACTCGCCAGGCTCGGCGGACCGGGATCGTCGATGCCGATATGGTGCAGGTAGGCATGGGTCTGCTCGGGCGTCAGCGGGGTCATGGCGGGCTCCGGAAAATGGCCAGCTCGATTCTAGACGCATTCTCGGGGAATACCGGAAGCGCCGTCAGGCACATTGGCCCGGGGTCTGCTTGACTGTGCCCATCCCACCCCGAGGAGCGCCGCCATGGCCCAGGCAATCGTCGCCTACCTGCACTACCTGTCGATCTTCCTGCTGTTCGCCCTGCTGGTGTTGCAGCACCGCCTGCTGCGCCTGCCGCTGGACCTGGAGCGCGCCCGCAGCCTGGCGGCGATCGACCGCGGCTACGGCCTCTGCGCCCTGGCGGTACTGGCCAGCGGGCTGGCGCGGGTGCTGTGGTACGGCAAGGGCCTCGACTATTACCTGCACAATGGCCTGTTCCACGCCAAGGTCGGGCTATTCGTCCTCGCTGCCCTGGTCTCGCTGTTGCCGACCGTTACCTTCCTTGGCTGGCGCGGCGCCCTCAAGGCCGGCGAAGTGCCGGCGGTGACGCCGGCCCGGGGCCGGCGGGTGGTCATGGCGGTGCGCCTGCAACTGCTCCTGCTGCTGGTCATTCCGTTGCTGGCTACGCTGATGGCGCGCGGCTTCGGCATGCGCGGCTGAGCCCTCAGTTCTGCATGGCCCGGCCATGCACGTCCATCGCCGCCTGGCGCAGCGCCTCGGAGCGGGTCGGATGCGGATGGCAGGTCAGCGCGAAGTCCTCCGCCGAAGCGCTGAACTCCATGGCCACGCAGGCTTCGCCGATCATCTCGCTGACGCCCGGCCCGATCATGTGCACGCCGAGCACCTGGTCGCTGCGGGCATCGGAGAGGATCTTGATGAAGCCTTCGCTCTCGTGGTTGATCTTCGCCCGGCTGTTGGCGCTGAACGGGAAGCGTCCGACCTTGTACTCGCGCCTCGCCGCCTGCAGCTGCTCCTCGCCGAGGCCGACGCTGGCCACTTCCGGCTGGGTGTAGATGACCGACGGAATCACCTCGGCGTTCATCTCCGCCGCATGCCCGGCGATCCGCTCGATGCAGACGATCGCCTCTTCCTCGGCCTTGTGCGCCAGCATCGGTCCCGAGGTCACGTCGCCGATCACCCAGACGCCCGGCGCCGCACTGCGCTGTCCCTGGTTCTCCAGCATGCCACGACGATCGCTGGCCAGGCCGACCGTCTCCAGCCCCAGTCCTTCGGTATAGGGGCGCCGGCCGATGGCCACCAGCACGTAGTCCGCCTGCAGCGATTCCGTAGCGCCGCCGGCGGCCGGTTGCAGGTCGAGTTCGACGCCCTGCTCGCCACTGCGCGCGGCGACCACGCGGGTGCCGAGGCGAAACCGCATGCCCTGGCGGGTCAGGGCGCGCTGGAGGGTCCTTGCGGTTTCCCCATCCAGCCCCGGGCAGATCCGCTCGAGGTACTCCAGCACCGTGACCTGTGCGCCCAGCCGGCGCCAGACCGAACCAAGCTCCAGGCCGATCACGCCGGCGCCGATCACCACCAGGTGGCGAGGCACTTCGGCCAACTCCAGGGCGCCGGTGGAGTCGAGGATGCGCTGGTTGTCCACCGGCACGCCGGGCAGCGGCGCCGGTTCCGAACCGGTGGCGATGACGATATCGCGCGCCTCCAGTTGCGCGTGGCCGCCGTCGGCGAGGTCCACACTGACCCGGCCCTCGCCTTGCAAGCGCGCCCAGCCCTTGATCCACTGCACCTTGTGCTTGCGGAAGAGGAATTCGACGCCACGGGTCAGGGCGGCGACGCTCTCGTCCTTCTGCTTCATCATCTGCGCCAGGTCCAGTTCCGGGCTGACCCGGATGCCGAGCCGGGCGAACTCGCCGCCGCTCGCCGCGGCGTATAGCTCCGAGGCGTGCAGCAGGGCCTTGGACGGCATGCAGCCGACGTTCAGGCAAGTCCCGCCGAGGGTTTCGCGACCCTCCACGCAGGCCACCTTCAGGCCTAGCTGGCCGGCGCGAATGGCAGCGTTGTAGCCCCCCGGACCGGCGCCGATCACGATCACGTCATAGCTTTCCATCATCCTGCTCCTCGGTTGTCCCGCCACGGCCCCCCTCAGCGTAGGCGACGCCGGCGCAAATAGAGGAAACGCCGCGTAGAGGGACCGAAAGCGATTGTATTTCACTCTTCATACAAAGCTTATATGATGACCGTAATTTTCCTGCAACCCTTTCCCACCACGACAGGAGCACCACCATGGAACAGCCCGGCCGCGAAGACCGCCTGAACGCCTGGATCGCCACCGAGCGGGCCGCCCGCGCCCGCCTCGGCGCCAGCGGAACCCTGGAGCTGGCGCAAGTCGCCGCGCTCTCCCCGCAGGAGTTCTTCGACCGCATCGGCAGCGGCGAGCTGCCCTGCCCGCCCTACGGCGAACTGGTCGACTTCGTTCCCATCGAGTGGTCCGAAGGGCGCTTCCTGTTCCAGGGCATCCCGGACCGCCGCCACTACAATCCGCTGGGTAGCGTGCACGGCGGCTACGCCGCGTCGCTGCTGGATTCCTGCATGGGCTGCGCGATCCATACCCGGCTCCAGGCCGGCCAGGGCTATACCACCACCGACCTGCGGATCAGCTACCTGCGCGCGCTGACCGACAAGGTCGGCCCGGTGCGCGCCGAAGGCCGGGTGGTGCACCTCGGCCGCTCGACGGCGGTCGCCGAGGGCCGGTTGTACGATGTCGACGACCGTCTCTACGCCGTCGGCTCGACCACCTGCCTGGTCCTGCACATGGCCGGATGAACGCGGCTTCGCCAGGGAAGGCCGCCAGGCGTTAAGATGACGACCTGCATTCCAAGGTATCGAAACCATGCGTTATCCCGAAGACCACAAGCAGAAGACCCGCCGGCGTATCGTCGAGGAGGCTGCCCGGCTGTTCCGCCAGGACGGCGTCGGCGCCACCGGGCTGCAACCGCTGATGAAGGCCCTGGGCCTGACCCATGGCGGCTTCTACGCGCACTTCAAGTCCAAGGACGACCTGGTGGAAACCGCGTTGCGGCATGCCGCGGCGCAACTCGACGAAGTCACCGCGCCCCTGGCGGAGGCGGAACGACCGCTGGCGCTGCTGATAGAGCAGTACCTGTCGCCGCGTCACCGCGATAACCCCGGCGCCGGCTGCCCGTTGCCGACCCTGTCGGCGGAACTCGGCCAGCGCGGCACGCCGAGCCCGACCACCGACAGCATCGTGCGCAAGCGCCTGGCGATGATCGAAGCGGCCCTGGAGGGCGAGGACGCAGGCGAGCGCGCCGTGCTGCTGCTCGCTTCGCTGGTCGGCGCGCTGCAACTGTCGCGCAGCGTGCAGGATGAGGCGCTGTCGCAACGGATACTGGAAGCGACGCGCAAGAAGCTGCTGGAGCAGATGGAGCGCTAGGGCCTCAGCCGAGGTAGCGCTCGGCCGGCCGCTGCCGCGACAGATTGGGCGCGAGCCTGGCCCGCGCCGTCATCAGCGCCTGCCAATCGGCCGCATCCGGCAACGACGGGATGGTCACCGCTTCACGCCGATCGAAACCGACCAGCGCCGCCTCCACCAGGTCCTCGACCTCCATCACCATCTCCGCGGGAATCCCGGCGATTCCGGTGCCGCTGCGCTCCCAGATCTCGGTACGGGTGACGCCGGGCAGCACCGCCTGGACGTAAACGCCGCTGCCGGCCAGCTCGTGCTGCAGCGACTGGCTCAGGCTCAGCACGTAGGCCTTGGTCGCGCTATAGACGGCATTGAACAACTCCGGCGCCAGCGCCACCACCGAACCGAGATTGACGATGGCGCCGCCGCCACGCCGGCGGAACCCCTCCGCCGCACCGGCAGCCAGGCGGGTCAGGGCCACTACGTTGAGGGCGATCATCCGCTCCGCCCGGTCCATGTCGGCATCGGCCAGCGGACCGTTCATCGCCACGCCGGCGTTGTTCACCAGCAACGCGATCGAGGCGTCATCGCGCAACCGTCGCTCGACCCGCAACCTATCGTCGCGCTCGGACAGGTCGGCGCGCAGGATCTCCACCCTGACCCCGTGGGCTTGGCGAAGTCGATCCGCCAGGGCTTCCAGGCGTTGCCGGTCGCGCGCCACCAGCAACAGGTCGTGGCCACGGCGGGCCAAGTGCTCGGCGTAGGTCGCGCCGATTCCGGAAGAGGCGCCGGTGATCAGGGCGACGCCATTGCCAATCTGTTCGTTCATGTGGGTTCTCGCTGGAAAAAAGCCTGACCGCTGACAGCGGCTATTTATATTACACACTTAATATTATGATCGTAATTAAAACCGTCAAGCCTTTATCCGTTCCAACGAGCAGGGAAGGATGAGGAGAACCTTCATGCAACCGTCACGGAAAACGCCAATAAAAGGTCAGGACCCACGCCACCCCGACATGCCCTACCATGGCGTTGTCCATCGCGGGAGGATCATGCGTCATGTATCACGGTGAAAGACTCAATGCCTGGACCCACCTGATCGGTGCGGTCGCCGCCTGCACCGGCGCCGTCTGGCTGACGGTCCAGGCGAGCCTCAACGGCAGTCCGTGGAAGATCGTCGGGGTCGGCGTCTACGGCGTCACCCTGACGCTGCTCTACAGCATCTCGACCGCCTACCACAGCGTGCGCGGGCGAGCGAAGGTGGTGATGCGCAAGCTCGACCACCTGTCCATCTACCTGCTGATCGCCGGCAGCTACACGCCTTTCTGCCTGGTCACGCTGCGCGGTCCCTGGGGCTGGACGCTGTTCGGCATCGTCTGGGGCCTGGCCGTGCTCGGCATGCTCCAGGAGATCAAGCCACGCTCCGAGGCGCGGGTGCTGTCGGTGGTGATCTACGCGGTGATGGGCTGGATCGTGCTGATCGCGGTGAAACCGCTGCTCGCCGCCCTCGGCAGCGCCGGCTTCACCTGGCTGGCGGCCGGCGGCGTGCTCTATACCGTAGGGATCGTCTTCTATGCCTATGACCACCGCTTCCGCCACTGGCATGGCATCTGGCACCTGTTCGTGATCGCCGGCAGCCTCCTCCACTTCGTGGCGATCTGGCGCTACGTACTCTAGGCGCGGTCCGGCGCGAAGCAGCGGGGAGCCGGTCGCGCCGGAGGCTCAGCCCTTCTTCGTCCGCGACAGCGCGATGCACGCCACCACGATCAGCACGCCGCCGGCGATGGTCAGCGCGTCCGGCACCTCGCTCCAGAACAGCCAGCCCCAGCCGGCGTTGAAGACGATGCCGATATAGCGGGTCACCGCAACGATGGTCGCGCTCTCGTGACTGAAGGCGCGGGTTAGGAACACCTGGCCGAGCAGCGACACCACCCCGATGGCCAGCAGCAGCCCCCACTCGCGCAGCGTCGCCGGCACCACGAAGTCGTTCCACATCAGCGGGATGGCCACCAGGGTGGCCACCGCCAGGAAGTAGAAGACGATCTCGTAGGTATGGTGCCGCGCGCTCAGTTGGCGGATCGCCACCGAGGCACCGGCGGCGAACACCGCGCTGAGCAGGCCGACCACGGCGTATACCGAGTAGCTGGAATAGCTGAACGGCTTGACGATCATCAGCGCGCCGAGCACCACCACCAGCAACAGCCAATAGACCGCCCGGGGAATCCGCTCGCCGAGGAACAGCGCGGAGAAGAGGATGACGAAGAACGGCGACATGTGCGCCAGGATGCTCGCGTCCGCCAGCGGGATGTGGGCGATGGCGTAGAAATAGCAGACCAGGTACAGCGCCCCCATCACCCCGCGCACCAGCAGCATCGGCACGCCCTGGCGCGACAGGGCGACACCGGCCTGGCGCATCAGCAGGTAGATCAGCAGGGTACCGATGGCGCTGCGGAAGAACACGATCTCGGCAGCCGGCAGGGTGGCGCTGGCTTCCTTGACCAGGGCGTTCATCACGCTGAAGGTGAAGGACGCCAGCACCGCCAGCAGCACCCCGCTCTTCAGCAGGTCGAGCACCACTGGCGATAGATGGCGTCCGCCGCCGGACGGCTGTCGATCGGATACAGGCTTGGATGGCACTGGCTCGCTCCTTGGCAATCGATGAATCGGGACACGGCGTTCTCGTAGCTCGCCAGCAGGCTGCGCGCCTGCGGCATGGCCAGGTCGAAGTGGGCGGCCAGCGCGACGATCAGCGCCAGCTTGCGATAGTCCTCCAGCGGCACCCGCGGGAGCCGCCAGAGTCCATCCTCGTCGCGACTGACGCGGCGGAACGGCACGGCGGAAAAGTCGAAGTGGCGACCCTGCTCGTCGGCCGGAGAGAACGGATCGACCAGCAACGCCGCGTAGCGCACGAACAGCAGGTATTCCTGGCGCTCGGCGCCGGCCTCGGCGAAGCCGTCGATGGCCGCGCGCGGCAGCATCGTCTCGTGCACCGGGTAGTTGTCGTCGTTGAGGAACCGCAGCAGGTTCAACGGCTCGGCGCCCATCCGCCGCAACAGTTCGCTCAGCTCGCACCACAGCCGCCGCATGGCGCCGATGGCCCCGGGGGTGATAGGTCCCTCCGGGTAGAGCTTGTACATGAAACCGGGCGGCCCCTGCTCGGAAAGTATCCGGGCGAGGGCGAACTCGCCGAGAAAGAACGGACTGTGCACGTAGGTGGTGACGTTGCGGCCCTCCGCCGCTTCCGGCGTCGCCAGGGGTACTACCTCAACCCCGCTGCCGGCCAGGACTCGCCGCCAGGTCTCCCGCGCCGGGCAGTCCGGCCGGCTGGAGCCCAGGTAGACCCTGCGCTTGACCGCCTTGGTCAGGGCCCGCAGCGGTTGTGTCTCGTCGATCACCTTGGTCGCCGCGTAGTAGCTGGACAGACTCAGCACGGTCGCCTGGCACCCCGCCGGCAGGGCGCTGCGCACCAGCAGGTTGGCGCCGATGAAGGCGGACACCAGCAGCAGCGTGCGCACCCCGCCGAGTCGCTCCCAGGGCAACCCGCGGACCACGTCCAGGTAACTGTCGGCCGGCACGCAGAGCACCAGGGTCTGCCAATCGTCGCGAAGCTCAGCGGGGTCCTGGTGGAAGACGTCCAACGCGGCGTTGCCGGACAGCCAGCGATGCTGCCCCTGCCCTTCCAATTGCAGGCAGGCGCCGCGCGCCAGGGCCTCGGCGATCCGCTGGCTGCGCCGGCCGGGATGGTTCAGCGCGCCGAGGCGACCGGCACCGTGGCGGCGCAGGTCCAGCGCGACCTGGATCGCCACCGCGCCCAGACCGACCAGCAGGACGTTGCCCAGGCTCTCATCAGCGGCGTTCATCGACCGGCCTTCTCCAGGATCAGGGTGTCGTACAGCGGCTGGCTGACCCGCTCCGCGCAAACCTGCCAGCCCTCCAGTTCGGCCGGCTCAACCGGGTAGTTGAACAGTCCCTTGATGCCGCTGCCGTGACGCAGCAGGACCTTGGCGTCGGCGCGCATGACCTGGCGGATCTGCGCCAGTACCGCGCTTTTCTGCTGCACCAGCGAAGCGATCAGGAAATGCGTGGCATCGCGGGAAAACGCCAGTTCCGCCGGCGGCAGCGAGGAAAACTGCATGCGCGCCTCCAGCCCCTGGCAGCGGGCGATCTCGCGGGCATAGCCCAGGGCCTCCTCGTCGATGTCCAGGCAGCACAAATGTGCGCCGACCTCCCGCGCCAGCACCAGGGCCGAGGTCGGCAGGGCACCGGAGCCGACGAACAGGACCCGTGCATCGGCATCTATCCCGGCGCTGTCGAGTTCGCCGCGGATGGATTCCAGCAGGCTACCCAGGTAGCGGCCCATCTCGCCGGGTTCATGCAGCACGCCCTGGCAAAGGTGCTTCTCCAGTTCGCAGAGGGCCTGCACCGCCGCGTCGCGCAGGCGCAGGCCGAGCGCCTGCAATGCAGGGTCGTCCGAATCGGCCTGCCACTGTGCCCGGCTGCAATCCTCCCCGATCAGTCCGCTCAGACGGTCGAGCTTGCGCCTGAGGATCTCGTAGCAGCCGCAACACTCGCGGGCATAGACGGTGAGCAGGCGAATCTCGCATTCCAGTTCGCGGAGGGTTTCCAGCAGCGGTGTGCGTCCTTGCATGGCATGGCTTCCTGGCGGCGGTAGAGGGCTCAGTAGTTCAGGGTCAGGCTCATGGTCAGGTTGCGCGGCTCGCCGGGGGCGACCCAGACGTTGTTATAGGAACGCTCGTAGTAGCGACGATCGAAGAGGTTGTTGACGTTCACCCCGAGGGTCGCATTGCTCGCCAGCGGATAGTGCGCGAGCAAGTCGACGGTGGTGTAGGCCGGCAGTTCGAAGCCGCTGTCGCTGCTGTCGCCGGCGCGCTCGCCGACATAGTTGACCGCCGCGCCGGCGTCGGCGCCGTGCAGCCAGCCTTCGCGGAACTCGTAGACGCCCATCAGGCTGCCGCTGTGCTTCGGCACGTTGAGCAGGCGGCTGCCACGGGCGATGTTCTCGTCCTTGGTCACTTCGGCGTCGATATAGGCGTAGGCGCCGATCAGCCGCAACTGCTCGGTGAGTTGGCCGCTGAACTGCAGGTCGAAGCCCTGGCTGCGCGCCTCGCCGGCGGTCTGCTGGTAACCGGGATTGCTCGGGTCGGCGGTGAGCACGTTCTTCTTTTTCAGGTGGAACGCGGCGAGGGTCATGCCCAGCCGGCCATCGAGCAGGTCGAGCTTCACCCCCGCCTCGTAGCCGCGCCCCTCCTCCGGGTCGAAGGCCTTGCCGGCCATGTCGGTACCGCCATTGGGCTTGAAGGATTTCGAGGCGTTGGCGAACAGGCCGACCTCCGGGGTCGCCTGGTACAGCACGCCGATGCGCGGGGTGGCGGCACGCTGGGTCTGCTGCGAGCTGGTGTCGCGGAAGCGGCCATTGTTCAGGCGCGTGGCGTTCATGTCCTGGCGGTAGCGGTCGAAGCGCACGCCGAGCAGGCCGCGCCATTTCTCGCTGAACTCGATCTGGTCCTGCAGGTTGAGCGCCATCGCGTCGACTTCCTCGTGGTTGCGGTCGTCGCGTCCGAAGGGTGGTTTCGGCTGGCCGTAGACCGGCCGGCGGATGTCGATGGCATAGGGGTTGCGCGACGGGATGCTACGCAGGATCAGTTCGTCGTTGTGGTAGCGCTCGTACTCCAGGCCCATCAGCAACTGGTGGCGGATCGAGCCGGTATGGAGGTCGCCGAGCAGGTCGAGCTGGGTGATGCTGTCGTGCCACTCGAAGTCGCGGTAGCGGTACTCCCGGCGCAAGGTGTAGCCGTCGGCGGCGAGGCTGGAGTTCTCCGAGGCGTAGCCGTCCAGGTGACCATGCTTGTAGTGGCTGGCCAGGCGCAGGCTCCACTGCTCGTTGAAGTGATGGCGCAGGGTGGCCTGGAGGGTTTCGTTGTTGTTGTCGATCTTGCCGTCGTCCGGCTCGCCGAAGAACCGCGAGCGCGGCAGGCTGCCCAGGTGGTTGTGCGGCGCCACGGTGCCGCGGTCGAAGACCTGGCGGTTGCGCACCACCTCGGCTTCCACCAGCAACGAGGTGTCCGGGTCCAGTTGCCAGCTGAACGATGGCGCCACCAGCAGGCGCTGGCCCTCGGCGTAGTCGCGGAAGCCCTTGCTGTCCTCCACCGCCAGGTTCATCCGGTAGAGCAGGTCGCCCTCTTCGTCCAGCGGCGTGTTCAGGTCCAGGGTCGAGCGGTAGCGGTCCCAACTGCCGGCGCTGGCATGCAAGCGGGCGAAGCGCTCGGCCTGGGGCTTCTTGGTCACCAGGTTCACCGTGCCGCCGGGATCGCCGCGCCCGTACAGGCTGGAGGCCGGTCCCTTGAGGATTTCCACGCGCTCGATGGTGGCGCTGTCCGGGGCGTTCATATAGCCGCGGTTGGCGCTGAAGCCGTCGCGGTAGAACTCCGAAGTGGTGAAGCCACGGACGTTGTACTCGAACATCGTCAGGCCGCCGAAGTTGTTCTGCCGCGAGACCCCGCCGGCGAAGTCCAGCGCCCGTTCGATACGAGCGCTGTCAAGGTCGTCGAGCACCTGGCGCGGCACCACGCTGATGGCTTGCGGGATGTCCTCGATACGGGTGTCGGTGCGCGTCGCGCTGGCCGACCGATTGGCCCGGTAGCCCTGCACCGGGCCCTCCGCGCGCTCCGCTTCGGCGGTGACAGTGAGGACCTCCAGCTCCGCGGGACTTTCCGTTTCCGCCCAGAGCGCCGGACTGCTGCAACCGAGGCCGACACCGAGGACAAGCGACACACTGACTCTCATGGGAAATCGCACCAGAAAAGAAATGATATACTATAACGCTACCAGTTCGATTCCGGCCTCGCAATACAATGCCCGGCTCTATCTCGCTTCTCGCCGCCAGGCTGTGATACTCATCCCTCTTTTCCGACGACCAGCCCAGCCATGCCCAACTCCATCTCCAATTCCTCCCGCCTGCACAGCATCGACGCCCTGCGCGGCCTGGTGATGCTGTTCATGCTGCTCGACCATGTCCGCGAGACCTTTTTCCTGCACCGCCAGGTCGGCGACCCGATGGACGTCGCCAGCACCGAGCCGGCGCTGTTCCTCAGCCGCACCCTGGCGCACCTGTGCGCGCCGGTGTTCGTCTTCCTCACCGGCCTGTCGGCATTCCTCTACGGCGAGAAGCACCAGGGACGCCGGGCGGTCTCGGCGTTCCTGTTCAAGCGCGGGTTGTTCCTGGTGGCGCTGGAACTGACCCTGGTGAACTTCGCCTGGACCTTCCAGTTGCCGCCGACGGTGATCTACCTCCAGGTGATCTGGGCGATCGGCCTGAGCATGCTCGCCCTGGCCGCCCTGCTCTGGTTGCCGCGCCCTCTGCTCGCGGCGCTCGGCGTGCTGCTGGTGGCCGGCCACAACCTGCTCGATCCGCTGCATTTCGCTCCCGGCTCGGCCTGGCACCTGCCGTGGGCGGTGCTCCACGACCGCGGCTGGATCGAAGCGGGCGACGCCCTGCGCCTGCGCACCTCCTACCCCCTGCTGCCGTGGATCGGTGTGATCGCCCTGGGCTATGCCGCAGGCAACTGGTTCAGCGGCGCCACGCCGGCGACCACGCGCCGACGCTACCTGCTGGCGGGCGGTGGCGGGCTGCTGCTCGGCTTCATCCTGCTGCGCCTGCTCAACGGCTATGGCGAGAAACCCTGGGCCTTCGGCGAGACGCCGGCGATCACCCTGATGGGCTTCTTCAACGTCACCAAGTATCCGCCGTCGCTGCTGTTCCTCGCCCTCACCCTGGGAATCGGCCTGCTGCTCCTGGCCTGGTTCGAACGCCTGGACTGGAGCGGTCGCGGCAAGGCCCTGGTGGCGTTCGGCGGAGCGCCGATGTTCTTCTACCTGCTGCATCTCTACCTACTGAAGCTGCTGTACCTGCTGGCGCTGGCGATCTGGGGCGCCAACCGGGGCGACTACTTCGGTTTCTCCTCGGTGCCGGCGCTATGGCTGTGCAGCATCCTGCTGGCCGTGGCGCTGTACCCGGCGGTGCACTGGTTCGCCGGTTTCAAGGCGCGGCGGCGGGATATCGCCTGGTTGAAGTACTTCTGAGGCGCGGAGCATCCAGGAGCCGCTGAAAAAGTCCGGCCCTTCCCCCCACGGGTAGGACGAATGACGCGAAGCGTTATCCGCCGGACACAGCAGGCAACCACGCCGACGTCCACCGCCGGCAGGGAAGCGGAAATGAAGGGGTTGCGCGGAATTCCCACATAACGAGCAGGATCTGAAACGAAATGGCCGGCGGGCGCCTCGCGCCAGCCGGCCATTGCCTGGTTCGCTTCCCGTCGCCGACGGGCTAGCCAGTCAGGACAGGTACGCCGAGCGGGTCAGCCCCAGGCGCAACGCATCCAGGTACTGGTTGCGCTCGCGGGCGGTGAGCTTGGCCCCGGCGACCTTGTCGCGGTAGAGGGTCATCAGTTCCTCCGGCGACAGGTGCACGTAGCGCAGCATGTCCTCGATGGTGTCGTGGGTCTCGATGCCGGCGTGATAGATGCCGCCGTCTGTGCGCTGGTAGACGTTCACCGAGTCGGTGTCGCCGAACAGGTTGTGCATGTCGCCGAGGATCTCCTGGTAGGCGCCGACCAGGAACACCCCGATCAGGTAGTCTTCGCCCTCCTTCACCTCGTGCACCGGCAGGCTGGTCTCGATGCTCTGCTCGTCGACGTACTGGGTGATCTTGCCGTCGGAGTCGCAGGTCAGGTCCTGCAGTACCGCGCGCCGATCCGGCTCCTCGCCCAGGCGGTGCAGCGGCAGGATCGGCAGCACCTGGCCGATGGCCCAGGTATCCGGCAGGCTCTGGAACACCGAGAAGTTGCAGATGTACTTGTCGGCGAGCTTGTCGTTGAGTTCGTCGAGGACCTGCCGGTGGGAGCGCTGGCGGGCCTTGAGCTGGTTGTGCAGGCGCCGGCAGATAGCGAAGTAGCACTGCTCGGCGAGGGCTTTCTGCGCCAGGCTGATCTTGCCGTCGGCATACTGCGCGGCGGCGTCGCCGATGTAGTGGGTGGCGCGCCAGTAGGTCTCGGTGACCATCTCGGCATCGGTCGGGCCGAGCAGTTCGGCCAGCCAGCGGACGATCTCCGGCTGCTCGTCGAGATCGACGATCTTCGGCACGTCGTCGTTGTGCCGCTCGACGTCGGTGACCTGGGTGATCAGCACCGCATGGTGCGCGGTCAGCGCCCGGCCGCTCTCCGAGAAGATGTGCGGATGCGGCAGGCCCTGGGCGTCGCAGAACTCCTTGAGCATGCCGACCACCACGCCGGCATAGTCATCGATGTCGTAGTTGATCGAGCTGGCGTTGCGCGAATGGGTGCCGTCGTAGTCGACGCCGAGGCCACCGCCGACGTCGATATGATCCACCGGCAGGCCGAGCGCGCGCAGCTCGCCGTAGTAGCGGATGGCTTCCTTGAAGCCGTGCTGGTAGTCGGCCAGGTTGGCGATCTGCGAGCCCATGTGGAAATGCAGCAGGCGCACGCCCTGGTCGAGACCGGCCTGGCGGAAGCGCTCGACCACCGACAGCAGCTGGGCGGCGGAAAGGCCGAACTTGGCCTTCTCGCCACCGGTATCTGCCCACTTCGACGAAGCCAGCGAGGACAGCCGCACGCGCAGGCCGACCTGGGGCTGCACGCCGACGTTGGCGGCCTCCTCGATCACCAGCTGCACCTCGGATTCCTTCTCGATCACGATGAACACGTTGTGCCCGAGCTTCTGCCCCATCAGCGCCAGCTTGATGAACTCGCGGTCCTTGTAGCCGTTGCAGACGATGGTGCCGCCCTTCGGGGCCAGCGCCAGCACCGCCATGAGTTCCGGCTTGGAGCCTGCCTCCAGGCCGATGGAGACGTTCTCGGTGGCGATGATGTTCTCCACCACCGCTTCCTGCTGGTTGACCTTGATCGGATACAGCGCGGTATAGCGGCTCTGGTATTCGAGGCGCTCGATGTTCGCGTCGAAGGCGCCGGTGAGCTTGCGCACGCGGTCCTGCAGGATATCCGGGAAGCGCACCAGCAGCGGCAGGCTCAGGCCCGCCTCGCGCAACTGGCCGACCAGCTCGTAGAGATCGATGGGCGTCGAGTCGGCGCCCTGCGGACGCACTTCGACATTGCCGCCATCGTTGATGGCGAAATAACCCGCACCCCAGTGGCGGATGCCGTATACGCCGCGGCTGTCGGCCACGGTCCAGTTGCTGCCATCGTCTTTGCGAGTCCGTCGAGCGGCCATGCGCGGTGATCTCCTCAATGTTCGGGGTCGGGCGGGCGCCGGGATCTCCGGATGGCCCTGGGCCGGCACGCCTGTGGTGGAGGCTAGCCGGAGGATGTGACGTTGCCGTGTTGACCGCCACACTGGGCGGTAGTTTAGGAAAGCCGAGGAAATCCGCTCATGCGGGTATCCGCAGTCTCCCATCTAGGGAAAGGGCTGGTGCGGCCTTCGCGGTGCCGGACCTGCCCGCTCTCTGCAGGGGAGAACGCGGTCAGCCGCCGGACTTCTTCGCCTTGAAACCGCGCTTGAGGAGTTCGTCGATCAGCAGTTCGACATGCTCGCCCTGGATCTCCACCACGCC
Organism: Pseudomonas sp. CP-1; assembly: GCF_021213715.1. NCBI lineage: Bacteria > Pseudomonadati > Pseudomonadota > Gammaproteobacteria > Pseudomonadales > Pseudomonadaceae > Pseudomonas > Pseudomonas sp. CP-1. The sequence continues at coordinate 162,662 of NZ_JAJQKY010000003.1, forward strand.
GTCCTTGAGACTGCCGCCGGTGCCGCAGCGCCGCTTCAGCGCGCTGGCCAGCTCCTTGAGCGCATCGCCGGCGAGCGGCAGGCCACTGATGGTGGTCACCGTCTTGCCGCCGCGGCCCTTGGTCTCGCGGCGCACGCGCGCGATCCCGTCGCCGACAGGCGCTACGGCCTGCCCGCAGATGCAGGCGTCTTTGGGTTGCTGGCAGTCCGGGCAATGCCGGCCGCCATCCGTGGAATACACCAGCCCGCCGAGGGCGGACAGGGACGAAGCTTTTTTGACCACCGGGCGTTTCCCCCAGAATGGCCTCGACGGGCCAGGTCAATAACGATGGCCGGCGGGAGCCGACCGCGACGCCCCACTCAGGCAGGGGCTGCGCAGGGGCGGCATGGGGACCGCCCGAAAAGGTCGCGCAATTTAGCAGCATTGCGAGCAAATGCTAAGAGCGAAAATGCGCCATTGATCGGTGAAATGGCGACATCCGCGGCTCAGGCATCCAGGTACAGGCGCAACGCCTGCAGGGAATCGGGGCAGTACGGCAGGCTGCGAGCCTCTTCCAGCGCCAGTTCGGGACGGATGAAGCGTGCTTCGGAGATTTCCTCCGCCTGCAGACGCAAGGGCGCATCGGAGACGGCGGAAAACACCGCGCACCAAAGCCGGTTGCCCGGTTCGTCGAAGAAGAAGCGGCCATGTTCGCGTAGGACCGCGTCGCGAATTCCCAGCTCTTCCTCCAGTTCGCGGGCGGCGGAGTCGGCGTAGGGCTCGCCGGCCTGGACCATGCCGCCGGCGGCGAGGTCCCAGTACCCCGGATAGACCGCCTTGCTCAGGGTCCGGCGCTGCACGCACAGCTCGCCGGCGGAGTTGAACAGCAGGATGAAGGTGCCGCGACCGATCAGCCCGCGCTCGCGCAGCTCCGCGCGCGGCAGGCTACCGAGCGGGCGGTCCTGCTCGTCGACCCAGGCGATGAGTTCGGCGTCGGAGGCGGCCCGGTGGGCCACCTCTTCGGCGCTGATCGGCGCGGCCATGGGTCAGCCCTGGGAAAGCAGCTGGCGCAGGTCGATCACCGCGGCGTTGGCGCGGGAAATGTAGTTGGCCATCACCAGCGAGTGGTTGGCCAGGATGCCGTAGCCGCTGCCGTTCAGCACCATCGGGCTCCACAGCGGCTCCTGCGCGGCCTCCAGCTCGCGGATGATCTGCCGCACGCTGACCGTGGCGTTCTTCTTCGCCAGCACGTCGGCGAAGTCGACCTCGATGGCGCGCAGCAGGTGCGACAGCGCCCAGGCCTGGCCACGGGCCTCGTAGAAGACGTTGTCGATCTGCAGCCAGGGGGTTTCCTGGACCACTTCCTCGACCTTGGGCGCCTCGCCCGGCTGTACTTCTTCGGGGTTCTTGATGTTGGTGTTCAGCTTGACCCGGCCGACGCTCGCCGACAGGCGCTGGGACAGCGAGCCCAGGCGGGTGGCGACGTCGCCCAGCCAGTTGTTCAGGTTGTCGGCGCGGGCATAGAACTGCGCGTTGGGCTGGTTCGGGTCGGACAGGCGGGCCAGGTAGCGGTCCAGCGACTTGATGCCTTCCTGGTACTCCGACTCGGACGCCGGCAGCGCCCAGCTCTTGTTGTCGAAGTTGAAGCGCGGCTCGGCGCGAGCCAGGTCGGCGTCCTCGGTGGACTGCGACTGCGAACGGGCGAAGTCCTTGCGCAGCGCCCGGCTGATGTCGCGCACCTGGACCAGCACGCCATACTCCCAGCTGGGCATGTTGTCCATCCAGATGCCCGGCGGGAAGATGTCGTTGGAGATGTAGCCGCCCGGCTTGGTCAGCAGGGTGTCGACCACTTCCTTGAGGGTCTCCACCGTGGTGTAGCCGGTGACCATCTGCCGCCCGGCGCGCTCGGCGGCGGCCTGGGCGTCCTGCTGCACGGGGAACAGGTCGGGTTCCTGGCTCCAGTACCAGCCGACCAGCATCGCCACCAGCAGGTAGACGCCCAGCAGGCCTCCCACCACGCGCACCAGCCAGGGGCCGCCGAAGTAGGTACGCACATCATCCACGGAATTGTCCACGCGATCGCGCATGGTCCCACGACGCTTCTTCCAGTCCAGCATGGCAAGGGTCCTTAAAACAGCTCGATAGATGGGGGATTGGACCATGGCGAACGCGTTCCGTGCCAAGCGCCAACCCTTCCAGGACGCCGAAAACCTCGGCATCGTCGGCTTTCAGCGTAGTGGAAGCCGGTTTTGTGCCGGAATGCTCAGTGAGAATTTTCCGAAACAGGCATAAGCATGCCGTAGTCCGTCGCACAAAGGCACCCACCAACAGGTGGGGATGACATTTGGAAAAGAAAAGGCTCCTCTCGTCAGCCGCCCAACGGCCGCTGGCTTTCATGGCGATAGGTGATAGCATAGAGCCATCATTCGCAGCGACGCTCTGCCGCGAAGACCACGAAAGAAGCGCGTCATGATGACCGAGCACGATGACCCGACCCTGGACCGCCTGAAGCACCACTTCGCCCAGCGAGTGATCAACCAGGCGCGCCAGGTTCTGGAGGTCTGGCAACGCCTGACCCGCGCGGAGTGGAACAGCGACGGCATGGAAGAACTGGCCGACGCCACCCTGCGCCTGCAGCGCTACGCCGAACGCTTCGAGCAAGCCGAGCATGCCCAGCTGGCCGGTGCCATCGACCGTACCCTGGACGTCGTCGAGGCCAACCGCGGCCGGCTTTCCAGCGAGTCGATCAGCGAACTCAACCAGTTGATGCAGCGCCTGTCGCGCACCGGCCTGCGGCATGGCGACCAGCTCGAGCACACCGTCCTGCCGCCATTGCGCAAACCGGTCTACCTGGCACTGAAGGACCGCGAACGCGCCGAGCGCCTGGCCCAGCAACTGGAGTTCTTCGGTCTGCAGGCGCTGAGCTGCGAGACCGCCGACGCCTTCCGCGCCAGCATGCGCGAACGCTACCCGGCGGCGATCGTCATGGAAGTCGACTTCGCCGGCCCCGACATGGGCCTGCGACTGGCCAGCGAGGCCCAGGCCGGCCTCGAACACAAGCTGCCGGTGCTGTTCTTCAGCGACAGCGAGACCGACACCCCGACCCGCCTGGCCGCAGCCCGCGCCGGCGGCCAGGAATTCTTCACCGGCACCCTGGACGCCTCCAGCGTGCTGGAAAAGATCGAGACCCTCAGCCGCCTGAGCTTCTACGAACCCTACCGGGTACTGATCGTCGACGACTCCCGGGCCCAGGCGCTGCACACCGAGATGGTCCTCAACAGCGCCGGGATCATCACCCGCGCGCTCACCGAGCCGCTGTCGGTGATGGCTGAGCTGAGCGACTTCCAGCCCGACCTGATCATCCTCGACATGTACATGCCCGAGTGCCTGGGCACCGAGTTGGCCAAGGTGATCCGCCAGCACGAACGCCACGTCAGCGTGCCGATCATCTACCTGTCCGCCGAGGACGACCTGGACAAGCAGCTGGACGCCATGAGCGAAGGCGGCGACGACTTCCTCACCAAGCCGATCCGCCCGCGCCACCTGATCGCCACCGTGCGCACCCGCGCCAGCCGCGCGCGCAGCCTGAAGGCGCGGATGGTGCGCGACAGCCTGACCGGCCTGTACAACCACACCCATACCCTGCAACTGCTCGAGGACGCCCGCCTGCGCGCGCGTCGCGATGGCCGTCCGCTGAGCTTCGCGATGCTCGACATCGACCACTTCAAGCAGGTCAACGACCGTTTCGGCCACCCCATGGGCGACCGGGTGATCAAGGGCCTGGCGCTGTTTCTCAAGCAGCGCCTGCGCAAGACCGACCACATCGGCCGCTATGGCGGCGAGGAGTTCGCCGTGGTCCTTCCGGACACCGATCTGGACGCCGCGCGCCTGGTGCTCGACGAGATTCGCCAGCGCTTCGCCGAGATCCACTACCCGGCGCAACCGACCGACCTGCGCTGCACCTTCAGTTGCGGCATCGCCGAGCTGACCCCGGACCTCGATATCAAGAGCATGGCCAAGCAGGCCGACGAAGCGCTGTACCGGGCCAAGCACGGCGGACGCAACCGGATCGAGGTATATCGTCCCGACGCCCGGTAATGGCTCTTTGTCATCACCCGGTAACCAAACGGAAATAACCTGCGGTCTCGCCGCTCCGTAGTCGGACGAGACCCGCCATGCGCCTCAAGCAACTCACCAATCTCAACACCCTGCTCCTGCTCACCGTCTGCCTCGCCCTGGGAATCACCCTGTGGTGGTCGCAACGCGCCATGGAGCGCCCGTTCCAGTTGCTCGACCAGTACCTGGAGCTGTCGCAGCGCTTCGACGAACAGGTCGCGCGCAACGTCCGCCAGTACCTCGGCAGCGGCGACGCCGTGCGCCAGCAGGCCGCGCTGCAGGCCCTGGAAAGCCTCGCCGAGGCCTTGCCGGAGCTACCACCGGACCTCGCCCGGACCCTCGCGCCAAGCCTCGTGGAGTTGCACGAATTCAGCGCCGGCGACCTGCTCGCCGCCGGCAAGCTCGCCGGCGACCCGCAGGGCCTGCTGCTACAGGCCGAGCGCGACCTCGCCGGCAACCTGGAACAATGGTCCGCCTACCTGGACGCCGCGGCGGGGCAGCCCCAGTCCGGCGCCTACCGCACCCCGCTGCTGCTCGCCAGCCTGCACCTGACCCGCCTCAGCCTGGCCCGCGCCAAGCTGGTGGAAAGCGCCAACCCGGCCCTGGCCGGCGACGTCGAGCGCGAACTGGCCAACCTGCGCGAGCAGGCCGGGCGGATCGAGGCCTTGCCGCTGCTCGGCGTGCTCGACGAACAGCGCTCGGCCAGCGACGACTTCGCCGCCATGATGGGGCTGGCCGGCGACGCCGAGGCTGGCGCCGGCAATGCCGAAGACCGCGGCGTGGCGCTGCGGCGCGAACTCGCCAGCCTGCTGCAACGCTATCCGGACGAGTTGCGCCGCACCCGCGACCTGATCGAGCGTCGCCAGCAACTGTCCGCCGACACCGGCGCCAAACTGGACGCGGTGCGCCAGGCCCTGGCCACCCTGGAGCCGCAGGTGCGCGGCGAGCGCCAGCGTCTGCAAGGCCAGGTACGCCTGATCCAGGGTGGGATGATCGCCCTGATCCTGCTCATCGCCCTCGCCATCGACAGCCTGCAAAGGCGCCTGGCGCGGGTCCTCGGGCAACTGGTGCCGGCGCTCTCGGCCTGGGCCGACGGCGACTTCTCGCGCCCCATATCCCTGCGTACCCGCACCGAGGACCTGCGCAACCTGGAAGATTCGCTGAACCGCCTGCGCAGCTTCCTCGCCGAGCTGGTCGGCGCGATCCACCGCCGCGCCGAACAGGTCGCCGGCAGCAGCCAGACCCTGGCCGAGGTCAGCAGCGGCCTGCACGCCGGGGTCGAGCGCCAGGCCGGCGATACCGGGCAGATCCGCGACGCCCTCGGCGACATGGAAGCGGCGATCCAGCAGGTCGCCGGAGACGCCAGCCAGACCGCCGACGCCAGTCGCAGCGCAGGCCAGGCAGTGGAGCACGGCCAGCGGGTGATCGGCGAGAGCCTGGGCGGCCTGCGCGAGCTGGTCGACGAGGTGCAGGGCAACGCCCAGTCGATCGAGCGCCTGGCCGAGGAGTCGGCGACCATTGGCAGCGTGCTGACGGTGATCCGCTCGATCGCCGAACAGACCAACCTGCTCGCCCTCAATGCCGCCATCGAGGCCGCCCGCGCCGGCGACCAGGGCCGCGGCTTCGCCGTGGTCGCCGAGGAAGTCCGCTCGCTGGCCCAGCGCACCGCCGGCGCCACCGAGGAGATCCAGCAGCTCATCGGCCGCCTGCAACAGGCCGCGCGGCAATCGGTGGAGGCCATGCGCAGCCAGGTCGAGCATGCCGAACGCACCGCCGAACAGGCCGGCGCGGCGGAGGGCGCACTGGACGAAGTGGTCGCCGCGATCCATACCATCGGCGTGATGGCCGAACGCATCGCCGAAGGCTCGACCCAGCAGAGCCAGGCGGTCGGCGAGATTCGCTCGCACAGCGAACGTATCCACGCCCTGGGTGGGGAAAACCTGCGGCTGATCGGCCATAGCCGCGAACAGGGCGAGCAACTGCGGCAACTGGGCGGCGACCTGCGCACCACGGTGCAGGCCTTCCGCCTGTGACCCTGCGGCGACGTGCCGCAAGGCGCCAGAGGAACCGTCTGGCTTCGGACCGGTCGGATACCGCTCAGCGGAACCGGGGCAGGACCTGATCAGCCGCACGGGGCTCGATCGGGCCCGGCTTTCCGCTATCATTCCGGCTTTTGATCCGACGAGATATCCATGCGCCGCCTGCTGACCCTGATCCTCCTGCTGGTCGCCCTGCCCGCCGGCGCGGGCCTGTTCGACAGCCGTCCCGGCGCCTCCCTCGGCGGCGGCCTCGATGGCGGCGACTTCCTCAAGGTCGACCAGGCGTTCAAGCCCAGCGTCGAGCGCAGCGACGCGCAGCACGTGCTGCTGCGCTTCGTCAACGCCGAGGGCTACTACCTCTACCGCCACCGCTTCCAGTTCAAGGTCGAGCCAGCCCAGGTCAGCCTCGGCCAGGTGCAACTGCCGGCGGGCAAGCAGCACCACGACGAGTACTTCGGCGATACCGAGGTCTACTACAACATCGTCGACCTGGAGATTCCCCTGAACAACCCGGCCCGGCAGCCCTATACCCTGGTGGTGACCTACCAGGGCTGCGCCGACAAGGGCCTCTGCTACCCCCCGGAAACCAGGCGCTTCGACATCGACGGCGGTGCCGCGACGCCAGCCGCGAGCGACGCGGCCGGCAAGGGCCCGCTCGAGCACAAGGGCAAGCGCAGCCTGCTGTTCTTCTTCCTCGCCGGCCTGACCCTGACCTTCACCCCCTGCGTGCTGCCGATGCTGCCGATCCTCTCCGGAGTGGTCCTGCGCGGCCGGCCGGGCGGTGGTCGCGGCTTCGTCCTGTCGCTCGCCTACGTGCTGCCGATGGCGCTCTGCTTCGCCCTGCTCGGCGCGCTGATGGGCATGTTCGGCGCCAGCCTCAATCTCCAGGCGCAATTGCAGTCGCCCTGGGTACTGGTGCCATTCGCGGCGTTCTTCGCGCTGTTCGCCGTGGCCATGTTCGGCTTCTTCGAGCTGCGCCTGCCCGGCTTCATCCGCGAACCGCTCGACCGCCTGGCCGGCGATGCGCGCGGCGGCTCGATCCTCGGCGCGGCCACCCTCGGCGTGCTTTCCAGCCTGCTGGTCTCGCCCTGCGTCTCCGCCCCGCTGGCCGCCTCGCTGCTCTATATCAGCGCCAGCGGCGATGCCTGGGGGGGCGGCCTGCAACTGTTCGCCCTCGGCCTGGGCATGGGTACGCCGCTGGTGGTCTTCGGCGCCGGCGGCGGCGCCCTGCTGCCCAAGAGCGGAGCCTGGATGAACGGCGTGCGCAACGCCTTCGGCGTGCTGTTGCTGGCGGTCGCCGTGTGGCTGCTGGAGCGGGTGGTGTCCGGCCCGGTGGCGCTGATGCTCTGGGGCATGCTCGCCGGCGGCGCCGGCCTGGCCCTGGGCGCCCTCGAATTCACCCCGAAGAGCGCCGCACGCCGCCTGCTGCAACTGCTTGGCCTGATGTTCCTGACCTACGCGGTGGCCGCCTGGATCGGCGCCCTGCAGGGCGAGTCGGACCCGATCCATCCGCTGGGCCGCTCGGTGCCGTCGATCCACGCCGGGCCACCGAGCACGCCCGGCGAATGGCAGAACCTGACCACCCCGGCGCAGCTGGACGCCGCCCTGGCCGAGGCACGCCAGGCCGGCAAGCCGGTGCTGCTGGACTGGTATGCGGACTGGTGCATCAGTTGCAAGGTCATCGAGCGCCAGGTTCTCACCGATCCCACGGTGCAGGCACGACTGCCGGCCTACCGCCTGCTGCGCTTCGACATCACCGAAAGCAACCCGGCCCAGCGCGGCCTGCTGGACCGCTACAACCTGTTCGGTCCGCCGGCGATCCTGTTCTTCGCCCCGGGCGGTGACGAATGGAGCGACTTGCGCGTCATCGGAGAGATCGACGCCGCCGGGCTCGCCGAACGACTGCGCCGGGCCGCTACCCGGCAGTGACATGCGCTGACATACTTCTGCCGCAATTGCCGGTCAACATGCGGCGATCTACTGCAATCTAACAGTGACTGGACAGTCATACGGAAATTCCGGCATAGTGCCCGCTTGCCGTTTGCAGCCTGTACAGGACAATCAACAAGACAATGGCGACCCTCCTCGTATTGCACGGGCCGAATCTGAACCTGCTGGGCACCCGCGAGCCCGGCACCTACGGTTCGACCACCCTCGGGCAGATCAACCAGGACCTCGAGCGCCGCGCCCGCGAAGCCGGCCACCACCTGCTGCATCTGCAAAGCAACGCCGAATACGAACTGATCGACCGGATCCATGCCGCGCGCGACGAAGGCGTGGACTTCATCATCATCAATCCGGCGGCATTCACCCATACCAGCGTCGCGTTACGTGACGCGCTGCTTGCGGTGAGCATCCCATTCATCGAAGTGCACCTGTCGAACGTGCACAAACGTGAACCTTTCCGGCATCACTCCTACTTCTCCGACGTGGCGGTAGGGGTGATCTGCGGTCTCGGCGCCACAGGCTACCGCCTGGCCCTGGAATCCGCCCTTGAACAACTTCAACGCCCCTGACCTCACTGGGAGTGCTAGCGCTAATGGACATTCGTAAAGTCAAGAAACTGATCGAGCTGCTGGAAGAGTCCGGTATCGACGAGCTGGAAATCCGCGAAGGCGAAGAGTCGGTACGCATCAGCCGCCACAGCAAGACCGCCGCCCAGCCGGTGTACGCACAGGCTCCGGCCTTCGCCGCTCCGGTCGCCGCGCCGGCGCCGGCAGCCGCCGCTCCGGCCGCCGCTGCCGCGGAAAGCGCCCCGGCCGCTCCGAAGCTGAACGGCAACGTGGTTCGCTCGCCGATGGTCGGCACCTTCTACCGCGCCGCCTCGCCGACCTCGGCCAACTTCGTCGAAGTCGGCCAGAGCGTGAAGAAAGGCGACATCCTGTGCATCGTCGAAGCCATGAAGATGATGAACCACATCGAAGCCGAAATTAGCGGCACCATCGAGTCGATCCTGGTGGAGAACGGCCAGCCGGTTGAGTTCGACCAGCCGCTGTTCACCATCGTCTAAGCCGCGGGGAACCTGCGATGTTGGAAAAAGTGCTGATCGCCAACCGCGGCGAAATCGCCTTGCGCATCCTTCGCGCATGCAAGGAGCTGGGGATCAAGACGGTGGCGGTACACTCCACCGCCGACCGCGAGTTGATGCACCTGTCGCTCGCCGACGAATCGGTGTGCATCGGTCCGGCCCCGGCCACCCAGTCGTACCTGCAGATCCCGGCGATCATCGCCGCGGCCGAGGTCACCGGCGCCACCGCGATCCACCCCGGCTACGGCTTCCTCGCCGAGAACGCCGACTTCGCCGAGCAGATCGAACGCTCCGGCTTCACCTTCGTCGGCCCGACCGCCGAGGTGATCCGCCTGATGGGCGACAAGGTCTCGGCCAAGGACGCCATGAAGCGCGCCGGCGTCCCCACCGTGCCGGGCTCCGACGGCCCGCTGCCGGAAGATGAAGAGACCGCCCTGGCGATCGCCCGCGAGGTCGGCTACCCGGTGATCATCAAGGCCGCCGGCGGCGGCGGTGGGCGCGGCATGCGCGTGGTCTACGACGAATCCGAGCTGATCAAGTCGGCCAAGCTGACCCGCACCGAGGCCGGCGCGGCGTTCGGCAACCCGATGGTCTACCTGGAGAAGTTCCTGACCAACCCGCGCCACGTGGAAGTCCAGGTGCTTTCCGACGGCCAGGGCAACGCCATCCACCTCGGCGACCGCGACTGCTCCCTGCAGCGCCGCCACCAGAAGGTGATCGAAGAGGCGCCGGCCCCCGGCATCGACGAGAAGGCCCGCCAGGAAGTCTTCGCCCGCTGCGTCCAGGCCTGCATCGAGATCGGCTACCGCGGCGCCGGCACCTTCGAGTTCCTCTACGAGAACGGCCGCTTCTACTTCATCGAGATGAACACTCGCGTGCAGGTGGAGCACCCGGTATCGGAGATGGTCACCGGTGTCGACATCGTCAAGGAGATGCTGCGCATCGCCTCCGGCGAGAAGCTCTCGATCCGCCAGGAGGACGTGGTCATCCGCGGCCATGCGCTGGAATGCCGGATCAACGCCGAAGACCCGAAGACCTTCATGCCCAGCCCGGGCAAGGTCAAGCACTTCCACGCCCCCGGCGGCAACGGCGTGCGCGTCGACTCGCACCTCTACAGCGGCTACAGCGTACCGCCGAACTACGACTCGCTGGTCGGCAAGGTCATCACCTACGGTGCCGACCGCGACGAGGCGCTGGCGCGGATGCGCAATGCCCTGGACGAGTTGATCGTCGACGGTATCAAGACCAATACCGAACTGCACAAGGACCTGGTGCGCGACGCCGCCTTCTGCAAGGGCGGGGTGAACATCCACTACCTGGAGAAGAAACTGGGTATGGACAAGCACTGATCCGTCAGTCGCTGCGCACAAGGGCTGCCTCCGGGCGGCCCTTGTCGTTTCCGCCTGCCGGCCGCCCCAACGGTGCTATCCTCGTCGCCCCTCCACCACCGGACTCCTGCATGGAACGCATCCGCCGCTGGTACCGCCAATCGCTGGCCGCCGCGACCGAGGCCGCGACCTGCTTCGCCCTGGGTTTCAGGGAAAGCCTGCAACCCGCCGCACTCTTCCGCTCCGCGAGCCTGTGCATTCTCGTCAGCGTGCTGTGCACCTGGCTGTTCGTGCATTTCTTCGAACCGATCATCCGCCTCTGCGGCTGGGCCGCGCTGTACACGGCATTCAGCGTGGCCAACTTCGCCCTGATCCCCAGCGGCTCGCTGATCGAGGCCGGCAGCGGTGGCCCGTACTTCGATCCGCTGGCGGCCTTCAACGGCCTGGCGGGACTGGCGCAACTGGCGTTCTATTTCGTCGGCTATGCCGCGCTGTTCTTTGTCGCCCTGTACGCCGCCAGCATCGTCTTCGGCATCCGCCTGGGCCTACGCATCGGCCTGCTCGGACAACTGAAGGAACAGGTCCGCCAACGCTACCCGCGACTGGCACCTGCCTCCGGCGAAAGGATCTCGCTGTGGCGTGCCGCCGGCTTCCGCCTGGCACCCTGGCTGGGCGTTTCCGGATCGATCCTGGTCGGCCTGCTGGTTCCGCTCTACAACGGTGTACTCCTGCTGCTGGCGCTGGCCTACCTGAACATCCGCTTCCTGCTGCCCGCCACGCTGGCCGGGCTGGCCGATGCCGGCGAGCAGCTCGCCGTGCTTCGTGCTCGCCGCGGCAGCCTGTTGCTGTTCGGCCTGCTGATACTGCTTCTGGCGCTGGTGCCGCTGCTCAACCTGCTGCTGCCGGCGGTGCTCGGCGGCGGTACCTGCCACCTGGCCAATCGCGGCCTGGCGCAACTGCGCGGCGAGGCCACGGCAGAGAGTGGCAGCGCCGGCTAGCCTCAAGTAAGCTTGCGCGGTGGAAAACGGGTCGCCCCTGGGCGGCCCGTTTCGTTTACAGCCGCAACAGAGGTCGCCCCATGCCCTGGTTACAAGTTCGCCTGGCCATCACCCCGGAACAGGCCGAAACCTACGAAGACGCCCTGCTCGAAGTCGGCGCCGTCTCCGTGACCTTCATGGACGCCGAAGACCAGCCGATCTTCGAGCCGGACCTCGGCACCACCCCGCTGTGGTCGCGCACCCACCTGCTGGCGCTGTTCGAAGCGGACATCGACGAGACCGCCCTGCTCGCCCACCTCGCCTTGCTTACCGGCGGCGACCTGCCCGAGCACCATGTCGAGGAAATCGCCGACCAGGATTGGGAGCGCAGCTGGATGGACAACTTCCAGCCGATGCGTTTCGGCCGCCGCCTGTGGATCGTGCCGAGCTGGCACGCCGCCCCCGAGCCGGACGCGGTCAACCTGCTGCTCGATCCGGGCCTGGCCTTCGGCACCGGCACCCACCCGACCACCGCGCTGTGCCTGGAATGGCTCGACGGCCAGGAACTGGCCGGCCGGCAGGTGCTCGACTTCGGCTGCGGCTCGGGAATCCTCGCCATCGCCGCGCTGCTGCTCGGCGCCGAACGGGCGGTCGGCACCGACATCGATCCACAGGCCCTGGAAGCCTCGCGCGACAATGCCTCGCGCAACGGTATCGAGACCGCGCGGTTCCCGGTCTACCTGCCGGCGGAGCTGCCGCAGCGACAGGCCGACGTGCTGGTCGCCAATATCCTCGCCGGCCCGCTGGTTTCCCTCGCCCCGCAACTGACCGGCCTGGTACGTCCCGGCGGCCTGCTGGCGCTGTCCGGCATCCTCGCCGAGCAGGCCGAGGAGGTCCGCGCGGCCTACTCCGCACACTTCGATCTCGACCCGACCGCCGAGCGCGAAGGCTGGATCCGCATCAGCGGCCGCCGCCGCGCCGATTGATGGCGCACCGCCAGCCACCACTGATCCCGCCCCACTGCCTTCGTGCAAGAAGCTTGGGGTAGACTAGCCGCCGGATTTTTCCTACGGATCGCCGCATGAGCGAAAGCGTCATCACCCAATGTCCCCATTGCAGCACCAGTTTCCGCGTCAACGACGCGCAACTGGGCGCCGCCAATGGCGCGGTCCGCTGCGGCACCTGCCTGAAAGTCTTCAACGCCCTGCAACACCAGGTCGGTGGCGCGCCGCGCGCGAACGCTCCTTCGGCAGCCGAAGCGAAGCCGGCCGCCGCTCCGCCACCCGCGCCCAGCGTCGCGGCCGCCACCTCGGCCGCGCCCCCGGCAGCGCGCCCGCGCGACGAAACCCTGTGGATCCATGACGACCTCGACCTGGACAGCCTCAACCTCGACGAGGAACTGGCCAAGCTCGACGAATTCGAGCTGAACCAGGAGTTCTCCAGCATCGAGAAGGCCCCGCGACCGGCGGAGAGCCTGCTGGCGCGCCGCGACGACGAACGCGATCCACACGACGAACGCTGGGCCGAGGCGCTGATCGCCGATGCCGAACCGGCCCAGCCGGCGCGCGGCAACCCGCGCCAGGAACCGAGCCTCGGCGAACCGCTGGCGGAAGAGCGGGTATCCTTCGTGCCGCTGCGCCGCGCCGAGGATCCGCCGGAACTTCGCCTCAGCCTCGATGAGGACGATGACGACGAGCCCAGCCTCGGCAAGCGCCGCCACGGACTGAGCGCCCTGGATGAAGACGACGAGGAAAGCGCCGAGGAACAGTCCGTCGCGCCCCTGGGCAGCGCCCGCAAGCCGGACGAGGCGCCGGTCGAGAGTCTCGACCAGTTGCGCGACGAGCCGCTGCAACTGGCCTGGGAGAAGCCCCGGCGCCAATGGCCGCGGCGTCTCGGCTGGCTGCTGCTGATCCTGCTGGCGCTGGGCGGTCTCGCCGCTCAGTACGTCGCCTACCATTTCGACGAGCTGGCGCGCCAGGACGCCTATCGCCCCTGGTTCGCCCAGCTCTGCCCGGAAATCGGCTGCACCCTTCCCTCCAAGGTCGACGTGGAGCAGATCAGGAGCAGCAACCTGGTGGTCCGCAGCCATCCCGAATTCAGCGGCGCGCTGGTGGTCGACGCGATCATCTACAACCGCGCCAGCTTCTCGCAGCCGTTCCCGCTGCTGGAACTGCGCTTCGCCGACCTCAACGGCCACCTCATCGCCAATCGCCGCTTCAAGCCCGGCGAGTACCTCGGCGGCGAGCTGGCCGGACGAACGGAAATGCCACCGCAGGTACCGATCCACGTGTCGCTGGACATCCTCGACCCGGGTCCGAAGGCGGTGAACTACAGCCTGAGCTTCCATTCCCCGGAGTGACCGGAAAGACCTCGCCGGTCGCCGCCGGGCCGCTACGCCCACCCGCTCGCGCGGAGCGCCAGGCGCAAGTGCCGCTCGTCTTCCAACTGTAAGAACTAAGGAATCGGCTGTTCAGAATTTATCCAAAACAGCCTTTATCCGGTCATCCAGAGCGGGTATCATGCCCTCCCTTTTTTCGCAGCACCGCAAGACAGGGAAGCCCCATGTCGGTGGTACGCATCGGCCCATATACACTGCCCAACAGACTGATCCTCGCGCCGATGGCCGGGGTGACCGATCGTCCGTTCCGTCAGCTTTGCCGTCGCCTTGGCGCCGGGATGGTGGTATCGGAGATGGTGACCAGCGACGTCCGCCTGTGGAACAGCCGCAAGTCGCGCCTGCGCCTGATCCACGATGGCGAGGACGAGCCGCGCTCGGTGCAGATCGCCGGCGGCGATCCGGCCATGCTGGCCGAGGCCGCGCAGCGCAATGTGGAACTCGGTGCGCAGATCATCGACATCAACATGGGCTGCCCGGCGAAGAAGGTATGCAACAAGGCAGCGGGGTCCGCCCTGCTGCGGGACGAGGCGCTGGTCGCCGAGATCCTCGATGCCGTGGTCAGGGCGGTCGACGTACCGGTCACCCTGAAGATCCGGACCGGCTGGGACCGGGACAACCGTAACGGCGTCAGCGTCGCGAGGCTCGCCGAACAGGCGGGGATCCAGGCTCTTGCGGTACATGGCCGGACCCGCGCCGACCTGTACACCGGGGAGGCGGAGTACGAGACCATCGCGGCGATCAAGCAGGCCGTGTCGATACCGGTGTTCGCCAATGGCGACATCGATTCGCCGGAGAAGGCCAGGAAAGTCATCGAGCAGACCGGGGTGGATGCCCTGCTGATCGGTCGGGCCGCCCAGGGAAGACCGTGGATTTTCCGCGAGATCGACCATTACCTGCGGACCGGCGAGCACCTGCCGGCGGCGCCGCTTCCCGAAGTGCAGAGCATCCTGCTCGAACACCTCGCGGAGCTGCACCTTTTTTATGGGGAAGAAATGGGTGTGCGGATCGCCCGCAAGCATGTGGGGTGGTATCTCGCGACTCTGCCGGGCGCAAGGGAATTCCGCGCCCAGTTCAATCGTTTGCAGGACACGGATGCGCAGTGCGCCAGCGTCAGGCAGTTCTTCGCCGAGCGCCAGAATAACGGAACAGGGGTGGCCGCATGACAACGATGACGACCGAGACTTTAGTGAGTGGAACAACGCCCGTGAGCGACAACGCCAACCTGAAACAGCACCTCACCACGCCGACGCAAGAAGGGCAGACCCTGCGCGACAGCGTGGAGAAGGCATTGCACAACTACTTCGCCCACCTCGAAGGGCAGCCGGTCACGGACGTTTACAACATGGTGCTCTGCGAAGTCGAAGCGCCGCTGCTGGAAACCGTCATGAACCACGTCAAGGGGAACCAGACCAAGGCCTCCGAGCTGCTCGGCCTGAACCGCGGGACCCTGCGCAAGAAACTCAAGCAATACGACCTTCTTTAAGAGCGGCGGCGGGCTCCGGCCAAGGGCGCGCGTCCCGGCCGGCACCCGCGGCCGGAAGCCAGCCCTCAGGACCCTTGCAATGACCGACCAAACCACCCGCCTGCCCATCCGCCGCGCGCTGATCAGCGTTTCCGACAAGACCGGCGTCGTCGACTTCGCCCGTGAGCTGGTCGCCCTCGGCGTGGAAATCCTTTCCACCGGCGGCACCTACAAGCTGCTCCGGGACAACGGCATCTCTGCCGTGGAAGTGGCCGACTACACCGGCTTCCCGGAAATGATGGACGGTCGGGTGAAGACCCTGCACCCGAAGGTGCATGGCGGTATCCTCGGTCGCCGCGACCTGGACGGCGCGGTCATGGAGCAGCACGGCATCAAGCCGATCGACCTGGTGGCGGTCAACCTGTATCCCTTCGAGGCCACGGTGGCCAGGCCCGACTGCGACCTGCCTACCGCCATCGAGAACATCGACATCGGCGGGCCGACCATGGTCCGTTCGGCGGCGAAGAACCACAAGGATGTCGCCATCGTGGTCAATGCCGGCGACTACGCCGCCGTGATCGAATCCCTCAAGGCCGGCGGCCTGACCTACGCCCAGCGTTTCGACCTGGCCCTCAAGGCGTTCGAGCACACCTCCGCCTACGACGGCATGATCGCCAACTACCTGGGTACCATCGACCAGACCCGCGACACCCTCGGCACCGCCGACCGCGGCGCCTTCCCGCGCACCTTCAACAGCCAGTTCGTCAAGGCCCAGGAAATGCGCTACGGCGAGAACCCGCACCAGAGCGCGGCGTTCTACGTCGAGGCGAAGAAGGGCGAGGCCAGCGTCTCCACCGCCATCCAGTTGCAAGGCAAGGAGTTGTCGTTCAACAACGTCGCCGACACCGACGCCGCCCTGGAATGCGTGAAGAGCTTCCTCAAGCCGGCCTGCGTGATCGTCAAGCATGCCAACCCCTGCGGCGTCGCCGTGGTGCCGGAAGACGAAGGCGGCATCCGCAAGGCCTACGACCTGGCCTACGCCACCGATAGCGAATCGGCGTTCGGCGGCATCATCGCCTTCAACCGCGAGCTGGACGGCGAAACCGCCAAGGCCATCGTCGAGCGCCAGTTCGTCGAGGTGATCATCGCGCCGAAGATTTCCGCCGCCGCCCGCGAGGTGGTCGCCGCCAAGGCCAACGTACGCCTGCTCGAATGCGGCGAATGGCCAGCCGAGCGCGCCCCGGGCTGGGACTTCAAGCGGGTCAACGGCGGCCTGCTGGTACAGAGCCGCGACATCGGCATGATCAAGGCCGAGGACCTGAAGATCGTCACTCGCCGCGCGCCCACCGAGCAGGAGATCCACGACCTGATCTTCGCCTGGAAGGTGGCCAAGTTCGTCAAGTCCAACGCCATCGTCTACGCCAGGAACCGCCAGACCGTCGGCGTCGGCGCCGGCCAGATGAGCCGGGTCAACTCCGCACGGATCGCCGCGATCAAGGCCGAGCACGCTGGCCTGGAAGTGAAAGGCGCGGTGATGGCTTCCGACGCCTTCTTCCCGTTCCGCGACGGCATCGACAACGCGGCCAAGGCCGGCATCACCGCGGTGATCCAGCCGGGCGGCTCGATGCGCGACAGCGAAGTGATCGCGGCGGCCGACGAGGCGGATATCGCGATGGTGTTCACTGGCATGCGCCATTTCCGCCATTGAGTATCACGGCGGCTGAGCGCGATGCGGTCAGCCGCCCTACCCACGAATTTCACGCAGGGCGGATAACGCGGCGCGTTACCCGCCGTTGCGCCAGGAGAACCCCATGAACGTACTCATCATCGGCAGCGGCGGTCGTGAACATGCCCTGGCCTGGAAAGTCGCCCAGGACCCGCGCGTGGCGAAGGTCTTCGTCGCCCCGGGCAACGCCGGCACCGCCACCGAAGCCAAGTGCGAGAACGTCGCCATCGACGTGCTGGCCCTGGAGCAACTGGCCGACTTCGCCGCGAAGAACGTCCAGTTGACCATCGTCGGTCCCGAGGCGCCGCTGGTGGCAGGCGTGGTCGACCTGTTCCGTGAGCGCGGCCTGGATATCTTCGGCCCGACCGCCGGCGCCGCCCAGCTGGAAGGCTCGAAGGCCTTCACCAAGGACTTCCTCGCCCGCCACCGGATCCCCACCGCCGCCTATCGCAACTTCACCGAGGTCGAGTCGGCCCTGGCCTACCTGCGCGAGCAGGGCGCACCCATCGTCATCAAGGCCGATGGCCTGGCCGCGGGCAAGGGCGTGATCGTCGCCATGAACCTGGACGAAGCCGAAGCCGCCGTGCGCGACATGCTCGCCGGCAATGCCTTCGGCGACGCCGGCTCGCGCGTGGTGATCGAGGAGTTCCTCGATGGCGAGGAGGCCAGCTTCATCGTCATGGTCGACGGCCAGAACGTGCTGCCGATGGCCACCAGCCAGGACCACAAGCGCGTCGGCGATGGCGACAGCGGGCCGAACACCGGCGGCATGGGCGCCTACTCGCCGGCCCCGGTGGTCACCGCCGAGGTCCACCAGCGGGTGCTGGACGAAGTGATCTACCCGACGGTGCGCGGCATGGCCGAGGAAGGCAACGTCTATACCGGCTTCCTCTATGCCGGCCTGATGATCGACAAGAGCGGCGCGCCCAAGGTCATCGAATTCAACTGCCGCTTCGGCGATCCGGAAACCCAGCCGATCATGGTCCGCCTGGAGTCATCCCTGGTCCTGCTGGTCGAGGCCGCCCTGGCCAAGGCGCTGGACAAGGTCGAGGCGACCTGGGACCCGCGTCCGACCGTTGGCGTGGTGCTGGCCGCCGGCGGCTATCCGGGCGACTACGCCAAGGGCGAGGTCATCGAAGGCCTGGCCGAGGCCGCCGCGCTGGACGGCAAGGTGTTCCACGCCGGCACCGCGCTGAAGGATGGCCAGGTGGTCACCTCCGGAGGCCGCGTTCTCTGCGCCACCGCCATCGGCGAGAGCGTATCCGCCGCCCAGCAACAGGCCTATCGCCTGGCCGAGAAGATCCGCTGGAACGGCTGCTTCTACCGCAAGGACATCGGCTACCGTGCCATCGCCCGCGAGCGCGGCGAGTCCTGACCGGGCCCGAGGCCGCGGGCGCCGCACGGCGCTTCCGCGGCCTATGCCGTTGCCACGGCCACTTGGCTATAATCCGGCCATTCACCTTCGAAGGGACTTCGCCGTGGTACGGCTTCGGATCGCCATAGGACTACTCGTCAGCTTCCTGCTGCTTCTGCTCGGTCCGATGTCGCCGGCGGTCGCGGACGACGCCGGCGTTTCCAGCGTTCCCCTGCAAACCACCGCCACTACTCCCAGCGCCAACCAGAACTGGCGCCTGCTGCGCGACGAGAGCGCGCAACTGCGGATCGCCGACGTCCTCCAGCGCAAGGAGCAGTTCCGCCCGCTGGCCAAGCGCTCCTTCATCTTCCCCGCCAGCCCCCAGGCGGTCTGGCTGCAGGTCCAGCTTCCCGCGCAGAAGGTGCCGAGCTGGCTGTGGATCTTCGCCCCGCGGGTGCAGTATCTGGACTACTACCTGGTGCAGGACGGCCAACTGGTGCGGGACCAGCACACCGGCGAGTCGCGACCGTTCCAGGAGCGCCCGCTGCCCTCGCGCTCCTACCTGTTCTCGCTGCCGGTCGACGGCAAGCCGATGACCCTGTACGTGCGGATGACCTCCAACCATCCGCTGATGGCCTGGTTCGACCAGATCGACGAAGCCGGCCTGGTCGGCCTGGAGAAGCCCGCCTACGCCTTCGGCATGCTGCTCGGCGGCATGCTCCTGCTGCTGATGTACAACCTGATCCGCTTCGCCTACTCGCGCAGCGCCAGCAGCCTGTGGCTGGCGGCGGTGCACGCGGCGCTGGCGGTCTGCGCCGCGGCGAACCTGGGGCTGGTGGCGTTCTGGCTGCCGGGACTCAAGTTCAACCAGTCGCTGACCGCCGACCTCGGCGCCCTCGGCGCCGCGGTGAGCCTGCTGTGGTTCGCCTGCAGCTTCTTCCGCGGCACTGCGGAAAGCCGCCTGAACCGCCTCCTGCAAGGCGAGGCGCTGTTGATCCTGGCGGTCGGCGCGATCATCGCCTTCACCCAGCAACTCTGGTTCAGCTGGCTGATCTACCTGCTGGTGATCCTCAGTTCGCTCAGCGTCCCGCTGGTCGCGGCCTGGCACTGGTATCGCGGCTACCAGCCGGCGCGCCTGATCGTTGCCGGGATGATCGTGTTCAACGCCGGCTTCATGGTGTTCCTGCCGGTACTGTTCGGCACCAAGCAACTCGATCCGGGCTGGCTGGTGCTCGGCGTGTTCAGCTTCGCCACCCTCGCCGGGCTGGTCCTGAGCGTCTCGCTCACCGAACGCCAGCGGCTGATCCAGCAGCTCAACCTGCAACAGCGCACCAGCGAGGCGGCGCACACCGCGGAATTGCAGACCAAGGCCGAGTTCCTGGCCAAGATCAGCCACGAGATCCGCACGCCCATGAACGGCGTGCTGGGGATGACCGAACTGCTCCTCGGCACCCCGTTGTCGGCGAAGCAGCGCGACTACGTGCAGACCATCCACAGCGCCGGCAACGAGCTGCTCACGCTGATCAACGAGATCCTCGACATCTCCAAGCTGGAGTCCGGGCAGATCGAGCTGGACGAAGTGCAGTTCGACCTCAACGCGCTGATCGAGGACTGCCTGGATATCTTCCGGGTCAAGGCCGAGCAGCAGCGCATCGAGCTGATCAGCTTCACCCAGCCGCAGGTGCCGCGGGTCATCGGCGGCGATCCGACGCGCCTGCGCCAGGTGGTCCTGAGCCTGCTGGACAACGCGTTCAAGCAGACCGAGGAAGGCGAGATCCTGCTGGTGGTGGCCCTCGACGACCAGGGCGAGACGCCACGCCTGCGCATCGCCGTGCAGGACAGCGGCCACCCGTTCGACGCCAAGGAGCGCGAGGCGCTGCTCACCGCCGAGCTGCACAGCGGCGACTTCCTTTCCGCCAGCAAGCTCGGCAGCCACCTCGGCCTGATCATCGCCCGCCAACTGGTGCGGCTGATGGGCGGGGAGTTCGGCATCCAGTCCGGCAGCAGCCAGGGCACCACCCTGTCGCTGACCCTGCCGCTCGACCCGCAGCAGTTGGAGAACCCCACCGCCGACCTCGACGGCCCGCTGCAGGGCGCCCGGCTGCTGGTGGTGGACGACAACGAAACCTGCCGCAAGGTGCTGGTGCAGCAGTGCAGCGGCTGGGGCCTGAACGTCAGCGCGGTGTCGTCCGGCAAGGAGGCGCTGGCCCAGTTGCGCACCAAGGCGCACCTGCGCGAGTACTTCGACGTGGTCCTGCTCGACCAGGACATGCCCGGCATGACCGGCATGCAACTGGCGGCGAAGATCAAGGAAGACCCCAACCTCAACCACGACATCCTGCTGATCATGCTCACCGGGATCAGCAACGCGCCGAGCAAGATCATCGCCCGCAACGCCGGGATCAAGCGCATCCTGGCCAAGCCGGTGGCCGGCTACACGCTGAAGGCGACCCTCGCCGACGAACTCGCCCAGCGCGGCGTCAGCGGCGTCACCAACTACCTGCAACCGGCCAAGGAAGCGCAGGCGCCGAGCCTGCCGAGCGATTTCCGGATCCTCGTCGCCGAGGACAACAGCATCTCCACCAAGGTCATCCGCGGCATGTTGAACAAGCTCAACCTGCAGCCGGACACCGCCAGCAACGGCCAGGAGGCGCTCAGCGCGATGAAGGCGACCCAGTACGACCTGGTGCTGATGGACTGCGAGATGCCGGTGCTCGACGGCTTCTCCGCCACCGAACAGCTACGCGCCTGGGAAGCCCACGAACAGCGCCCGCATACCCCGGTGGTGGCGCTCACCGCGCACATCCTCAGCGAGCACAAGGAACGCGCGCGGCTGGTCGGCATGGACGGGCACATGGCCAAGCCGGTGGAGCTGTCGCAATTGCGCGAGCTGATCGCCTACTGGGTCGGCGAACGCGACCGCCGCCGCCAGGGCGACGCCCTGCCCTCCTGAGGGCAGCGACGTTCTCCGGCGCAGCACCCGGCCTCCGCCACGGCGGATAACCGCACGCGGTTATTCGCCCTACGCCCCGGTGGCCCCGGCTCCCGTAGGGCGCATAGCGCCAACGGCGTTATCCGCCGACACCGCCACTTCCGCCACGGCGGATAACCGCACGCGGTTATTCGCCCTACGCCCCGGTGGCCCCGGCTCCCGTAGGGCGCATAGCGCCAACGGCGTTATCCGCCGACACCGCCACTTCCGCCACGGCGGATAACCGCACGCGGTTATTCGCCCTACGCCCCGGTGGCCCCGGCCCCCGTAGGGCGCATAGCGCCAACGGCGTTATCCGCCGACACCGCCACTTCCGCCACGGCGGATAACCGCACGCGGTTATTCGCCCTACGCCCCGGTGGTCCCGGCTCCCTTAGGGCGCATGACGCCAACGGCGTTATCCGCCGACATCCGGCCTCGTTGTCACATGCCACGCGAACCGGCATATTGCCAACCCGCCGGACATCGCACCGGCCCGTCGCACGCTATGCTCATGCCCACCCCCGGACCGGAAGCGCCTCCATGCATTTGCTGTTCAGCGTCTACCTGAAGATGCTGGTGCTCTATAGCCCCTTCTTCGTGCTGTCCTGCTTCATCAGCCTCAGCCGCGGCTTCGGCCCGCGCGACCGCAAGCGCATGGCCTGGCGGGTGGCCCTGGCGGCGCTGATCGCCAGCGTCGCGCTGTACCTGTTCGGCCGCTACATCTTCATCCTCTTCGGTATCACCGCCGACGCCTTCCGCATCGGCGCCGGCAGCGTGCTGTTCATCTCCGCGCTGGGCATGGCCCAGGGCCGCGCGGCGGTGCAGAGCGACAACGTGCAGCAGGACGTGACCATCGTCCCGCTGACCATTCCTCTCACCGTCGGCCCCGGCACCATCGGCGCGCTGCTGGTGATGGGCGTCGGCCAGGGCTGGGAGGCCAAGCTGATCTCCCTGGTGGCGATCTTCCTCGCCTGCCTGACCCTCGGCACCACGCTCTATCTTTCCGACCGCATCGAACGCCTGCTTGGCGACCAGGGCCTGCAGATCGTCAGTCGCCTGATGGGTCTGTTCGTCTGCGCGCTGGCGGCGCAGATCATCGTCACCGGCCTGAAGGGTTCGCTGTTCCCAGGCTGAGCGCACCAGCCTGAGGCGGACACCCTGGATGCCGCGCCCTGACGCACCGCAGTGGTGCCCGGGCGAAGCGGCGGCGCTCCCATGGACGCGCCGCCGGCGGTAGGGAGGGAGGTCAGCGCGACGCCTCCCCATCCGGAGCCCACGACCCCTTCTCCGTCGATATCCGGCGAAAACCCGTTGAAAACGCCGCCTTCACCGGCATAGCCAGGCCTGCTCGGCATGCTTCCCCGGCGACTCGCGGCGCCTTTTCGCCGACCGATACCGGCCAGCGCCAAGAAGAGGCACAGCCTTTGCTCTGAAGCCTCGACGAAGAGATCCAGGCCGCAGTGCGCACCCCGCCGTCCACCGGACGGATGCCCGACGACAAGCACGACGCCTCCTGAAAACTGCCGCCCCGACCGCTGGTGAATGGAGAACAACACCAATGAAACGTCGCAGTCTGCTCAAGGCCTTCACGCTGTCCGCGTCCATCGCTTCCATGGGCCTGTCCTGGTCCATCCAGGCCGCCGAAACCATCAAGGTCGGCATCCTTCACTCGCTGTCCGGGACCATGGCGATCTCCGAGACCTCGCTGAAGGACATGGCCCTGATGACCATCGACGAGATCAACGCCAAGGGCGGGGTCAACGGCAGGAAGCTGGAGGCGGTGGTGGTCGATCCCGCGTCAAACTGGCCGCTGTTCGCGGAAAAGGCCCGCCAGTTGCTGACCCAGGACAAGGTCGCGGTGGTCTTCGGTTGCTGGACCTCGGTGTCGCGCAAATCGGTGTTGCCGGTATTCGAGGAACTCAACGGATTGCTGTTCTACCCGGTCCAGTACGAGGGCGAGGAACTCTCGCCAAACGTCTTCTATACCGGCGCGGCGCCGAACCAGCAGGCGATCCCGGCGGTGGAGTACCTGATGAGCGAGGACGGCGGCGGTGCCAGGCGCTTCTTCCTGCTCGGCACCGACTATGTCTACCCGCGCACCACCAACAAGATCCTGCGCGCCTTCCTGCACAGCAAGGGCGTGGACGACAAGGACATCCAGGAGGTCTACACGCCGTTCGGCCACAGCGACTACCAGACCATCGTCGCCGACATCAAGAAGTTCGCCGCAGGCGGCAAGACCGCGGTGGTCTCCACCGTCAATGGCGACTCCAACGTGCCCTTCTACAAGGAACTGGCCAACCAGGGCCTGGAAGCCACCGAGGTGCCGGTGGTGGCCTTCTCCGTAGGCGAGGAAGAACTGCGCGGCATCGACACCAAGCCGCTGGTCGGCAACCTCGCGGCATGGAACTACTTCGAGTCGGTGAGCAATCCGGTCAACGAGAAGTTCGTCGCCGACTGGAAAGCCTACGCCAAGGCGAAGAACCTGCCGAACTACGCCACCGCGGTGACCAACGACCCCATGGAAGCCACCTACGTCGGCATCCACATGTGGGCGCAGGCCGTGGAAAAGGCCGGCAGCACCGAGGTCGACAAGGTTCGCGAGGCGATGGCCGGACAAAGCTTCAAGGCGCCATCCGGCTACACGCTGGTCATGGACAAGAGCAACCACCACCTGCACAAGCCGGTGATGATCGGCGAGATCCAAGACGACGGCCAGTTCGAAGTGGTCTGGAAGACCCCCGAACCGCTTCGCGCGCAACCCTGGAGCCCGTTCATCCCGGGCAACGAGAAGAAGCCGGAGCATGCGCTGAAGAGCAACTGAGTTCTGCCGTGAAGAACCCTGCCCCCCTGACCAGGCGTTCCCCTGAACGGAACGGGAACGCCCCGGTCGCGCGCCGAACGGCCCCCTCGCCCTTCAGGGAGAGGGCGGGGGAGAGGGGCAACGACCGGCCACACCGCACGTCGCCCAGGAACCCCAGCATGCCCCTTGCCCTCCTCACCCGCCCGCTCCAGGCCTGTGTCCTGGTCCTGGCCGCCCTTCTCGCGGTGGCGGCCCACGCCGGACCGGCGCAGGACTTCGCCGCTGCCGACAACGGCGGTCGCGCCCACCTGCTCGAACACTGGGCGGCGACGCCCGACGCCGGTCGCCTGGCCTTTCTCGAAGCGCTGCGCCACAACCGCATTGCGCTGGACAGCCGCCAGCAGCCATTCCTCCTCGGCGCCGACCAGCGTTTCCAGGCCGCCGAAGGCGACGCCCTGCCGGACGGCGAGCCGAAGCCGCTGCGCCTGAACAATCGCCTGCGCGGCCTGCTCAACACCGCCCTGGCCAGCCACCAGTTGGTGGCCAACGAAGTGCCGCTGCGGCTGGCCGCCGCGCAGCAGTTGCAGAAGACCGCCAAGGCCGCGCAACGGCCGCTGCTCGAAGCGCGCCTGCGGATCGAGAGCGACGCTGGCGTGAAGGAAGCCCTCGGCCTGGCCCTGGCCAACCTGCAACTCGGCGATCCCGACCCGGCGCTACGCCTTTCCGCCGTGCGCCTGCTCGGCGAGTCCGGCGATCCGCTGGCGCGAACCCGCCTGGAGAACCTGCTCGACCCGGCGGTGGAACCGGAGGAAGGCGTGCGCATCGCCGCCGCCACCAGCCTGGCCCAGGTCAAGCGCCGGCTGCTGGTCGGCGACCTGCTCGGCCAGGCCTTCAGCGGCCTGTCGCTGGGCTCGATCCTGCTGCTCGCGGCGCTCGGCCTGGCGATCACCTACGGCCTGCTCGGGGTGATCAACATGGCCCACGGCGAAATGCTCATGCTCGGCGCCTACTCCACCTACGTGGTGCAACTGCTGTTCCAGCGCCTGGCGCCGGAATGGCTGGCGCTCTACCCGTTGCTGGCGCTACCGGTGGCGTTCTGCGTCAGCGCCGCCATCGGCATGGCCCTGGAGCGCACGGTGATCCGCCATCTCTACGGCCGGCCGCTGGAAACCCTGCTCGCCACCTGGGGCATCAGCCTGGTGCTGATCCAACTGGTGCGGATGCTGTTCGGCGCACAGAACGTCGAGGTAGCCAACCCGGCCTGGCTGTCCGGCGGCATCCAGGTGCTGCCGAACCTGGTGCTGCCGTGGAACCGCATCGTCATCATCGGCTTCGCCCTGTTCGTGCTGCTCCTCACCTGGCTGCTGCTGAACCGCACGCGGCTCGGCCTGAACGTCCGCGCGGTGACCCAGAACCGCAACATGGCGGCCTGCTGCGGGGTGCCCACAGGGCGCGTGGACATGCTCGCCTTCGGTCTCGGCTCGGGCATCGCCGGGCTCGGCGGGGTAGCCCTGTCGCAGGTCGGCAACGTCGGCCCGGACCTCGGCCAGGGCTACATCATCGACTCCTTCCTGGTGGTGGTGCTCGGCGGCGTCGGCCAGCTCGCCGGCAGCGTCCTCGCCGCCTTCGGCCTCGGCGTGGCGAACAAGATCCTCGAACCGCAGATCGGCGCGGTGCTGGGCAAGATTCTGATCCTCGCGCTGATCGTCCTGTTCATCCAGAAACGCCCGCAGGGACTGTTCGCCCTGAAAGGGAGGGTCATCGATTGAACCAGCCACTCACCGTCACCCTCGCCCGCCGGGCCGGCGGCCGCGTCACCGCTATCGCGCTCGGCGCAGCCTTCGCCACGCTGCTGGCCATGCCGCTGCTGCACCTGCTGCCGGCGGACAGCGCGCTGCACCTCTCGGCCTACAGCCTGACCCTGACCGGCAAGATCCTCTGCTACGCCATCGTCGCCCTCGCCCTCGACCTGGTCTGGGGCTACG
Organism: Pseudomonas sp. CP-1; assembly: GCF_021213715.1. NCBI lineage: Bacteria > Pseudomonadati > Pseudomonadota > Gammaproteobacteria > Pseudomonadales > Pseudomonadaceae > Pseudomonas > Pseudomonas sp. CP-1. The sequence continues at coordinate 188,831 of NZ_JAJQKY010000003.1, forward strand.
CCGGCCTGCTGTCCCTCGGCCACGGGCTGTTCTTCGCCCTCGGCGGCTACGCCATGGGCATGTACCTGATGCGCCAGGCCTCCGGCGACAGCCTGCCGGCGTTCATGACCTTCCTTTCCTGGAACGAATTGCCCTGGTACTGGGCCGGCACCCAGCACTTCCTCTGGGCGCTGTGCCTGGTGGTGCTGGTGCCCGGCGCGCTGGCCTTCGCCTTCGGCTACTTCGCCTTCCGCTCGCGAATCCGCGGCGTGTACTTCTCGATCATGACCCAGGCCCTGACCTTCGCCGGCATGCTGCTGTTCTTCCGCAACGAGACCGGTTTCGGCGGCAACAACGGCTTCACCGACTTCCGCAGCATTCTCGGCTTCCCGATCACCGCGCCGGGCACCCGCGCCGCCCTGTTCCTCGCCACCGTCGCGCTGCTCGCGGCCAGCCTGCTGCTCGGCTGGCGCCTGGCGCGGAGCAAGTTCGGCCGGGTCCTCACCGCGCTGCGCGACGCCGAGAACCGCCTGATGTTCTGCGGCTACGACCCGCGCGGCTACAAACTCTTCGTCTGGACCCTGAGCGCGGTGCTCTGCGGCCTCGCCGGCGCGCTGTTCGTGCCGCAGGTGGGGATCATCAACCCCAGCGAGATGTCGCCGACCAACTCCATCGAAGCCGCCGTCTGGGTCGCCCTCGGCGGACGCGGCACCCTGCTCGGCCCGCTGCTCGGCGCCGGCGTGGTGAACGGCGCGAAGAGCTGGTTCACCGTGGCCTTCCCGGAATACTGGCTGTTCTTCCTCGGCGCGCTGTTCATCGTCGTCACCCTGTACCTGCCGCGCGGCCTGCTCGGCCTGCTGCGCAAGGAGAAGGAGCAATGAGGACCACCCCGCACCTGATGCTCGAACCGGCCTTCCACCCCGGCCTCGATACCGCCGGCAGCGGCCGCGACGCCATCGGCCTGGGCGCCGCCACCAGCGGCCGGCTGGACGCGCGCCACGGCACCATCCTCAGCCTGGAAGACATCAACGTCAGCTTCGACGGCTTCAAGGCCCTGCGCGACCTGACCCTGTACATCGGCGTCGGCGAATTGCGCTGCATCATCGGCCCCAACGGCGCCGGCAAGACCACCCTGATGGACGTGATCACCGGCAAGACCCGCCCGCAGAGCGGTACCGCGTATTTCGGCGACACCCTCGACCTGACCCGCATGAGCGAGGTGCAGATCGCCCAGGCCGGGATCGGCCGCAAGTTCCAGAAGCCCACGGTGTTCGAGGCCCTGAGCGTGTTCGAGAACCTCGAACTGGCGCAGAGGGCCGACAAGTCGGTGTGGGCCAGCCTGCGCGCGCGGCTCGACGGCACGCAGAGGGAACGCATCGAGGAGGTGCTCGCCACCATCCGCCTGCTGGAGTCGCGGCAGCGTCCGGCGGGTTTGCTGTCCCACGGCCAGAAGCAGTTCCTCGAGATCGGCATGCTGCTGGTGCAGGAACCGCAGTTGCTGCTGCTCGACGAGCCGGTGGCGGGCATGACCGATGCCGAGACCGAATTCACCGCCGAGCTGTTCAAGTCCCTGGCGCGCAAGCACTCGCTGATGGTGGTGGAGCACGACATGGGTTTCGTCGGCAGCATCGCCGACCATGTCACCGTGCTGCACCAGGGCCACGTGCTGGCCGAAGGCTCGCTGGCGGAGGTACAGGCCGACGAACAGGTGATCGAGGTCTACCTCGGTCGCTGACGCCAGCCATCCGCTCGGCGGGTAGCGCCTGCCAAGTGGCGCCCGTCGCGTAGGGCGAATGACCGCTCGCGGTTATCCGCCGAGCCAGGTTGGGAATCGCAGTGAAGAACCATCACGGGACAAATGGAAGAGAACCATGCTGCAAGTCGACAAGCTCCACCAGTACTACGGCGGTAGCCATATCCTCCGTGGCCTGAGCTTCGAGGCGAAGGTGGGCGAGGTGACCTGCCTGCTCGGTCGCAACGGGGTGGGCAAGACCACCCTGCTGCGCTGCCTGATGGGCCTGGTCCCGGCCCGCGAGGGCCAGGTCGCCTGGGAAGGCCGTTCGCTCACCGGACTCAGGCCGCACCAGCGGGTCCGCGCCGGGATCGCCTACGTGCCGCAGGGACGGGAAATCTTCCCCCGGCTGACGGTGGAAGAGAACCTGCTGATGGGACTGTCCCGTTTCAGCGCCAGGGACGCCCGGGCGGTGCCGGACTTCATCTACGAGCTGTTCCCGGTCCTGCGCGAAATGAAACAGCGCCGCGGCGGCGACCTCTCCGGCGGCCAGCAGCAGCAACTGGCGATCGGCCGCGCCCTGGCCAGCCAGCCGCGACTGCTGATCCTCGACGAACCCACGGAAGGCATCCAGCCTTCGGTGATCAAGGAGATCGGCACGGTCGTCCGCAGCCTGGCGGCGCGCGGCGACATGGCGATCCTGCTGGTCGAGCAGTTCTACGACTTCGCCGCCGAACTGGCCGACCAATACCTGGTGATGGCGCGCGGCGAGATCGTCCAGCAGGGCCGCGGCCGCGACATGGAGAGCGAGGGCGTGCGCGGGCTGGTGGCGATTTGAACGGACTGGGACACACTGCCGCTGGCGCAACCGGGGCCTGCGCTGGCAATCTCTATGCCCTCGTCTTTCCGCAGGAGGTCGAAATGACCGTCACTCTGCGCCCGGCCGTCCAGGCCGACGCGGGCTTCGCCGCGCTCTGCGTCGCCGCCGCCTATGCCCCGTGGATCGCGGTGATCGGCCGCAAGCCCTGGCCGATGACCCAGGACTACCACGAGGTGATCGCCAGCGACCGGGTCCTCATCGCCGAGCACGACGGCCAGCCGGTCGGCCTGCTGGTGACCCGGGAAACCGCCGACGGCTTCCTCGTCGACAACCTCGCCGTGCTTCCCGAATGCAAGGGCCAGGGCATCGGCCGACAGCTGCTGGAACGCGCCGAGCGCGACGCGACGAGCCTCGGCTACCGCTCGCTGTACCTCTACACCAACGAGCGGATGACGGAAAACATCGCGCTCTACGCCAGGGTCGGCTACCTCGAATACGAACGCCGCCAGGAAGAGGGATTCCGCCGCGTGTTCATGCGCAAGGCCCTGGCCTGACCCGACCGATGACCGCCGCCCTCCCCGACCTGAGCTTCCACCCCGCCTGGCACGCCCAGCTGGAGCTGGCCTACGCCCGCGCCGGCGACGCCACACGCCCGGTGACGCGGCGCCACGCCGGACCGCTGCGGGTGCAGAAGCACCTCTACGCCGAAGGCCCGGAAGTCTGCCAGCACATCCTCGTGCATCCGCCCGGCGGCATCGCCGGCGGCGACAGCCTGGCCTTCGACGTGCGCCTCGGCGAACGCGCCTGGGCCCAGCTCACCAGCCCCGGCGCGGCCAAGTGGTACCGCGCCGCCTGCCCGTCGCGGCAGACCCTGGAGATCCACCTGGAGCCCGGCGCCACCCTGGAATGGCTGCCGCAGGAAAGCATCGTCTTCGCCGGCGCCCAGGCCGAACTGGAAACCCGTATCCAACTGCGCGGCGACGCCCGCCTGTTCTACTGGGACATGGTCGCCCTCGGCCGCCCGGCCAGCGGCGAGCGCTTCGCCAGCGGCCATTTCGTCGCGGCCCTGGACATCCGCCGCGACGACCGCCTGCTCTGGCACGAGCGCCAGCGCATCGACGGCGGCGACCGCCTGCTCGACTCGCCGATCGGCCTCGCCGGGCACCCGGTGCTGGCGACCCTGGTCGCCAGCGGCGAGATCGACACCGACCTGCTGCAACGCTGCCGCGCGCTCCCCTGCGCCGGCCGCGGCAACCTCAGCCAGTTGCCCGGCGGCCTGCTGGTGGCGCGCTGCCTGGCCGACGAGGCGCTGCACGCGCGAGCCTGGCTGATCGAACTCTGGCGCCTGCTGCGGCCGGCGCTGCTCGGCCGCGAGGCCGTTCCCCCACGCATCTGGAGTACCTGAGATGGACTTGTCCCCCCGCGAGAAAGACAAGCTGCTGATCTTCACCGCCGGCCTGCTCGCCGAGCGCCGGCTGGCACGTGGTCTCAAGCTGAACTACCCGGAGGCGGTGGCGCTGATCTCCGCCGCCCTGCTGGAGGGCGCGCGCGACGGCCGCAGCGTCGCCGAACTGATGCACTACGGCACCACCCTGCTGAGCCGCGAGCAGGTGATGGAGGGCGTGCCGGAGATGATCCCGGACATCCAAGTGGAGGCCACCTTCCCCGACGGCACCAAGCTGGTGACCGTCCACCAGCCCATCGCCTGAGGCCGCCCATGAGCGCTTCGATCCGCGACGCCGGCGTCGCCGACCTGCCCGGCATCCTCGCCATCTACAACGACGCCGTGGGCAATACCACGGCGATCTGGAACGAAACCCCGGTGGACCTGGCCAACCGCCAGGCCTGGTTCGACACCCGCGCCCGCCAGGGCTACCCGATCCTGGTGGCGAGCGACGCCGCCGGCGAAGTGCTCGGCTACGCCTCCTACGGCGACTGGCGACCCTTCGAGGGCTTCCGCGGCACCGTCGAGCACTCCGTCTACGTGCGCGACGACCAGCGCGGCAAAGGCCTCGGCGTGCAACTGCTACAGGCGCTGATCGAACGTGCGCGGGCCCAGGGACTGCACGTCATGGTGGCCGCCATCGAAAGCGGCAATGCCGCCTCGATCGGCCTGCACCGGCGCCTCGGCTTCGAGATCAGCGGGCAGATGCCGCAGGTGGGCCAGAAGTTCGGCCGCTGGCTCGACCTGACCTTCATGCAACTGAACCTCGACCCGACGCGCAGCGCGCCCTGAGCCCCAAGGAGCCCCCATGATCCCCGGTGAATACGACATCCAGCCCGGCGATATCGAACTCAACGCCGGCCGCCGCACCCTCGCCCTGAGCGTGGCGAACACCGGCGACCGGCCGATCCAGGTCGGCTCGCACTACCACTTCTTCGAGGTCAACGACGCCCTCGCCTTCGACCGTCCGGCCACCCGTGGCATGCGCCTGAACATTGCCGCCGGCACCGCGGTGCGCTTCGAACCGGGGCAGAGCCGCGAGGTGGAGCTGGTGGAAATCGGCGGCGGACGGCGGGTATACGGCTTTGCCGGGCGGGTGATGGGGGACCTCTAGGGCCCCACTGGCCAGGTTCGACCAAAGACAGCGAACACCGACGATCGCCAAAGGAGCGTTCGATGAAAATCAGCAGACAAGCCTACGCCGACATGTTCGGCCCCACCGTCGGCGACCGCGTGCGCCTGGCCGACACCGACCTGTGGCTCGAGGTGGAACGGGACTTCACCGTCTATGGCGAGGAAGTGAAGTTCGGCGGCGGCAAGGTCATCCGCGACGGCATGGGCCAGAGCCAGCTGGGCGCGGCGCAGGTGGTCGACACGGTGATCACCAATGCGCTGATCCTCGACCACTGGGGCGTGGTCAAGGCCGACGTCGGTCTCAAGGACGGGCGCATCCAGGCCATCGGCAAGGCCGGCAACCCGGACATCCAGCCCGGGGTGAACATCGCCATCGGCGCCGGCACCGAGGTGATCGCCGGCGAGGGCATGATCCTCACCGCCGGCGGCATCGACACGCACATCCACTTCATCTGCCCGCAGCAGATCGAAGAGGCGCTGATGAGCGGCGTCACCACCATGATCGGCGGCGGCACCGGCCCCGCCGCCGGGACCAACGCCACCACCTGCACCTCCGGTCCCTGGCACATGGCGCGGATGCTCCAGGCCGCCGACGCCTTCCCGATGAACATCGGCTTCACCGGCAAGGGCAACGCCAGCCTGCCGCTGCCGCTGGAGGAGCAGGTGCTCGCCGGCGCCATCGGCCTGAAGCTGCACGAGGACTGGGGCAGCACCCCGGCGGCGATCGACAACTGCCTGGAGGTGGCCGAGCGCCACGACATCCAGGTGGCGATCCACACCGACACCCTCAACGAATCCGGCTTCGTCGAGACCACCCTCGGCGCCTTCAAGGGCCGCACCATCCACACCTACCACACCGAGGGCGCCGGCGGCGGCCACGCACCGGACATCATCAAGGCCTGCGGCTTCGCCAACGTGCTGCCCAGCTCGACCAACCCGACACGGCCGTTCACCCGCAATACCATCGACGAGCACCTGGACATGCTGATGGTCTGCCACCATCTCGACCCGGCCATCGCCGAGGACGTGGCCTTCGCCGAGTCACGCATCCGCCGCGAGACCATCGCCGCCGAGGACATCCTCCACGACCTCGGCGCGTTCAGCATGATCAGCTCCGACAGCCAGGCCATGGGCCGGGTCGGCGAAGTGATCACGCGCACCTGGCAGACCGCCGACAAGATGAAGCGCCAGCGCGGCCGCCTCGACGGCGACGGTGCGCGCAACGACAACTTCCGCGCCAGGCGCTACATCGCCAAGTACACCATCAACCCGGCGATCACCCACGGCATCAGCCATGAAGTGGGCTCCGTCGAAGCCGGCAAGTGGGCCGACCTGGTGCTCTGGCGCCCGGCCTTCTTCGGCGTCAAGCCGAGCCTGATCCTCAAGGGCGGGGCCATCGCCGCCAGCCTGATGGGCGACATCAACGGCTCGATCCCCACGCCGCAGCCGGTGCACTACCGGCCGATGTTCGCCAGCTACGCCGGCAGCCGTCACGCGACCAGCCTGACCTTCGTCAGCCAGGCCGCCTTCGCCGCCGGCGTACCGCAGCAGCTCGGCCTGCGCAAGGCCATCGGCGTGGTCAGCGGCTGTCGTGGTGTGCAGAAGACCGACCTGATCCACAACGGCTACCTGCCGACCATCGAGGTCGACGCACAGAACTACCAGGTACGCGCCGACGGCCAGTTGCTCTGGTGCGAACCGGCGGACGTGCTGCCGATGGCGCAGCGCTATTTCCTGTTCTGATTCCCACGCGACGGGTCCCGGCGCCACGCCGGGACGTCGACCGCTCCGTTCGGACAGCTTGGCTTGTCGGCACTAGCGGCGACAATGGCGCCTCCCCGCAGCCGCCGGCAGTCCGTCCATGTCCTCCCGCCAATCGTCCCGCAACGCTTCCACCCCGTATCTGGCCAAGGCCTTCCAGGCGACGGCCATCGTCGTGGTCAGCTACTTTCTCTACTGGACCTACCAGCTCTACCAGTACGGCGAGATTCCCATCAGCAAGAAGGACGTGATGCTGCGCCAAGCCATCCTCGCGCGCTTTCCGGCGGACTACGAGGTGGAGATCAAGGGCGCCGACCTGCTCGGCTTCGGTGAGAAATTCCTGGTCGCCTACGGCAATCGGCGCTTCGTCGGCAAGGCCTTCGCCATGGACGACCAGGTCATCGAGCGCCTGGAGCGGAACCAGGGACGGACCAACCTGCCGCTGGTGAAGGTGTTCTACATCGCCGAACCCGGCCTCCTCTCCTCGCTGCTCAACCTCTCCCCGTTCCTGGATATCCAGAAGAACATGGTCGAGCTGAGCCTCCGGGAATACCGGAAGATCCAGTTGGTCCCCTTCGATCCGGACGCGAAGCGGAAACCGCGCGAGCAGTTCGAAACCGATTATGCCTTCCCCCAGCTGTTCAGCCTCAGCCAACTGGAAGTCGCCGACTACGACGGCGACGGCCGCGACGAACTGCGCCTGGGCTACCTGTCCTACGCCGGCGGTTCGGGAGGGACGCGCTGGTCGGTGATCTACGACCTGAAGGACGGCGCGCTGACCGCCCATTCCGGCTATCCGGAAATGCTCGACATCGACGTCGCCCGGTTCATCCAGGCGGTCAACCTGTACGCCGGCCTCGACGGCACCCTGCCGCGCGACCAGCGTCAGCTGGAAGACGTGGTCGGCCGAGGCAGCGAGCGCTTCGCGCTGACCGCCGCGGAGCGCCAGGCACTGGTCGCCGACCCGCCGCAGCGGGACGACTACGCCAGGGTCCTGATGAGCCTTTCGCCGCGCTCGCCCTACGCCCCCGATCGCTTCATCGACCTCGGCGATGGCAGCCGACTGAGCCTGGCCCCGCGCCATACCGACGATTACTCGACCTTCCTCGACATCGGCGGGAAGAAAATCTTCGTCGAAGCCTTCTACGTCGACGACGACGCCTGCCACTGGTGCGAGCATCGCTGGCGAGTGATGGCCTTCCATTACGACGACGGTCGCTGGATCTCGGACCGCACCATCAACGGCGACGGCTTCAACGGGCAGTGGCTGCGCAACGCGGAGCCGCTGGGCCTCAACGACGTTTTCGGTACCTACCGCGACCAGGGCCCGGCGGGCCTGGCCTGGTCCTTCATCGACCCGCGCTGGACCGCCTCCAGCCAGCATGACCTGGACGATCCGCTGGGCGTGGGGATGCGCACCCTGTCGCCGGTGGAGCAATGGGTGAAGGAACGCTATCGGGAAAACTGAGGCAGGCCTTCAGCGCAACTGGCTGTCCTTGCTGCCGCGGCGGTTGTAGCCGCTGAACTTCGCCTGTTCCCTGTCGTGCTCGGCCTGGCAGTTGACGCACAGGCGCACGCCGGGAATCGCCCGGCGCCGCGCCTCGGGGATCGCCGCGTCGCACTCTTCGCAATGGGTCAGGCTCTCGCCACGGGGCAACTGGCTGCGCGCACGAGCGATGGCATCCTCGATCGTGCTGTCGATCTGTTCCTGCACCGCACCGTCGTTCGCCCACCCGCTGGCCATGACTGACTCCTCTGGCTGAAACCCTGGAACCTCCAGATATGGGCGTTCGCCCGCGGCTTTGCAAGGGCGGCGCGACCATCGGCCTGGCGTGGCACAATCGCCAGCCAAGCCTGAAGGTACACCGCATGATGGGACCGTTCCGCCGCCTCGCCCACCTGATCGACCAGGGCCGCCAGCTCGACGCCGCGCTCGCCGGCGATCCGTTCGCCCTGCCGGCGCCGGAGGACCGCTATAGCGTCCGGCAACTGCACGGCCTGTATCCGCGCCGTCATCCCGGTCTCTACGCACCGCTGCTCGGCAGCCTGGCGCTGCTGCTCGGTGCCGCGCCGCTGGGTCTTGCCGCGCTGCGCCTGGCATTGCCGGAGGCTCCTTTGCAGCCGCTGGGCTGGCTCTCCGCCCTGCCGCTGCTGGCGGCCTGGCTGTGGCTGATCGCCCTGCTCTCCCGCGGCGCCAGCCTCGGCCCGCGCCTGGCCCGCGACGCCAGCCTGCTGCTGGTCGGCGCCGGGCTCCTGCTGCGCCTGGCCAGCGGCGAGACGTCGGGCCTGGTGGCGCTCGGCGGCGGCGCCTGTGCCTGGCTGCTGTTCAACAGCCGGGCGATGCAACGCTACATGGAACTGGTCTACGCCCAGCGCCTGTACCGCGCCCAGTCGGCCAACCGCCCCGGTTCGGCGCAGCGGCGCCTGGCCAACCAGGCCGCCTACCGCGAACGCAAGCGACGCGAGCGCTCCGGGCGATCCTGAACCAGACTGTCGCCCTGCGACCTTCTGCGCATTGGCGGGCGCCGCCACCAGCGCGTAGGGTAACGCGCTCTCTCTCCTCGGCCTCAAGGACGACCCGGACATGAAGATCGACTCAGCCTCCAGCTCTCCGAGCCTGGCCCAGCGGCAGCTGATGACCCGCACTCCCGACCAGGATTTCCAGCGCGACTTCCAGGCCGCCTACGCGCGCCTCGCGGTCGCCGCCGAAGGCAGCGCGGAGCAGGCCGGGGCGCTGGCCGACACCCTCGGCGCCACCCAGCTGGAATACAGCCGGGTGCGCGGCGTCAGCCTGGAAGACCAGTTGCGCTTCGCCCATGTGCTCAACCGCGCCTGCGAAAACGGCGCGCAACTGGACGCCCGCGGCTTCCTCGCCCGCCTGGGCGCCGACGACCTGCAGGCGCTGCAGCGCAACATGGGCCTGGCCGAGCCGATCCGGGTCGAGGCGCTGAGCGAGGAAGGCGCGCGCAACCTGCTGCTGCCGGAAGGCTACAGCGTCGACCTGGACGGCGACGGCATCACCGAGGTGGGCGCCGCGAAGATCCGCCACTTCCCCCCGCGCGACGCACCGCAGGCCTTCCTCGACCAGTGGCTGGCGCTCACCGCCGGCATGGACGGCGCCGCCTATTCGAACGCCCGCGACGGGTTGCAATGGGCTTTCGACATCCGCGCCATGGCCGGCCAGCCCCTGGCCACCGACCAGTTGGCCAGCTACCGCACGGCGGTGGACGACTACCTGGGCATGCTCGCCGAGCACCGCCACGCCCTGGTTCCCGGCCAGTACGAACGCGACCTACCGCTGTACCAGGCGTTGCGCCAGCGCCTGGCCTGAGGTCGCCTACTCTTTGACTTCCATGTAGTCGCGGGCCCAGGCCTGGTATTCCTCGGGGAAGGTGTACTTCTTCGACAGCTCCGAGGCGGTCAGGTCCGAGGCCACCGCCCCGCGCTCCTCGCGCAGGCAGTCGTAGGTCGCCTTGATCGCGGCGAAATAGGCGGCGTGGCCGTTGACCACGACACGCACACCGAGCCGCGCCAGGCGGGCGTCGTCGCGCAGTTGCGGATTACCGTAGGTGACCAGCATCAGCGGGATGTGCAGGTGCTCGGCGATCGCCTCGAGGTGGGCGAAGTCGCGCACGCCGACCAGGCAGATGCCATCGGCGCCGGCTTCCTGGTAGGCCAGGGTGCGCTGGATCACCGCATCGACGTCGATCAGTTCGGCGTTGGTCCGGGCAATGATGGTCAACGCCGGGTCGACCCTCGCCTCCAGGGCCGCGCGGATCTTGCCGACGCCTTCCTCGACGCAGATCAGGTCGGTGGACTTGCGCCCGAACTGCGCCGGCAGCAGGGTGTCCTCGATGGTCAGCGCAGCGATTCCGGCGCGCTCCAGTTCGACCACCGTACGCATTACGTTCAGCGCGTTGCCGTAGCCGTGGTCGGCGTCGGCGATCACCGGCAGGCGCGTCACCCGGCCGATGCGGGTGGCCTGCTCGACGAATTCGCTGAGGGTGATCAGGGCGAAGTCCGGCGCCGCCAGGACCTGCAGGGAAGCCACCGAACCGCCGAGGATGCCGCACTCGAAGCCGAGGTCGGCGGCGATGCGCGCCGACATGGGATCGAACACGGAAGCGGTGTGGTAGCAACGGGAGGAGTCCAACAGCGCGCGAAACATCGCACGCAACTCATGGTGTGAGGCTCTATGCATGACGAAATCCAGGACAACACGGCAAGACGGAGTGGGAAAGCAGCGCCAACATAGCACCATGCGCGGGCCCCTTGGCAAATCCGTATACAAAGGTCGGGGCGGCCCGCACGGACGTCCCAGGACGCTTCCTGCCGATCGCCGGCGGTGAAATCCGCGACGCTCTCGCATACACTGCGCGGCCGTTTTTTTCCCGGACCGTTTCGCGCCATGAACCCGAGCACCGCCGCCCGCGCCCTGGGCATCGATTTTGGCACCTCCAACTCCACCGTCGGCTGGTGGCGGCCGGAGGTCGAACCGCTGATCGAGCTGGAGGACGGCAAGATCACCCTGCCCTCGGTGGTGTTCTTCAACGTCGAGGAGCGCCGCCCGGTCTACGGCCGCCAGGCGCTCGGCGAGTACCTGGAGGGCTACGAGGGCCGGCTGATGCGCTCGCTGAAGAGCCTGCTGGGCTCCAAGCTGCTGAAGAGCGAGACCACCGTGCTCGGCAGCGCCCTACCGTTCAAGGACCTGCTCGGCCTGTTCATCGGCCAGCTCAAGGCGCGCGGCGAGGCCGCCGCCGGGCAAGCCTTCGACGCGGTGGTGCTGGGTCGCCCGGTGTTCTTCGTCGACGACGACCCGGAGGCCGACCGCGAGGCCCAGGACACCCTGGTGCAGGTGGCCAACAAGCTCGGCTTCAAGGAGGTTTCCTTCCAGTACGAACCGATCGCCGCGGCCTTCGACTACGAGCGCGGCATCCAGCGCGAGGAACTGGTCCTGATCGTCGACATCGGCGGCGGCACCTCGGACTTCTCCCTGGTGCGCCTGGCGCCGGAGCGGCGCAACCTGGCCGAGCGCCAAGACGACATCCTGGCCACCGGCGGCGTGCACATCGGCGGTACCGACTTCGACAAGCAGCTCAGCCTGGAAGGCGTGATGCCGCTGTTCGGCTACGGCAGCCGGATGAAGAGCGACGCCTTCATGCCCACCAGCTACCACCTGAACCTGGCCACTTGGCACACCATCAACGCGGTGTACGCGCAGAAGTCGCAATTGGCGCTGAAGAACATGCGCTACGACATCGTCGACAGCACCGGCATCGACCGCCTCTTCAGGCTCATCGAGGAACGCGCCGGGCACTGGCTGGCGATGCAGGTGGAAGACAGCAAGATCCGCCTGACCGAAACCGAGCGCCTGCACCTCTCGCTGGAGCGCATCGAGGCCGGGCTCGGCGTGGAGCTGACCCGTGGGCTGTTCGAGAACGCCGTCGACGGACTGCTGGAGCGCGTGCGCAACAGCGTCGCGCAACTGCTGGCCTCGGCCGGGGTCGACCCGGACCGGGTCGACACGGTGTTCTTCACCGGCGGTTCGAGCGGCATTCCGGCGCTGCGCCGGAGCGTCTCGGCGATGCTGCCCAACGCCCGTCATGTCGAGGGCAACCTGTTCGGCAGCATCGGCAGCGGCCTGGCCATCGAGGCGAAGAAGCGCTATGGCTGAGCCGCCCTGGTCGTGCCCCTGCCCTATAGGGGGATAAGGTCACACCGGGCCCGCCATGGCGGATAACCGCGAGCGGTTATCCGCCCTACGCCAGGACCACGCCACACCCGTCCGCAGGGCGGATAACGCCACAGGCGTTATCCGCCGCCACACCGAGCCCGACGAGGGTGGGGCTCACTTCTTCAGGCAGGTGCTCATGAACGCCTTGCGTTCGTCGCCCTTGAGCGCCTTGGCGGTGGCGTCGGCGTTGCAGGTCTTCATCTTCTCCTGCTGGGTCGCCGCCTTGGCGCTGCCGCCGGCCTTCAGGCAACTGCTCATGAATGCCTTGCGCTCGTCGCCCTTGAGCGACTTGGCGCTGGCGTCGGCGTTGCAGCTCTTCATCTTCTCCTGCTGGGCGGTGGCCTTGCCGCCGGCAGGCGCGCCGGCCTTCAGGCAGCCGCTCATGAACGCCTTGCGTTCGTCGCCCTTGAGCGCCTTGGTGGTGGCCTCGGCGTTGCAGGCGGTCATCTTCTCCTGCTGCGCGGTGGCAGCGAAACCATGGGCCGAGACGGCCATGGCCAATACGAACATCGGGATACGCAGGATATTCATCGAACTCTCCTTGAAGGGCTGCACGTTCGCATGCAGGTGCGCTGAAGTCTAGCGACTGCGGCGGGCTTTGCAGGGGCTGGGAACGCGTCCTGTGCGCTTGCGACAAGCGTCATGTTTCGCGGCTAGACTGACGCTTCGCACGAGGAGGAGTTCCATGCAACAGGTCATCGCGGTGAGCCTCTGCGCCACCCACGCGTTCAGCAAGCAAGTGCGTCCCGCCATCCGCCTCCTGAAAGGCCTCGGCGTCGAGGGCGACGCCCACCACGGCGTCACCGTGAAGCACCGCTCGCGGGTGCGGCAGGACCCGACCCAGCCGAACCTACGCCAGGTCCACCTGATCCACGAGGAACTGCACGACGAGCTACGCGCCAGCGGCTTCGCCATCGGCCCAGGGACCATGGGCGAGAACATCACCACCCGTGGCGTCGACCTGCTCGGCCTGCCCACCGGCACCCGCCTGCGCCTGGGGGAAAGCGCCCTGGTCGAGCTGACCGGCCTGCGCAATCCCTGCTCGCAGCTGGACAACTACCAGCCCGGACTGACCGCCGCCGTGCTCGGCCGCGACGAACAGGGCAACCTGATTCGCAAGGCCGGGGTGATGGCGATCGTCCTGGAAGACGGCGAGGTTCGCCCCGGCGACGCCATCGATATCCAGCTGCCACCCTTGCCGCACCGGGCCCTGGAGAAGGTCTGAGGCAATCCGCCGCGATTCCGGGCGAACTCTGCGCGAGGGCCTGCGTTCCAATGTTGGCAAGCACCGCTCAACCACAAGGAGTCACAGCATGTACAAGCAGTCACTGGCGGCACTGTTCGTGATGGCAACCCTGGCCGGCTGCGCGTCGACCAAGGTGCAGAACCCGGTCAACTACATCACCTTCCGCAACGAACCGCTGGTCAAGGATGTCGAGAAAGGCATGAGCCAGCAGGAAGTCCTGCGCATCGGCGGCACGCCTTCCGGCACCCAGAAGCGCCTGATGAAACCGGGGAGCTGCAACAGCTACATCCTCAATAAGGACGGCCAGCAGCAGCCGTTCTACGTCAGTTTCGACGGCAGCGGCAAGGTCGACGGCTCGGGCTTCCTGAGCTGCTCCGAGCTGGACCGCCACGAGCGCGACGCCCGCCCCTGACGGCTCGACGCCCCGCTTCCTTACGGAGGCGGGGCGTCTGCGTTCAGGCCCGGGACAGGGCCTCGATCAGTTCAGCCTTGCGCATCGTCGAACGACCGCGGATGTCGCGCTTGCGCGCCAGCTGCATCAATTCCTCGCGGGTCATCTCGCTCACCGAGGTGCTGCCCTGACGTTTGCCACGGCTCGCCGAGCCGCGGTTGGCCGGTCTCCCTGAGCGGGCCTGGGCGGCGCGATGGGCCGAGTCCTTGCGGTCGGCGCGCTTGGCCGTCTCGCTCTTGGCGCGGCCGGAACCGCCCTTGCGCTCGCCGCCGCCGGACTGCTTGTTCACCGTCGCCCAGGCGCGCGCCTCGGCTTCCGATTCGCTCACACCCTTGGCCTTGTAGCTCTCCTCGATGTGCTCGGCCTTGCGCTGCTGCTTGTCGCTGTACTTGCTCTTGTCGCCACGGGGCATGGGGATATCTCCCTTTGCGATGGGTTCACTGTTGGGACCGGGAGGCGACGGCGGACGTTCAGAGAAAGTGCGCACCGGCACAAACCCCTTGACCTTGCCCCAGGGGCAATCCGTAGTCTGCCGCTATCCCGCAGCAGGAACCGGAAATGCTCACCATCGGCCAACTGGCGCGAATCTTCGAGATCTCCACCAAGACGCTTCGCCACTACGATGCCATCGGCCTGTTCGTCCCCGCGCGCACCGGTAGCGACAACGGCTACCGCTACTACCAGCCGGAACAGATCGAGCAGCTCTCGCGCATACTCGCGCTGCGCCGGCTGGACGTTCCGCTGGAAGCCATCGACCGCCTGAAACGCGATGGCGCGCTGGACGACCCGCAACGCCTGCGGCATTTCCTGCAACGACACCAGCACACCCTGCGCGAAGAAATAAGCGCCCGCCAGCGCCTGCTGGCGGAACTCGACCGAACCCTGGCGACGCTCGCCCACTGGAGGATCCGCAACATGCATGCACGAATCGTCGAACGTCCCGCCTTCAGCGTGGTGGGCATGAAATACTTCGGCAGCGCCCCCGGCGACACCATCGGCCAGCTCTGGGAGCGCTTCATCCCGCGCGAGCACGAGATCGCTGGCAAGCACGATCCCGAGGTCTCCTATGGCATCTGCGCGCAGCAGCCCAACGGTGAATTCCACTACGTCGCCGGCTTCGAGGTGCAGGAAGGCTGGCCGGTGCCGGAGGGCATGGTGCGCTTCCAGGTGCCGGCGCAGAAGTACGCGGTGTTCACCCACAAGGGCACGGCGCCGCAGATCGCCGAGAGCTTCCAGGCGATCTACAGCCACCTGCTCGCCGAACGCGGCCTGGAGCCCAAGGCGGGGGTCGACTTCGAATACTACGACCAGCGTTTCCGCGGACCGCTGGATCCGAACTCGCAAGTCGACCTGTATATCCCCATCTACTGACTCAGCGCTTGCCGGCCGGCGCCTTGGCCGGCTGGCGCATGCGTTGCAGCAGGGCGGTGCACTGGTTGTCGTCGCTCTTGCTCGGCGCCACCAGAGCCAGCAGGCTGGCCGCCGGGCCCACCGCCACGCCGAGGGCGATCATTCCCGCGCCGCGCGCCACCAGCGGCCCGGCGTGGACCCCGGCGTCGGGCTTGGCGAAGGTGCCGCGCACGTACAGCGGCGAGCGCAGCGAGAAGATCCGCAGGCCCTTGCTGTGCGGGGTGACATCGAGGTCGAGCTTCTCGTTGGCGAAGTTCACCGTGCCGTCGACGTTGACCAGCGCGTTCTCGGTGTCGAAGACGAACAGCCGGCTGGTCATCAGGCCCTTCTGCAGGCCGAAGTCGGCGGCCGCGCAGTTGATCTTCACCTCGTCGTCGCCGAACAGCTTGGTCACCAGGTAGTTTCCGACATTGAGGCCGGCGATTTCGGTCAGGCCCTTGCTGATCGCGCCGTCGTTGATCAGCATCTTCAATTCGCCATCGGCGCCGCCGAGGATCTTCGCCACCGAATTGCCACTGCCGCTGAGACTGGCGTCGCCGTTCAGCTCGCCGAAGCTGGTCTGCATCGGCGCGAAGCCGGGGAACAACTGCTTCAGCTTGAAGCCCCGCGCGCTCATCTTCACTCGGCTCTGCATCGGCTGCTTGCCGCCGTCCAGGCGGATGTCCGACTCCAGCTTGCCGCCGGCCACGCCGAAGCGCAGGGGCTCCAGGCGCAGCAGGCCGTCGTTGAGCACCAGATGGGTATAGAGGTCGCTGATCGGCAACTGGTCGCTGTGGACGATACGCTTGCCGGTGAATTCCACGTCGGCGTCCATGTCGCGCCAGCGCTCGGTACGGAATTCCTCCACCGGCAGCACCTTGTCGCCCGGCTGGCGGCTGGTCTGCCCGCGCTTCTGTTTCTCGGCATTGCTGTCGGCGCCGATCAGCGGGCCGAGGTCGGCAAAGCGCAGTTGCTCGGAGGTCAGCTTTCCGGACAGCTTCGGCCTAGGCTGGCGAGCGACGAAGGTCAGGCTGCCGTGCAGGTCGCTGGCGCCGACCTTGCCGTTGAAGTTCTCGTAGCGGAACAGTGCGCCGCCCTCCTCCTTGAGCCGCGCCAGCAGGTGTCCGTCGGTGGAGTAGGCCGGAGTGTCCGGCAGGGTGATGCCGGTCAGCGGATAGAGATTGGCCATGCTGGTCCCGGACAGCTTCAGGCGCAGGTCGAGGGCGCCGAGGTTGAGCGGGTCGGTCAGGGTGCCGACCACCGCGGCACGGGTGCTGCCGGCACTGACCTCGGCCTGTAGCGGGAAGGGCTTGCTCGCATCCTGCAACGCCAGCATCCCGCCGACCTTGCCCGAGCCGGCCAGAGCCTGGCCCTTGTAGGTGCCCTTGACCTTCCAGCCGAACACATAGTCCTGGGCGTTCGCCGCATCGCCCGTGGCCAGCGCCTTGCCGGCCAACTGGCCGAACGGCACCGGCTTGCCGAGCGGGTCGACCAGCACTTCCAGGCGGGTCTTCAAACGCTGGTCGTCGAGGCTGACGCTACCCTTGTCGAAACCGATCTCGCGGATGTCCAGTTGCCAGGCGGACGGCTCGTCGCTGTCGCTGGCAGGCAGGTCGAAATCCCAGTTGGCGCGGCCGTCGGCCAGGCGCAGGAGGTCGGCGCGCGGCTGGGTCAGCTTGATCTGTGGAATGCGGATGGTCTGCCAGAGCAACGGCAACGGCGCGAGGCGGAATTCGATGCGTTCCAGGCTGGCGAACTCGCTCGCCTTGGTCTTGCCCGCCGTCCACTCCGGGTTGCCGAGGGTGATGTCCTCGGCGCTGAAGCGCGGCCAGGGGATCCAGGCGCGCCAGCCTTCCTCGCCCTCCTCGCGGCGCCAGGCCACGGCGAGGTTGCCGTTGATGGCGAACGGGCGGTTCAGCGCCGCCGAGACCTTTTCGTTGAGGGTGGGCTTGATCAGGTTCCAGTCAAAGGTGGCGATGAACACCACCAACGCCGCCAGCAGCAGGACCAGGCTGGCGAGGCTCCAGGTCAGGATCTTTCGGCCGCGCGTCATGCACAACTCCTTTTCGCCGCGTCGGTTGTCGGGCAGGCGCGGCAGCGCGCCTCGCTCAGCCCGTCAGTGTGCAGGCTGGCCCATGGACTCGCCAGCGCGAATACGCCGGCCCGTTCCGTTAGGACCGGCGAAACGCCGGCATTGCTCCCCGTCCCACGCATTTCAGGCAAAAGGCCAGTTCGGCGGCGGGTCGATAAAACTTTTTCGACCGCGCGGGACTCACACCTTAGGTAAGCAGAAAAAGCCGGCCGCAGAGCCGGCCCTTTTCACCGGATCAGCCTCAAGGAGAAAACCGATGACCACCGTTCAACTGACGGACGTCCAGACCCTTCGCGACCGTGCCCGCAAGAACATCCAGGAAGGCGCGGTCACCGAAGGCTATTCGGCCGATCGCCAGACCGTCCTGCGCCTGCTCAACGAAGCGCTCGCCACCGAGCTGGTCTGCTTCCTGCGCTACAAGCGCCACTACTTCATGGCCACCGGCCTTAAGGCGAGCATCGCCGCCGCCGAGTTCCTCGAGCACGCCAACCAGGAAATGCAGCATGCCGACCAGTTGGCCGAGCGCATCATGCAACTGGGCGGCGAGCCGGACTTCAATCCGCGCGGCCTGGAGGAGCGCTCCCATGCCGAATACGTCGAAGGCAAGACCCTGAAGGACATGGTCACCGAGAACCTGATCGCCGAGCGCATCGCCATCGACAGCTATCGCGAGATCATCACCTACCTCGGTAACGACGACCCCACCACCCGACGCATTTTCGAGGAAATCCTGGCCCAGGAAGAAGAACACGCGGACGACATGGCCGACATCCTCGACGACCTCGCCTGACTCCAGAGCAAGACCCGTCCGAGAGCCGGCGCCCGCAGCGCCGGCTTTTCTTTTCACCTTATTTATCCAATTTATCGATTAAATAGAGAAAAGCTAACTATCCTTTACGAAATCTGCGAAATCACAAAAATAATCAATTAACTTACTGATAAGTAATAAGAAAACAAATAATCACCCATGTCGATAGACACTATCATCGCACTTCGTTTTTAAATCGACTTATCCGAACTGAAAATGACTCCAACGCAATCGACAACCCACTCGGAGTCACCGTCATGAAAGCTTCCCTGATCCTCGGCCTCGCCCTCGCCACCCTGACCGCCAACGCCGCCTTCGCCGCCGACGGCTCCAGCCGCACCATCGACCGGCTGCACCAGGACATGTCCAGCGTCGAACTGCGCATCACCGACAACGGCAGCGAGCAGACCATCGACCGCCTGCACAAGGACATGACCAAGGCCGAAGCCCGCCTGGCCGACAACGGCAGCGAACAGACCGTGGACCGCCTGCATCGCAGCATGAGCCGTTTCGACCTGCGCACCGCCTGACCGCTCGTTACGCCGCAAGGCGCGAGAAAAGCCCGGCTCGATGCCGGGCTTTCCTATTTTCCCATCCCTGTCGCGCTGGGCGCATGGCCCGAGGCAAGCCGCACTCTCCCGCCTCAGACTCCGCTGAACCAGTTGTAGCCCTGGTCCTCCCAGTAACCTCCGGGATTGCTGTTGCTGACGAAGATCTCCACCACGTGCTTGGCGTTCTTGAAGCCGAGCTTGGTGGGAATCCGCAGGCGCAGCGGATAGCCGTTCTCCTCCGGCAGCGCCTGCCCGGACATCTCCAGCGCCAGCAGGGTCTGCGGATGCAGCGCGCTGGGCATGTCGAGGCTGGAGTAGTAGCGGTCGGCGCACTTGAAGCCGACGTACTTCGCCGAGGTGTCGGCGCCGACCAGCTCCAGAAAGGTGCGCAGCGGCACTCCGCTCCACTGGCCGATCGCGCTCCAGCCCTCGATGCAGATCAGTTGCGTGACCTGGCTGGCCTGCGGCAGCCGGCGCAGTTGCTCCAGGCTCCAGGGGCGCTTGTCGCGGACCCGCCCGGAAACCTGCAGGCGGTATTCCGGCAGGTCGATCTCCGGCACGTTGTAGGCCGGGTAGAACGCGTTGAAGGGGAACGGCGAGGCCACCTGCAACGGATCGAAGGTCGGCGCCAGCCGCGTACGGCTGAACAGCCAGGCCTGGACCCGGTCGTTCCAGCGCGACATGGCCCAGAGTACCTTGTCGACCGAATCGCCATCCTGTAGCCGGCACCCCGAGAGCATCGCCAGGGCGCCCAGGGACAGGCCGCCGCGCAACAGCAGGCGGCGTTGCAAATCGACCATCTGCCGCTCGCTGGACGGGTCGATCGCGATCTTCGCGCGCTTCTTCTCCGGCCCCTTCATCCTTCGCTCCTCCGTCCGCGCCGCCACTCGCGTCCGATGATCATCGGCACCAGGGTGCGCGGCACCAACAGCACCAGCAGCAGGTGCACGACGACGAACCCGACGACCCCGGCCATGGCCAGGAAATGCACCCAGCGCGCACCCTGGAAGCCACCGAACAACACGGTCAGCCCGTGCAGTTGCACCGGTTTCCAGATCGCCAGCCCGGACAGCACCAGCAGCGCGCCGAGCCCCAGGACCAGCCAGTACAGCAGGCGCTGCACCGCGTTGTAGCGGCCCGGCTCATGGACCAGGCGCAGGCCGAGGGCGAGGCGCAGGTCGCGCCAGACGCCGGCCGCGCTCAAAGGCAGGAAGTCGCGACGAAAATGCCCGCTGGACAGTCCGTAGGCGAGGTAGCACAGGCCGTTGCCGAGCAGCAGCCACATGGCGGCGAGATGCCAGGCGATGGAACCGCCGAGCCAGCCGCCGAGGGTAGCCCAGGCGGGAAAACGGAAATCCAGCAGCGGCGAAGCGTTGTAGATGCCCCAGCCGCTGCCGATCAGGCAGGCCATGGCATAGGCATTGAGCCAGTGGCAGAGTCTCACCGGCCAGGCGTGCAACGCACGGTTCATGGCTTTTCTCCCAGGAAACCCGGCCGGGACGGACGCGCCGTCCCGGCGAAACCTCACATCGGCGGGGTCACGCCGTCCTTGCCGACCGAGATGGCCAGGGCGGTGAGGCTGCCGTCGGCGCCCTTCTGCGGGAACAGCACGACCTTGGCGCCAGGCTTGAGCAGGCTGCGCTCGCCCGGCTCCAGGCTGACGATGGGCACGTCGTCCGGCACCACCACAGTCTTCTCACCATCGCCGTATTTCACCGTCATGCGCCGGCCCTGGCTGACCACCAGGTTGCCGACCGTACCGTTGGTCATGGTCGAGGCGCTGCCATCGGCGTTCTCCCAGGGCCGGTGGCCTTCGCCGCTGCCGCGCAGGCTGGGGGCGAAGACATGCACCTCGAGGGCCTTCAGGGTGCCGTCGGGCTGCGGCACGGCGGCGGTGCCGATGAAACTGTCGGGCTGGATGTCCTCCGGCTTCGCCAGCGACACGGCGCGGATCGCGGTCTTGTCGGTGAGCCTGACCGTCAGTTGCTGGCCGTTGCGGGCCTTCAGTTGCAGGTGGTCGTCGGCGGCCTGCTGGATGGTGCCGCGCAGCGGTTGCAGCATGCCCGCAGGCGGTTGCGCGGCGAAGCTGGCGGCACTGGCCAGGAGCAGGCCGAAGAGCAGCGCGGGGGAAGCCTTGAGTCGAAGCATCGGTCGATCCTCGGTGGGGTTGAGCCTCGATGGTCGCCCCGCCGGCGGTACCCGGAGATGACTTTCGCATGACAAAAATGTCACCGAGTCCGCGCCGCGCGCTGGCTAGAATGGCGGCGAACGAGGGGGAACGAGACATGCGCATCCTGGTGATCGAAGACGATACGAAGACCGGCGAGTACCTGAAGAAGGGCCTCGGCGAGTCGGGCTATGCGGTCGACTGGTCGCAGCACGGCGCCGACGGTCTCTACCTGGCGCTGGAGAACCGCTACGACCTGGTGGTCCTCGACGTGATGCTGCCCGGCCTGGACGGTTGGCAGATCATGGAAGTGCTGCGCAAGAAGCACGATGTGCCGGTGCTCTTCCTCACCGCCCGCGACCAGTTGCAGGACCGTATCCGCGGCCTCGAACTGGGTGCAGACGACTACCTGGTGAAACCCTTCTCCTTCACCGAGTTGCTGCTGCGTATCCGTACCCTGCTGCGCCGCGGCGTGGTCCGCGAGGCAGAGCAGGTGCAACTGGCCGATCTGCACCTGGACGTGCTGCGGCGCAAGGTCAGCCGCCAGGGGCAGGTGATCGCCCTGACCAACAAGGAGTTCGCCCTCCTGCACCTGCTGATGCGCCGCGAGGGCGAGGTGCTGTCGCGCACCCTGATCGCCTCGGAGGTCTGGGACATGAACTTCGACAGCGACACCAACGTCGTCGACGTGGCGATCAAGCGCCTGCGCGCCAAGGTCGACAATCCCTTCCCGAACAAGCTGATCCATACCGTGCGCGGCATCGGTTACGTCTGCGAGGAGCGCCCGTGCCCGCCCGCCGCTCCCTGACCCTCTACGCGGCGCTGCTGTTCGCCGCGGTGGCGGCGCTGGTGGTCAGCGCGGTCGGCTTCTACCTGTACCGCTCGGTGGAAGAGGCGATGCTGCGGCGCAGCGACGTGATGGTCGCTGGCCGGGTCGAGCACTTCCGCAACCTGCTGCGCGACAACCTCACCCTGGCCGAGCTGAAGGCGCGCCCGCGTCTGTTCGAGAACATGCTCGGCAACGAGCAGGACATCCTGCTCCTCGGTCAGCCCGGCGAGGCGCCGATCGTCGCGGTCAACCCGCGCCACGAACGCCTGCCGTCGCTACGGGTGGTCGCCGCCGGCCAGGCGTTGAATCCGTCCGTCGTGCACGCCGCACTGACCCACGACGGCATCCCGATGCGCGTGCTCGCCGCCGAGGTCCTGGTCGGCGGCCGCGAGCCGTTGCAGATCACCGCCGCGCACCTGCTGCTGGGCGAGACGCGGATGCTCGCCCAGTACCGCGACCGGGTCATCGCCGCCGTGCTGCTGGCGTTCCTTGGCACCGCCCTGCTCGGCTGGCTGGTCCTGCGCCACGGCCTGCGCCCGCTGCGCACGCTGGCGGCGAAGGCGGCGGAGATCCATCCGACCAGCCTGGATACCCGCCTCGACGTCGCCGCCGCGCCTGCCGAGTTGCAGCAGGTGGCACAGTCGTTCAACGCGATGCTCGAACGCCTAGACGACGGCTACCAGCGCCTGCAGCAGTTCTCCGCCGACCTCGCCCATGAGATCCGCACGCCCATCGGTTCGCTGATGGGCCACGGCCAGGTGGCCCTGCGCCAGCCACGCAGCAACGAGGAGTACCAGGCGCTGATCGCCTCCAACCAGGAAGAGCTGGAGCGCATCGCACGGATGGTCGAGAGCATCCTGTTCCTCGCTCGCGCCGACGACGTGCGGGCAGCGGTGGAGCGCAGCCGCCTGGACCTGGGCGAAGAACTGCGGCGCCAGGCGGAGTATTTCGAAGGGCTGGCCGAGGAACGTGGGCTGAGCCTCGACGTCCAAATCAGCGGCCAGCTACGCGCCGATCCGCAACTGTTCCGCCGGGCGCTGAGCAACCTGCTGGCCAACGCCATCCGCTACGCCAGCGCCGACAGCCTGATCGAAGTGCGCGGCCTGCGCCGCTCGGGGGAATTCCTGCTGAGCGTGGAGAACGCCTGCGACAGGCTGCCGGCCGAGCCGCTGTCGCGCCTGTTCGACCGTTTCTACCGTGGCGACGCCGCGCGCAGCGACGCCCAGTCCAGCGGTCTCGGCCTGGCCATCGTCCAGGCGATCATGCGCCTGCACGGCGGCCGCGCCGAAGCGAGCGCCCCGGCTCCGGGACGCATCCGCTTCGAGCTGGCGTTCCCGGCTCAGGACTGAGCGGGCTTCTCGCCGGCGTCCGGCTCGCCGTCGGAGCGGCCGATATTCGCCGGCGCCTCCACCACCAACTCCTCCGGCACTTCCTCGACGCGCGGGTCGAGGGTGGCGGCCATCGGGCTGACCGTGTCCGGCATCGCCACGTGTTGCAGCGGCGCCTCGTCGACCCGGTGTTCGCCGGTGACGCGCTTGGGCTGCACCCAGAACACCAGCAGCACCGCGTAGCCGGACACCAGCATGTAGAACAGCCCCGGACCGAAGTGGCGCATCAGCGCGCCGGCCACCAGCGGGCCGATACAGGCGCCGACCCCGTAGGTGGTCAGCAGCATCGCCGACAACGCGACCCGGCGCGGCTGCTCGACGTGGTCGTTGGCCAGCGCCACCGCCAGCGGGTAGAGGGTGAACAGCAGCATGCCGGTAACGAACCCGTTGGCCAGCAGCAGCCAGTACGGCAGCGTCACCAGCCCCCACATCGGGATCGAGGCCAGGCACAGCAGCACCGCATTGCCGCGGATCAGCCAACTGCGGTCGAGGCGGTCGGACAGCCAGCCCAGCGGCCACTGCGCACAGAAGCCGGCGACGATGCACATGCCGACGAAGAAACTCGATTGCGAGGCATCCAGGCCGTTGCGGTTGGCGTAGACCGGCGCCAGGCCGTAGAAGGCGCCGACCATCAGGCCGGCGATGAAGATGGTGCCCAGCGCCTGCGGCACGCGTTGCCAGAAGAAACGCACTTCCAGCGGCGCGGCGACCAGCTTGGCCGGGTGCACGCGACGGGTCATGGCCAGCGGGATCAGGCACGAGGCGAAGCAGATGGCGACCAGCAGCAACGGCTTGTAGTCGAGGGTCGGGCTCAGCGCCAGCAGGCCCTGGCCGAGCACCAGGCCAAGGTCGACGGCGACCATGTAGCCGGCGAACACCTTGCCGCGCTGGTGGCTCTCGGCCTGCTCGTTGAGCCAGCTCTCGATCACCATGTACTGGTTCATCATCACCGCACCGGTGATGAAGCGCAGCAGCAGCCAGACTTCCAGCTGATCGACCAGGGCATGCAGCAGCACGGTCACGGTGGCAATCCCGGCGCAAGCCACGTAGGAGCGGATATGGCCGAAGCTGGCGATCAGCTTGTGTCCGAATTTTCCACCGCAGACCAGGCCGAAATAGTAGGACGCCATCAGCCCGCCGACCCACAGGTCGCCTGCGCCTTCCTGGGTCAGGCGCAGGCCGATGTAGGTGGTGAACAGGCCGGAGCCGGCCAGCATGAGCAGGGTGGCGGTGTAGAGCGCGGGAAAGGTGACGAGCGGGCTGAACATGACGGTTCCTGGACGGACGGGCCCCACGGCCGGCATCCGCCGAGCATTGATAGGTTCGGGAAGGATCGACGCTGCTGGCCGATCGCGGGCGCAGGCCGTCCTGCGTTCGGCGAGACTCCGACGCCGCGCGGCGGCCGGAAGCCACGTCGCGGCGCACAGGGCGGCATTATCCCCGCTCCGGAGCGGCCCCGCCACGGGCGCCGCGAGCGTTCCGTCGGCTCAGCTGCGCCCCGCCGGGAGCGGCTCGCGCGGCGGCAGCCGATATACCCAGATGCGCCGCAAGACAGTGAGGAATTGCCGTCCCAGGCGTCCGCTGTTGTAGGTCTGCCCGTAGCGCCGGGCGATTTCGCGGACCTCGCGGGACAGCGCGGCGTAGCGACGCGCCGGCAGGTCCGGGTAGAGATGATGCTCGATCTGGTGGCTGAGGTTGCCGGTCAGGATGTGGAACAGCGGCCCGCCCTCCAGGTTGCTGGAGCCGCGCAACTGGCGCAGGTACCAGTGGCCACGGGTCTCCCCCTCCAGCACCGAGGGCGGGAAGACCACCGCCTTCTCGGTGAAGTGGCCGCAGAAGATCACCGTGAAGGTCCACAGGTTGCGCAGCACGTTGGCCAGCAGGTTGCCGACGAACACCGCGCCAAAGCCGCCGGCGAACAGGCCGAGAAGCGGGAACAGCAGGTAGTCCTTGGTCCACTGGCGACCCAGCTTGGCACGCAGGGGGCGTAGCAGCGGCATGAGTTCGGCCTTGTCCAGGCGCCCCTTGGCGTACTTGTCCAGGCGCAGATGCTGGATCGCCACCGCGTACTGGAACAGCAGCGCCTGCAGCGTCACCCACAGCGGTTGCCAGCGGTAGAACGGCTTCCAGCGCTGCTCCGGGAACAGGCGCACGACCCCGTAGCCGACGTCGTCGTCCTTGCCCAGCACGTTGGTGTAGGTGTGGTGGATATGGTTGTGGGTGTGCCGCCAGAAGTCGGACGGCCCGGCGATATCCCACTCGTAGGCGCGGCCGGCGAATTCCGGATCGTTCATCCAGTCGTACTGGCCGTGCATGACGTTGTGGCCCAGTTCCATGTTCTCGAGGATCTTGCCCAGGCCGAGAAGCAGGCTACCGAGCAGCCAGGTCGGCGGCAGCCAGCCGAACATCAGCAGCGCCCTGCCGCTCCAGCAGCAGACGCGCACCGCCGCGCGGACCCGGCGGATGTAGCGCGCGTCGTCCGCGCCGAGATCGG
This sequence comes from Pseudomonas sp. CP-1, assembly GCF_021213715.1. Classification (NCBI taxonomy): domain Bacteria; kingdom Pseudomonadati; phylum Pseudomonadota; class Gammaproteobacteria; order Pseudomonadales; family Pseudomonadaceae; genus Pseudomonas; species Pseudomonas sp. CP-1. The sequence continues at coordinate 214,850 of NZ_JAJQKY010000003.1, forward strand.
CCAGGGTACGCTGGCGCAGGGCGTCGAGTTCGGCGCCGAAGGCCGCCAGTTGTTCCGGGGTCAGTTCGCGGTCGTCGCGCATCGCAGGGCTCGCAGGTCGGTTTACAGGTCCAGCGCCAGGTCGCCGTGGGCGGCGCTGACGCAGAGGCGGATAGGCTGGCCGGGCTCGCTGCACAGCGCGCCGCTGCGCAGGTCGCGCACGCAGCCGCTGAGCAGGACGCAGGTGCAACTGGCACAGATGCCCTGGCGGCAACCGTGGGCCGGGCGCAGGCCGTGGGCCTCGGCCTGTTCCAGCAGGCTGGCGGCGCTGTCGCCGGAGACTTCCCGCTGCGACCGGGCGAAGCGCAGGCGCACTTCGCGCGGCGCCTCCCCGCTGCGCCAGCGCGGGACGCTGAAGGATTCCGTCTGCAAGCCGGCGAAGCGTGCCCCCAGTTGCTCGCCCACCGCCTCGACGAAAGCCGCCGGCCCGCAGGCCAGGGCCTGGCTGCGCGCCAGGTCGGCTGCCCAGCCGTCCAGGTGGCGCGGCTGGAAATGCCCCTCCAGGCAGCCATCGGCCCGCGCCCCGCGGGTCAGGCTCCAGCGCAACTCCAGGTTCGGGTGGCGCGCCGCCAGCGCCTCCAGCTCGCCGAGCCAGGCGCGCTGGCCGGGATGACGGGCGTAGTGCAGCCACAGCACGGGACCGCGATAGCCGTTCTCCAGCGCCTCGCGGAGCAGGCCGAGCAAGGGCGTCAGGCCGCTGCCGGCGGCCAGCAGGCAGACCGCCTCGGCCTGCATCGGCCAGCGCAGATCGCCTTGCGCGGGCTGCAACTCGACACGCTGGCCGACCGCCAGGTGTTCGCACAACCAGGGCGAGAGCAGCCCGTCCGGGTGACGCTTGACGGCGATTTCCAGGCGCTCGCCGACCACCCGGGTCAGGCTGTAGCTGCGCCCGACCCGCACCCCGTCGCGCTCCGCCAGCAGCTGGATGTGCTGGCCCGGCCGCGCCGGCGGCCAGCCGGGGGCGGTACGCAGGGCCAGGGCGAGCATATCGTCGGCCACCCAGTAGCGTGCCTCGACCCGCGCATAGTGGCGGTTCAGCGACGCCAGCGGATGGGCGTGGCGCAGCAGGCCGTCGACATCGGCCTCGCGCAGCCAGCCACGGGCGGCGAGACGGCGCAGGGGTGCGAGCAAGGGGGTCAGGAGAGCGAGGGGAAGCAAGGCCATCGAGAATATTTCAGTGAACGATCGTTCACAAAACTTTGCCCGTTCCGCGCAATCGAGTCAACAAGCGTTCACTGATGTATCCTTCGACCGCTGCCGTCCCCGGTTCGACCGGGTCGCGGGGCTTTTGCTACAGTCGCCGGTCCGCCAAAGGAAGCCGTATGTCCTCACCCCGCGCCGAACAGAAACAGCAGACCCGCCACGCGCTGATGAGCGCCGCGCGCCACCTGATGGAAAGCGGGCGCGGCTTCGGCAGCCTCAGCCTGCGCGAAGTGACGCGCGCCGCCGGCATCGTCCCGGCCGGCTTCTATCGGCACTTCAGCGACATGGACCAGCTCGGCCTGGCGCTGGTCGCCGAGGTCGACGAGACCTTCCGCGCCACCCTGCGCGCGGTGCGCCGCAACGAGTTCGAACTGGGCGGGCTGATCGACGCCTCGGTGCGCATCTTCCTCGACGCGGTCGGCGCCAACCGCTCGCAGTTCCTCTTCCTCGCCCGCGAGCAATACGGCGGCTCGTTGCCGATCCGCCAGGCCATCGCCAGCCTGCGCCAGCGCATCACCGACGACCTGGCCGCCGACCTGGCGCTGCTGAACAAGATGCCGCATCTCGACGGCGCGGCCCTCGACGTGTTCGCCGACCTGGTGGTGAAGACCGTCTTCGCCACCCTTCCGGAGCTGATCGACCCACCCGCCGCCGACCTGCCGCCGCACCTGATGCCGGCCGCGAAGATCACCCACCAGCTGCGTTTCATCATGATCGGCGGCAAGCACTGGCACGGCCTGCCCGACTGACCCCACACCTCCCCAGCGGACCTCCGGCTCGGCGTTCGCCCGCGGACTAGACGCGCGCGCACCTTTCCGGTGCGGCAAAAAGTCGTTGCGCACCAACCTGGCGCGCTGCAATATTTTGTTACATCCCTATAGCCCCGTTTTCCCGGTACAGGCGTCCCGCATCGACCTGGCAAGGCCCTTGCTGGTGCTTGTTGTGATTCCTTTCCTGTCGCATTGCGGAAACTGCCCATGCTGGTCATTCACCAACGCCTGCCCGCCCGCTCGCCCCGCTGGGACGAAGAACTCCACCTCACCTACGAGGCGCGCAGCAAGAGCCGCCTGCGCTGCTTCGCGGCGAGCGGCGAGGAGGTCGGCCTGTTCCTCGAGCGCGGCCAGCCGCCGCTGGCCGACGGCGACTGCCTGGAGGCCCGCGACGGTCGCCTGGTGCGGGTCGTCGCCCGCTCCGAACGTCTGCTCCACGTCACCTGCGCCAGCCCGCTGGAACTGACCCGCGCCGCCTACCACCTGGGCAACCGTCACGTCGCCCTGCAGGTCGGCGACGGCTGGCTGCGCCTGCTCGACGACTACGTGCTGAAAGCCATGCTCGAACAGCTCGGCGCCACGGTGGAGGCCATCGAGGCGCCGTTCCAGCCGGAGCACGGTGCCTACGGCGGAGGCCACCACCACTCGCACCATGGCGAGGCGGAGTTTAACTACGCGCCGCGCCTGCACCAGTTCGGCGTGCGCCGGTGAACAGCATCTGGGCGCGCCTGCGCCTGGCCAGCTCGCAGTTGCCGATCGGCGGATACAGCTACTCCCAGGGACTGGAGGCGGCCCTCGACAATGGCTGGGTGCGCGACGCCGAGAGCGCGCGGACCTGGCTGGTCGACCAGTTGCAACTGAACCTGGCGCGCTTCGAGGCGCCGCTGCTGGCCGGCCTGCTGCGCGCCGCGCTGATCGGCGACTGGGCCGCCTGCGATGCGGCCAGCGAACGCCATAGGGCCAGCCGCGAGACCCGCGAGCTGGCCCAGGAGAGCCGGCAGATGGGCTTTTCCCTGCACCAATTGCTGGAGGCCCTGCCCGAGCTCGACGCTCCCGGCCGCGCCTGGCTGGCGCGCCAGGACCCGCCCAATCTCGCCGCCGCCTGGGCGATGGCCGCGCGCGCCTGGCGCCTGGACGCCGAGGAGGCGCTCAGTGCCTGGTTCTGGAGCTGGCTGGAAAACCAGTTGGCGGTGCTGATGAAAACCCTGCCGCTCGGCCAACTGGCCGCGCAGAAACTTGCTTCCAGCCTACTGCCGGAACTCGACCGCGCCTGCGCCGAGGCGCTGCGGCGGCCCGCCGTCGAGGGCAGCGCCGCGTTCGGTCTGGCGCTGGCCAGCATGACCCACGAAACCCAGTACAGCCGTCTGTTCCGTTCCTAGGAGAAACCCCATGACATCCCAACCCCTGCGTGTCGGCATCGGCGGTCCGGTGGGCTCCGGCAAGACCGCCCTGACCCTGGCCCTGTGCCGCGAACTGCGCGAGCGCTACAACCTCGCGGTGGTCACCAACGACATCTATACCCAGGAAGACGCAGAGTTCCTGGTGCGCAACGAGGCCCTCGCCCCCGAGCGGATCATCGGCGTGGAAACCGGCGGCTGCCCGCACACGGCGATCCGCGAGGACGCCTCGATCAACCTGGAGGCGGTGGACCAGCTCAACCGGCGCTTCCCCGGCCTCGAACTGATCCTGGTGGAATCCGGCGGCGACAACCTGTCGGCCACCTTCAGCCCCGAGCTGTCCGACCTGACCCTCTACGTGATCGACGTTTCCGCCGGCGACAAGATCCCGCGCAAGGGCGGCCCCGGCATCTGCAAGTCGGACCTGCTGGTGATCAACAAGATCGACCTGGCGCCGCTGGTCGGCGCCTCCCTCGACGTGATGGACCGGGACGCCCGGCGCATGCGCGGCGACAAGCCGTTCGTGTTCAGCAACCAGAAGACCGGCCAGGGGCTGGACGAAATCATCGCCTTCATCGAGCGCCAGGGCCTGCTGACCGCCGCCTGACGCCACCTCGCAACGACAAGGAACCGCCAATGAAACTGCCCAAGCTGTTCGCCACCCTCGCCCTGCTCGCCGCGCCGGCGCTGGCCTTCGCCCACCCCGGCCACGGCGAACACGGCCTGGTCGCCGGCCTCGCCCATCCGCTCACCGGCCTCGACCACCTGCTGGCGATGTTCGCCGTCGGCCTCTGGGCCGCCCAGCAACAGGGAGCCGCGCGCCTCGCCCTGCCCTGCACCTTCGTCGGCACCATGCTGGTCGGCGGGCTGCTCGGCTTCGAGGGCCTGCAACTGCCGTTCATGGAGACCGGCATCGCCGCCTCGGTGCTCGCCCTCGGCCTCTGCGTGGCCCTCGCCGTGCGCCCGCCGCTGGCGCTGGCGATGGCCGCCACCGCGCTGTTCGCCCTGGCCCACGGGGTCGCCCACGGCCTGGAGCTGCCGGACCTCTCCAGCCCCTGGCTGTACGCGCTCGGTTTCGTCGCCGCCACCGCCGCGCTGCACGCCGCCGGCTACGCGCTGGTGCGCTTCCTGCCGCAGGCGGCCGCGCCCCTGGTACGTCTCGCCGGGCTGGCCTCGGCGGGCGCCGGGGTCTGGTTGCTGGCCGGCTGAGCCGCCGCGCCTCCCTCAGCGCCTGATCAGCACCCGCCGACCTTGGTGCACGAGGCGCAGGCCATGGGTCTGCGCCAGCATCGCCAGGGCCAGCGGCAGGTCGTCGATGGGAAAGGTGCCGGAGACCCGAAGCGGGTCCAGCGACGGCTCGCACTCGATGCTCTCGCCCCCGTAGCGCATCAGTTCTCCCGCCCACTGCCGCAGCGGCATGTCGTCGGCCACCAGCAGGCCCTGGCGCCAGGCCAGCGCGGCCTCGCTGGCGGACTCGACGGGGCCGATCCGCTGGCGATCGAAGCGCACCCGCTGGCCAGCCTCGATCACCCGGCCATCCGCCGCACTCGCGGCGCCCTCCGGACGCACCTGGACCGCGCCTTCGTACACCGCCAGCACTGTCTCTGCGCCCTCGCGTCGGACGCTGAAGGCGGTACCCAGCGCGCGCATCAGGCCCTGTTCGGTGCGCACCAGGAACGGCCGCGGCGGCTCGCGCCGATCCGCCGCGGTGCGGAGGTAGATCTCTCCGCGATACAGGCGCAGCAGGCGCTGGCCGGCGTCGTAGCGCACGTCCAGCGCGCTGTCGGTGTTCATCTCGACCTGGCTGCCGTCCTCCAGCACCAGATCGCGCCGCTCGCCGACGGCAGTGAGGTAGTCGGCGCCGAAGCCGTCGCGCCAGACCTGGGCGCGCCATCCCCACCAGACCAGCGGTGCGCCGCCGAGCAGCAGGGCGAGGCCGCGCAGGACCGCGCGCCGGCCGCTGCCGGACGGACGCTCGAGCGCACGCCGGGCCAGCGCCGACGGCAGCGAACCGATATTCGCCAGCAGACGCTCGGCGCGCCGCCAGGCGCGCTGGTGCTCGGGGCTGCGCGAGCGCCAGGACTCCAGCTCGGCCTGCTGCGCCGGAGCCAGCGGCCCCTCCTGCATCAGCAGCAGCCAGGAGGCGGTCTCCCTGAGCACCTGCGGGGCGATCGCCTCGGCGGCCGGCGGCCCGGAAAGCTCCGTATCGCCCGCCTGCGGCGCCCGGCTGGAAGCGCGGTCATTCATCGGGCATCAGGCTCAGGCAGGTCACGTAGGCCTGGTGGATGAACTTCTTCACCGTCGGCAGCGCGACGCCCAGCGCCTGGGCGATGTCCTTCTGCTTCATGCCGTCCAGCGTCGCCATCAGGAATGCCTGTTTCACCCGCGGTCGCAGGGTGTCGAGCAGCGCGTCGATCTCGTGCAGGGTCTCGACGATCACACTCTGTTGTTCCGGCGACGGCTGCAACGGCTCGGGCAACGTGGCCAGGGCCTCCAGCCAGGCGAGTTCCAGCGATTGGCGACGGCGCCAGCTGACCAGCACGCAGTTGGCGATGCGGGTGAGGTAGGCGCGCGGCTGACGGATCGCGTCACGCTGGCCGCCATCGCGGCTGGCGAGGATGCGCAGGAAAGTGTCGTGGGCCAGGTCGTCGGCCACGCCACGTCCCCAGGAGCGAAGGCGGTAGGCCAGCCAGTTGCGCAACCAGGCATGGTTTTCACGGTAGAGCGTGGCGACGCAGTCGCGGTCCGCTTGCAGGCAGGGGCTTGGCGCATTCATCGGAGGCGCATTCATCGGAATAGTCGGCTGGCTTCAATCGCAAATGAAAACTATTATCACTAATTTTCCGCTGACCACAATGCCGACGCCCTTCCTCGACCGGCCCCGCCGAACCCGAAATATCCCTTTTCCGATCTCGTGCGACAGAGGGAATGAGAGCCCGCAATGACGGGCGCCAACCCTGCGAGCGAAGAAGTCATGTCCCTACAACGCCCTATCCCCAGCCTGGCGCGTCCCTTGTCGCGCCTCTCCCCGCTCACCCTTGCCCTGCGCTGCGCCCTGCTCGGCCTGTCGGCGGTCGGCGCCGGCCTGCTCGGCGGCGGCCTGGCCCACGCGCAGAGCGTCGGCCAGCACAGCGCGGCTACCCGCCTGGACGACGCCACGCCGCGCAGCTACGACATCCCGGCGGGTTCGCTGGGCGCCTCCCTGGGCGCCTTCGCCAGCCAGTCGGGCCTGCTGCTGTCCTTCGACCCCGCGCTGACCCGCGGCCGCACCGCGCCGGCGCTCAAGGGCCGCTACAGCGTACTGGAAGGCTTGCAGCGAGTGCTGTCGAACACCGGCCTGCAGGTCGCGGCGGGAACCTCCGGCGCCTACCTGCTGGTCGAGCCGCGCATGTCCGGAGAAGCCCCGGCCGACCTGTCGCCGGTGGTGGTCTCGGCCGCCGAGCTGGCCGATCCGCAGAAGGAAACCTATACCGCGCCGCGCTCGTCGGTGTACCTCTCCAGCGAAGACATCGACCGCTTCGGCCGGGTTTCCGTGGGTGACCTGCTCCAGGGCATCCCGGGCGTACAGGTCGGCGACAGCCGCAACGGTGGCGCGCTGGACGTCAACATCCGCGGCATCCAGGGGCAGAGCCGGGTGGCGGTGCGGGTCGACGGCGCGGAGCAGGCGCTGGACGTCTACCGCGGCTACGCCGGCACCCAGCAGCGCAGCTACATCGATCCCGACCTGGTCAGCAGCGTGACCGTCGACAAGGGTCCCTCGACCCGCTCGGGCGCGATCGGCGGCAGCGTGGAAATGCGCACCATCGGCGTCAAGGACATCCTGGTCGACGGCAAGGACCTCGGCGTGCGCTTCACCGGCAACGTCTGGAACAACGGCGTCGCCCCGCAGCACCGCAGCGCCAGTTCGAAGACCGAGAATCTCAGCAGCGTGCCGCACGATGACCGCGGCAGCCTGTTCGGCTCCCAGGCCAAGTCCGGCAGCGCCGCCTTCGCCTACCGCAACGAGCATCTGGACCTGGTCGCCGCCTATGCGCAGCGCAATCAGGGCAACTACTTTTCCGGCAAGAAAGGCCAGGACCGCTATCGCGTCTACAACCGCTACGGTCGCGAGGAAAGCAGCGTAGCCAAGGTCTACAACGCAGGAGAGGAAGTGCTCAACTCGTCGTCGGAGACCGAGTCCTACCTGCTCAAGGCGACCTGGCGCATCGCCGACGAGCACACCCTGGACCTCGGCTATCGTCGCTACGACGGGCGCACCGGGGAGATCATGCCGTCGGACATCTTCCGTTTCGGCACCGCCGGCATCTACCAGTACCCATTGAGCGAAGTGAAGATCGACACCTACACCGCACGCTACCGTTACCTGCCCGAGAACAATCCGCTGGTGGACCTCAGTACCGGCCTGTGGATGACCGAGGCGAAGAGCGACATGCTGACCTCGGTGCTGGCACCGCGCTCCCAGGCCTATCGCTCCGACCGCAACTGGACGCGCCAGGACAACCGGCGCATCGGCGGCGACCTGAACAACGTGGCGCGCTTCGAAACCGACTTCGGCGATTTCAAGCTCGACCTCGGCGGCTCGTTCCAGGTCGAAGACATCCAGCCGCAGAAAAGCGTGGTCACCACCCTCCACGACATCAACGCCAACCGCACCCTGAGGGACGCCACCCGCCAGGAATACGGCCTCAACGGCAAGCTCGAGTTCAAGCCGGTCGAGCGCCTGACGCTATGGGGCGGCGGCCGCTACAGCCACTTCAACAGCAAGGACAACGGCATCTCCGCCTCGCCGCGGCGCGAGGATCGCGACATGCGCTTCATCACGGTGAGCAGGCCCGGCTACTACGGCTCGATGATGTGGTTCCCCGACCAGAACGGCCAGTACACCGACGCCACCGATCCGCGCCTCAACAACGGCATCGTCACCAACAACACCAACAATCCGTTCGAAGGCATTCCCTTCGACGAGTTCGGCCCGGCCAACGTGACGGTCCATCCCTCGCGGGTCACCAACGTGGTCACCGGCTACAACTACAGCAAGAAGGGCAGCAGCCGCGGCGGCGGTTTCTCGCCGGCATTCGGGATCAATTTCGAGCTGGCCCCGGATACCTTCGTCTACGCCTCCTACACCGAAGGCCTGCGCCTGCCGTCGCTGTTCGAGACCAGCCAGGGCACTCTCCAGGTCGAGCCGGGCAAGGACCTCAAGCCCGAGCGTTCGCGCAGCTGGGAGATCGGTGCCAGCGCGCTGCGCGACAGCCTGTTGGCCGACGGCGACTCGGCGGCGATCAAGCTGGCCTACTTCAACAACACCATCAAGAACTACATCACCCGCTATTACGATCCGGGCCAGATGGGCCTGATGACCTTCAGCAACACCGACAGCTACCGCACCAGCGGTCTCGAACTGCAATCGCACTACGACGCAGGGCGGGTGTTCGCCGACCTGTCGGCGACCTACTACCTGAAGACCGAGACCTGCGACGCCGCCTTCGCCGCCAGGCTGCGCGCCGGCGCCAACCGCTACCAGCGCACCGAGAACACGCCGAACTGCACGCCGGGCAGCTTCATGGGCTCCTATACCAACACGCAGAACCCGCCGCGGCTGGCGACCAACCTGACCGCCGGCCTGCGCTTCTTCGACCAGGCCCTGACCCTGGGCGGGCGCATGACCTATACCTCCGGCCCCACCGCCACGGCGGACAAGCCCTGGCAGGTCGGCGCCACCACACCGCAGATCGAGTACCGCTCGGTGCAGCTGTTCGACCTGTTCCTCAAGTACAAGCTGTTCGAGCACACCGAACTGAATGCCTCGCTGCAGAACCTTACCGACCGCTATTACCTCGACCCGCTGGCACAGAGTTTCATGCCCGCGCCCGGGCGTACCCTGCGGGTGGGGATGCAGGCGAAGTTCTGAGCCGCCCTCTCCCCCTCCAGGCGTTGTCGGCGGAGCGCCGCTCCGGTAGGGCGGATAACCGCCCAGCGGTTATCCGCCGAAGCACCGGGCCTCCCGCTCCCCGTCCCTCCGGAACTGTCCGGAGGAGCGGCGAGACAGCGTCCGTCACCACGACAACGGGTAACTCACCACCAGCCGCGTCTGGTCGAAGTCGCTGTTGAAGCTGCGTCGGTTGCTGGCGTGGTTGAGGCGCACGTTGAGCCGCGCCAGCGGACCGCTCTGCACGGTGTAGCCGAGTTCGACATCGCGCTCCCATTCCTTGCCACCGCTACCGGCCTTGGTGGTGGCGTTCGAGCCATGGCCGTAGCGGACCATGCCGATCAGGCCGGGCCAGCCGAGGCCGACGAAATCGTAGTCGTAGCGAACCTGCCAGGAGCGTTCGTCGGCGTTGGTGAAGTTGCCGTTGAACATGTCGTTGCCCATGCTCCGCCCACTGCTGCCGTAGACCGACTGCCAGCCGCTGTCGCCGCCGACCTTCTGCAGGCCAAGGTAGAAGGTGTGCAGGCCGATGCCGGCAGAAAATAGGCCGTAGACGGTATGGCTGTCGATCTCGCCGGCGCGCGCGGCGCCGTCGTCGCGGTCGACGAACAGGCCGAGGTTGGCGCCCAGGGTCCAGTCGCCGACACGCTGCTTGTGCAGCAGGTTGGCGTAGCTCTGCCGGTAGACGTCCTCCAGTTGCCCGTGCCACAGGCCCAGTTGGGTGCGCTCGCGGTTGAAGCGGTATTCGGCGCCGGCGTAGTTGAAACCGTCCGATTTCTGCGTCGGCGCGCTCCAGGCCGACAGGTCCTGCATGTCCGCCGAATTGCGCAGGCTCACCGCGTCGAAGCGTCCGGCCTGCAGGGCCAGGCCCGGCAGCTCTCGGGAAACCACGGCGAAGCCGCGGAACGTCTGCGGCAGCAGGCGTCCGTCGTCGTAGCGCAACAGCGGAATGTCCGGGAGCATCTCGCCGATCTTCAGTTCGCTGGCCGAAACGCGCAGCTTGGCGGCCACGCCGACACGCCCATAGTCGTCCGCCGCGCGACCGTCGTCGTGCAACGGAAGAAGCTCGGAATTGCTGGTGCCACGTCCGCTGTTCAGCTTCACGCCGAACAGGCCGATGGCGTCGAGGCCGACGCCGACCGTGCCCGGGGTATAGCCGGAACTGAACTTGAGGATGAAGCCCTGCGCCCACTCGTCCACCAGGCTCTTGCCGGCATCGTGGTCGCGGAAATCGCGGTTGAAGTAATAGTTGCGCAGGACCAGGTCGGTCTTCGCATCCTCCAGGAAGCCGCCCTCGGCAGCTTGCGCGGCAAGACAGGCGAGCATCGGCAGGACCGCCCCTGCGTTGCGCGGGACTGCGGTTTTACGACGGATTTTCATTGTTATTGTGCTCCGTTTTTCAGGGACGACCGGGCCCCGGCAGCCTCTGCGGGCCACCTGGCGACGACGGTCGGGTCAGCGGCGGGGCGCGGGCCCCGCCGCCAGGGTCAGAACGGGTACTGGCGCGGCGCGTGCTGCACGCTGATCCAGTGGTCGGTGGTGAATTCCTCGATGGCCCAGTCGCCGTTGAAGCGGCCAAGTCCGGAGTTCTTCTCGCCGCCGAACGGCGCGTTGGCCTCGTCGTTCACCGGAATGTCGTTGACGTGGGTCATCCCCGCGCGAAGCTGGCGGGCAAAGCGAACCGCGCGTTCCAGGTCGCGGCTGAACACCGCGCTGGACAGCCCGTATTCGCTGGCGTTGGCCAACTCCAGCGCATGCGCCTCGTCGCGCGCGCGGAGCAGGCCGACCAGCGGGCCGAAGATTTCATCGCGGGCGATCTCCATCGTCGCGCTGACCTCGCCGAATACGTGCGGAGCCAGCAACTGCCCATCGACGCCGCCCTCGTACAGCGGCTTGGCGCCTTCCTGGCGGGCCAGGCGGATCTTTTCCAGCAGGCCTTCGAGCTGGCGCGCGTTGACGATCGGCCCGACCGCGGTATCGGCGCGCTGCGGATCGCCGACCCGGAGACCCTTGACCCGCTCGACGAAGCGCGCGGCGAAGGCGTCGTAGAGGATGTCCTCGACGATGATGCGGTTGATCGCCATGCAGATCTGCCCCTGGTGGAGGAACTTGCCGAACACCGCGGCATTCACCGCCTGCTCCAGGTCGGCGTCGCCGAGCACCACGAACGGACTGTTGCCGCCCAGCTCCAGCGCCACGTGCTTGAGGTGCGCGCCGCCGCTGGCGATGCGGCCGATGTTGCGGCCCACCGGGGTCGACCCGGTGAAGGTCACCAGGCCCGGCACCGGGTGCTCGACGAAGGTGTCGCCGATCTCGCTGCCGGGGCCGACCACCACGCTGAACAGCCCGGCCGGCAGCCCGGCCTCTTCGAAGATCCGCGCCAGCAGCAGTCCGCCGCAGACCGGCGTGTCGCTGGCCGGCTTGACCACCACCGCGTTGCCCAGCGCCAGGGCCGGGGCGATGGAACGCTGGGTCAGGTGCAGCGGGAAGTTCCACGGGCTGATCACCCCGACCACGCCGATGGCGCTGCGGTAGACCCGGCTTTCCTTGCCCGGCACGTCGGACTCGACGATGCGCCCGTGCACCCGTGCCGGGAACGACGCCGACTCCAGGGTGATCGCGCGCGCCGCGCCCCATTCGATCTCGGCCTTCAGGCGGGTGCTGCCGGACTCGCGGATGATCCAGTCGACGATCTCCTCGTGGCGGCGGTCGAACACCTCCACCGCCTTGTACAGCACCGCCGCGCGTGCCGAGGGGCCAAGCGCGGCCCATGCCGGCTGGACCTCGGCGGCCTTGGCGTAGGCGGCATCGAGGTCGTCGCGGTCGGCCTGCTCGATCTCCAGCAGCAGGCTGCCGTCGAACGGATTGCTCACCTTCAGCCGGCGGCCGGCCCGGCCGTGGCGCCACTCGCCGGCCAGGGGCTGGAGACCGAGGTCGGTATAACGGGAATCGCTCATCGCTCTTCTCCTCTTTCGAAAATCACAGGGGTTTCTTCGCCGTCGCGTCGACGGACGCTTCCGCCGGCACGCGCGGCCGCAGGTGGATGCAGGCGATCGCCAGCGCGCCGATCACGCCAGGCGCGGCGAAGGCCAGGAAGTTCTGCTGGAACGGCAGCTCCAGGGCCAGCAGGCTGCCGCCGAGCATCGGCCCGGCGATGGCGCAGAGGCGGCCGACACCGGCGGCCCAGCCGACCCCGGTGGAGCGCACCCAGGCCGGGTAGAACTGCGCGGCGTAGGCATGGATCACCGCCAGGGTGCCGATGGTGGTGGCGCCGGCCACCACCAGCAGGCCGTTGAGCAGCCAGGGGCCTGGCCCCAGGCCGAGGACCGCCAGGGAGGCCGCGGCCAGGGCGAAGAACAGCACCAGGGTGCGGCCGGCGCCGAGGCGGTCGGCCAGCCAGCCGCCGAACAACGCACCGAGGGTCGCCCCGACATTCAGGGTGACGAGGAACGCCAGGCTCGAACCGAGGGCGTAGCCGCCGCCGGCCATCAGCTTCGGCAACCAGGTGTTGAGCCCGTAGCTCATCAGCATGCACATGGCGAAGGCCACCCACAGCAGCAGGGTGCCCAGTGCCTGGCGCCCCTCGAACAACTGGGCGACCCGTCCGCTCGGCGCTTCGGCCGCGACAGCGTTCGCCCGCTCGGCGCCGGGCCGGTAGTCGGGATCGACCTTGCGCAGCAGCGCGTCCAGTTCGGCGCGGCGGCCCTTGAGTTCGAGGAACGCCGCCGACTCCGGCAACCAGCGCAACATCAGCGGCACCGCCAGCACCGGCAGCACCGCCACGTAGAACACCGATTGCCAGCCCCAGGCGGGGATCATGGCGATCGCCAGTAGCGCCGAGAGCACCGCGCCCACCGAGTAGAAGGCCGACATCACCGTGACCAGGGTGCTGCGCCGCCCGGCCGGAGCGAATTCGCTGATCAGGTTGATCGCGCTGGGCACCAGCGCGCCCAGTGCCAGGCCGGTGAAGAAGCGTCCGGCGCCCAGTTCCAGCGGGTCGCGGGCGTGCCCGGTGAGGAAGGCGGCGAGGCTCGCCAGCAGGGTGGTGGCGATCACCAGGCGGCGCCGGCCGAAGCGGTCCGCCAGCGGCGCCAGCAGGGTGCCGCCGAAGAGCATGCCGAACAGCGCGCAACTGCCGAGGGTGCCGGCCTGCACCGGGCTCAGCTGCCACTCCTGCATCAGGCGTGGCACCACCGAGCCGTAGATGACCATGTCGTAGCCGTCGAACAGCATGATGAAACACCCCCAGCCGAGGATCAGCCAGTGAGTACGGTTAAAGCGGGCAGCGTCGATCACCGCCGCAGCGGATTGCCTGTTCATACCAACCTCTCTCTTGTTCTTGTTATGGGCGCACGCGGGCGTCGGTCGGCACCGCCCACTCTGGCATGGGGCGGCGCCGTGGAACATCAGGGTTCGATGGTTTGCGTCGGCACCTCGATCAAAACCGGGCGATCAGCGGCCAGGGCATGCTCCAAGGCACTTTCCAGCTCTTCGCGGGTGGCTGCGTGGAGTGCCTCGACGCCATAGCCGCGGGCGATCGCGCAGAAGTCCAGGCCGGGCACGTCGAGCCCCGGCGCATCGGGCACCTCGAGCACCCCGGCGAACCAGCGCAGGGCGCCGTAGGTACCGTTCTTGAGGATGATGAACACCGCCGGCACACGGTATTGCGCGGCGCTCCAGAGTGCGGTGATGCCATAGTTGGCCGAGCCGTCGCCGATGATCCCGATCACCTGCCGCCGCGGCTGCGCCAGTTGCGCGCCGACCGCCGCCGGCAGGCCGAAGCCGAGTCCGCCGGCGGCCGGGAAGAAGTAGCTGCCCGGCTCGCGCATCTCCACGCGCTGCCAGAAGGCGGTCACGGTGGAAGTCGACTCCTTGACGAAGATGGCGTCGCGCGGCGCCAGCGCATCGATCACGTCGAACACGGTTTCCGGCCGCAGCGGTCCGCCCTCCTCGGCCAGCGCCGGCGGTCGCGGCAGCGCCTCGGGCAACGGCCGCGCACTGGGGCGGACCTGTTCGAGCAGTGCCTCGAGGGTCAGCGCGATGTCGCCGACCAACGCGTCGCCCATCGGCGCCCGTGCTGCTTCGCCGGGATCGCAGGTGACCTGCACCAGCTCGGCGCCGGCCGGCAGGTAATCGCCGGGGGCGAACTGGTGATAGCGGAACACCGGCGCGCCGACCACCAGGATCAGGTCGTGGCCGTCCAGCAGCCGGCTGATCCCGGCGATGGCCGCCGGCAGCACGCCGCGGAAGCAGGCATGGCGGGTGGGGAACGGACAGCGCGAGGCCGACGGCGCGACCCAGGCCGGCATCCGCAGCTTCTCCGCCAGTTGCACGGCCAGGCCGTTGGCATTCGCCCCGTCGACGTCCGGACCGAGCACCAGCACCGGGTTGCGCGAGCGCGACAGGCGCTCGCCGAGTTCGGCCAGCAATGCCGGCGCCGGCAGCGCGGCGCCGCTGACCTGGCGCGCGGCCAGGTGTTCGACGCCGGCCGGCGCCGGTTGCGCCCAGTCGTCGTAGGGAATCGACAGGTACACCGGCGCCCGCGGCGGCAGGCTCGCGGTCTGGATCGCCTGGCTCAACGCGCGCGGCACATCCTGGGCGCAGGCCGGCTCGTGGCTCCATTTCACCAGCGGCTTGGGCAGTTGTCCGGCATCGACGTTGGCGAGCATCGCCTCGACCCCGATCATCGAGCGCACCTGCTGCCCGGCGGTGATGACCAGGGGGCTATGGGAGTACCAGGCGTTGGTCAGCGCGCCCATGCCGTTGCCGGTGCCCGCCGCCGCATGCAGGTTGACGAAGGCCGGGCGGCCGCTGGCCAGGGCGAAGCCATCGGCCATGCCGACCACCGCGCCCTCGTGCAGGCCGAGGATGTAGCGGAAATCCTCGGGGAAGTCCTTGAGGAACGGCAGCTCGTTGGAGCCGGGGTTGCCGAAGACGGTGGTCAGGCCGTGGCGACGGAGGATCTCGTAAGACGCGGAATGGACGGTTTTCATGCAGGCCTTCAAGCTCGTTTCCTGGATTTGCGCTACTGTTGCAGCCGCTCGATAATCAATCAAATCGATACTCTTTCTATAAAAAATAGAACTGGTCTATATGAGTCCGATCGATCTCAACCTGATCCGCACCTTCGTCACCCTCTACGAAGCGGGCAGCGTGACCCTCGCCGCGGAGCGCCTGTTCGTCACCCAGCCATCGGTGAGCTACGCCCTGGCGCGCCTGCGCGAACTGTTCGACGACGCGTTGTTCACCCGCACCCGCGACGGCATCCAGCCGACCTTCGTCGCCGAGCAGCTCTACGGCACCTTCCGCGAGTCGCTGACGCGCATCGAGGGCGCGGTACAGAGCGTTCGCCACTTCGATCCGGCGACCACCGAGCGACGTTTCCGCATCGCCCTCACCGATCTCGGCGAGGTGGGTTTCCTCTCGCTGATCCTCGAACGCCTGACCCGCGACGCGCCGTTCGCCGAAGTGGAAGTGCTGCCGCTGCAGGTGGACGAGGTCGGCGCCTGGCTGAGCAGCGCCAAGGTCGACGCGGCGATCTGCCGCCAGCCGGTGCCCGGCGCGCGCAGCCAGCGGGTCCTGCACGAGCGCTACGTGTGCCTGCTCAGCGACCGCCACCCACGGATCGGCGACAGCCTGAGCCTGGAGCAGTACCTGGCCGAGCGGCACATCGTGGTGACCCGCACCTCCGGCCACGGCATCGCCGAGGACGTGCTCGAGGCCATGCAGGTGCGGCGCCGCATCAGCCTGCGGGTGCCGCACTTCTCGGTGCTGCCGAAGATCATTCCCGGTACCGAGCTGCTGACCATCCTGCCGGCGCAGATCGCCTATCGCTTCGTCGCCGAAGGCGGCATGCGCATGCTCGAACTGCCCTTCACCCTGCCGCCGTTCGACGTCTCCCTGCACTGGCACGAGAGCAGCGAACGCTCGGCGGCGCTGAACTGGTTCCGCACCACCATCGCCGAGGCGATCATCGCCGCCCAACGCTGAAACGCCGGCGGCCCTCACGCAGCGTCTCCCAGCGTCGGCGAGCGCTCGCGACGCCGCGCACCGAGCAGCGGCAACACGGCGGCCGCGGCGACGAACACCGCCGCGAACGCCCCATAGAGGGACAGCGGCTGCCAGCCGTCGTCGAGCAGGAGCCCGGCCACCAGCGGCGAGAGGATCGCCCCACCGCGACCGACGCCGATCCCCCAGCCGACCCCGGTGGCGCGCACCGAGGCGTCGTAGAGGCTCGGCGCCAGGGCATACAGGCCGGCCACGCAGGCGTTGGCGCAAAGCCCGATCAGCAGTCCCAGCGGCAAGGCCGCGCCGGGCAGCCCGGCGCTCAGCGAGAACAGCGCGAGCAGAGCGGCGGTAAGCAGCATGAACAGCGCCAGCACCCGTTCCAGGCGAAAGCGCGCGGCAAGCCCGCCGAGCAAGGCGGCACCGAAGATCCCGCCGATGCTCAGCAGGGTGCCGCCGGTGATGCCCTGGGCGGTGGACAGGCCGGCGGCGACCAGCAGCTTCGGCGTCCAGCTCATGATGAAGTAGAAGCCGAACATCACCAGGAAGAACAGCGCCCAGAGCAGCAGCGTGGTGCGTCGCTGGGCGACGCAGAGCAACCGGGCGAGGCGGCTACCGTGCTCCGCTCCGCCGCCAGGCGGGCTCGGCAGTTCGGCGAGCGCCGCGCGGCCCAGGCGCCGGGCCAGCGCGTTGACCCGTTGCAACGCCCGCGGCGGCCGGCGCGCCAGGAGGAAGTCCAGCGACTCCGGCAGGCACAGGCAGACCAGCGGGATCACCGCCAGGGTCAGGCCAGCGCCGAAGACGAACACCGAGCGCCAGCCCCAGGCGCCGATCAGCCATACCGCGAGCAGTCCGCCAAGGGTCGCGCCGAGCGCGTAGCCGGTGGATTGCAGGCTTACCGCCAGGCCGCGCCAACGGCGCGAGGCGTACTCGCTGGCGATCACGTTGCTGCTGGCGAGGATGCCGCCGATACCCAGCCCGGTCAGCCCGCGCAGCAACGCCAGTTGCCAGGCCGCCTGGCTCAGCGCCGAGGCGAGCATGCCCAGGCCCGACAGCGCCAGGCAGGCGAGGATCAGCGGGCGGCGCCCCCAGCGGTCGGCCCAGGGCGCGATGAACAGCGAGCCGGCGGCCATGCCGAAAAGGCCGGCGCTGAGCAGCAGGCCGATCTCGGCGCCGCCCAGGTTCCATTCGGCGGCCACCGAAGATGCGGTGAAGGCCATCACCAGCACGTCGAAGCCATCGATCAGGTTGAGCACGATGCACACAGCCACCGCCAGCCACTGGAACGGCCGCATCGGTTCGTCGTCGAGAGCGCGGCGCAAGTCCCGGTTCATGGGCGGCCCTCCCCGAGCGGACAGGAAAGAAGCGACGGCAGGCGGGAGCGAGGCGCGGGAATGCAGGAATCCATCATCGGGAAGACCCTTTTTCTTGTTGTTGTAGGCACGGCAAGCGCAGGCACCCTGGCACCGTTGCGTCGATGCCGCAATCCTATTGGATCCATTTGTGCGACAAGAAAACGGAAGGCCAACGGATATCCCACTGTCAGCGAAATCTGAGAAAGGCTCTGGAACGAGATAATTGAGCGATTTATTCCTGAAGTTTTTTATGTGCGACTATCGAACGGATTATTTTTTGTACAGAAGCGGTTGACTTGGAAAAGTTGCCTCGCGAATCATTGGATCCAATTACAAAAACAACGAGAGGATCCGACGATGTTTCCGAAGAACGCCTGGTACGTGGCCTGCACCCCCGACGAACTGGCCGGCAAGCCGCTCGGCCGACGCATCTGCGACGAGCCGATGGTTTTCTACCGAGGCGAGGACGGCCGCGTGGCGGCCCTCGAGGATTTCTGCCCGCACCGTGGCGCGCCGCTGTCGCTGGGCTTCGTCGAGGACGGCGTGCTGGTCTGCGGCTACCACGGCCTGGCGATGGGCGAGGACGGTCGCACCCGCGCGATGCCCGGCCAGCGGGTCCGCGGCTTCCCCTGCATCCGTCGCTTCCCGGTGCAGGAGCGGCACGGCTTCGTCTGGGTTTGGCCGGGCGCGGAAGAACAGGCCGACGCCGCGCTGATACCCCGCCTGGAATGGGCGGAAAGCCCCGATTGGGCCTATGGCGGCGGGCTGTACCACATCCACTGCGACTATCGCCTGATGATCGACAACCTGATGGACCTGACCCACGAGACCTACGTCCATGCGTCCAGCATCGGCCAGAAGGAAATCGACGAGGCCGCGCCGGCCACGCGGGTGGAAGGCGACGAGGTGATCACCAGCCGCCACATGCAGAATGTCATGGCCCCGCCGTTCTGGCGCATGGCCCTGCGCGGCAACGGCCTGGCCGACGACGTGGCGGTGGACCGCTGGCAGATCTGCCGCTTCACGCCGCCCAGCCACGTGTTGATCGAGGTCGGCGTGGCCCACGCCGGCCACGGTGGCTACCAGGCGCCGGCGGAGCGCAAGGCGGCGAGCATCGTGGTCGACTTCATCACCCCGGAGAGCGCCACCTCCATCTGGTACTTCTGGGGCATGGCGCGCAACTTCCAGGCCCACGACCGGGCGCTCACCGAGAGCATTCGCGAAGGCCAGGGAAAGATCTTCGGCGAAGACCTGGAAATGCTCGAAAGCCAGCAGCGCAACCTGCTGCGCCATCCACGGCGCGACCTGCTGAAACTGAACATCGACGCCGGCGGCGTGCAGGCCCGGCGCATCATCGAGCGCCTGCTGGCGGACGAGCGCCAGGCCGCCGCCCCCAACCGCGCCCAGGCCTGACGGGAGCCTTCGCCATGATCGAGGTCATCGTCGGCGCCATCCGCCTGGAGGCGCAGGATATCCACAGCTTCGAACTGTTCCGGGCCGACGGGGCGGCCCTGCCGTCCTTCGAGCCGGGCGCACACATCGACCTGCACCTGCCCAACGGCCTGGTCCGCCAGTACTCCCTCTGCGGCCCCGCCGAACGGCCGCGCCACTACCGTATCGCCGTACTCCGCTGCCGCGACTCGCGCGGCGGCTCGGCCACGCTGCACGCCGAACTGCGGGTCGGCCAGCGGCTGCGCATCGGCGAGCCGCGCAATCTCTTCCCGCTGTCGCCGGAGCCCGGTCCGCGCCTGCTGTTCGCCGGCGGCATCGGCATTACGCCGCTGCTGGCGATGGCCGAACGCCTGGCCCGCGATGGCGCCAACTTCCAGTTGCACTACTGCGCGCATTCCGCCGAGCGCGCGGCCTTCGTCGACTATCTTGACCGGTGCGCCTTCGCCGACCGCGTGTACTGCCACTTCGACCACGGCGACAGCAGCCGCCGCGCGGACCTTCGCGCCCTGCTGGCGGCCAGTCCACGCGACGCCCAGCTATACCTTTGCGGGCCGGCGGGCTTCATGCAGTGGATCGAAGAAAGCGCCCGCGAACTGGGCTGGGAAGCAAGCCGCTTGCATCGCGAGCACTTCGCCGCCGCGCCACGGGACGCCAATGCGGACGGCACCTTCGAAGTGCAGTTGGCGAGCAACGGGGCGCTGATCCGGGTCGCCGCCGGGCAGACCGTGCTGGCGGCCCTGCGCGAAGCCGGGGTGGACCTGCCGGCCTCCTGCGAGCAGGGCATCTGCGGCACCTGTCTGACCCGCGTGCTGGACGGCGAGCCGGAGCATCGCGACCTCTACCTCAGCGAAGAGGAGCAGGCCGCCAACGATTGCTTCACGCCCTGCTGTTCGCGTTCGCGCAGCCCACGGCTGGTGCTGGATCTCTAGTCGGCGGCGACGTCGCCGTGAAGCACGGTGACGCCCTTCCGCGCCGGATCGAAGTAGTCGGCGTAGCGCAGGGTCGCGTTGGCGTGCTCGCGCATGATCGCCTCGGCGCGCGCCCCCTGGCCGTTGACCAGCGCGTCGACCACCGCGTGGTGCTGCATGTGGGCGAAGTTGAAACGGCGGAATTCCTGCTCGAGATTGTCGCGATCCACCGCCAGGGCGCTCACCGAGGCGAACGGCAGGTGGTCGTTGCGCGCCAGCGCCACGGCGATCGCCGGGTTGCCGCTGGCCTCGATGATGGTGCGGTGGAAGCGCATGTTCATGCGCTGGTAGCGCTCCAGCTCCTCCAGCAGGACCTGGCCGTTGGCGAACAACCGGTCGCCCTCGGCCAGGCATTCCTCCAGGGTCGCCCGTGCCTCGGCGGACAGCCCGCGCTCGGCCGCCTGGCGTGCCGCCAGGCCTTCCAGAACGCCGCGCACCTCGACCGCGCCGGCGATATCCTCGCGGGTCACCGCGCGCACCCTGTAGCCGCGCCCGGTCTTGCACAGCAGGCCTTCCTGCTCGAGGGTACGCAGGGCGATGCGCACCGGCATGCGCGAGACCTGCAGGCGTTCGGCGGTGGGAATCTCGACGATGCGCTCGCCGGCGGCGAGTTCGCCGGAAGCGATCAGCTTGCGCAGCTCGGCCAGCACGCGTTGGCCCGGTTTGCTCATGGAATTCGCTTATTCGATCGGGACGACCGGGGCATCATAGCGCGCCCCGGCCGCCTCCGCCGGTCAGCTTTCGCGGTGGATGGCGAAGCCGGCCCAGGACTGGCTCACCGGCATGATCTCGAGGCTGTTGATGTTCAGGTGGGCAGGCTGGTTCATGATCCAGAAGATGGTCTCGGCGATGTCTTCCGGCTGGATCGGATGGGCCCCGGCGTAGGTCTTGTCGTAGCGCGCCTGGTCGCCGCCGAAGCGGACCAGGGAGAACTCGCTCTCGCACAGCCCCGGCTCGAGGTTGGTCACGCGCACCCCGGTGCCCTGCAGGTCGCAACGCAGGTTCAGGGAGAATTGCTCGACGAAGGCCTTGGTGCCGCCGTAGACATGGCTACCCGGATAGGGCCACTTGCCGGCCACCGAACCCAGGTTGACGATGCTCGCCCCGGCGCCGTGGGCGATCAGCCGCGGCAGCAGCAGGCGCGTGCTGTAGAGCAGGCCCTTGATGTTGGTGTCGACCATGGTGTCCCAGTCGTCCAGGTCGCAGGACTGCGCCGGGTCGGTGCCCAGCGCCAGGCCGGCGTTGTTGATCAGGCCGCGCAGGGTGGCGAACTCTTCCGGCAGGTTGTCCACGGCCGCGCTCATCGCCGCGCGGTCGCGCACGTCCAGGGTCAGCGGCAACACCCGGGTCTTCGCCGAAAGCTCGCCGGCCAGGGCCTGCAGACGCTCCTCGCGACGGCCGGTGAGCACCAGCGACCAGCCGGCCTCGGCGAAACGACGGGCGCAGGCTTCGCCGAAGCCTGAGGTGGCGCCGGTGATGAACAGGGTGGACGACATGGGCATCTCCTCGTACGGGGCGGAAAAACGATATCCGGGGATTCTAGAGCCTCGCCGTGCCCGGTTGGCCATACAGTTGCGCACGAGTTTGCCGAGGCGCCTGCTCAAAAAACGACCAACCTCGCGGAACCCGCACCGTGCTTGGGCCGCAGCGAACAGCCACCAACTTGTCCACAGGGCGTCGCACAGTTTTCCTGAACAACTGTGGCAGCGGCATGACCACGCGCTGGGGATAAGTGCCCCGGCGCGAGCACTGATCATTTTCTGACCAGCCACGCCTAACCCTCGCCAATTCAAGGGCTTGGCGGTTCTTACCCACCTTATCCACAAGCCCCCGCACAGAAATCCTGAACAACCTCAGGCGGCGTTATCCACAACCCGGCGCGCGGCGACCAGGTCCTCCAGCGCATAACCCACCGACTTGAACAGGGTGATTTCCCCGGGATCGCCGCGCCGCCCTGCCCCGCCCAGCAAGTCGCGCAGTTCGGTGGATATCGCCTCGCGCCCGATGGCGCCTTCGGCGATCGCCTGCAACAGGTCGCCAGCCTCTTCCAGCGCGCCTGCGCGGGTATCCACCACGACCCGCGCGCGCGCCACCGCCAGGGCGTCAGTCTCGCGCATGGACGGCAGGAAGGCGCCGACCAGGTCGAGATGGACGCCCGGCTTCAGCCATGCGCCGCGCACCAGCGCTTCGCGGGAGGTGGTAACGCAACTGACGCAATCGGCCGCCTCCACCGCCGCGCGCAACCCGTCGGCCGCTCGCGCCGGGTAGCCCTCCTCGCGCAGCCGGGCGGCCAGCGCGGCGGCCTTGGCCGGATCGCGGCCCCAGATGTCGATGTGGCGATAGTCGCGCACGCAGGCGTGGGCCCGCACCATGTGCGCAGCCAGGGTTCCGCAGCCGACCACCAGCAGGCGCCGCGCATCGTCCCGCGCCAGGTAGTCGGCGGCCAGCGCCGAGCTGCAGGCGGTACGCCGGGCGGTCAGCTCCGAAGCCTCCAGCAACGCCAGCGGGCGACCGTCTTCGCCGTCGAACAGAGCGAACACCGCGGCCACCGCCGGCAGGCCACGCGCCCCATTGCCAGGGAACACCGTCACCAGTTTCACGCCGATCCCCTCACCGGCCTGCCACACCGGCATCTGTAGCAACGAGGCCTGCCCCGGCAAGGCATGGCAGCTGCGCAGCGGCGCACTGCAAGGCTTGGCCAGGCCGATGCGCAACGCCTCGATCAGTTGTGGATAAGACAGGCGCTCGGCGACCTCGGCGTTGCTGAAAAAGCGCAGGCTGTGCATAAGTCGAGTTTCCTCCGTCGCTGCAGGACAGCGCCCGCCCCGGCGGCCAGAGCGCCGAGGCGGGGCGCGCTCAATGTCCGCCGAGATAGGCGTTGCGCACCTCCTGGTTGCCGAGCAGTTCTTCGCCGCTGCCGCTCATGCGGATTTCCCCGGTGACCATCACGTAGGCGCGGTCGGAGAGCTTCAGCGCATGGTTGGCGTTCTGCTCGACGAGGAAGATGGTCATGCCGCTCCTGGCCAGCTCGCGCAGGGTCTGGAAGATCTGCTTGACCACGATCGGCGCCAGGCCCAGGGAGGGCTCGTCGAGCAACAGCAGCTTCGGCCGGCTCATCAGCGCGCGGGCGATGGCGAGCATCTGCTGCTCGCCGCCGGACATGGTCATGGCGCGCTGGTTGCGCCGCTCCTTCAGGCGCGGGAACAGCTCGAACATGCGCTGCATGTCCTCCTCGGCGTGGTCCATGCCGATGGGAATGGTACCCATCAGCAGGTTTTCCTCGACGCTCATGTCGGGGAACACCCGGCGTCCTTCCGGCGACTGCGCGATGCCGTTGGACGCCACGTAGTGCGCCGACTTCTGGCGGATGTCCTGGCCGCGATAGAGGATCTGCCCGGCCGCCGCGCGCGGCTGGCCGAAGATCGACATCAACAGCGTCGACTTGCCCGCGCCGTTGGCACCGATCAGGCTCACCGTCTCGCCCTCGTTGACCTGCAGCGAGACCTTCTTCAGCGCCTGGATCGGCCCGTAGAACACGTCCACCTCACGGAATTCCAGCAACGCCGCGCTCATGACAGCTCCTCTTCGTCGGCACCGAGATAGGCGGCGATCACCTTCTCGTCATGGCGGATCTGTTCGGGGTTGCCACGGGCGATCACGTCGCCGTGGTCGAGCACGATGATGTGGTCGGAGATGTTCATCACCATGCCCATGTCATGCTCGATCAGCAGTACGGTGATCCCGTGGTGGTCGCGCAGGTAGCGGACGATGTTGCTCAGGGCGTGGGTCTCGGCCGGGTTGAGGCCGGCGGCCGGTTCGTCCAGGCAGATGAGTTCCGGCCGCGTGCACATGGCCCGGGCGATCTCCAGGCGCCGTTGCTGGCCGTAGGACATCTCGCCGGCCAGGCGGTTGGCGCAGTCCACCAGGTCGACCACCTCCAGCCAGTAGAACGCGTGGTCCAGCGCCTCGCTCTCGGCGCGGCGATAGCCGGGAGTGTTGAGGATGCCGGCGAGCAGGTTGCGGTTGACGAACATGTGCTGCGCCACCAGCAGGTTCTCCACCACCGACATGTCCTTGAACAGGCGGATGTTCTGGAAGGTCCGCGCCAGCCCGGCGCGGTTCACCAGGTGGGTGCCGCCGAACATCTTGTAGTAGAGGCGACTGCCCAGTTGCGGCGGCTTGACGAAGTCGTCCAGCTGGAACGGCTCGCCGAGCACCTGGATGACGTCCGTGGTGCGCCCCTGGGTGTTGAGCAGGATGTTGCCGCCGGTGGCCTTGTAGAAGCCGGTGAGGCAGTTGAACACGGTGGTCTTGCCGGCGCCGTTGGGGCCGATCAGCGCGGTGATCGAACCGCGCTCGACGTCGAGGTTGACGTCGTTGAGCGCCTTGATGCCGCCGAAGTGCATCATCAGGTGCTCGACGCTGAGGATCTTGTCGCTCATGGCGCCACCCCCTTGCGCGGGGCGAAGCCCACCCGGCTGATGCGGATCAGCCCGCGCGGCCGCCAGATCATCATCACCACCATGAGTATCCCGAGCAGCAGCACGCGGATGTCGGCGAAGCTGCGCAGCAGCTCCGGCGCCACGGTGAGGACGAAGGCGGCGATCACCACCCCGACCGTCGAGCCCATGCCGCCGAGCACGACGATGGCGAGGATCAGCGCCGACTCGAAGAAGTTGAACGAGGACGGGTTGACGAAGCCCTGGTAGCTGGCGAAGAACACCCCGGCCAGTCCCGCGGTGGAGGCGCCGAGCATGAACGCCGAGAGTTTCACCAGCACATGGTTGAGGCCCATCGCGCGACAGGCGATCTCATCCTCGCGCAGCGCCTCCCAGGCGCGCCCGACCGGCATCCGGGTCAGCCGGTGCTTGATGTAGAGCACCAGCAGCACGACCAGGAACAGCACCACGTAGATGAACAGGAACTTCATGTTGGGGTTGTAGGCGATGCCGAGGAACTCGTGGATCGGCACCCCGCCATCCTTGGCCCGGCGGCCGAACTCCAGGCCGAGGAAGGTCGGCGCCGGCGCCGGCATGCCGTTCGGCCCGCCGGTGAAGGACAGCCAGTTGTTCAGTACCAGGCGGATGATCTCGCCGAAGCCCAGGGTGACGATCGCCAGGTAGTCGCCATGCATGCGCAACACCGGGAAGCCGAGGATCGCCCCGGCCACCGCGGCGGTCAGCGCGGCCAGCGGCAGGACGGTCCAGAAACCCAGGCCGAGGTACTGGTAGCCCAGCGCCAGGCCATAGGCGCCAATGGCGTAGAAGGCCACGTAGCCGAGGTCGAGCAGCCCGGCGAGGCCGACCACGATGTTCAGGCCCAGGCCCAGCAGCACGTAGATCAGGCCGAGGATGACCACCGCCAGCAGGTACTTGCTGGCGAAGAACGGGAAGATCACCGCGGCCACCAGGATCAGCGGCACGATCCAGCGCAAGCGGGTCTTGTAGCCCGGCGGCAGGACGTGGACGCCGCTGCCAGCCCCCTCGAAGCGCTCCAGCACGGCCCGCCCGCCGCGGGTCTGCAGGTAGAGGCTGAGCAGGAAGCGCCCGGCCATCACGATCGCGATGATCCAGCCGACCCGCTCGTAATGCAGGTTGAAGCCGTAGCCGTCGAGGACCACGCCGACGATGGGGCCGAACACCACCAGGGCGATCAACCCGGAGAGCACGGCATCGAGGACGCACTGCTTGAGATCGATGGAAGTCTCGTTGCTCATCGTCGTCCCCTTACACCTTGGCGATCTGCGGGCGGCCGAGCAGGCCCTGGGGACGGAAGATCAGGATCAGTACCAGCAACGAGAAGGCGAACACGTCCTTGTAGTCGGTGTTGACCATCCCCGAGAACTGCGCCTCGGCCACTCCCAGCACCAGGCCGCCGAGCATCGCCCCGGGCAGCGAGCCGATGCCGCCGAGCACCGCCGCGGTGAACGCCTTGATGCCGATGATGAAGCCGGCGTAAAAGTCGAAGGTGCCGTAGTTCATGGTGATCAGCACCCCGGCCAGGGCGGCCATCGCCGCGCCGATGACGAACACGTAGGAGATCACCCGGTCGGTGTTGATCCCCAGGATCGAAGCCATCTTGCGGTCCTGCTGGGTCGCCCGGCACATGCGCCCGAGCTTGGTGTAGCGGATCACGTAGGTCAGCACTGCCATGCCGATCAGCGAAGCGATCAGGATGAACAGCTTGGTGTAGGTGAGCTGGACGAAACCGTCGCCGACGTGGAATTTCAGGGCGCCGTCGAGCAGGGTCGGGATCCCCTGCTGGCGCGGTCCCTGTGCCACCTGCACGTAGTTCTGCAGGATCAGCGACATGCCGATCGCCGAGATCAGCGGCGCCAGGCGCGTGGAGTTGCGCAGCGGCTTGTAGGCGATGCGCTCGATCACCCAGCCGTAGGTGCAGGTCACCAGCACGGTGAACAGCAAGGTGCCGAGGATCAGCAGCGGGAAGTTCTGCAGGCCGAAGAAGGCCAGCAGGGCAAGGGCGATGGCCGACAGGTAGGCGGAGATCATGTACACCTCGCCGTGGGCGAAGTTGATCATGCCGATGATGCCGTAGACCATGGTGTAGCCGATGGCGATGAGGCCGTAGACCGAGCCGAGGGTCAGCCCGTTGATCATTTGCTGGAGGAAGATGCCGTCCATTTTTCAGTCTCTTCAGGGCGAATCGCGACGGCCTTTGTAAGGCGCGCCGGCGCTCGCCGGTGAAAGCGGACGGGTGCTACTGAAACGGCCCCGGATCGCGGGACTCCAGACCGACCACACGCAGACGTCTTCGGTGAATCCGCACTACGGCGGCAAGCACGGGCGAGCACTTCAGCAGCTCCCGGACTTACCCATGCGCCGAGCCTGTGCCCGGCGCATGGCGGTCGAGCGCGATCAGGGCAACTGGTGGTACTTGCCCTTGTCGTCCCACTCGTAGACCACGTAGTCGGAGACTTTCAGGTCGCCCTTCTTGTCCCATTCCTTCTTGCCCATCACGGTCTGCACCGGATGCGACTTCAGCCACTCGGCGGCCTTGGCCGGATCGTTGGCGCCGGCGCCGTTGAAGGCCGCCGCCAGGGACTGGATCGAGGCGTAGGAGTAGAGGGTGTAGCCTTCCGGCTCGAAACCGCCGGCACGGAACTTCTCCACCACCGCCTTGCCGTCGGGGATCAGCCGCGGGTCGGCGCCGAAGGTCATCAGCACGCCCTTGACGTACTGCGGACCGCCGGCGGTGGTCGCCAGTTCGTCGGTGACCACGCCGTCGTCGGACATGAACCTGGCGGTCAGTCCCTGTTCACGCATCTGCCGTACCAGCGGACCGGCTTCCGGATGCAGGCCGCCGAAGTAGACGACCTCGGCACCGGAGGCGCGGATCTTGGTAACCAGCGCGTTGAAGTCCTTCTCGCCGCGGGTCAGGCCCTCGTAGAGAACCTCTTTCACGCCGAGCTTGTTCAGTTGCGCCCTGGTGGCGTCCGCCAGGCCCTGGCCATAGGTGTCCTTGTCGTGGATCACCGCGACCTTCTTGGCCTTCAGCACCTTGACGATATAGTCGCCGGCGACCACGCCCTGCTGGTCGTCGCGGCCGCACATGCGAAACATCCCGGAGAGTCCGCGCTCGGTGACCTGCGGGTTGGTGGAACCGGGGGTGATGGCGATGATCCCGGCCTCGTCGTAGACCTCGGATGCGGGGATGGTCGAAGAAGAGCAGAAATGGCCGACCACGGCGATGGCCTTGTCCTGGTCTACCAGGCGGTTGGCCACGGCCACGGCCTGCTTCGGTTCGCAGGCGTCGTCGGCCTTGACCAGCTTGATCTTCTCGCCGTTGATCCCACCCGCCGCGTTGATGTCTTCCGCCGCCTGGGACGCGCCGCGCCAGTATTGCTCGCCGAAGGAGGCGTTGGCGCCGGTATGCGGTCCGGCCACGCCGATCACGACGTCGGCCAGCGCATGCGTGGAAAGACCCATCACGGATGAAACCGCGAGAGCCAGGATGCCTTTTCTGAACAGCTTCTTGGACATGGGGTGTTGCTCCTGAGGATGATGTTGGCGCTCGTAACTACGATGTTGTTGTTGTGTTTCGCTCAACAGGCAGAGCAAGCGGCGTGCCATTCGTTTTTTTCCTGAGTGGCCGGCCACAAGAACTTTAGCCCTCCTTTCCGTTTTTATCTTTGTTATTGGAAATCAGTCATTTAGACATTTCTCCGAATCCCCTTCGGAGAGCTACAGCCCAGGCTTCACAAGGCCTGAACCGTTCCTAGGAATAACTCTACAACGATATTGAAGCGGTTAGAAACTGCACGTCACTGGTGCGCTGCACGCACTAATTGAGGTCCTCTTTTTCAATAAAAGTGCAGGACAGAGCGGTTTTTAAAATTAATATGAACATGAACTTCCCGGGATTCGGTACTTGGCGGAAAAAGTCGATTCGAATACGACATGGACATATCCGTGAGCGACGCCACGTTCGGCGCAAAGCGCTGTGACGGATTCGTCATAAGCCAGCGAATGCTCTATCGCGAGACTTGCCGGCAGTAATAAGCGTCGCCCGGCACTCCGGCAAGCGAGCTTTCCTCCCCACGTCATTCCGTTTATTCATATAACGCGTTCCGCCCGCTCCACCCGCGCCAGGAAACCCTCCATGCTGAACAAACGCCGCCTGCCGTCGATGACCGCCCTGCAATGCTTCGAAGCGGTAGCCCGGCACCTGAGCTTCACCCGCGCCGCCGAAGAGTTGAGCCTGACCCAGAGCGCCATGAGCAAGCAGGTCGCGCAACTCGAGGAGCAGTTGCAGCACGCCCTGTTCCGCCGGGTGCGCAAGCGCTTGCAACTGACCCCGGCCGGCGAGCTGTACCTGGCCGAGGTACGACGCATCCTGCAGCAGGTAGAGCTGTCCACCCGCTTCCTGCTTTCCTACGGCGGCGAGACCGAAGTGCTGCGAGTGGCGACCCCGCCGACCTTCGGCGCGCGCTGGCTGATCCCGCAACTGAACGGCTGGCGCCACCGCCACCCGAACATCCACCTCGACCTGCGCCAGGAACTGGAACCGGACGACCTGCGCCAGGGCCATTGCGACCTGGCGTTCTTCTTCGGCCCCGGCACCCTGCCGGGCGCCGAGTGCATACGCCTGTTCGGCGAACAACTGGTGGCGGTCTGCGCGCCATCCCTGCTGCCGGCCGGCGGACTGGACGAACCGACCCAACTGGCGGGGCTGGTGCTGCTGCAGAACGCCAGCCGCGCGGAGGCCTGGCACGACTGGTTCGCCAGCCTGGAGCGAAATTGCCAGGGTTGCTACCACGGTCCACGCTTCGACACCTTCTACATGTGCATCCGCGCCGCCCAGGCCGGTTGCGGGGTAGCCCTGCTACCGCGCTTCCTGGTCGAGGAGGAACTCGCCGAAGGCAAGCTGGCGATCGCCTGGCCGCACGCCCTGCCCAGCCAGGAGGCTTACTACCTGGCCTATCCCGAGCATGCCGCGGAAGTCCCCAAGGTGCGCCATTTCATCGAGTGGATGGTAGAGCGCCTGGAGCAGGAGCAACCCTCAGCGGGCCCCCGCCAGACGCGCCACGGCCCGGTTTGACGTTTCCGCTGCGCGGAACCATCTTTACTCTCACTCGGTTCACCTCGGAACGTCCCATGCTCACTGGCGTCACGGTTCGAATCCGCCTGCTGGTCCTGGCGTTGCTGCCCCTGACGATGCTCGTCACGGTCATCGCGATGGCGCTGGCCAACGCCAGTCGACTCGATGCCAGCTTCCAGGACCTTTTCAACAACCGGATGAAGCCCATCAGCCAGCTCAAGATCGTCGCCGACGCCGTTGCGGTCAGCGTGGTCGACGCCCTGCACAAGTACCGTGCGGGTGTCTTCGATGAAGAGCGCCTGCAGCAGGAGTTGAGTGGGGCGCTGTCGCGCATCGAGAAGTCGTGGGCCGACTATTCCGCAGACCACCGGACTGCCGCCGAGAAGGAAATCATCGAGTCGCTGGTCCCCACCCTGGAACAGGTCAAGCGGATGACCCTGGCATACGGCGAGCAGGCCAGGGCCGGAAGCCTGCGAAACGTCGAGGCCGGAACGTTCAATCGCGAGATGTATGGTGCGTTCGATCCCCTGGGAACCGCGCTGTCGACGCTGATCGACCTGCAGCTCAGCGAAGGCGCCAAGCTCAACGAGCAGATGGAGAAACGCTACGACTCCATGCGCACCACCTTCCTGCTCATCGGCGCCGCAGCCCTGGTCCTCATCGTCGCCGCGGCCTGGTTCATCAGCCTGTCGATCATGCGCCCGCTTTCCGATCTGCGCGGGGTAATCCGCCGCGTGCAGGACTCCTCGAATCTCACGCTCCGCGCCGATGCGCGCGGGCGCGACGAAGTGTCCGATACGGCGCGCGCATTCAATATGATGCTGGAAAGCCAGCAGGCGCTGCTCCGCCATCTCGCCGAAACGGCCAGGAAGCTGACCGTCACCTCGGACGAGATGAGCGCCATCAGCAACCAGGTCAGCCATGTCGCCACGTCCCAGGGCGACCAGACCGACATGGTCGCCACGGCGGTACACCAGATGAGCATGGCGGTCCAGGACGTGGCGCGGAACGCCCAGGCCGCCGCGGCCAGCGCGGAATCGGCGAACAGCGAGGCGCACACCGGAACCGGCCTCGTGCATGCGAACCTCGACGCCATCCAGGGCCTGTCGGTCATGGTCGGAGAGGCGGGAGCCGTCATCGACACGCTGCGCAACAAGACCGAGGAAATCAGCACCGTTCTGGAAGTCATCCAGAACATCGCCCAGCAGACCAACCTGCTCGCCCTCAATGCCGCGATAGAAGCCGCACGGGCGGGCGAGGCCGGACGCGGGTTCGCGGTGGTCGCCGATGAAGTGCGCAGCCTGGCCACCAATACGCACAAGGCCACCGAAACCATCCGCGAGATGATCGAAGCCCTGCAGGCAGGCGCCAGCAGCGCGGTCAGCGTGATGCAGCAGTCACGCGAGCAGGCCCAGGTCAGCGTCCAGCGCGCCCACGAGGCGGGAAAGGCGCTCGGTCTCATCGCCCAGGCGATCGAAGGCATCGCCCAGAGCAACGCGCAGATATCCACGGCGACGGAAGAACAGACCGCCACCGCGAGCGAGGTCAGCCAGAACATCGACTCGCTCAATGCCAGCATCGGCGAAGTCGCCGAGGGCGCGGTGAAGACCTCCACCTCCAGTGTCGAGCTGGCGAAGCTGGCAAACGGGCTGGAGCAGCAGATCCAGCGCTTCACCGTCTAGCAAGCGCGGCAGGGAGCGGCCTCACCGGCCCTGCCGCACCCGTTTGTCAGGACGCCAGCAGGCTGCGGTCGAAAACGAAGGCGCCGCCCGGCTTCGGGGTGAAATGCAGGACGTGTTGCGGGCGCCCCATGGGCGGACGCTGGCGTTCGCCGGTGTCCTCGACCCAGCCAGCCTCCTTCATCCGCTCCAGGCGGCCGCGCAGGCTGGAATGCTGGACTTCCTGGCCGATGGCGCACTCGAAGGCCTTCAGCGCCTCGGCCACGGTGAAGCGCGGCGCCAGCAGGAACAGCGGCAGGGCGCTGTACACCGACTTGCTCGCCAGGCGCTCGCAGGCCTGCTGTACCAGTTGGGCGTGGTCGAACGGCAGGGCGAAGCGCTCGCTGCGAACGTCGCGCAGCGGCACGAAGTCGAGGTCGTCGTCCTCCACCCGGGTGTCCGGGCCGACCAGCACCAGGTAGAACACGCTCAGCGACCAGCCGCGCGGGTCGCGTACCGCGTTGCCGACCGTGGCCACCTGCTCGATGTAGGCCGGCTCCAGCCGCGCCTTGTCGCGCAGGGCGCGCACCGCCGCGTCGTCGAGGCTGTGGTCGGCGCTGCGGCCGTTGACCAGCACGCCGGGCAAGGCCCACTGGCCGGCGAAAGGCGCCTGGGCGCGGCGGATCAGCAACAGCTCCAGTCCGTGCCCGGGGTTCAGGCGCAACGCCACGATATCCACGCTGGCCAATACTTCCGCTGAACTCATCGTCACTCCTCTCTTCAGACCGCCTGGCGTTCGCCGCCATAGCAGTGCAGTTCGTCCTTCACTTCCGGCAGGCACCAGGCCTCCGGTATCGCCAGTCCTTCGCGCAGGCGCTGGCGGATCATCGAGCTGTGCAGCGGCAGCCGCTCCTCCGCCACCAGCCGGCCGAAGCGCCAGCACAATTCGGCGGCGCGTTCGAAGCGCGGCAGCTCCGCCTCGTTGTCGGCGCCGATCAGCAGGGCGATCCGCGCTGACGCCAGGCCGCTACGCGCGGCCAGCGCTTCCAGCAGGTCGATGCTGTAGACCGCCGGACGATCGGGCATCAATCCTGCTTCGATCGGCTCGCAATACACCCGCCGCGGATCGATCCGCCGGGCCAGCCGCGCCAGCCAGCGGCAGCGCAGCTCGAAATCGCCCATGCGCTTGCCGAAGGCGTGGCGGTGGCTCGGCACCAGGGCGACCCGTTCGGCGTAAAGCAGCGCCCGGCGGATCACCGACTCATGGCCGGGGTGCGGCGGGTCGAACGCCCCACCATAGACCGCGAGAGCGAAGTCGGGGGCGCGTCCGCCGCTCATCCCGGCAGGCAGTCGGCGAATCCGGTAACTTATTTCATCACGCATAGAAAATACCTTCCACTGCGAAATTTTGTAGTACAAGTGCTTGACGACTTATTTCACGTGATGAATTATGTACCCACATTCAGCCCCAACCCGTCAAGCGGAGGCTTCCATGAATCGCCCCAGCAAGATCGCCAGCTTCGATGTCGACGCCCAGAAAGGCTTCACCCCGCTGTGCCCGGACGAACTGCCGGTGCCCGGCGGCGACGCCATCGGCGCCGCCCTCAACCAACTGGCCAGCCGCGCCGCGCTGCGCCTGGGCAGCAAGGACGCGCACAGCCCGAAGGCTGCCTGGGTAGTGGAAAGCGCCGAGCAGATGCTGCGGCCGCTGGCCTATCCGGATGCCGACCTGACCTGGGTGAGCCACTGCGTACCGGGTACGCCGGGTTTCGAGCTGCTCGACGAACTGCCGCGGCCGATCGACTACGACTTCTTCGTCTGGAAGGGCGTGGAGCCGGACCTGCATCCCTACGGCGCCTGCTACCACGATCTGGCGGAACGCCGCAGCACCGGGGTCATCGAATACCTGAGGCAGAATGGCGTGAGCCATGTGCTGGTGGGTGGCCTGGCGCTGGACTACTGCGTGAAGAACACCGCCCTGCAACTGCGCCGCGCCGGTTTCGAGGTGCTGCTCTACCTGCCCGCCTGCCGGGCCATCGCCGAGGACACCGCGCAGCGGGCCTGCGACGAGATGCGCGACGCCGGGGTGATTCTCTGCGCCGACCTGGAACGACTGGATAGCGCCCTCACCGGCGCCGACAAGGAGAAGTGAACATGGCCGAAAGCGTCTTTGCCGAGCGCATCGTGCAGAACCTGCTCGATACCGATTTCTACAAGCTGACCATGATGCAGGCGGTGCTGCACAACTACCCCAACGCCGAAGTGGAGTGGGAATTCCGCTGCCGCAACGCCGAGGACCTGCGTCCGTACCTGGCGGAGATCCGCTACCAGATCGAGCGCCTCGCCGAAGTCGAGGTAACCGCCGACCAACTCGCCTTCCTCGAACGCATCCCGTTCATGAAGCCGGACTTCATCCGCTTCCTCAGCCTGTTCCGCTTCAACCTGCGCTACGTGCACACCGGCATCGAGGATGGCCAACTGGCAATCCGCCTGCGCGGCCCATGGCTGCACGTGATCCTCTTCGAGGTGCCGCTGCTGGCCATCGTCAGCGAGGTGCGCAACCGTTATCGCTACCGCGAAGTGGTCCTGGAACAGGTCGGCGAGCAGCTCTATCGCAAGCTCGACTGGCTCTCCGCCCAGGCCAGCAGCGAGGAACTCGCGGAATTCCAGGTCGCCGACTTCGGCACCCGCCGGCGCTTCTCCTACCGCACCCAGGAGGAAGTGGTGCATATCCTCAAGCGCGACTTCCCCGGGCGCTTCGTCGGCACCAGCAACGTGCACCTGGCCCGCGAGTACGATCTCAAGCCGATCGGCACCATGGCCCACGAATGGCTGATGGCCCACCAGCAGCTCGGCCCGCGGCTGGTCGACAGCCAGCAAGCGGCGCTGGACTGCTGGGTCCGCGAGTACCGCGGACAGCTCGGCATAGCCCTGACCGACTGCATTACCATGGATGCCTTCCTCGACGACTTCGACCTGTACTTCGCCAAGCTCTTCGACGGCCTGCGCCACGATTCGGGCGACCCGCTGGCCTGGGCGGAGAAAGCCATCACCCACTACCGCCGCCTGGGTATCGACCCGCTGAGCAAGACCCTGGTGTTCTCCGACGGGCTGGACATGCCCAAGGCGTTGCAGCTGTTCCGCGCGCTACGTGGCAAGATCAACGTCAGCTTCGGCATCGGCACCAACCTGACCTGCGACATCCAGGGAGTCGAGCCGATGAACATCGTCCTGAAGATGACGGCCTGCAACGGCCATCCGGTGGCGAAGATATCCGACGCCCCGGGCAAGACCCAATGCCGCGACGAGAACTTCGTCGCCTACCTCCGCCACGTCTTCAACGTGCCGGCCTAATCCTTTCGCACCTAACGGGAGCCCGAACATGCAACAGATCCAACGCGACATCGCCCAAGCCCTGCAGGTCCAGCCGCCGTTCCAGTCGGAGGCCGACGTGCAGGCGCAGATCGCCCGGCGCATCGCCTTCATCCAGCAGTGTCTGAAGGATGCCGGGCTGAAGACCCTGGTGCTGGGGATCAGCGGCGGCGTCGACTCGCTCACCGCCGGCCTGCTGGCCCAGCGCGCCGTCGAGCAACTGCGCGAGCAGACCGGCGACCAGGCCTACCGCTTCATCGCCGTGCGCCTGCCCTACCAGGTGCAGCAGGACGAGGCCGATGCCCAGGCTTCGCTGGCGACCATCCGCGCCGACGAAGAGCAGACCGTCAACATCGGTCCTTCGGTGAAAGCCCTGGCGGAACAGCTGGAAGCCCTGGAAGGACTCGAGCCGGCGAAGAGCGACTTCGTCATCGGCAATATCAAGGCGCGCATCCGCATGGTCGCCCAGTACGCCATCGCCGGCGCCCGCGGCGGCCTGGTGATCGGCACCGACCATGCCGCCGAGGCGGTCATGGGGTTCTTCACCAAGTTCGGCGACGGCGCCTGCGACCTGGCTCCGCTCAGCGGCCTGGCCAAGCATCAGGTACGCGCCCTCGCCCGCGCCCTCGGCGCTCCGGAGAACCTGGTGGAGAAGATCCCCACCGCCGACCTCGAGGACCTGCGCCCCGGCCATCCGGACGAGGCTTCCCACGGCGTCACCTATGCCGAGATCGACGCCTTCCTGCACGGCCAGCCGCTGCGCGAGGAAGCCGCGCGGGTGATCGTCGACACCTACCACAAGACCCAGCACAAGCGCGAACTGCCGAAGGCGCCCTGAGCCTCCCGGCCCGTGCGGCAGGCCCGTCGTCGACGGGCCTTTGTCGCGGGCGGGAATGTGCCTGTCGCAACCAGGTCTTCAAGTCCGCGCGGCGGCGCGCTAGAAGGAAGCTGAATCCCTGCGAAGGCCAGCCATGCGCACCCGTCTCCCCGCCCTGCTCCTCGGTGTCCTGCTGGCCGGCCAGGCCTGCGGACACACGTCCCCGCTGCTCGCGCCGGTACGGCAGATCCACGCCTTCGGCGACAGCTATTCGGACAACGGCGAAAGCCAGCGACTGACCCGCGAGATGCTCGCCAAGGGCATCGCCGGCGCCCAGGCATTGCCCGGCGAAGTCTACTGGCAGGGCCGCTGGAGCAACGGCCCGACCGCCGTCGAGGTGCTCGCCCGCCAGCTCGGCGCACAACTGGCCGACCATGCGGTGGGCGGCGCCAAGAGCGGAGCGGACAACTACTACGGCTGGATGAGCGCCTACCGCCATACCGGCCTCGCCGGCCAGGTCGACGCCTACCTCGCCACGCTGGACGGCAAGCCGGCCGACGGCCAGGCGCTGCACTTCATCTTCGTCTCCGCCAACGATTTCTTCGAGCACGAGGATTTCGCCGGCGAGCAGACCCTGGAACAACTGGCCGGCAGCAGCGTGGCGAACATCCGCGCCGCGGTGCAGCGTCTCGGAGAGGCCGGCGCACGACGCTTCCTGGTGGTCAGTTCGACCGACCTGAGCGTGGTCCCGGCGGTGGTCGTCGGCAACCGGGTCGAGCGTGCGCAGCGCTACCTGCAAGCGGTCAACGCCAGCCTGCCGATCCAGCTCGCCGCCCTGCGCAAGACCCGCGGCCTGGAGCTGAGCTGGTTCGACCATCTCACCTTCAGCCGCCACTTGCGGCGCAACCCGGCACGCTACGGCCTGGTGGAACTGGACGCGCCCTGCCAGCCGACCCAGCCCAGCGTCCGCCCGGCCTGCGCCAACCCGGACCAGTACTACTTCTGGGACGAGTGGCATCCGACCCGGCGCGTGCACCAACTGGCCGGCGAGGCGATGGCGGCGCGCTACGCGCGCTGAGCCCGGCGCGCACCCATGAAAAAGCCCGGCAGCGGCCGGGCTTTTTCATGCAGCGGATCGCTCGCGCATCACTTCAGGGTCAGGGTGCCCTTCATCAGCGCGGAGTGGCCCGGGAAGGTGCAGAAGAACATGTACTGCTCGCCTTCCTTCAGCTTGGAGACGTCGAAGGTCACCGAGTCCTTCTCGCCCGAGCCGATCAGCTTGGTGTGGGCGATGACACGGCTGTCGTCGGGCTTCAGGTAATCCTTGTCCAGGCCGGAAGCCATGCCGTCGGTGACCACGCCCTGCATGTCGGCGGCGGTGCTCAGTACCCAGTTGTGGCCCATGACGTTCTTCGGCAGGTTGCCGGGGTGGGACAGGTTGACGGTGAACTGCTTGCAGCTCTTGTCGACGGTGATGGCATTGGTGTTGAACTGCATCTGGTCGTTACCCTGGATGTCCACC
This sequence comes from Pseudomonas sp. CP-1, assembly GCF_021213715.1. Lineage (NCBI taxonomy): Bacteria > Pseudomonadati > Pseudomonadota > Gammaproteobacteria > Pseudomonadales > Pseudomonadaceae > Pseudomonas > Pseudomonas sp. CP-1. The sequence goes on from NZ_JAJQKY010000003.1 coordinate 251,895, forward strand.
GAGCACTCGGCAGCCAGCAGCGGCGCACTGAGCAGGGACAGCAGGGATACCGCAGCGAGTTTACGTAGCATGGAGCAGCCTCCTAGGCAGGTTGGGCGATGAATCCTGAAAGAGCAGACTGCCCGATCGGGCACCGAGTTCCACTGATTCAGGTCAAACCCGAACCGGACGTGGCGGGGCATCGAGCGGGATCTGCCCGGCGTTTACTACGGGGAACTCCTGTTTTAGCACAGATGTGCCGCTTCGCGCCTGCGACGCAACGTCCGGCAACGCTTCGCACGGCTTGGTCGAAGCGCTCCCAGCCGCTACCCTGTGCGCCTTTTTCCACCCCCGACAGGAGTCGATCATGACCTTGCGTTCCGTCTGCGTATTCTGTGGCGCCAGCCCCGGCGCTTCCCCGGTCTACCAGGAAGCCGCCGTGGCACTCGGCCGGCACCTGGCCGAGCGCGGCCTGACCCTGGTCTACGGTGGCGGCGCGGTCGGTCTGATGGGCACCGTGGCGGACGCCGCATTGGCCGCCGGCGGCGAAGTGATCGGGATCATCCCGCAGAGCCTGCAGGAGGCCGAGATCGGCCACAAGGGCCTGACCCGCCTGGAAGTGGTAGACGGCATGCACGCGCGCAAGGCGCGCATGGCCGAGCTGGCCGACGCCTTCATCGCCCTGCCCGGCGGGCTCGGCACCCTGGAAGAGCTGTTCGAGGTCTGGACCTGGGGCCAACTGGGCTACCACGCCAAGCCGCTGGGCCTGCTCGAAGTGAACGGTTTCTACGATCCGCTGCTGACCTTCCTCGACCACCTGGTCGACGAACGCTTCGTCCGCGCCGAACACCGCGGCATGCTGCAGCGCGGTGCCAGCCCGGAGGCGCTGCTCGATGCCCTCGCCGCCTGGACGCCAAGCGTGGCGCCGAAGTGGGTCGACCGCACCCCGCAGTGATCCGCTCCTCTCTCAGGACGGCGGCAGCAGGCTCAGCGGATCGAGCGGCCGGCCGTTCTGGCGGATCTCGAAGTACAGCTGCACCCGGTCGGCATCCGAGGAACCGGCCTCGGCGATCTTCTGGCCCTTGCTGACCATCTGCCCCTCCTTCACCAGCAAGCGGCTGTTGTGCGCGTAGGTGCTGGTGTACGAGGTACCGTGCTGGATGATCACCAGGTTGCCGTAGCCACGCATGTTGTTCACCGCGAACACCACCTTGCCGGCCAGCGAGGCCTGTACCGGCTGGCCCAGGGTGCCGGCGATGCGGATGCCCTTGTTGAGCTTGTCGGAACTGGAGAAGCGGCGGATCACCGGCCCCTTCATCGGCCACTGCCAGCCGCGCAGGGTCACCGACGGCGGCGGAGGCGGCGGCTTGCGCGCACGGCTGCTCGACGAGGAGCGGCTGCTGGCGACGTAGGTCGACTTGCGCCCGTCGAAGCGCACTACCTGGCCGACCTTGACCGCGTAGGGCGGGCGGATGCCGTTGGCGCGCGCCAGGTCCTTGTAGTTCCAGCCGTGCCGGGTGGCGATCGAATAGAGGGTGTCGCCGCGCTTGACGCGATACTCGCCGCGCACGACCTTCGGCACCGACGCCCCCGGGCCGGGAGCCTTGGAGCTGCACGCGGATACCGCCAGCAGGACGGCGATCAAGAGCAATCTGAAGAACACACGGAATCCTTTTCCCGATGAAACCCGGCCGGCTGCGGCGACGGTTGCAGGCCCGCACTATACCTTGTTCGCCGGGGTGCCCGTTGGACTCGCCGATGGCCCGTTTTCTCCGCGCGGCCCGCCACCCGGTCCGCGCACAAACGCCAACGCCCCGCAGGACGGGGCGTCGGTGCCGAGCGGGAAACGTCAGGCGCCGGCGGACTGCTGCACGATCACCGTCTGCGCCGGCATCGGTGCCGGGAAGTCGGCGCCGAGGGCGTCCTTGATCACCTTGTTGGTATCGAAATAGACCTGCCAGTAATGGTCGTTGTGGCAATACGGGCGCACCGCCAGCACCGGCCCGACCAGGTTGAACTCGAGGATTTCCACGTCCACCGGCGGCTCGCCGAGCACGTTGGGAATCGCCGCGACGCGCTGCTTGAGCAGGGCGATGGCCGCCTGGTAGTCGGCGGCACCGGAAAGCTGCGCCTTCAACTCGACCCGGCGGAACGGGTTGTGGGTGAAGTTCTGGATGTTGTCGCCGAATATCTTGTTGTTGCCGACCATGGTCAGCACGTTGTCCGGAGTGTTGATCGCCGTGGTGAACAGGCCGATCTCCTTCACCGTGCCGGTCACTCCGCCGGCGCAGATGAAGTCGCCGACCTTGAACGGCCGCAGGACGATGATGAAGCCGCCGGCCGCCAGGTTCGCCAGCAATCCCGACCAGGCCATGCCGATGGCCAGGCCGACCGCCGCGATCAGCGCCGCCAGGCTGGTGGTCTGGATGCCGAAGAAACCGAGGATGCCCACCACCAGCAGCACGTTCAGGGTCACCGTGATGAACGAACCCACGTAGCGCAGCACGGTGGGATCGACCTTTTGCCGCTCGAGGGATTTCTGCACCATGCCGACGGCGAAGCCAATCAGCCAGCGGCCGATCACCCAGAAGGCGATGGCCGCGAGAATCTTGATGCCGAAGGCGAAGGCGTACTGGGACACCGTCGCCCAGAGCGCGTTGATCTTCTCGGTACCTACGTTGACGATCGTCGTGTCATCCATATCGCTCACCGTGCGCAAGGAAGGAGTCTGGCTCCGTACGAGAACCGCCCCTGGCACCGGAAAGGCAGGCTCCGGCCCTTGGCCCGACAACGTCCGTAGCGGATTCTGGAAAAGCTAGCACGGCGCCGCGAATTTGCCGGAGCACCGCTTCGTTGTCCCCAAACGGCGTGGGCGAGGCTGTGGACAACCTGGGTGAAAAGGTCCGGGAGTCCCGGGCGGCAGGGCCTCCGCGGGACCGATCACTTTTTGATCAGCCGGCTGTTTCCTGTAGCGGCAGCACCGTCACCCGCACCTCCGGGTCATGGCTACCGCCACCGAGGATCACCCCGCGCAGCGGCGACACATCGGAAAAATCCCGCCCCCAGGCCAGGGTGATGTGCTCCAGGTCGGGCAACAGGTCGTTGGTCGGGTCGAAGTCCACCCAGCCGTTCTCCGGGCAATACAGCGAGACCCAGGCATGCGAGGCGTCGGCGCCGATCAGTCGCGCCTGTCCGGGCGGCGGGCGGGTCAGCAGGTAGCCGCTGACGTAGCGCGCCGCCAGTCCGCGCGCGCGCAGGCAGGCGAGCATCAGGTGGGCGAAGTCCTGGCAGACCCCGCGACGGCGCTCCAGCACTTCGTCCAGCGGCGTCGCCACCTGGGTGGCCTGCGCATCGAAGGCGAACTCGCGGAAGATCTTCTCCATCAGTGCCGCCGCCGCCACCAGCAACGGCCGTCCGGGCGGGAAGCAGTCGGCGGCGAACTCGGCGAATCGCCGCTGGATGCGCACATAGGGCGACTCGACGCGATAGCGGCAGGCTTCCAGCTCGGCGGCGGACAGCGCCCGCCCGGAAAATGCCAGCCCGGCGGCGACGGTTTCCCATGCCGGCGACGCGGTCAGTTGCGCCGGCGCATGGGCGAACACTTCGACCTGCAGTCGCGCGCTGACCCGCAGCGCCTCGTGGGGACGCTCGAAGGCCAGCCGGCTCAGCGGATTGCCGAATGCGTCGTGGCCATCCTCGCGCCGGCTCGGCCCCGGCTCGATCAGCAGTGCCCGCTCATGACAGGCCTGCCAGGCGCATTCGCGTGGCCAGAGATGCGCCAGTTGCCGCGACAGCGAGACCGGCGTCGCATAGCGGTAATGGGTGTCGTGCAGCACCTGGTAGCGGGCGCCCTGGAGCGGAACGGAGCGAAGCGCGGGTGCGGACATCAGGTGGATACCGTTCTCTGGCTGACATCGTCGACATGGGCGAAATAGCGCAAGCCTAGCCGATCGGAGACCTGTCCGGCGCAGGCGGCGATGTCGCGCAGCAGTCGCGCCAGCCCGACGAGCACCTCGTCGAGTCCTGCCGCGCCGAACAGCGGGCTTTCCAGGGCCGCCAGATCGAAGCTGCGCAGGCGTTCGCCCAGGGTCCTGAGTTCCCGCTCGCGTGGCGCGCCGAACTCCTCGTGCAGGCGCTCCAGCGAACGCTCCAGGGCCTGCAACTGGAAGCGCAGCGAGTGCGGGTTCTGCTCGTGCAACAGGAGCAGGTCGAGCACCGGGACCAGTTGCGGCGACGCCAGGTAGCGCGAGCGGTAGGTGATGCCGCTGTTACCCAGTTCCAGCAGCCATTCCAGCGCGCCGGCGTCCCAGGCGCTACCGCCGTCGAGGAAGGCGGCGATGCTCTCGGCGAAGAAGCGCACGCGCTCGATGCGCCGGCCGATCATCAGGAAACGCCAGCCGTCGTCGCGGGTCATGTCGTCGAGGGCGAAACCGGACAACGCGGCCAGGGACATCACTAGCCGGTTGAGGAAGTCCAGCGCTTCGCCGAGGTCGGTGCGTGCCGGATCGAGCGCCTGCATGTCGCGTTGCAGCTCCAGCAAGGCCAGCCAGTTCTCCCCGGACAAGCGCCCGCGCACCTGCGCCGCCGCCCAGTGCAGGCGCCGCAGGTTGGCGCACAGGCTCGCCGGCCAGTGCTCGTCGAGCAACGCCCGCAACAGGCACCTTTCCAACGGCTCGCCATCCCCGGGCAGCAGGCCGATGCCGCCGGCCAGGGCCAGGGCGCTGCGCAACGCCTCTTCGTCGCCATCGGCATCCACGTAGCGCGACAGCACCACCCGCAACAGGCGCGCATGGTCGTCGCAACGCTCGGCATAGCGGCCGTACCAGAACAGGTTCTCCACCACCCGCGACGGCAGGTAGGGGTCTTCGCGGACCAGGTCGCGCACGCCGAGCCGGCGCGGTCGCAACGGCTCGCCGCCGACTGCTCGCTCGGCCAGCACCCAGGTGTCCTTGCTCGCCCCGCCGCGTTGCATCGACACCACCTCGGCATCCGCCGCCGAGGCTACGCGGGTCAGGCCGCCGGGCATCACCCAGTAGCGGCCGTCGCTGGCGGCGACGGCGAATACGCGCATGCCGATGGCCCGCGACTGCAGGCCGACGCCGGCCTTGCCGTCGCGCCAGACCGGTGCCTGGGACAACTGCGCCAGGCGTTGCGCCACGTAGGCCTGCGGGCGCTCGCGCAAGCGCTCGCCGAGGGATGCCAGGCCGGCACTGTCGAGGGCGTGGCCGAACAGCGGTTCGCAGCGCTGGCCGGGAAAGGCCGGCTTGATCACCAGGTCGGGCAGTGCCGCGAGTATCGCCTCGAGGGCTTGCGGCTCGCCGCACCAGCGGGTGTCGAGCGAGGGCAGCGCCAGTTCCTCGCCGAGCAGGCGGCGACAGGCCTGCGGCAGGAAGCCGAGCAGGCCGGGCGACTCCAGCACTCCGCTGCCCAGTGCGTTGGCCACCAGCACGCGTCCCTGGCGTACCGCCTCGAGCAGGCCGGGAATGCCCAGCGCCGAGTCGGTACGCAATTCCAGCGGATCGCAGAAGTCGTCATCGAGGCGCCGCAATACCGCATGCACCCGTTTCAGGCCGCCGAGGGTCTTGAGATAGAGGGTGGCGTCGCGCACCGTCAGGTCATGCCCCTCGACCAGCGGGAAACCGAGCTGGCGCGCCAGGTAGAGATGCTCGAAGTAGGTTTCGTTGAAACGTCCGGGAGTCAGCAGCACCACCAGCGGCGTCTCGCCGTCGCCGGCGGCCTGGCTGGCGAGGGTCTCCTGCAGGGTGCGGAAATACCCGGCGAGATGCTGCACGCGCAGGTCGCGATAGAGTTCCGGCAAGGCCCGCGAGACGATCTGCCGGTTCTCCAGCGCATAGCCCGCGCCGGACGGAGCCTGGGTGCGGTCGGCAAGGACCTGCCAGCGTCCGTCGGCATCGCGCGCCAGGTCCACGGCATAGCTGTGCAGGAAGATCCCGCCGGGCGGCCGGATGCCGAGCGCCGGCCAGAGGAAGTTCGGATGGCCGAAGACCAGTTCGCTGGGCAGCAGCCCTTCGGCGAGCAGACGCTGCTCGCCGTACAGGTCGGCCAGCAGCGCGTTGAGCAGCCGAGCACGCTGTGCCACGCCGGCGGCGATCGGCTGCCACTCGGCGGCGGACAGCAGGTTCGGCAGAAGGTCCAGCGCCCAGGGGCGGTCGGTGCCCTTGGGATCGGCGTAGACGTTGTAGGTGACGCCGTTCTCCTGGATCTGCCGTTCCACCAGGGCCTGGCGCTGGCGCAGTTGCTCAGGGCTGCTGCGCTCCAGTTGGCGGAACAGCCGCTGCCAATGGGGACGCACGCCACCCTGGCGATCGAGCAGCTCATGGTAGGCCGTATCGGTGAACGGATAGTGGGCAAGCAGCTCGGGCATCGAAGGCTCGCGGGGCTGGGGTTGCGGTCACTGTAGCGGAGTCGGCGACGCGCCGCCGGAGCGAAGCGACGAGGCGTTGCCGGGTCCGCCAGCGCGGTTCTCCGCGAAGACCGGGTTGCCCCGGAAGCGCAAGACTTGTGCCAGCGCCGCCAGCCCCGGGCGGCCAGGAGGTCGCGCCACGGCGATGCACCGCGACGGTGCGCGACCGCTGGCAGGGTTGCAGCCACGCACCCTTTGCGGGCGGCAGGGCCGCCCCGGCGATCAGCGCGGGATGTTCGGCTGGCGCGACTTCTTCTTGCCCTTGGCGAAGGCCGTCGCCTTGTTCTGCTGGCCCTTGCTCCACGGCTTGCCGCCGTCGCTGGCGCGTGGCGGCAGGCCGGTATGCTGGGTCAGCAGCTTGCCGGCCTTCTTGCTGCCGGCCGGCGTCGAGTTCTTCCGCCGGGCGCTCTGGTATTCGCCGGTATCCGGCTGGTAGGTCGGGACCAGGTGGTGCTTGCCATTGCCGATCAGGTCGGCGCGCCCCATCCGCTCCAGCGCCTCGCGCAGCAGCGGCCAGCCTTTCGGGTCGTGGTAGCGCAGGAAGGCCTTGTGCAGGCGCCGCTGCTGGTCGCTCTTGACGATGGTCACGCCATCGCTCTTGTAGGTGACCTTGCGCAGCGGGTTCTTGCCCGAGTGATACATCGCGGTGGCGGTGGCCATCGGCGAGGGATAGAACGCCTGGACCTGGTCGGCGCGGAAGCCGTTGCGCTTGAGCCACAGGGCCAGGTTCATCATGTCTTCGTCGGTGGTCCCGGGGTGGGCGGCGATGAAGTACGGGATCAGGTACTGCTCCTTGCCGGCTTCCTTCGAGAACTTCTCGAACATCTGCTTGAAGCGGTCGTAGGTGCCGATCCCCGGTTTCATCATCTTGTCCAGCGGACCGCGCTCGGTGTGCTCCGGGGCGATCTTCAGGTAGCCGCCGACGTGGTGGGTCACCAGTTCCTTGACGTACTCGGGCGACTCGACGGCGAGGTCGTAGCGCAGGCCGGAGGCGATCAGGATCTTCTTCACCCCCGGCAGCGCCCGGGCCTTGCGGTACAGCTCGATCAGCGAGCTGTGGTCGGTATCGAGGTTCTCGCAGATGCCGGGGAACACGCAGGACGGCTTGCGGCAGTGCCGCTCGATGTCCGGGCTCTTGCAGGCGATGCGGTACATGTTCGCCGTCGGTCCGCCAAGGTCGGAGACCACGCCGGTGAAGCCGGGCACCTTGTCGCGCATCTCCTCGATCTCGCGGATGATCGAGTCGTGCGAGCGGTTCTGGATGATCCGTCCCTCATGTTCGGTGATCGAGCAGAAGGTGCAGCCGCCGAAGCAGCCACGCATGATGTTCACCGAGAAGCGGATCATCTCGTAGGCGGGAATCTTCGCCTTGCCGTAGGCCGGGTGCGGTACGCGGGCATAGGGCATGCCGAACACGTAGTCCATTTCCTCGGTGCTCATCGGAATGGGCGGCGGGTTGAACCAGACATCCACTTCGCCGTGCTTCTGCACCAGGGCACGGGCGTTGCCCGGGTTGGTCTCCAGGTGCAGCACGCGGTTGGCGTGGGCATAGAGCACCGGGTCGTTGCGCACCTTCTCGAAAGACGGCAGGCGGATCACGGTCTTCTCCCGGGTCAACCTGGGGTTCGCCAGCAACTGCACGACCTTGGCTTCCTGCGGGTCCTCCTGCGCGCCCTTTTCCTGCTCGATGGCGCAGGCGGCGGTGTCCTGGGTGTTCACGTAGGGATTGATGATCTTGTCGATCTTGCCCGGCCGGTCGATCCGCGTGGAATCGATCTCGAACCAGCCCTCCGGGGTGTCGCGACGGACGAAGGCGGTGCCGCGCACGTCGGTGATCGCGCTCAGCGGTTCGCCCTGGGCCAGGCGCTGGGCGATTTCCACCACCGCACGCTCGGCGTTGCCGTAGAGCAGGATGTCGGCCGTGGCGTCCATCAGGATCGAGCGGCGGACCTTGTCCTGCCAGTAGTCGTAATGGGCGATACGGCGCAACGAGGCCTCGATCCCGCCGAGGATCACCGGCACATGGCTGTAGGCCTCCTTGCAGCGCTGGCTGTAGACCAGGCTGGCACGGTCCGGGCGCTTGCCGGCCAGGCCGCCGGGGGTGTAGGCGTCGTCGGAACGGACCTTCTTGTCCGCGGTGTAGCGGTTGATCATCGAGTCCATGTTGCCGGCCGCCACGCCGAAGAACAGGTTCGGCTCGCCGAGCTTCATGAAGTCGTCCTTCGACTGCCAGTCCGGCTGGGCGATGATGCCGACGCGGAACCCCTGGGCCTCCAGCAGGCGGCCGATGATGGCCATGCCGAAGGACGGGTGGTCGACGTAGGCATCGCCGGTGACGATGATGATGTCGCAGGAGTCCCAGCCGAGCTGATCCATCTCTTCCCTACTCATAGGCAGGAAGGGCGCCGGACCGAAACACTCGGCCCAGTACTTGGGATAGTCGAACAGCGGCTTGGCGGCTTGCATCACGGGCACCAGGGGGTATCTCTAGGAATAGGGGGTCGCGAAAACGCGGGCGCGGAATATAGCACAAAAAATGAGCAATTCCGACGTTTTCACTGGGCATTGCCTGCCGTCGGCCGGCCTCAAAAAATGCCATCATTTCGCCACCTTGTTTCTATACTCCATTCATCGTCATCTCACCCGGCCTCTAAGGCAGGCCCCCGGGAGAGTCATCGTGCGCCATCCTCTTGCCCTGCTCGCGGTCATCTTCTTGCTACTGGCCAGCGCCGTTTCGCGCGCCGCGCCGGAGTTTCCAGCGCCCCCGGCCAGCGGCGCCTGGTTGAACGGCTCGCTGGACCTGCTCGAAGACCCCGATGGCAACCTGGCGGTGGAGGACCTCGAACAAACGGAGCAGGCCGGCCGCTTCGTCGCCGCCGCCGGCCGCACCAGCGTCGGCCTCAGTCGCAGCGTCTGGTGGCTGCGCCTGGACCTGCCGAGACGCGAGGCGGTATCCGGCGGCTGGTGGCTGGAAGTCGCCAGCGCCAGCCTGCACGACCTGCGCCTGTACCTCCCCGACGAGCGCGGCGGGTTCCGCGAACATCGCAGCGGCGAAGCGGTGCCCTTCGCCGAGGGCCGCGACCACGCCTATCGTCATCCGCTGTTCCAGCTCCCTCCCGGCGATGGGCCGTTGCGCGTCTACCTGCGCAGCTACGATCCCGGCGGCAACGCCTTTCCGCTGAGGCTCTGGAGCCACGACGAACTGCTGGAATACCGCAGCCAGGGCAACCTGCTGTTCGGCATGGCCTACGGGCTGATCCTCGCCCTGCTGCTGTACAACCTGTTCCTCTTCACCAGCCTGCGCGATCGCGCCTATTTCTGGTACGTGCTGACCGCTGCCAGCGCGCTGGTGCTGACCCTGAGCATCAGCGGCCATGGTTTCGAGTATTTCTGGCCCGAGCGGGCGGTGCCCTGGTGGCTTGACCGCCTGGCGCTGCTGGCGATCTGGGGCATCTGCGTGATCCGCTTCAGCCAGAACCTGCTGCAAAGCCGGCAGCACGCACGCTGGGCCCACCACCTGCTGAACGCCTGTTGCCTGCTGTTCCTTGCCTGCCTGGCGTTCAACGCCGCCGGCTGGCGCTGGCAGGCGGCCGGCGTGCTGGCGCTGACCCTGCTGGCCAACCTGCCGATCGCCATCGGCCTGGCAGTGCAGCGCTGGCGCCAGGGTTCGGCCACGGCGCGCCTGTACCTGGTCGGCTTCGGCCTGGTGCTCGGCAGCGTCAGCCTTGGCGTGATGCGCGCCACCGCGCTGGTCCAGCCGACCTCGGCCAACGCCATGGTCTTCCCGCTGGCGCTGACCCTGGAGGCCCTGCTGTTTTCCCTGGCGCTCGCCTCGCGCATCCAGGACCTGAAGCAGGAAAGGGCCCTGGCCCTGGACCAGGCCGACCAGGAAAAGAATGCGCGCCTGGCCCTGCTGCACAGCGCCCAGCGCGACCTGGCACGCGCCGTGGAAGTCCGTACCAACGAGCTGAGCGAGGCCAATCGCCAGTTGCAGATGCGCGAAGCGCAACTGCAGTACGCCGCCCATCACGACCCGCTGACCGGGCTTGGCAACCGCAGGCACCTGATGGAGTTCGCCGAAAGTGCCCTGGACGACGCGCGCCGCCACGGCAACAGCATGGCGCTGCTGCTGATCGATCTGGATCACTTCAAGCCGATCAACGACACCCATGGCCACGATGCCGGCGACTTCGTCCTGCAGAACGTGGCCCAGCGGCTGCGCCATTGCGTGCGCACCGAGGATTGCGTGGCGCGCCTCGGCGGCGACGAATTCGCCGTGCTGGTCGGCGGGTCGAATGCCGAGCAGCATGCCCGCGACATCGCCGAACGCCTGCTGCGAGAACTGGCGAAACCGGTGGAGTTCGCCAAGCAGTGGCTGGTGATCACACCGAGCATCGGCGTCGCCCTGTTTCCCGGCGACGCCCTGCAGTTCGGCAAACTCTACAAGGCCGCCGACCAGGCGCTGTACCGGGTCAAGGGCGCCGGGCGCGCCGGCTATGCGATGGCTGCCGACGATGAACGCGAGACCGCGCCGGCGCTCCCCTGGCCGACCGCCCTGGCACCGGAGCGTATCTCCTGAATCAGTGGCTGTAGCGTCGCGGAACCCGAGCCGTGACCTTGCTCAGAAGCTCGTAGCCAAGGGTGCCGCAGGCACGGGCGACCTCGTCCACCGACAACCCAGCGCCCCACAACTCCACCGGGTCGCCAACGCGAGCCTCCGGCAGGTCGGAGAGGTCGACCGCCAGCATGTCCATCGAGACCCGCCCGGCCAGGGTCGCGCGGCGTCCCCCGACCAGTACCGGAGTCCCGGCTGGCGCGGTGCGCGGGTAGCCGTCGGCGTAGCCGCAACTGACCGTGCCGATCCGCGCCGGCCGCTCGGCGATCCAGGTGGCGCCGTAGCCGACGCTCTCGCCCACGGCCACCTCGCGCAGCGAAATCAACTGCGCGCCCAGGCTCATGGCCGGCCTCAGGCCCAGTTCGGCGGCACTCAGGTCGGCCAGCGGGGTCGACCCGTAGAGCATGATCCCCGGCCGTAGCCAATCCATGTGGGCGGCCGGGATGGTCAGCACCGCCGCCGAGTTGGCCAAGCTGCGCTGGTCGAAATCCAGGTCGAGCAGGCCGAGGAAACTCTCCAACTGCTGCTCGGTGAGCGGATGGTTGCGTTCGTCGGCGCAGGCGAAATGGCTGATTAGGTTCAGTTCGCGCACACCGGGATGGTTGCGCAGGCGCGCATGCCAGGCGCGCAGCGCGACGGGATCGAAGCCCAGGCGGTGCATGCCGGAGTCGAGCTTGAGCCAGACGTTGAGTGGAATATCCAGGCCGGCGGCGAGGAACGCCTCGCCCTGTTCCGCGCCCTGGATCACCAGGTCCAGGCGCAATTGCCCGGCGAGGGCGTATTCGCTCGCCTCGAAGCAGCCTTCCAGCAACAGGATGCGCGCGCTGGCGTGCAAGGCGCGGACTTCCGCGGCCTCCTCCAGGCAGGCTACGGCGAAGCCATCGGCATCGTCGTGCAACGCGGTAACCACTTCGCGCGCACCGTGGCCATAGGCGTTCGCCTTGACCACCGCGAACGCCTGGCGCTGCGGCGCGCAGCGCTTGGCCAGGGCATAGTTGTGGCGAATGGCGGAAAGGTCGACGGTGGCAACGAGGGGACGCATGGCATCGGGTCCTGCAACTGAAACGGGTGCCTATGGTAAGGCGCCCGCCGGGCAAGACCCAAGCCGAGTCATTCGTCCTCGAAGTTGTACATGCCGGCGGCAAGGTTCTCGAAGCGCGTGTATTTGCCGATGAAGGCCAGGCGCACCGTGCCGATCGGACCGTTACGCTGCTTGCCGATGATGATTTCGGCGACGCCCTTGAACTCGGTCTCCGGGTGGTACACCTCGTCGCGGTAGACGAACATGATCACGTCGGCGTCCTGCTCGATCGCCCCGGATTCGCGCAAGTCGGAGTTCACCGGGCGCTTGTTGGGTCGCTGCTCCAGGGAGCGGTTGAGCTGCGACAGGGCGATCACCGGGCAGTTGAATTCCTTCGCCAGGGCCTTCAGCGAGCGGGATATCTCGGAAATCTCGTTGGTCCGGTTGTCGCCGCTGGAGCCGGGTATCTGCATCAGCTGCAGGTAGTCGATCATGATCAGCGCCAGGTCGCCGTGCTCGCGCACCAGGCGACGGGTCCGCGCACGCATTTCCGAGGGGCTGATGCCGGCGGTGTCGTCGATGAACAGCTTCTTGTCGTTGAGCAGGTTGATCGCCGAGGTCAGGCGCGGCCAATCCTCGTCGTCGAGCTTGCCGGAACGGACCTTGGTCTGATCGATGCGACCGAGCGACGAGAGCATACGCATCACGATCGAGTCGGAGGGCATCTCCAGGGAGTACACCAACACGGCCTTGTCGGTGCGCATCACCGCATTCTCGACCAGGTTCATGGCGAAGGTGGTCTTACCCATCGACGGACGCCCGGCGACGATGATCAGGTCGGCCGGCTGCAGGCCGCTGGTCTTCTCGTCGAGGTCGGTGAAACCGGTGGACACCCCGGTCAGCGCCTCGCTGGTGTTGAACAGGTAGTCGATGCGGTCGATGGTCTTGACCAGGATATCGCTGATCCCCACCGGCCCGCCGGTCTTCGGTCGCGCTTCGGCGATCTCGAAGATCTTCCGCTCGGCCTCGTCGAGGATCTCGTTGGCGCCGCGCCCTTCCGGGTGGAAGGCGCTGTCGGCGATCTCGTTGCTGATGCCGATCAGTTGGCGCAGGGTGGCGCGCTCGCGGATGATCTGCGCGTAGGCCTTGATGTTGGCGACCGACGGAATGTTCTTCGCCAGTTCGCCGAGATAGGCCAGGCCGCCGACCTGGGCCAGTTGTCCTTCCTTCTCCAACTGCTCGGAGAGGGTCACCACGTCGATCGGCTGGTTGGCCTCGGCCAGCTTGTAGATGGCGCGGAAGATCAGGCGATGGTCATGGCGGTAGAAATCGCCGTCGGACACCGAGTCCGACACCCGCTCCCAGGCGTTGTTGTCCAGCATCAGGCCACCCAGCACGGCCTGCTCGGCCTCGATCGAGTGCGGCGGCACCTTCAGGGCTGTGGTTTCCAGGTCGTATTGCTCGGGGCTGGTGATCTCGTTCATAGACTCGACGCAAGAAAAAGGAACAGCGGAAAAAACAACGGGCACGGTGCCGTTGCCGGTACCGTGCCCGATGTTAGCGGACTGCCGCGGACACGCATATGCCCGCCCAGCCCTACCGATCGGATCGCTTACTCAGCGACGATGATCAGCTTCAGAGTGGTTTCCACGTCGGTGTGCAGGTGCACGGCGACGTCGAACTCACCGGTGTTGCGCAGCGCGCCGTTGGGCAGGCGAACTTCGGCTTTTTCCAGCGGGTAACCGGCAGCGGAAACGGCTTCGGCGATGTCGCGGGTGCCGATCGAACCGAACAGCTTGCCTTCGTCGCCAGCGTGGGCGCCGAGGGTTACCACCAGCTCGGAGAGCTGGGCAGCACGGGCTTCGGCAGCGGCCTTCTTCTCGGCGGCAGCCTTTTCCAGCTCGGCGCGGCGGGCTTCGAACGCAGCGACGTTCTCGGCGGTGGCGACGGTGGCCTTGCCCTGCGGCAGCAGGAAGTTACGGGCGTAACCGCCCTTGATGTTCACCTTGTCGCCCAGGTTGCCCAGGTTGGCGACTTTTTCCAGCAGGATGACTTCCATTTGAGTCTTACCTCTTAACTTTTAACCTTCACCGTTCGTGGAACCCTGGCGCCGGGCCAGGCGTCCACGAAAATCAAACAGACTGTCGACAACCGCTAAAAGACAGATCAGGTTCCCCAGCAGCAATACAGCCAGGTACAGGCCCACCAGCCAACCACCCGCGAGGCGCTTCAGGGCGATCAGGCCATGCCCGAGCGCCACGCCGGCGATGATCAGCGGCACGCTGCACAACGGGCCGAGCACCGCGGCCTGCACTTCCAGCGCCGGGACCACGACGGCCCCCAGCAGCAGGATCACGGCAACCGCCGGCGCCAGCCGCAAACTCCGGAATTCGCGGCCGAAGCCGCCCGGGTTGTACAGCGAAGCCTGCCAGTACCGCGCGAGCATCAGGCAGAGCAGGCAGGTCACCTGCAGCGAGGAAGCCATGACCCCGGTCAGGGTCGGCACCAGCGCCACCTGCAACTTGTCCAGCTCTTCGCCCGACAGCTGGGACTCCCCGCGAAGCTGGGTCAGGACCTTGGTGACTTCCGTCGCCAGGGCGCCGATCAGCTCGCTGGAGGTATGCCCCAGCACCAGCGCGAATACCACGCCAACTGCAACACTGCCCAGCAGCACATGGCTCCAGGACGTGCTGGCGCGCAGGATCTGCGCCAGCGTCAGGGTACCGAGCAGGACCAGAAGGATGCTCGGATCGCCCAGGTACCACCAGAACATCGCCGGTAGCACCGCCCAGGCCAGGACGCCGAAGGCGTCGCCGAATCCGCGCCGCAGCAGCACCAGGCTACCGGCGGCGGCACTCAGCCAGAACAACAGTGGAACAACCGCGGAGCCTGCCACGGCGAGCGTGGCCTGCATGCGGCCGCGCATGGTGAACTCAGCCAGTGCGCGCATGCGATCTATCCCTTACCAGCGTTCGACTGCCCGATCTCAACGGCCGTGGCTGTCGGTGTAAGGAAGCAGGGCCAGGTAGCGGGCGCGCTTGATAGCGGTCGCCAGCTGACGCTGGTACTTGGCCTTGGTGCCGGTGATACGGCTCGGAACGATCTTGCCGGTTTCGGAAACGTAGGCCTTCAGGGTGTTGAGATCCTTGTAATCGATCTCTTTCACGCCTTCGGCGGTGAAGCGGCAGAACTTACGACGACGGAAGAAACGTGCCATGTGATTGGCTCCTCAATACTGGTCCGGAATTACTCGTCAGCGTTATCGCTATCGCTGTTGTCGTCGCCATCGGCGCCTTCAGCGTTATCGTTCGGACGCTCACGACGCTCGCGACGCTCGTTGCGGCTTTCTTCAGCCTTGAGCATCTCGGACTGCTCGGTGACAGCTTCGTCGCGACGCATGACCAGGTTACGGATCACGGCATCGTTGTAACGGAAGTTGTCTTCCAGCTCAGCCAGGGCCTTGGCGCTGCACTCGACGTTCATCAGAACGTAGTGGGCCTTGTGCACGTTGTTGATGGCGTAGGCCAGCTGACGACGGCCCCAGTCTTCCAGACGGTGGATCTTGCCGCCGTCTTCTTCGATGGCCTTGGTGTAACGCTCGACCATGCCACCGACTTGTTCGCTCTGGTCCGGGTGAACCAGGAACACGATTTCGTAATGACGCATAAATGCTCCTTACGGGTTGCAGCCTGCCGCAGAACGGTCAGGCAAGGAGTGAATGTTTTCTTGGCTTGCCTGGCGGAGAGGCGAACGAACGCCTGCCCGCGCGGCAAGGGGCGACATTCTAGAGAAGGGCAACCGGCGAAGCAAGGAAGATTGGCGAATATTTGTACAGCGGATGGAATGGCGCGGGGCCGCGCCGCGGCGGCCCCGCACGCGCTCACTCCAGCGGGGTGCGCTGACGGAGGATCTCGAACAGGCAGACGCCGGTGGCGACCGAGACGTTCAGGCTGCTGACGCTGCCGGCCATCGGCAACCTGGCGAGGAAGTCGCAGTGCTCGCGGGTCAGCCGGCGCATGCCCTTGCCTTCCGCGCCCATCACCAGCACGGTCGGCCCCTTGAGGTCGAGCTGGTAGAGGGTCTTGTCCGCCTCGCCAGCGGTGCCGACCACCCACAGGCCGCGCTGCTGGAGCTTTTCCAGGGTGCGCGCGAGGTTGGTCACCGCCACCAGCGGGATCACCTCGGCGGCGCCGCAAGCGACCTTGCGCACGGTGGCGTTGAGGGTCGCGGACTTGTCCTTGGGCACGATCACCGCCTGCACCCCCGCCGCATCGGCGGTACGCAGGCAGGCGCCGAGGTTGTGCGGATCGGTGACGCCATCCAGGGCCAGCAGCAGCGGCACGCCCTCGCTCCGCTCGAGCAGTTCCTCGAGCATGTTTTCGCCCCAGACCTGGCTGGGGCTGACTTCCGCGACCACGCCCTGGTGGACGCCTTCCGCCCACTCGTCGAGTTCGCGCCGATCGCGCTGCCCTACCGGAATACGGAACCCGGCGGCCAGCTCGGTGAGCACCTGGACCCGCGGATCATGCCGCCCCTCGGCCAGCCACAACTGCTTGACCCGCTTCGGGTGATGACGCAACAACGCTTCCACGGCATGCACGCCGTAGACCTTTTCCCACTGACTCATGACTTGGCCTTACGTTTGCGCGCCCCGGTGGCGGCCGGAGCGTTGTCGGCCTTCGGCTTGGAAGGCCCCTTGCGATGCTTGGTCGGCTTTCCCGGCTTGGCGGCAGCGGCGGGCTTGCCGCCCTTGGCCTTGCCCTTCGCGCTCTTGCCCGCAGGAACGACCTTGCCCTTCTTCCCGCCCTTGTCCTTGCCGCCGCCGACGCGCGCCTCGGCGAGCAGCGCCTGCTTCACCTCGCGACTCTTGCGCACGTCGGTGTTGCCGAGCATCTCCGCGGCCTGCGCCAGCAGCTCCGGCGCGACCGGCGGCAGCGCCTGCACCTTGCCGGCCTTGCGCCGCGGCACCACCGCGGCGTCGGGACTGGCCAGCGCCGGCTCCAGGTCGACCTCGGGCACGGATGCGCCCTTGCGCCCCTTCGGCGCCTTGCCGGCGTTCGCCGACTTGTCGCCGTTGCGCTTCTTGCGTCCGATCGGCGCGCTCAGCACGTTTCCGGCCAGCTCGAAATCGATCTTCCGCTCGTCCAGGTCGACCCGCGCCACTACCACTTCCGTGGTGTCGCCGAGACGGAAGCTGCGCCCGGTGCGCTCGCCGCTGAGGCGATGGTGCACGGCGTCGAAATGATAGTAATCGCCGGGCAGCGCGGTCACATGGACCAGGCCTTCGACGAAGATGTCGGTCAGCTCGACGAACAGACCGAAACCGGTGACCGCGGTGATTACGCCAGGGAAGGTCTCGCCGACCCGCTCGCGCATGTATTCGCACTTCAGCCAGTTGGTCACGTCGCGGGTGGCCTCGTCGGCACGCCGCTCGGTCATCGAGCACTGCTCGCCCAACTGGTCCAGGCGCAATTCGTCGTACGGATAGATGCGCGCCTTGGGCATGCTCGCCGCGCCGGCCCGCTCCACGTGCGGAGTCTCCGCCTTGGAGCGGATCACACTGCGGATCGCACGATGCACCAGCAGGTCCGGGTAGCGCCGGATCGGCGAGGTGAAGTGGGTGTAGGCGTCGTAGTTGAGGCCGAAGTGGCCATTGTTGTCCGGGCTGTACACCGCCTGGCTGAGCGAACGCAGCATGACCGTCTGGATCAGGCGGAAGTCGGCGCGGTCGTGGATCTTCTCCAGCAACTCCTGGTAGTCGCCCGGGGTCGGCGCGGCCTTGCCGCGGCCGAGGCTCAACCCCAGCTCGCCGAGGAACTGGCGCAGGTTGTTGAGCTTCTCCTGCGGCGGGCCGTCATGCACCCGGTACAACGCCGGGATGGCGTGCTTCTGCAGGAAGCGTGCGGTCGCCACGTTGGCGCAGAGCATGCACTCTTCGATCAGGCGGTGCGCATCGTTGCGCTGGGTCGGGCGGATTTCCGAGATCTTCCGGTCGGCGCCGAAGACGATGCGGGTTTCCTGGGTCTCGAAATCGATCGCGCCGCGGACATGGCGGCCGGCCAGCAGCGCTTTATACAGCGCATACAGCTGCTGCAGGTGCGGCACCACGCCGGGCAACTGCTGGCGCAGGTTCTCGGCCTCGACGCTGTCGGGATGCTCGAGCAACTGGCTGACCTTGGTGTAGGTCAGGCGCGCATGGGAGTGGATCACCGCTTCGTAGAACTGATAGCCGGTCAGCTTGCCGGCCTTGGACAGGGTCATCTCGCAGACCATGGCCAGCCGGTCGACCAGCGGATTCAGCGAGCAGAGACCATTGGACAGCACCTCCGGCAGCATCGGGATCACCCGCTCGGGGAAATACACCGAGTTGCCGCGCCTGGCCGCCTCTTCGTCCAGCGCCGAACCGACCTTCACGTAGTGCGAGACATCGGCGATTGCCACGAACAGGCGCCAGCCGCCGCCGCGCTTGGCCTCGGCGTACACCGCGTCGTCGAAGTCGCGGGCATCCTCGCCGTCGATGGTGACGAAGGGCACCTGGCGCAGGTCGACACGCTTTTCCTTATCCTTCTCCGCCACTTCCGGCTTGAGCTTGGCCGCTTCCTTCTCCACCGCGGCCGGCCAGACGTGGGGGATATCGTAGCTGCGCAGGGCGACTTCGATCTCCATCCCCGGCGCCATGTAGTCGCCGAGCACCTCGACGATCTCGCCCTGGGCCTGGCGGTGGATGCTCGGCCATTGCTCGATGCGCACCTGGACGAACTGGTTGTGCCTGGCCTTGCCGGCCTTGCCCGGCGGGATCAGGACTTCCTGCTGGATCTTCGGGTTGTCCGCGACCACCACGCCGATGCCGCTTTCCTCGAAGTAGCGGCCGACCACGATCTCGTGGGCCCGCTCGATCACCTCGACCAGCTGGCCTTCGCGGCGTCCGCGCCGGTCATGGCCGGACACCCGGGCCAGGGCGCGGTCGCCGTCGAACACCAGGCGCATCTGGGTGGGGCTGAGGAACAGGTCGTCGCTGCCATCGTCGGGGATCAGGAAGCCGAAGCCATCGCGGTGCCCGCTGATGCGGCCGCGGATCAGGTCCAGCTTGTCCACCGGCGCGTAGGCGCCACGACGCGTATAGATAAGCTGCCCGTCGCGCTCCATGGCGCGCAGGCGACGACGCAAGGCCTCTTCCGGCTCCTCGCCGGCGAGCCCGAACTCGTCGAGCAACTGGGAGCGAGTCGCCGGAGCGCCTCGCTCGGATAGGTGAGCCAGGATCAGTTCCCGGCTGGGGATGGGGTTTTCGTACTTTTCCGCTTCGCGAGCGGCCTCGGGATCGAGGTTTTGCCAATCGGCCATTAGAGGTAGGTCACCTTTTCTTCTTTAGCGTTTGCTGCCATTGCTCTATTGAAGCGCGAAAACGCTTCGTCGGTCAGCTTCGGCAGCAGAATAATTTTTATCGCATCAGGGGTTTACAAGCAGAATACGTACTCGTATAGTTCGCGCCCACAACGTTGCTGAGACGTTGTAACACGGAAACGATGAGCGATCATCGACTCCAGTGCCCAGGTGGCGGAATTGGTAGACGCACTAGGTTCAGGTCCTAGCGGTGGCAACACCGTGGAAGTTCGAGTCTTCTCCTGGGCACCATATTTCAGACAAAGCCGGACATTAGACCGTTTTTGTTTCAGCAGTTCAGCCACTACCAGGCATTGAAACTGCGACAAGGTTTGCAACACCCAAGTCGATGAGCGATCATCGCACAATGCTGAAAAGCATGCCCAGGTGGCGGAATTGGTAGACGCACTAGGTTCAGGTCCTAGCGGTGGCAACACCGTGGAAGTTCGAGTCTTCTCCTGGGCACCATCTTCAAGACAAACAGCCGAGCATCGCTCGGCTTTTTGTTGTCCGCGATTTTTCCCTTCGAGCCACGCCACCTCCCCCCGCTCGCCGCGGCGCCGACCCCGGAAATGAAAACGGGCCGCATGCGCAGCCCGTTCCGTCATCGCCCCGCTATCCGCCTCAGGCGAATGGATGGCGCAGGATGATGGTTTCGTTGCGATCCGGACCGGTGGAGATGATATCGATCGGCGCACCCACCAGTTCTTCCACGCGCTTGATGTAGGCGCGGGCGTTGGCCGGCAACTCTTCCAGGGTCTTCGCACCCACGGTCGACTCGCTCCAGCCGGGCATTTCCTCGTAGACCGGCTGCAGGCCGATGTAGCTGTCGGCATCGGTCGGCGCTTCCAGCACATCGCCATCGGCATTCTTGTAGCCGACGCACAGGCGCACCACGTCCAGACCATCGAGCACGTCGAGCTTGGTCAGGCACAGGCCGGAGATGCTGTTGATCTCGATGGCGCGGCGCAGGATCACGGCATCGAACCAGCCGCAGCGACGAGCGCGACCGGTGGTGGCGCCGAACTCGTGGCCGCGCTTGGCCAGGTAGGCGCCGACGTCGTCGAACAGCTCGGTCGGGAACGGACCGGAGCCGACGCGAGTGGTATAGGCCTTGGTGATACCCAGTACGTAGTCCAGGTACAGCGGGCCGAAGCCGGAACCGGTGGCGGTACCGCCAGCGGTGGTGTTGGAACTGGTCACGTAGGGATAGGTGCCATGGTCGATGTCCAGCAGCGATCCCTGGGCGCCTTCGAACATGATGTCCTTGCCGTGCTTGCGCAGGTCGTGCAGGGTCGCAGCGACATCGGCCATCATCGGCTTGAGCAGCTCGGCATACTCCATCGCCTCGTCCAGGGTCTTCTGGAAGTCGATGGCCGGCTCCTTGTAGTAGTGCTGCAGGACGAAGTTATGGTAGTCCAGCAGCTCGCCCAGCTTGGCGGCGAAGCGCTCGCGGTGGAACAGGTCGCCGACGCGCAGGCCGCGACGCGCCACCTTGTCCTCGTATGCCGGGCCGATGCCACGACCGGTGGTGCCGATCTTGGCTTCGCCGCGGGCCTTCTCGCGCGCCTGGTCGAGGGCGACGTGATAGGACAGGATCAGCGGACAGGAAGGACTGATGCGCAGGCGCTCGCGCACCGGCACGCCCTTCTCTTCCAGCTTGGTGATTTCGCGCAGCAGCGCATCCGGCGCCAGCACCACGCCATTGCCGATCAGGCACTGCACGCCTTCGCGCAGGATGCCCGATGGAATCAGGTGCAGGACGGTTTTCTCGCCATCGATCACCAGGGTGTGGCCAGCGTTGTGACCACCCTGGTAGCGAACTACGGCAGCCGCCTGCTCGGTGAGCAGGTCGACGATCTTGCCCTTGCCCTCATCACCCCATTGGGTGCCCAGGACTACGACATTCTTACCCATAACACTTGTCCCCATCGTGGAAGTTCGATGCCGGCCGCGGCCGGCGGAATCTCAGGACGCCAGCGGCGCCACCTGCCAATTGCCATCGCGCAGCGCCAGCTGCCGGTCGCAGCCCGCCTCGCGCGCAGAAGCCGCATCCTGCCCGGGCAGAGCCTGGACGACACGCTGCCCGTCGCGGCGCAGTCGTTGCACCGCCTGCCAGAGCCCGGCCCCTTCGGCCGGCGCCCAGATACCCGATACGGCCTGGTCCAACCGGGCCTGGCCGAGAGTGACCAGGCTTTTCAGATCGGTGGAGAAACCGGTGGCCGGGCGGGCGCGCCCGAAATCGGCACCGATATCATCATAGCGACCGCCCTGGGCGATGGACTGGCCAACGCCGGGCACGAAGGCCGCAAACACCACGCCGGTGTGATAGTGATAGCCACGCAGCTCGCCGAGGTCGAAATACAGCGGCAAGCCGGGGAAACGTCCAGCCAGCGAATCGGCGATCTCGATCAGCTCGTTCAGCGCCACCTGGACATCGGCCGGCGCCGCCGCCAGACGGGCACGGCCCTGCTCCAGCGCATCGCGGCCGCCGCATAGCTCGGCCAGCGCACGCAACATGCCGCGCAGCTCGGCAGGCAGGTCTGCAGTCAGCGCCTCGACCTCGTCCACTGCCTTGCGCTGCAAGGCATCGAACAACTGCTGCTCGACTTCGCCGGACAGCCCTGCCGCGCGCGCGAGGCCGCGGTAGATACCGACATGGCCGAGATCCATGTGCACGTCCGGCACTTCCGCCATCTCGAGCATTTCCAGCATCAGGCTGATCACCTCGACATCGCTGGCAGGGCTCGGATCGCCGTACAGCTCGGCGCCCAGCTGGATCGGACTACGCGAAGTGGACAGCGCGCGCGGCTGCGCATGCAGCACGCTGCCGGCATAGCACAGGCGGCTCGGTCCCTCGCGGCGCAGGCTGTGCGCATCCATCCTCGCCACTTGCGGCGTAATGTCGGCACGGAAACCCATGAGCCGGCCGGACGCCGGGTCGGTCACCTTGAAGGTGCGCAGGTCAAGATCCTGTCCCGCGCCGGTGAGCAGCGACTCCAGGTATTCGATATGCGGGGTCACGACGAACTCGTAACCCCAGCGGTGGAACAGATCCAGCACCTGACGGCGGGCTGCTTCGATGCGCGCCGCCTCCGGGGGCAGCACCTCTTCGATCCCATCTGGCAGCAGCCAGCGGTCTACCGTTGCCATTTCGCCTCTCCCCTTTCAGCCGGGCGGCACATCATCAGTGAATCCAGTAAAGAAGCAGGGTGCCGAGCAGCATGCTGCCCAGCCCCACGAGACGCAGGTGACGGTCGCTCAGCCGGCCGACGCCGGTGACCGCCTCGCGCCATTGTCGCGGACACAGGAACGGCAGGATGCCTTCCAGCACCAGCACGAGACAAAAAGCGATGCCGAATTCCTGCCACATGATTCTCGCGGACGCAAAAAAGCCGGGATTTCCCGGCTGGCTCATCATAACACGATTTCTCCGGCGGGCGCTGCCGCCCGCCGGAGAACCGAGTATTACTTGTTGGCCTTGTTCAGATAGCGGAAGAACTCGCTGCTCGGATCGAGCACCAGTACGTCGCGCTTCTCGGCGAAGCTTTCGCGATACGCCTTCAGGCTACGGTAGAAGGAATAGAACTCCGGATCCTGGTTGTAGGCCTTGGCATAGATCGCGGCAGCCTTGGAGTCGCCGTCACCGCGGGTCTCTTCCGACTCGCGGTAGGCTTCGGCAACGATTACCCGGCGCTGGCGATCGGCGTCGGCACGAATGCCTTCGGCCAGTTCGCGACCCTTGGCGCGGTGCTCGCGGGCCTCGCGCTCACGCTCGGTGCTCATCCGCTCGAAGACGCTGCGATTGACTTCCTTCGGCAGGTCGATGGCCTTGACCCGCACGTCGATCACCTCGATACCCAGCTCCTTCTGCGCCATGCGGTTCAGCGAAGCGGTGATGTCGCCCATCAGCGCGTCGCGCTCGCCCGATACCACTTCATGCAGGGTACGCTTGCCGAACTGGTCGCGCAGACCCGCTTCGAGACGCCGCGACAGGCGTTCGTCGGCGATCTGCTTGAGGCCCGAGGTGGCGGTGTAGAAGCGCTCGGCATCCGCCACCCGCCACTTGGCATAGGCATCCACCATCACCGCTTTCTTTTCCAGGGTCAGGAAGCGCTGGGTCGGGGCATCCAGGGTCAGCAGGCGAGCGTCGAACTTGCGCACCTGGTTGACGTACGGGATCTTGAAGTGCAGGCCCGGCTTGACGTCGGACTCGACCACCCGGCCGAAGCGCAACATGACCGCGCGCTCGGTCTGCTGGACTACGTAGACGCTGTTCCACAGGACGATGGCGGCGACGACACCGACGATCAGAGCGATCAAAGACTTGTTGCCCATCAGCGGCTCTCCCTCGTACGCGCGTCTTGCTGGCGCAGATCGTTGACGATCCGCGACCCCAGGTCGGAAGCGCTGGCGCTGCCACCACCGGCGGAAGCACCGGCACCCGTAGCAGGCGCGGCGTTACGACCATCGATCATCTTGTCCAGCGGCAGGTAGAGCAGGTTGTTCTGCCCCTGCTGACCGGTCACCAGCACCTTGCTGGTCTGGCTGAAGACTTCCTGCATGGTGTCCAGGTACAGACGCTCGCGCGTCACTTCCGGAGCCTTGCGATATTCCACCAGCAGCTTGGAGAAGCGATCCGCCTCACCCTGGGCGCGCGAAATCACCTCGTCGCGGTAACCGTTGGCTTCTTCGATGATGCGCTGAGCCTGGCCACGCGCCTCCGGCACCACGCCGTTGGCATAGGCTTCGGCCTGGTTCTTCTCGCGCTGCTCGTCCTCGCGGGCCCGGATCACGTCGTCGAACGCTTCCTGCACCTCACGCGGGGCCTGGGCGCTCTGGATGTTCACCTGGGTCACGGTGATACCGGTCCTGTAGGTATCCAGGAAGCGTTGCAGGCGCTCGCGCACCTCGGTCGCCATCTGCTCGCGGCCTTCGGTGAGGATCCGGTCCATGGTGGTGGAGCCGGCGACATGCCGCAGCGCGCTCTCGGTCGCCTGCTGCAGGCTGACCTCGGGCTGGTCGACGTTGAGCACGAAGTCCTGCAGGTTGCTGATCTTGTACTGCACGGTCAGCGGCACTTCGACGATGTTCTCGTCCTCGGTGAGCATCTGCCCCTGCTTGCTGTACGCACGCTCGCGGGTGACGTTCTCCTGGAAGCGCTTGTCGATCGGCGGGAAGTAGAAGTTCAGGCCGGGACCGACCGTCTCGTAATACTTGCCGAAGCGCAGGATGACCGCCTGCTCCTGCTCGTCCACCACATAGATGGCGTTGTACAGCCAGAGCACGGCGAGGATCGCCAGGCCGATACCGAACAGGCCCAGGCCACCGCCCTTGCCGCCGGAACCGGAGCCGGAACCGTTGCCACTGCGTTTTTTTCCACCGAACAGCCCGTTCAGGCTGTCCTGAAGCTTGCGGAAAGCCTCATCCAGGTCGGGCGGCCCCTTGCGGTCACCACCGCCGCCACCACCACCGCGGCGGCCTCCCCACGGGTCTCGATCGTTGTTGTTCGAGTTGTCACCCGGCTCGTTCCAAGCCATAGCGCTCTCCATCTAGTAACGCGAAACGCGCCTGCGGCGCGGCCACCCATGCTACCGAATGCCCTGCCCGCTGCCAAAAGCAGCGATACGGGCTTTATTGCAAAGTGTGTTGCGCAACGAACTCCGCCGGCTGCCAGCCAGCGCGGCTCGCCAGGCGGTTCAACTCGGCCCGCGGCAGGCGCACCTGCAGCAGGGTACAACCTTCCTCATCGTGCGCCTCGGACTGCACCGCGCCCAGTTCGAACAACTGGGCGCGCAGGCGCCCGAGCCGCTGGGGCAGGCGCAAGGTCCCGACGAACAGGTCCTCGCCGAGCAGCTCGGCGATGGCCTGGCGCAACAGGTCGAGGCCTTCGCCGGTCTGCGCCGACAGCCAGACGCGCACCGGCTTGCCGGAATCGTCACGCTGGATGTGCGGCTCGACCGAGGGTAGCAGGTCGACCTTGTTATAGACCTCGAGCATCGGCAATTCGTTGGCGCCGATCTCGCCGAGCACCGCCAGCACCTGCTCGACCTGCGCATCCCGTTCGGGCTCGTAGGCGTCGATCACGTGCAGCAGGAGGTCGGCGTTGCTCGACTCTTCCAGCGTAGCGCGGAAGGCCTCCACCAGCTTGTGCGGCAGGTGACGGATGAAGCCCACCGTGTCGGCCAGCACCACCGGCCCGAGATCGTCCAGTTGCAGGCGACGCAGGGTGGGGTCGAGGGTGGCGAACAACTGGTTGGCGGCATACACCTCGGAGGCGGTGAGCGCATTGAACAGGGTCGATTTGCCGGCGTTGGTATAGCCGACCAGGGAGACCGCCGGGATATCCGCGCGCTTGCGCCCGCGTCGAGCCTGCTCGCGCTGGCTGCGGACCTTCTCCAGGCGCTGCTTGATCTGGCGGATGCGCACGCGCAGCAGGCGTCGGTCGGTTTCCAGCTGGGTCTCGCCCGGACCGCGCAGGCCGATACCGCCTTTCTGCCGTTCGAGGTGGGTCCAGCCGCGTACCAGCCGCGTGCTCATGTGCTCCAGTTGCGCCAGTTCCACCTGCAACTTGCCTTCGTGGGTACGTGCGCGCTGGGCGAAGATGTCGAGGATCAGCCCGGTCCGGTCGAGTACGCGGCACTCGAACGCTCGCTCGAGGTTGCGCTCCTGGCTGGGCGTCAAGGTGTGGTTGAAAATCACCAGCTCGACGTTTTCGGCCTTGACCAGGTCGTGCAACTCCTCGACCTTGCCACTGCCGATAAGATATTTGGCGCTCGGCTGGTGGCGGGAGACGCTGACGAATGCCACCGTTTCCGCGCCGGCCGAACGCACCAGCTCCTGGAACTCCTGCGGGTCTTCACGCGCCTCGGGGTTCTGCCCTTCCAGATGCACCAGAACAGCCTGTTCCCCACCACCTGGGCGCTCAAAGAACAAAGCGGACTCCCGTCAAGCGTTGCCCGGCTCGGCCGGCTGGTCACCGCTCGGCAGACGCACCGGACGGCTCGGTACCACGGTGGAGATCGCGTGCTTGTAAACCATCTGGCTGACGGTGTTCTTCAGCAGGATGACAAACTGGTCGAAGGACTCGATCTGGCCTTGCAGCTTGATGCCGTTGACCAGATAGATGGAAACCGGGACGCGTTCTTTCCGCAGGGTATTGAGGTAAGGGTCTTGTAGCGAATGCCCTTTTGACATGTGCCGCACTCCTTTAAGGATCGTAGTTTGAAGTAGTCGAATAGGGTGACTTGGCGCCGTCCAAACTCCGGTCTCGCTCCGGAAACAGACGGACAAATTAAGGTCTCAGGCCAATATGGAGACCGTTTTCAGGTATTTCAAGGCACGCGGCAGATTGTCACCTGCTAGGCTGTCCATCCAGTGTAGATGGCTCCAGCTTCGCAGCCAGGTGAACTGGCGCTTGGCCAACTGGCGGGTAGCGATGATGCCGCGTTCGGTCATTTCAGCGTAGGACAGCTTGCCATCCAGGTAATCCCACACCTGACGGTAACCCACGGCTCTAATAGACGGTAATCCTGCATGCAAGTCACTTCTGGCATGCAGTGCTTCGACCTCGGCGATGAAACCCTGTTCCAGCATCTGGCGAAAACGCTGCGCAATCCGCGCGTGCAACACCTGGCGCTGCTCGGGAGCAATCGCCAGCTGAGCGACAGTATACGGCAATTGATTCCTGCCTGACGCGTCAAAATCCGCCTTTTCAGCGCTTTGCCGGCGACGCAGGTCGCTCATCGACACCCCGCCGAGGCGATACACCTCGAGCGCCCGCATCAGTCGCTGCGGGTCGTTGGGGTGGATGCGCGCAGCCGACTCCGGGTCGACCTCGGCGAGTTGCCGGTGCAGCGCCTCCCAACCTTCGGCCAGGGCCTCGGCCTCGATCGCCGCGCGCACCTCGGGATCGGCGCCGGGCATGTCGGCCAGGCCCTCGAGCAACGCCTTGTAATAGAGCATGGTGCCCCCCACCAGCAGGGGAATCCTGCCGCGCGCGGTGGCCTCGGCCATCGCCGCCAGGGCGTCGGCGCGGAATTCCGCGGCCGAATAGCTCTCCGCCGGGTCGCGGATATCGATCAGGCGGTGCGGATAGCGCGCCAGCAGCTCCCGGGAAGGCTTGGCCGTACCGATATCCATGCCGCGGTAGATCAGCGCCGAGTCGACGCTGATCAGCTCGCAGGGCAGCGCATCGGCCAGCGCCATCGCCAGGTCGGTCTTGCCGGCGGCGGTCGGCCCCATGAGAAAGATGGCGGGAGGCAGGGAAGACATCGGAACGCTCTTGGACAAAGCGCATAGCTTCGGGCTTTGCGCCCGAAGCTGCAAGGCTCAGCGTCCGCGCAGGAAGAGCTTGTCCAGCTCGTCCAGGCCCAGTTGGGTCCAGGTCGGACGCCCATGGTTGCACTGGCCGCTGCGTTCGGTGATTTCCATGTCGCGCAACAGGGCGTTCATTTCCGGCAGGGTCAGGCGCCGGTTGGCGCGCACCGCGCCATGGCAGGCCATGGTGCCGAGCAACTCGTTCAGGTGTGCCTGGATACGGTCGCTGGTGCCGTACTCCAGCAGGTCGGCGATGACATCGCGCACCAACTGGGTCGCCTCCGCCTGCTTGAGCAGCGCAGGGATCTGCCGGATCGCCAGGCTTTCCGGCCCCAGGCGCTGCAGCTCGAAGCCCAGGCGCTGGAACCAGCTGGAATGCTCTTCCGCGCAATCCGCCTCGCGCTCGCTGACCGCGATCGACTCCGGCACCAGCAACGGCTGCCCACGCAAGCCTTCGCTGGCCATCGCCACCTTGAGGCGCTCGTAGGTGATCCGTTCGTGGGCCGCGTGCATGTCCACCAGCACCAGGCCGTGGGCGTTCTCGGCGAGGATGTAGATGCCCTTGAGCTGCGCCAGGGCGTAACCCAGCGGCGGGATGTCCTGGGCGCTCTCGGGCAACGCGGCTGGCGCCTCGCCCGCGGGTAACGGCGCGAAGTAGGCCTTGTAGGCGCCACCGGCCTCGGCCAGAGAAGGCGGCGCCTCCGGCCGGGTGTAGGCGGAATAGCCGGAGGAGCCGCCGGAGGCCGACGAGCCGCCACTCCAGCCCACCCGTGCCGCCGGACTCTCCAGCACGCTCTCAGCCAGGCGCATCTCGCCCTGCGGGCCGAACTCGCCGGCGGCAGCGCCGGTCGGTCGCGGCTCGGTCAGGCTGGTCGCCCCGGGCGGCGCGAGCTGGTCGTCGGGACGGACCTCGCCCAGCGCACGATGCAAGGTGCCATAGAGGAAGTCATGGACCATCCGGCTGTCACGGAAGCGAACTTCGTGCTTGGTCGGGTGCACGTTGACGTCCACCACCGCCGGATCGACTTCGAAGAACAGCACGAAGGTCGGGTGCCGGCCGTTGTACAGCACGTCGCGATAAGCCTGGCGCACCGCGTGGGCGACCAGCTTGTCGCGCACCATGCGCCCGTTCACATAGAAGTACTGCAGGTCCGGCTGGCTGCGGGAGAAGGTCGGCAAGCCGACCCAGCCCCACAGGTGCAGACCGTTGCGCTCGACCTCGATCGGCAGCGCCTGCTCGAGGAATGCCTGGCCGCACACCGCGCCGACCCGGCGCGCGCGGGCCAGCTCGTCTCGCGCCTCGTGCAGGGCGAAGATGGTCTTGCCGTTGTGGCGCAGGTGGAAAGCCACGTCGAAACGGGCCAGCGCCAGGCGCTTGATGACTTCCTGCAGATGGTCGAACTCGGTCTTCTCGGCACGCAGGAACTTGCGCCGCGCCGGGGTATTGAAGAACAGGTCGCGAACCTCGACGCTGGTCCCCACCGGGTGCGCCGCCGGCTGTACCCGCGGCTGCATGTCGCGGCCCTCGGTTTCCACCTGCCAGGCTTCGCCAGCGTCGGCGGTACGCGAGGTCATGGTCAGGCGCGCTACCGAGCTGATCGAGGCCAGCGCCTCGCCACGGAAGCCGAGGCTCATCACCCGCTCCAGGTCTTCCAGCTCGCGGATCTTGCTGGTGGCGTGGCGAGCCAGGGCCAGCGGCAGGTCGTCGGCGGGGATGCCGCGACCGTCGTCGCGCACTCGCAGCAACTTGATGCCGCCCTGCTCGACCTCCACGTCGATGCGCCGGGAACCGGCGTCAAGGCTGTTTTCCAGGAGTTCCTTGGCCACCGAGGCGGGACGCTCGACCACCTCACCGGCGGCGATCTGGTTCGCCAGCCGCGGACTCAGCAGCTGGATACGCGGTGCTTCACTCATCACTGGGCCGCCAGGGCGGTGCTCGGGATGGACAGGGCCTGGCCGACTTTCAGGTTGTCGCTGGACAGGCTGTTGCTGCTGCGCAGCGCGGCCATGCTCACTTCATAGCGCTGGGCGATCATCGCCAGGGTCTCTCCGGGCCGCACCACGTGCTCGCGCGGCCCCATGGAGAGCTTGCCCTGGGCGCGCAAAGAGGCGATGTAGGTGCCGGGCGGCGGGCTCTGCTGGAAATACTGGCGGATGCCGCTGGTGATCGAACGCGCCAAGGCCTGCTGATGGCTGGCGCTGGCCAGCTTGCGCGACTCGTTGACGTTCGAGATGAAGCCGGTTTCCACCAGGATCGACGGGATGTCCGGCGACTTCAGCACCATGAACCCGGCCTGCTCGACACGACGCTTGTGCAGCGAAGTGATGCGGCCGACATTGGTCAGCACCTTGTGGCCGACATCCAGGCTCGACGAGAGGGTGGCGGTCATCGACAGGTCGAGCAGCACGCCGGCGAGCATCTGGTCCTTGTCGCCGAGGCTGACGCTGCCATCGCCGCCGATCAGGTCGGAACGGTTCTCGCTGTCGGCCAGCCAGCGCGCGGTTTCCGAAGTGGCGCCGCGGTCGGACAGGGCGAACACCGAGGCACCGAAGGCGCTGCGGCTCGGCGCGGCGTCGGCATGGATCGAGACGAACAGGTCGGCGCCCTTCTTGCGGGCGATCTCGGTGCGCTTGCGCAGTGGGATGAAGTAGTCGCCGGTACGGGTCAGCTCGGCCCGGTAACCGCGCACCTGGTTGATCTGGCGTTGCAGCTCGCGAGCGATCGACAGGGTGATGTTCTTCTCGTGCAGCCCGCCCGGGCCAAGGGCGCCAGGGTCTTCACCGCCGTGGCCGGCGTCGATGGCGATGACGATATCGCGGGTACCGCCCTTGGTCGGCAGCGGCAGCTTGGCCACCGGCTGGGTCGGCGTCACCGGAGTGACCGGCACGCTCGGGGTCGGCGTCGCGGGTACGTCCGGGGTCAGGTCGGCGCCCTGGTCGTAGAGATCGACCACCAGGCGGTTGCCGTATTGCTGGTTGGGCGGCAGGACGAAGCTTTTCGGGGTGACCTGCGCCGACAGGTCGAGGACCATGCGCAGGTCGTTGGGCGTGCGCTGGGCGGAGCGCACCGCGGTGATCGGGGTGTTGCCGAGCTTGAGACCGTTGAGCTGGGTCGCCAGCTGGGCGCCGC
The DNA here is from genome assembly GCF_021213715.1 of Pseudomonas sp. CP-1. Classification (NCBI taxonomy): domain Bacteria; kingdom Pseudomonadati; phylum Pseudomonadota; class Gammaproteobacteria; order Pseudomonadales; family Pseudomonadaceae; genus Pseudomonas; species Pseudomonas sp. CP-1. Next base: position 282,763 of record NZ_JAJQKY010000003.1, read on the forward strand.
TGACGTCGATGACGATACGGTTGGGCGCGGCCAGGGTGAACAGGCTGTGCTGCACCGGACCGGAGAGATCGAAGACCAGACGGGTGTTGTCCGGAGCGCGCCAGATCCGCACGCTCTTGATTTGCGCGGCGGCCAGAACCTCGCCGACCTGGCAGGCCAGCAGAATCATCACCCCAGTCAACAACGTCCGCAGACGCAAGCCCCAACCCATCGTTTTTCTCATGCTCCCATGGTCAGGGTGGCACACCAGGCTTCGCCCCGCGCACCGTGCGGTACCAGGCGCAGTGTCCGTCCACCCGCTTGGGCAGTAATGGTAATGTCCAGATCGGCGGTTGGCAAAACGCCCGCACCGCGCTCGGGCCACTCGATCAGACAGAGTGCGCTGCCGTCGAAATAGTCGCGGATGCCGAAGAACTCCAATTCCTCCGCATCGGCGAGCCGGTACAGGTCGAAATGGTAGGCGCGCAGCTCGCCGATTTCGTAAGGCTCGACCAGGGTAAAGGTCGGGCTTTTCACCGAGCCGGCATGGCCGAGGCCGCGCAGGATGCCGCGCGAGAGGGTGGTCTTGCCGGCGCCAAGGTCGCCATGCAGGTAGATCACCCCCTGCCCCCCGCTGACCCGGGCGATGCGCCCGCCCAGTTCGAGCATCGCGTCTTCCCCTTCGGCGGACAGGATCACTTCAGACACGGACTGCACTCCTCGAGCAACTGACGAACGGTAGGTATGAGATCGGTCGCCGCCAGCCCGCGACCCTGGGCGCCGAGCCGCTCACCGGCGGCGGCATGCAGCCAGACCGCCAGGCAGGCCGCCTCGAACGCCTCCACGCGCTGGGCCAGCAAGGCACCGGTGATGCCCGACAGCACGTCACCCAGGCCGGCGCCGGCCATCGCCGGATGCCCCTGGGAACAGACGGCGAGTCGTCCGTCGGGCGCGGCGACCAGGCTGCCGGCGCCCTTCAGCACCACCACCGCCTGGTAGCGACGCGCCAGTTCCAGCGCCGCCGCCGGACGATCCGCCTGCACCTCGGCGATCGAGCGACCCAACAGGCGCGCGGCCTCGCCAGGATGCGGCGTCAGAATCCATGTCTGCGGCCCTGCTCCGACCGGTTCCAGGGCCAGCAGGTTCAACGCGTCGGCATCCCAGACCTGCGGCAACGGTCGCGACCGGACAGCGCTCAGCAGGCTGCGACCCCAGGCGCGCTGGCCAAGCCCGGGACCGAGCACCAGCACGCTGGCGCGTTCGGCAAGGGCCAGCAGTTGGTTCGCCGACGCCACGCCATGGGCCATGACCTCGGGACAACGGCCCAGCAACGCCGGCACATGTTCGACGCGGGTCGCCGCCGAGACCAGCCCGGCGCCGCAGCGCAGGGCGCTTTCCGCGGCCAGTAGCACGGCCCCGCCCATGCCGGTGTCGCCGCCGACCACCAGCAGGTGGCCGAACAGCCCCTTGTGTGCGGTCCGCGGCCGCGCTGCCAGCCTCGGCAGGGCATTTCGCGCCAGGCGGCGAGCCCGGGGCTGGAGCGCTTGCAGCACGACGGCGTCGCTACCGAGTTCGTCGAACACCAGCTCGCCGACCCGTGCCGGCGCCTCGCCAGTGAACAGCCCGATCTTCAGGCCGATGAAAGTCACTGTCAGATCCGCCCTGATCGCTTCCCCCAATACCGCGCCGGTGTCGGCGCTCAAGCCGGAAGGAATATCCACCGCCAGCACCGGCAGGTCGGCGGCGTTGGCCAGGCGGATGGCCTGCGCAAAGGGCTCGCGCACGGCACCTGCCAGGCCGGTGCCGAGCAATGCATCCACTACTACGCCCTCGAGCACGGCGCACTCGCTCCAGGGCTCCACCACGACCCCGGTCGCCAGCGCGGCGGCATGCGCCTGCGCCGCGTCGCCGGCAAGCCGCTGCGGCGCCGCGACCGCCAGCACCCGCACTCGCCAACCCGCACGTTGCGCCAGCGCCGCGATCAGGTAGCCGTCGCCGGCATTGTTGCCGTGCCCGGCGAGCACCGTCAGCGCCGCGGCCTCCGGCCAACGGCGGCGCAAGGCACGCCAGGCGGCGTGGGCGGCGCGCTGCATGAGTTCGAAGCCCGGCGTGCCGGCAGCGATCAGGCGCGCATCCAGGTCGCGCACCTGGGCGGCGGAATAGAGGGCGAGTGGCAGGTCGTCGTGCTGGAAGGTCATGGTCATCGGATCGATTCGGCGTCAGGCGCGCAGTCTGGCAGAATTATACCTATCCCATTTCGCTTTCCCTCGTCTTCGTTGCCTCCCATGACTCCCCAACCTCTGGCCGACAACCTTTCCCCGCCGGACCCCGCCCGCCTCGCCCAGTCCATCAAGGACTGGGGCCGCGAGCTGGGGTTCCAGCAGGTCGGTATCAGCGACGTCGAGCTGGGCGAGCACGAAGCGCACCTGCAGCGCTGGCTGGAGGCCGGCTACCACGGCGAGATGGACTACATGGCGGCGCACGGCAGCAAGCGCTCGCGACCTGCCGAGCTGGTTCCCGGCACGCTGCGGGTGATATCCCTGCGCATGGATTACCTGCCCGGCGACACGCGCATGGCGCAGGTCCTCGCGACACCGGAAAAAGCCTACGTCTCGCGCTACGCCCTCGGCCGCGACTACCACAAGCTGATCCGCAAGCGTCTGCAACAACTGGCCGAGCGCATCCAGGCCGAAGTCGGCCCGTTCGGTTTCCGCGCCTTCGTCGACAGCGCGCCGGTGCTGGAAAAGGCCATCGCCGAACAGGCCGGCCTCGGCTGGATCGGCAAGAACACGCTGGTGCTCAACCGCAAGGCCGGCAGCTACTTCTTCCTCGGCGAGCTGTTCGTCGACATGCCGCTACCCGTCGACCCGGCGATGGACAGCGAGCATTGCGGACGCTGCTCGGCCTGCCTGGACATCTGCCCGACCGCGGCCTTCGTCGGCCCCTACCGGCTGGACGCGCGACGCTGCATCTCCTACCTGACCATCGAGTACAAGGGCGCGATTCCGCTGGAGCTGCGGCCACTGATCGGCAACCGGGTATTCGGCTGCGACGACTGCCAGATCGTCTGCCCATGGAATCGCTTCGCCCGCCCCACCGGGCAGGGCGACTTCCAGCCGCGCCACAGCCTGGACAACGCCGAACTCGCCGAACTGTTCCTCTGGAGCGAGGAGGAGTTCCTCGGCCGCACCGAGGGTTCGCCGCTGCGCCGCGCCGGCTACGAACGTTGGTTGCGCAACCTGGCGGTGGGGCTGGGCAACGCGCCCTCGACCATCCCGGTGCTGGAGGCGCTGAAGGCGCGCCGCGGGTTCCCTTCGGAGCTGGTCCGCGAGCACGTGGAATGGGCCCTGCGGCGCCACGGGGAAACCTAGCCCAGCCGGCGCCTGCCGCCCGGCCCGGACGGATCAGAGCTTGATGAAGTGGTCGCGATAGTGGCGCAGCTCGGCGATCGACTCGCGGATATCGTCCAGCGCCAGGTGGGTGTTGCCCTTCTTGAAGCTCTCGCGGACCTGCGGCGCCCAGCGCGCAGCCAGCTCCTTGAGGGTGGAGACGTCGAGGTTGCGGTAGTGGAAGTAGCCTTCCAGCCTGGGCATGTGCCTATAGAGGAAGCGGCGGTCCTGGCAGATGCTGTTGCCGCAGATCGGCGAGCTGCGCTTGGGCACCCACTGCTCGAGGAAGGCCAGGGTCTGCGCCTCGGCCTCGGCCATGCTCACGGTACTTTCCCGAACCCTCTGCATCAGGCCGGATTGGCCGTGCTGGCGGGTATTCCACTCGTCCATGCCGGCGAGGATTTCCTCTGGCTGGTGGATGGCGATCACCGGTCCTTCGGCCAGAGTGTTGAGGTCACTGTCGGTGACGATGGTGGCCATCTCGATGATGACGTCCCGGTCCGGATCGAGGCCGGTCATCTCCAGGTCGATCCAGATAAGGTTCTGCGGGTTCTGCATGGGGAGTCGCTCCAGTCGCTATGCCGTGCATTCTAGCGTGGAACGCCGCCGCGCGAATGATGGCGGCGCGCCCATGTTAAACTCGCCGCCGATTTTTCATGCGGACGCATCATGGCCAAACGCCACTTGACCCGCCGGCAGAGCTGGCGCATCGAAAAGATCCAGGAAGAACGCGCGGCCCGGGCGGCCCGTCGCGAGTCGCGTGCCGTGGAAGAGCTGGAGGGCGGCGACCTGGGACCGGAGCAGACCGGCCAGGTGATCGCTCATTTCGGGGTTCAGGTAGAGGTCGAGTCCGCCGACGGCCAGGTTTCCCGCTGTCACCTGCGCGCCAACCTGCCGGCACTGGTGACCGGCGACCAGGTGGTCTGGCGTGCCGGCAACCAGGGCATCGGCGTGATCGTCGCGCAATTGCCACGTCGCTCCGAGCTGTGCCGCCCGGACATGCGCGGGCTGCTCAAGCCGGTAGCGGCCAACGTCGACCGCATCGTCATCGTCTTCGCCCCGCGTCCCGAACCGCACGCCAACCTGATCGACCGCTACCTGATCGCCGCCGAACATGCCGGCATCCAGCCGCTGCTGCTGCTGAACAAGGCCGACCTGGTCGACGAGAGCAATGCCGAAGGCATCGATGCGCTGCTGAATGTCTACCGCACCCTGGGTTATCCGCTGATCGAGGTATCGGCCTTCAATGGCCTGGCGATGGACGAACTGCGCGGCGCGCTGGACGCTCACGTGAGCGTCTTCGTCGGGCAGTCCGGGGTGGGCAAGTCGTCGCTGGTGAATGCCTTGTTGCCAGGTGTCGACACCCGTGTCGGCGACCTCTCCACGGTGACCGGCAAGGGCACCCATACCACCACCACCGCGCGACTGTTCCATTTTCCCGGCGGCGGCGACCTGATCGACTCGCCCGGCATCCGTGAGTTCGGCCTGGGGCACGTGTCGCGAGACGACGTCGAGGCCGGCTTCATCGAGTTCCGCGACCTGCTCGGGCATTGCCGCTTCCGCGACTGCAAGCACGACCGCGAACCAGGTTGCGCCCTGCTCCAGGCCTTGGAGGACGGGCGCATCATGCCGCAACGCATGGCCAGCTACCGGCACATTCTGGCAAGCATGCCGGAAACGGACTACTGAACCTCAGTCGCCCTTGATCTGCTCCAGCTTCAGGCTGCCGCCGTCGTCGAACAGGTTGAGCTTCTTCTGCACCTCGTCCGCCGGTAGCGAAGGTTGCGCGCCCGCCGCCGGTGCCTCGGCAGCCGGCTTCGGCTGCTCGCCCGGGGCAGCCGCGGGGGCGCCGGTCTCGCCTTCGATGGCCTTCTGCGCCTTGCGGGTCAGGACCACGATGTCGATCCGCCGGTTCACCGGGTTCAGCGGGTCCTTGTCGTCGAACAGGCGTGCCGAGGCATATCCGACAACCTGGGCGATCTGCCCTTCCGGATAGCCGCCGGCGACCAGCGCACGGCGCGCGGCGTTGGCGCGATTGGCCGATAGCTCCCAGTTGCCGAAGTCACCGTTGCCGGCATAGGGCTTGGCGTCGGTGTGGCCGCTGATGCTGATCTTGTTCGGCACCTGGCGGATGGTCTCGGCCATGGCCAGCAGGATGTCCTCGAAATACGGCTGCAGGCGCGCGCTGCCGAGGTCGAACATCGGCCGGTTGGCGGCGTCGACGATCTGGATGCGCAGGCCGTCGCGGGTGATCTCGAAGTGGATCTGGTCCTTGAAGTCCTTGAGCATCGGATTTTCGTCGACCTTGTTCTGCAACTCCTGCAGCAGCAGCGCCAGGCGCTCTCGCTCAACCTGCTCGGCGAGGTTCTCGGCCTGGTCGGCGTTGACCTGGTGGTCCTGCTCGGGGCTGATCCGGCTTTCGTTGGAGTCCGGCTGGGCCTGGACCTGCGGATTGAGGGTCTTGTCCGGCGCCGGCGTCGGCGTGCCGCCGAGGTCGATGACGTAGGGGCTGGCGCTTTCGCTGAAACCGATGGGGTCCTGGAAGTATCCGGAAATCGCCTTCTTCTGCTCCGGGGTGGCCGAAGACAGCAGCCAGAGCACCAGGAAGAACGCCATCATCGCCGTCGCGAAGTCGGCGAAGGCGATCTTCCACGAGCCGCCGTGGTGGCCGGCGGCATAGCGCTTGACGCGCTTGACGATGATCGGCTGGTTATTGTCCATCTATCGACAGTGCCTCCACTCAGCGGCCACGCACGGCCTGCTCGAGCTCGGCGAAGGTCGGCCGATGGGCGGGCAGCAGCACCTTGCGGCCGAACTCGACGGCCAGCGAAGGCGGCATGCCGGAAGCGGAAGCGACCAGGCAGGCCTTGATCGCCTCGAACATGTTCAACTCTTCCTTGGCATCGTGCTCCAGCGCGACGGCCAGCGGGCCGACGAAGCCGTAGGCGGCGAGAATCCCGAGGAAGGTACCCACCAGGGCGGCGGCGACGTGGTGGCCGATCTCCGCCTGGCTGCCTTCGCCAAGCAACGCCATGGTGATGACGATGCCGAGTACCGCGGCGACGATACCGAAGCCCGGCAGGGCGTCGGCGACCTTGGTCACCGCGTGGGACGGATGCTCCAGGTCCTCCTTGAGACTGGACAGCTCCATGTCGAACAGGCCTTCCAGCTCGTGCGGCGCCATGTTGCCGGAGGACATGATGCGCAGGTAGTCGCAGACATAGGCGGTCATCCGTTCGTCCTTCAGCACGCCGGGGTACTTGCTGAAGATGGGACTGGCCGCGGGGTCCTCGATGTCCGCCTCGATCGCCATCATCCCTTCGCGCCGGCTCTTGTTGAGGATCTCGTAGAGCATGCCCAGCACCTCGAGGTAGTAGGTCTGGGTAAAGCGGTTGCTGAACATCTTCGGCGCTTTCTTCAGCACCACCATGAACGTGCTGCCCGGGTTGGCCTGGAGGAACGCCCCCAGTGCCGCACCGCCGATGATCAGGACCTCGAAGGGCTGGATGATGGCGCCGATCTTGCCGCCGGAGAGCAGGAAGCCCCCGAGGACACTGGCGAAAACGACGATGATGCCGATGATTTTTGACATGAGGACCGGACGTGCGAAATGAACAGGATAAGGAGGGGGACTGCTAGGCTCCCTCTTGTTATCGGTTGCTAGCCGCAAGACTATAGTCCGAATACTCGAAAAGCCAGTTCGCCGCCTCGCCGACACCGAGCCCGACACCCATGACAGACCGCCTCGCCGCCTGGCTCGAAGAGCTCGACCGGCAACCCCTGCCGATCCCCGCCAGCCACTATGCCGGCCTGCACGCCGCGCTGAGCGACAGCCGCCGCTCGCTGCGCGAGATCGCCGACCAGTTGCAGGGCAGCCCGACGCTGGCGTTGTCCATCCTGCGCGAGGCCAATCGCGCCGAGAGCGCCCGCGACAACCCCGCGGAAAGCCTGGAGGTGGCCCTCAGCCGCCTCGGCCTGGCGCGCGCGAGCCAACTTCTGAAGACCCTGCCGAGTATCCAGGATGCGGAGATGCCCAGGGTCCTCGGGCAGATGCTGCTGATCAGCCAGCACGCCATGCAGCAGGCCAGCGGCCTGTTCGGCGCGCGCCTGGCCAGGCTCTGGCAGGAAATTCACTGGGGCAGCCTGCTGACCATGGCTCCGGTCTGGGCGCTGGCCAACGCCCGCCCGCAGCTGCTGGAGCAATGGCAGCAACGCGTGCTGGTACAGGGCGAACCGACCCTGCGAGTGGAGCGCGAACTGCTCGGCATGCGCCTGCTGCCGATCTGCCTGGCGCTGGCCGAACGCTGGCGGCTACCGCAGTGGGTCATCCAGGGCTATCGCCTGCTCGCCTGCGACCGTCGCCTGCTGGTTCGAGCCCTGCGTATCGCCCGCGACCATCAGTCGCCCCTGCTCCAGCAACAGCAACTCGATGCCCAGCCCGATCTCGCCCGCTGGCTGACCCAGCCGGCCAACTGCACTCTCCTCGCCAATGGCCTGGCCATCGCCGCGCACCAGAGCTGGGACGGGCCGCACATGCTGCGCTGGCAGCGCCTGACCGGCCTGTACCTGGGCCAGCCGCTGACCGAAGTCCAGCAGCAGGTGCACATGCTCGCCGCGCAAAGCGCGCGCCTGCACGCCCGGCCGCCGCTGTGGCATCCGGCGGTGGCCTTGATCTGGCCCTGGCAGGCCAGCCGCTGGCGTGCCGAAGCGGCGCCCCCGCCGCCGCCCTCGGCGGAAGCCCTGGCCGAGTGGCGGCAGCATTGCGCCGAGTTGCTCCGCGAGCCCAGCCCGTTCAGCAACGTGGTGCAGCTCACCGCCTGTGCCCGCGATGCGCTGCGCGCCTGCGGCCTGCAAAGGATGCTGCTGCTGGTGGCCGATCGCACCCAGGTACACGTGCTGGCGCAGCAGAGCGCCGGACTCGAACCGGGCCAGGAGAAATTGCAACTGGAGATTGCCAGCAGCCCGCTGCTGAAGAAACTGTTCCAGCAACCCGCCCTGCTGCGCATCGGCCCGAACAACCAGGACCAGTTGCTGCCGGCCCTCGGCGAACCCTTGCGCCAACTGTTCCCCGGACCTCACCTGCTGCTGCGCTCGCTGGGCAACGGCTCGCGAGTGGTGATGCTGGTCCTGGCCGACCTCGGCGGCCAGCCGTTCAGCGACCTGCATGCCCAGGCCTTCGCCAAGACCGCCCAGTGCACCGAGCGCGCGAACCAGCAGTTCGGCCGCCAGCGCCGCACGGAATGAGGGACACGCCCGGCACACTGGTCGGGCGCGCTTTCCGTTAAACTGCTGCCCTTCTTCAACCCGGGGGTACTCGCATGTCCGTCTTCTCCGACCTGCCATTGGTGATCGAGCCCAGCGATCTCGCGCCGCGCCTGGGCGCGCCCGAGCTGATCCTGGTCGACCTGACCAGTGCCGCCCGCTACGCCGAAGGGCATATCCCCGGCGCGCGTTTCGTCGACCCCAAACGCACCCAGTGGGGACAACCCCCGGCACCCGGCCTGCTACCGGCCAAGGCCGACCTGGAAGCCCTGTTCGGCGAGCTGGGCCACCGCCCGGAGGCGACCTACGTGGTCTACGACGACGAAGGCGGCGGCTGGGCGGGCCGCTTCATCTGGCTGCTGGACGTGATCGGCCACCACCGCTACCACTATCTCAACGGCGGCCTGCCGGCCTGGATCGCCGACGCCCAGGAGCTCGACCGCGAGGTCCCGGCGCCTGTCGGCGGCCCGCTGCCGCTGACGTTGCACGACGAGCCCAGCGCGACCCGCGAATACCTGCAAAGCCGCCTCGGCGCCGCCGACCTGGCGGTATGGGATGCGCGCAACCCCAGCGAATACGCCGGTACCAAGGTGCTCGCCGCGAAGGCCGGGCATGTGCCCGGCGCGATCAATTTCGAATGGACCGCCGGCATGGACCCGGCTCGCGCCCTGCGCATCCGCGCGGATATCGCCGAAGTCCTGGAGGCCCTCGGCATTACGCCGGACAAGGAAGTGATCACCCACTGCCAGACCCACCATCGCTCCGGCTTCACCTACCTGGTGGCCAAGGCGCTGGGCTACCCGCGGGTCAAAGGCTACGCCGGCTCCTGGTCGGAATGGGGCAACCACCCCGATACCCCTGTAGAGGTTTGAGGAATGTCGTTCAAAGATCGTCTGTTCATCTGCAGCCAGTACCTGCTGCCGCACCACCTGCTGTCCCGGCTGATCGGCTTCGCCGCCGACTGCCGGGCGACCTGGTTCAAGGACCGCCTGATCGCCTGGTTCGCCCGGCGCTACCAGGTCGACATGCGCGAAGCGCAGGTCGAGGACCTGCAGGCCTATGAACATTTCAATGCCTTCTTCACCCGCGCCCTGAAGGATGGCGCCCGCCCGCTGGCCCAGGAGCCCGGCGCGGTGCTCTGCCCGGCCGATGGCGCGATCAGCCAGCTCGGCCCGATCGAGCACGGGCGGATCTTCCAGGCCAAAGGCCACAGCTACAGCCTGGCCGAACTGCTCGGCGGCGACGCCGAACTGGCCGCGCCCTTCATGGGTGGCGACTTCGCCACCGTCTACCTGTCCCCCCGGGACTACCACCGCGTGCACATGCCGCTGGCCGGCACCCTGCGCGAGATGGTCTACGTTCCCGGCCGGCTGTTCTCGGTGAACCAGACCACCGCGGAAAACGTTCCCGAGCTGTTCGCCCGCAACGAGCGGGTGGTCTGCCTGTTCGACACCGAGCGCGGTCCGATGGCCGTGGTGCTGGTGGGCGCGATGATCGTGGCCTCCATCGAAACCGTCTGGGCCGGCCTGGTTACGCCGCCGAAGCGCGAACTGAAGACCTTCCGCTACGACGAAGCCGCCCGTGCGCCGATCCGCCTGGAAAAAGGCGCCGAGCTGGGTCGCTTCAAGCTGGGCTCCACCGCCATCGTCCTGTTCGGCCCGCAGCAGGTCGCGTTCAACGACGGCCTCGGGGCAGCGAGCCCGGTGCGCATGGGCGAATGCCTGGCCCTGCCGAAACAGTCCTGACCTCGCCGGGACGGAGCGCCCCGAGCGTCTCCGTCCCATCTCTCCCCGCCGCCGGAACCTCCCGGCGGGATCGTGGCGTCCGAAGGCTGCGGGTCCATTTCGATGCTGCTAGAGTTCGGAAAGGTCCTATCGAGCCTGTGCCGCCCCCTCGGTCAGGAAAGCGGACTGCCGCACAGTTCCTGTCCTGGCCACGACGATGAACCCGCCTCCCGTGTTAAGAAAGAGGAGGCGCAGCCGCGGCGATCGGAAGTCCGGCACCTCTCCGGGGCTTCAACCCCCCGTAGAGCCTTTTCAGTAGCGGAGCCGTCTAACCCCCCATGGAAAACCAGAGCCCCCACCTCTCGTTGCGCGTCCCCACTCCGACGCAGCAGAACCTGAGCTTCTGCGACGCCACCCCGAAGGACATCAAGTACTGGCTGGCGCACCTGCCCAAGGCCAACCTCGGGGAAACCGCGCGCCAGCTCTACCAGGGCCTGATCGAACTCAACCAGTTGGTGCTGCCCGTCGAGGCCCGCCTGCAACTGCTCGAACTGTTCCGTCCAGAGGTGCATTTCGTCTGCGCCCACCTGGAACGGCACTTCCTCAACCAGGCCATCGTCCTCGACGAACGGCCGCGCAAGATCGCCAACCTCTGCCAGGCCCTGCAGAACCACCTGGCCATCGGCTACAAGCTGATCGTGGTCCAGGAAGCGCCGCGCAACAGCCGCGACCGCGCGCAGTTGCTCGCGGTCGGTATCCAGCGGGCGATCCGCAGCCTGTGCGGCCCGCTGATCCGTGCCAGCCAGTTGTACTGCCCTGTCCCCGAGGGGCTTTGGCTGGAACTCCACCAGCTGTACCAGTTGGCCAGCCAGCGCGGCGTGCATCGTCTCGCGGTGCGCGACGAACTGGCCAAGCACACCCCCGGCCTGAGCGTCGAGCAGGCCTACCTGATACCGCTGCTGCTCGGCTGCGCGCGCTGCAACCAGATGCGCCAGAACAACATTGCACGGCTCGCCGAGGTGCTCGAACCCTGGAGCCAATTGCTGTCGATACAGAGCGCGGCGCTGCCCGGCTCGCTGTTCATCGCCGTGCCGCAGATCGACGGCCCGCCGCGCTACCGCTCGCTGTACCCGGAGACCCAACTGGCCAATGCCCTGGGCATCGACACCCAGCCGCTGGTCGAACTGATCCGCGAATACCTGCTGCAGCCCGAGGCCGAGCGCGCGAAGGCGCGCCTGCCGCTGATCGAAGGGGTGACCCTGGACCTGCTGCAACATCTCTCCTCGGCCTGGGGAGACATCGCCGAACGTACCTTCCAGCGCACCCAGGGCCAGGGCCAGTTGACCCTGTGCATCGGCATGAGCGCCCTACACTACTTCCTCGCCGGGCGCCGCCCGTTCAACGAGGTCCTGCAGATCCAGGAAGTGCCCGAGGCACCTCGCTTCAAGGCCGACGTCCAGGACGCCTGGGCCGGCGCCTTCGATGCGCAGAAGGTCACCGACTGGCAGCCCGGCATGCCGCTGGAGGAAATCGAGTACCGCCCGCACCAGTCGCCCCGCGGTGGGCAGCCCGATCACCCGCAGGCCCACGCACAGACTGACGCCACCGAGGACTATCCGACCTACGCCCTGCCCATCGTCAACCACAGCCCCGGCGGTTATTGCCTGAGCTGGCCGAAGGAGGTGCCCGCCCAACTGCAGGCGGGCGAACTGGTCGGCCTACAGGACCTTCCCGGCCAGGCATGGAGCATCGCGGTGGTGCGCTGGATCCGCCAGGTGCGCAATGGCGGCACGCAGATGGGCATCGAGATGATCGCCCCGGCGGCGCAGCCCTGCGGCCTGCAACTGCTGCGCAAGACCGAGCAGAGCAGCCACTACCTGCGCGCCCTGCTGCTGCCGGAAATCGCCGCGATCTCGCGGCCGGCGACGGTGATCACCCCGCGCCTGCCGTTCCAGGAGGGCAGCCGGGTGCAGATCAACCTGCACGGCGAGGAGCGGCGCGCGGTGCTGAATCGCCGGCAGGCCTCGACCGGCAGCTTCAGCCAGTTCGAATACCGCTCGGCGGAACCGGTGAACACCCCGAGCGATAAGCCGGTCACAGCGCCAGTGGCCCGGCCACCTGCGGGGGAGGAAGATTTTGACTCGCTCTGGAAGTCTCTGTAGATTGCCCCGACACCTCCATTCGCCGTCTTTTCGCGCCCGCCCGGACGCGGACTGAGCCCTTTCCATGGCCATCGAAAAGAAAACCATCCGCCTGCTGATTCTGGAAGACTCGCAGAACGAAGCCGAACGCCTGGTCAGTCTGTTCCGCAATGCCGGCCACGCGACCCGCGTACATCGACTGACCTCTCCCGAGGACCTCGCCGAGACCCTCCAGCAAAGCTGGGACCTGCTGATCGCCGCGCCGACCAGCGAGTGTCTCGAGCCCGGCGAGGCGCTCGCCACCTTGCGCCGCCAGTCACGCGACATCCCGTTCATCCAGCTGGTGGCCGACAACAGCTCCGACGCCATCACCGACGCCTTGATGCTCGGCGCCCAGGACGCCCTGCCGCAAGGCGAGGACGAGCGCCTGGTGCTGGTCGCCAACCGCGAGCTGGCCGGCCTCGCCGAACGCCGCGCGCGCCGCGCCGCCGAACTGGCCCTGCGCGAGGCGGAAAAACGCTGCCAGTTGCTGCTCGACAGCTCGGTCGACGCCATCACCTACGTCCACGACGGCATGCACATCTACGCCAACCGCTCCTACATGGCGCTGTTCGGCTACGAGGACGCCGAGGAACTGGAAGGCCTGCCGGTCATCGACCTGATCGCCTCCTGCGACCAGGGCGCCTTCAAGGATTTCCTCAAGGGCTACCAGAACGACCAGCGCCAGACCGAACTGGTTTGCACCGGGGTCAAGCTCGACGGCCAGGAATTCAAGGCGCGCATCAGCCTCTCCGCCGCCACCTACGACGGCGAACCCTGCATCCAGGTGGTGATCCGCGGCGAGGTCGACAACGCCGAACTGGAAGAAAAGCTCCGCGAAGTCAGCAGCCAGGACCCGGTCACCGGACTCTACAACCGCAGCCACTTCCTCGACCTGATGGATGCCGCCGTGCAGCAGGCAGTGACCGCCCGCAAGCCGTCGACCCTGGCCTATATCCATCTCAACGGCTACCCCTCGCTCCAGGCCGACCACGGGCTTTCCGGGATCGACCTGCTGCTCGGCCAGTTGGCCGGACTGATGCGCGAACAGTTCGGCGAAGAAGCCGACCTGGCGCGTTTCGGCGATTCGATCTTCGCCGCCCTGTTCAAGGGCAAGACTCCCGAGCAGGCGCAAGCGGCACTGCAACGACTGCTGAAGAAGGTCGAGAACCACCTTTTCGAGCTGAACGGCCGCAGCGCTCAGGCCACCCTCAGCATCGGCGTCGCCGGTCTCGACGAGAAGACCGCCAAGGCCCAGGACGTGATGAACCGTGCGCATCGCTGCGCCGATGACGCGGCACGCAAGGGCGGGTCGCAGATCAAGCAGTACAACCCGGCGGAAGAGCTTGCCGCCGCCGCCCAGCGCGGCGACGTCATCGCGATCCTCCAGCAGGCGCTGGAGACCAACAGCTTCCGCCTGCTGTTCCAGCCAGTCATCAGCCTGCGCGGCGACAGCCACGAGAACTACGAGGTGCTCCTGCGCCTGCTCAATCCGCAGGGCCAGGAAGTGCCGCCGGCGGAGTTCCTGCATGCCGCCAAGGAAGCCGGGCTGGCGGAGAAGATCGACCGCTGGGTGATCCTCAACTCGATCAAGCTGCTCGCCGAGCATCGCGCCAAGGGGCACCAGACCAAGCTGTTCGTCCACCTGTCCAGCGCCAGTCTGCAAGACCCCGGCCTGCTGCCCTGGCTCGGGGTGGCGCTGAAGGCCGCGCGCCTGCCGCCGGAGTCGCTGGTGTTCCAGATCAGCGAAGCCGACGCCACCAGCTATCTGAAGCAGGCCAAGCAACTGACCCAGGGCCTGGCCACCCTGCATTGCCAGGCGGCGATCAGCCAGTTCGGCTGCTCGCTGAATCCGTTCAACGCGCTGAAGCACCTGACCGTGCAATTCATCAAGATCGATGGCTCCTTCGTCCAGGACCTCAACCAGGTGGAAAACCAGGAGATCCTCAAGGGCCTGATCGCCGAACTGCACGAACAGCAGAAGCTCAGCATCGTCCCCTTCGTCGAGAGCGCCAGCGTCCTCGCCACCCTGTGGCAAGCCGGCGCCACCTACATCCAGGGCTACTACCTGCAGGGGCCGAGCCAGGCGATGGACTACGACTTCTCCTCGGGAGACGAATGAAGAACGGGCGCCCTGGGCGCCCGTTGCTTTTCCGCTCTACCGACCTGGTTCGTGGCTGCCGGGCCGGCAAGAGGCGCCCGCCGGCCTCAGGCTCGCCCTTCGCGGTCGCGGTAGCCGAGCAGGTAGAGGATGCCGTCCAGGCCCAGGGTCGAGATCGCCTGCTTGGCCGACTGCTTGACCAGCGGCTTGGCGCGGAACGCCACGCCCAGGCCGGCCAGGCCGAGCATCGGCAGGTCGTTGGCGCCGTCGCCGACGGCGATGGTCTGCTCCAGGCTCAGACCTTCCTTCGCCGCCAGTTCGCGCAACAGGTCGGCCTTGCGCTGGGCATCGACGATCGGCTCGACCGCCACCCCGGTGACCTTGCCGTCGACGATCTGCAACTCGTTGGCGAACACGTAGTCGATCCCCAGCTTCGCCTGCAATTGACGGGCGAAATAGGTGAAGCCGCCGGACAGGATGGCGGTCTTGTAACCCAGGCGCTTGAGTTCGGCGAACAGGGTTTCAGCACCCTCGGTCAGACGCAGCGAGGCGCCGATCTCCTCCAGTACGTCTTCCGACAGTCCCTGCAGCAGCGCCAGGCGCTCCTTGAAGCTGGCGCGGAAGTCCAGTTCACCGCGCATCGCCCGTTCGGTGATCGCGGCGACCTTCTCGCCGACGCCGGCGGCCTTGGCCAGTTCGTCGATGACTTCCGCCTCGATCAGCGTCGAATCCATGTCGAACACCGCCAGCCGGCGATTGCGGCGGAACACGCTGTCCTGCTGGAAAGCGATGTCGACGTTCAATTCCTGGGCGACGCTGAGGAATTCCGCACGCAGCGCCGCCGGATCGGCCGGTTCGCCGCGTACCGAGAACTCGATGCAGCCCTTGCCCTGGTCGGCGGGCATGTCCAGCGGCATGCGCCCGGAGAGACGGTCGATGTGGTCGATGTTCAGCGCGTACTTGGCGGTGATCGAGCTGACCCTCTGCAGTTGCTCGGCAGTCACCCGGCGGGTGAGCAGGGTCACGATGTGCCGCGCCTTGCCCTGGCCGTCGACCCATTGCCGGTAGTCCTCTTCCGAGACCGGGGTGAAGCGCACCTGCTGGTCCAGCTTGTAGGCGGTGAACAGCACGTCCTTGAGGACCGAGGAACCGGCTTCGGTATCCGGGATTTCCACCAGGATGCCGAACGACAGGGTGTCGTGGATCACCGCCTGGCCGATGTCGAGGATGTTCACCCCGCCCTGGGCCAGTACGCCGGTGATGGCCGCGGTGAGACCGGGGCGGTCTTCCCCGGTGATGTTGATCAGGACAATTTCGCGCAAGGCGTAAGCTCCGCCAGGTAAAAGACGCCATTCTACCCGCTTTCCCGCACACCCGAGAGACGCAGAGCCGGGCATTTGCCATCACCACCGGTCGGAACCGACCGGGAAAACCCGCGAAACCGCCGCGCGGCGGCCTGGAAAGCGCGTCAACGGCCCTTTGCCCCTCGGGGGGCGCTGGTTATACTGCGCGATACCTCTATTTCAGAAGACCGAGCCCCCTGTGACCCGGCCCACGTCCGTCAAGCCCGACAATTTCTTCCTCCTGCTGTTTCGTGCCTTGCGCCAGCGCCGCGTCCCGATCGCCCTGCGGCTCGCCAGCCATAGCCTGATCCTGGTGGCCCTGGCCCTGCTGATCTACGCCTGGGTCATGGGCATGCAGTTTCGCCAGGCCATGCAGCAGCAGGCCGATGCCCTGGGCCAGAGCCTGATCACCCAGACCGCCGCGTCCGCCACCGAGTTGCTGGTGTCCAACGACATCCTCAGCCTCAACGTGCTGCTGAACAACCTGGTGAAGAACCCGCTGGTGGCCCATGCGGCGATCTACAGCGTCGACCAGCGCATCCTCGCCGAGGCCGGCAGCCGTCCGAAGCAGAGCCTGCTCGGCGCCACCGAAGGCCTGTACTCGACGCCGATCACCTTCCAGGAAGTGATCGCCGGGCACCTGCGCATCAGCCTGGACATGCAGCAGTTCCAGCAGCCGATGATGATCAGCCTGCAGAGCATGGGCCTGATCAGCCTGATCCTGCTGATCCTCGCCCTGTATTTCAGTCTGCGCCTGGGGCGGCAGATTTCCACACCCTTGTTGCAATTGCGTGTCTGGTTGCGCGATCCGGACAATCCGGCCCCCGGCGCCGAACTGCAGAACGAGCTGGGCGACCTGGCGCGCGACCTGGAAGAGCGCCTGGTGCCGGAGAAGCCGCCGGCGCCGGAGCCGGAAGAAGCACCGCTGCCGCAGAACTTCGACGACATCCTGCTGGAAGACGACGAAGCCGACCTGCGCAGCCGCAAGGTCGAGGCCTCGGCCTTCGAGGAAGACGACATTCCGCTGGGCGACGCCCTGCTGGACGAGACCAAGCCGGTGGAATTCACCTCCATCGACGAAGACCCGCTGGACCAGGACGCCTTCGACGAGAACGGAGCCGAAGCCGGGGACCAGCCCGCGGCGCCCGCCGCTGCGCGCGAACCGCAACACAGTGCGGTGCTGGCGATCCAGCTCGGCGCCCAGGAACAGTTGCGCCGGTTGCCGCGCAGCCGCCTGGTGGACCTCCTGCAACGCTATCGCGACTGCCTGGAACAGGCCGCCCGCCAGTACAAGGGCAGCCTGCACACGCTCAGCGACGGCGGCAGCCTGATTCTCTTCCACAGCCGCGACAACCGCGCCGACTACCTGACCAACGCGCTCTGCTGCGGTGAACTGATGCGCGCGCTCGGCCATGCCCTGCAGATCGAGGTCGCCGACAGCGGCATCACCTTGCAGTTGCAACTGGGCCTGAGCCTCGGCGAAGACCTCAGCGAACAGACCCAGGCCGACCTGCTGCTCAACGAAACCGTGCAGAACGCCCTCGCCCTCAACCAGCACAGCCGCAACCTGCTGCTGGTCGAACGCAGCATCGCCGACGACGCGGTGGTCCGCGAGCGCGCCCGTATCCGCGCCATCGCCAGTCCGGAAGGAGCCTGCTGCGTCGAGCGTCTGCTGGAGCCGTATCCGTCGATGCTCGAGCGCCAACTGGCGCGCATGCACGACCGCGCCCGCCCGTGACCACCCTGATCACCCACCCGCTGCCGGTCCTGGCGGTGGGACTGGCCCTTGGCAGCCGGGTGATCCCGCCACGCCTGCTGCTGGCAGGCATGCTCGCCGCCTGCCTGCCGGACTTCGACGTAGTCGCCTTCAAGCTCGGCATCGCCTATCACGATGCCTTCGGCCATCGCGGCTTCAGCCATTCGCTATTGTTCGCCGCGATCCTCGGCGCGCTCGCCGCCCTCGCCTGCCGGCCGCTGCATAGCGGACCGCTGAAAGCCGGGCTGTGGGTGGCGCTGGCCACCGCCTCGCACAGCCTGCTGGACGCGATGACCAATGGCGGGCTGGGCGTCGCCTGGTTCTGGCCCTGGAGCGACGCCCGCTACTTCATGCCCTTCCATCCGATCGCCGTGTCGCCGATCGGTCTGTCGCGCTTCCTCAGCGAACGCGGATTGCTGGTGCTGCAATCGGAGGCGCGCTGGGTCTGGCTGCCCTGCCTGCTGCTGGCGCTCGCCGGCATGGCCCTGCGCTTCCTGTTGCGCCGCTCACGCTGACGCCGAAACGAAAAAGCCCCGCTTCGGCGGGGCTTGTTCCTGGTCGGCTCTCGACAATCAGAACCGATAGACCTCGGCATCGGTGCGAATCGGCACCACCAGCGGCATTTTCGGACCTTCCTCTTCCTTGGCCTTCGGCTTGGCCACCGGCTTGCGCGCGGTCGCCGGCGGCGGCGCCTCGGCCGCCACGGCGATCGGCTTGACGTCCTTGGCCAACTGCGCCGCCAGGCGCTTGAGCAGGTCGCTCTGGGCACGGATCTGGTCGCCGATGCTGCCCTGGTGCCGTTCTTCCTCGTGGAACACCCGGCTGTCCTTCAGGTCGCCCTTCTGGTCCAGCAGGCGCCAGCGCGCCTCGATCACCGCCGGCTGCTTGGGGCCGGAGTCGAGGCGACTGATGGTCAGCATCACCTGGACCTGGGGGGTGAAACCGGGTTTTTCCGGGAACAGCGCCAGGCGGCTGCTGCCCAGCTCGCTGGACATCTGCCGCAGCAGTTGCTGGCTGACATTGGTCTCCAGGTTACCGGCCCAGCGCGCGTCGGTGGACAGGCTGAGAATACCGTCGGCCTGCCGCTGCACCATCACATCGCGCTTGAGATAGTCGGCCAGTTGTACCGGGCCGAGCAGGACGGCCGCACCGCCATCCTTTTTCGGTACTGCGGCGGCACCGACGTCCAACTGGTAGAGCTGGGCCGGCGGATGGACCGCACAACCCGTCAGCCCGAGCAGGCTGACGAGGGAAAGACATGCGAAGACGCGCCACGCGCTCATCGAGAACCACCGTATTTCGCCGAAGATCGGCACTACTGATGCAAGACTTGAATTCTACTGGCCACCCGCCATCGGAAACGGCGGCCGAAGGGGCGTATCATCCCCTAACCAGCGCCATAGCTCCAGAGGCAGAGCGTATTCCGAAACCGGTTTCGGACCACCTGCGTCAGGGGAAAACCCGGCGGAACCCGCCAGGGAGACGACATTCCCCCGGAAAGCCGGCCTCGGAAGAGGCCGCTTTCGCCATTCCCTTGCGGATATGCGAGAGATCGGAGACCGGTAACGGCTCATTTCAATCCTGTGTCGGAATATCCACCAGCAGGCTGTCGACGCGCTGGAAACCGCGCGGCAGCTTGTTGCCTCGCCGGCCCCGCTCCCCCTTGTAGTGTTCCAGGTCGTCGCCCTTGAGCGACAGGGTACGCTTTCCAGCCTGCAGGACCAACGTCGCCCCGGCTGGCAGAACAGCCAGGTCGGTGAGGTACTCCTCGCGGCTGGCCACGCGTTCGCCGGGGATGCCGATGATCTTGTTGCCCTTGCCCTTGCCGAGCTGCGGCAGGTCGGAGACCTTGAACAATAGCAGACGGCCCTCGGTCGTCACGGCCGCCAGCCAATCCTGCTCCACATCGCGCACCGGGCGCGGCGCCACCACGGCGGAGCCGTTGGGCAGGCTGAGCAGGGCCTTGCCGGCCTTGTTCTTGGCTTGCAGGTCCTCGCCCTTGACCACGAAACCATAGCCGGCGTCGGAAGCGATCACGAACAGCGCATCGTCGTCCGGCAGCAGCACGCATTCGAAGCTGGCCCCCGGCGGCGGCGTCAGCCGGCCGCTGAGTGGCTCACCCTGGCCCCGCGCGGACGGCAGGCTGTGGGCCGGCAGCGAGTAGCTGCGCCCGGTGGAGTCGATGAACACCGCATACTGGTTCGAGCGTCCCGGCGCGGCGGCCTTGAAGCCGTCGCCGGCCTTGTAGGAGAGGCCGGCGGCGTCGATGTCGTGGCCCTTGGCGCAACGCACCCAGCCTTTTTCCGAGAGCACCACGGTCACCGGTTCGGTGGGCATCAGCTCGGTTTCCGACAGCGCGCGGGCCTCGGCGCGGGCGACGATCGGCGAACGGCGGTCGTCGCCGTAGGTCTCGGCGTCCTTGATCAGCTCCTCGCGCACCAGCTTCTTCAGCTTGGCCTCGCTGCCGAGCAGGGTCTGCAGGCGCTTCTGCTCCTTCAGCAACTCTTCCTGCTCGCCGCGGATCTTCATCTCTTCCAGGCGTGCCAACTGGCGCAGGCGGGTGTCGAGGATGTAGTCGGCCTGCACCTCGCTGAGTTCGAAGCGCTCCATCAGCACCGCCTTGGGCTGATCCTCGGTGCGGATGATGTGGATCACCTCGTCGAGGTTGAGGAAGGCGATCAGCAAGCCATCCAGCAGATGCAGGCGGCGCTCGACCTTGTCCAGGCGGAACTGCAGGCGTCGACGCACGGTGCCGATGCGGAACTGCAGCCACTCCGAGAGCAACTGGCGCAGGTCCTTGACCTGCGGCTTGCCGTCGAGGCCGATGATGTTCAGGTTGACCCGGTAGCTGGTTTCCAGGTCGGTGGTGGCGAACAGATGGGTCATCAGCTCTTCGACATCGACCCGGTTCGAACGCGGGATGATGACGATGCGGGTCGGGTTCTCGTGGTCCGACTCGTCGCGCAGGTCGGCCACCATCGGCAGCTTCTTGGCCTGCATCTGCCCGGCGATCTGTTCCAGCACCTTGGAACCGGACACCTGGTGCGGCAGGGCGTGGATGACGATGTCGCCGTCCTCGACGCGGTACACCGCGCGCATGCGCACCGAACCGCGGCCGGTCTCGTAGACCTTCTGCAGGTCGGCGCGCGGGGTGATGATCTCGGCTTCGGTGGGGAAGTCCGGGCCCGGCACGTGTTCGCACAATTCGGCGACCGTCGCGCCCGGCTGGTCGAGCAGGCGCACGCAGGCCGACGCGACTTCCCGCAGGTTGTGCGGCGGCACGTCGGTGGCCATGCCCACCGCGATGCCGGTGGTGCCGTTGAGCAGCAGGTTGGGCAGGCGGGCCGGCAGCACGGCCGGCTCATCGAGGGTGCCGTCGAAGTTCGGTACCCAGTCCACGGTACCCTGGCCCAGTTCGCTGAGCAGCACCTCGGAATAGCGCGACAGGCGCGCCTCGGTATAACGCATGGCGGCGAAGGACTTGGGATCGTCCGGCGCCCCCCAGTTGCCCTGGCCGTCCACCAGCGGATAGCGATAGGAGAACGGCTGCGCCATCAGCACCATGGCCTCGTAGCAGGCCGAGTCGCCGTGCGGGTGGAACTTGCCGAGCACGTCGCCGACGGTGCGCGCCGACTTCTTGTGCTTGGAATCGGCATCCAGCCCCAGTTCGCTCATGGCGTAGACGATGCGTCGCTGCACCGGCTTCAGGCCGTCGCCGATATGCGGCAGGGCGCGGTCCATGATCACGTACATGGAATAATTCAGATAGGCCTGCTCGGTGAACTCGGCCAACGACCGGCGTTCGACCCCTTCCAGGCTCAGATCGAGGGATTCGCTCATGCGTACCTCACGGAGAAGTGTTTTGGCGCAGCACCAGGGTGCCGTCGCGCTGGGTGAATTCGAGTTGTTTCAGGGCGCTCATGCCGAGTAGCACCTCATCGCCGTCCATGCCCGGCGCAATCAGCGCCGCGACCCCGGACAGGCGGATATCGCCGAGTTGCAGCTGGTCCAGCCGCGTGCGCCAGCCCGTGGCGCGGCCGTTGGCCGTGCTCAGGGTGATCGGCGCGCCGCGCTCCAGCGCGAGTCTTGCCGCCAGGGCTTCCGGCACCGCCACCTGGGTCGCCCCGGTATCGAGCAGGAAGGTCACGCCCTGGCCGTTGATCTGCCCGTTCAGCAGGTAATGGCCCTGCCGGCTGCTGGCCAGGCGCAACTCGACGTAGCCGTCGCCATGGATCGATTGCGGCGTCTGGTTCGGGTTGCGCTGTCGATCTTCCCAGACGCCGAAATAGCGCGTCGCCAGCGCCAGCCCGGCGATCCAGGCCAGCACCAGCATGATCCGTCCCAGCCGCTGACCGGGCGCCTGTTGCGTCACTTGTCCCCCAACCAGCCGCCGGCGGGCGCGGCGAAGCGCAGGACGAAGGGCCGCACGTCGCCATCGGCGCGCGCATGGTCGCCATTGTCGATGCCCAGCCAGGCGCCCTTGTCGTCCAGCGACAGGGCTTCCGCGACGCCATAAGGCAGCTCGTAGCGACGCTCCGGCGCCAGGACCGCCGAGGCGAACGACCAGCAGCGTTCGACCTTGGCCTGGGCCAGGTCGCGGCGGCAGATCTGATGCGCCAGGCGCTCCAGGGTGAACAGCTTGCCGCGGTAGAAGGCGAGGTCGGAGAAATCCTTCGGCAGCTTGCGCGCGCTGCCCAGTTCCGGCGGCGGCTCGATCTTGCCGCCCTCGGCGAGCAGTACGCAGCTGCCCTCGCAGCGCCAGGCACTGTTGTCGCGGTGGGCCACCAGCAGGCCGCGGCGCTCGCGCTCGGCAGCCAGCCAGAGGCGCTTGCCCTCGGGGTCGACGGCGATCCCTTCGAAGAGCGCGTTGAAATTCATCAGCATGCCGCTGGCCCGCGCTTGCGGCAGCAGGCCGGGCGGCAGGCGCAGCCAGTTCGGCGCGCCGCTCACCGGCAGTTGCAGGACCGCCGCGTGCGCCTCGCTGACCAGGTAGCGATTGCCGGCGGCATCGCAGGCGATGCCTTCGAAGTCGAGGTTGCCGCCGCGCACCAGGCCACTGAGCCAGACCCGCGTGCTCATGCCCCAGGGCAACCCGCTGTCCGGCGGGGTCGGAGCGATGAAACTCTCGGCCTCGGCCTGCCAGGGCTGGTCGGAGCCTTCGGCCGAGGGTTGCAGGCGATACAGGCGGTCGTCGTCGCGGTCGGAAACCGTCCACAGCGCGCCGCCACACCAGGCCAGCCCGGAGAGGTTGCCGCCGCGCATGCCCTCCACCGCATGTTCGGAGATGAAGCTCAAGGCTGCCGGAACCGGTGGCTCTGGCGGCGCCTCGGCCGCCTGGACCAGGCCCCCGAACAGGCCGAGGATGGCCAGCAGGCGGCGCATCAGACCAGCACCTCGGCCAGGTTGCCCTTGCTCTCCAGCCAGGACTTGCGGTCACCGGCGCGCTTCTTGGCCAGCAGCATGTCCATGATCTCCAGGGTACCGGTGGCGTCCTCCAGGGTGAGCTGGACCAGCCGCCGGGTATTCGGATCCATGGTGGTCTCGCGCAGTTGCAACGGATTCATTTCGCCAAGGCCCTTGAAGCGGGTGACCTGCGGCTTGCCGCGCTTCTTCTCGGCGGCCAGGCGCTCGAGGATGCCGTCGCGCTCGGCTTCGTCGAGGGCGTAGTAGATTTCCTTGCCGAGGTCGATGCGGTACAGCGGCGGCATCGCCACGTAGACGTGGCCGGCTTCCACCAGCGGGCGGAAATGGCGGACGAACAGCGCGCAGAGCAGCGTGGCGATGTGCAGCCCGTCGGAGTCGGCATCCGCGAGGATACAGATCTTGCCGTAGCGCAGCTGAGCCAGGTCGCTGGCGCCCGGATCGACGCCGATGGCTACCGCGATGTCGTGGACCTCCTGGCTGGCGAGCACCTCGCCGCCGTCCACTTCCCAGGTGTTCAGGATCTTTCCGCGCAGCGGCATGATCGCCTGGAATTCCTTGTCCCGCGCCTGCTTCGCCGAGCCGCCGGCGGAGTCGCCCTCGACCAGGAACAGTTCCGCGCGCATCGGTTCCTGTCCGGCGCAGTCGGCCAGTTTGCCGGGCAGCGCCGGCCCCTGGGTGATCTTCTTGCGCTCGACCTTCTTGCCCGCCTTGAGACGACGCCCGGCATTGCTGATCGCCAGTTCCGCCAACTGCAGGCCGATCTCGGCGTGCTCGTTGAGCCACAGGCTGAAGGCGTCCTTCACCACGCCCGAGACGAACGCCGCCGCCTCGCGGGACGACAGGCGCTCCTTGGTCTGCCCGGAGAACTGCGGCTCCTGCATCTTCATCGAGAGGACGAAGGCGATCCGCTCCCAGACGTCCTCGGGCGCCAGCTTGACGCCGCGCGGCAACAGGTTGCGGAACTCGCAGAATTCGCGCATGGCGTCGAGCAGGCCCTGGCGCAGGCCGTTCACATGGGTGCCGCCCTGGGCCGTGGGAATCAGGTTGACGTAGCTTTCCTGCACCGACTCACCGCCCTCGGGCAGCCACAGCAGGGCCCAGCTCACCGCTTCCTTGGAACCTTCGAGGTTGCCGCAGAAGGGTTCGTCGGGCAGGCGCGGCAGCTCGGCGACCGCGTCGGTCAGGTAGGAGCGCAGGCCGTCCTCGAAGTGCCACTCGACGCGCTCGCCGGTGTTCTTGTCCTCGAACACCACGCTCAGGCCCGGGCACAGCACCGCCTTGGCCTTGAGCACATGCTTGAGGCGGCTGACCGAGAACTTCGCCGAATCGAAATACTTCGGATCCGGCCAGAAATGCACGCTGGTACCGGTATTGCGCTTGCCGACCGTGCCGATGACTTCCAGGTCGCTGTCCTTGAAGCCGTCGGCGAAGGTCATCCGGTACTCGTTGGCGTCGCGCTTGACGCGTACCTCGACCCGGGTCGAGAGCGCGTTCACCACCGAGATGCCGACCCCGTGCAAGCCGCCGGAGAACTGGTAGTTCTTGTTCGAGAACTTGCCGCCGGCATGCAGCTTGGTAAGGATCAGCTCGACGCCCGGCACGCCCTCTTCCGGGTGGATGTCCACCGGCATGCCGCGGCCGTCGTCGATGACTTCCAGCGAGTTGTCCTGGTGCAGGATCACCTGCACGCTCTTCGCGTGGCCGGCCAGGGCTTCGTCGACGCTGTTGTCGATGACTTCCTGGGCCAGGTGGTTGGGGCGGGTGGTGTCGGTGTACATCCCCGGGCGCTTGCGCACCGGGTCGAGGCCGGAAAGGACTTCGATGGCGTCTGCGTTGTAAGTAGCCATGGGGTCTCTATTCAGTCAAAAGTCGAAAAATCGGTGTCGCGCCACAGCGCCGACGGGTAGCCGGCGAACGCCAGCAGCGCCGGCAGGTGCCGGGCGAAGCCCTGGAAGCCGTGGTCGCCGCCGGCCTGGATGCGTAGCGCGCAGGCTCGGTAGAAGGACTGCGCGGCGCGATAGTCGAGGGTTTCGTCGGCGGTCTGCAGCCATACCTGGTAGCGCTCGGGACGTTGCAGGCGCGTGACTTCCAGTTCGGCCAGCGCCGCCACGTGGTCCTCGGTGAGTTCCCAGGTCTCGCCGCTGTAGTGGTTGGTCTGCGCGCCCAGGTAGCCGTCGAAGGAGCGATGCGGGGCGACCGCCGGATTGACCAGGATCGCCGCCAGGCCATGGCGCTCCGCCAAATGGGTCGCATAGTAGCCACCCAGGGAGCTGCCGACCAGCACCGGTCGCCCGAGCTCGGCAATGGCCCGCTCCAACTGGGCGATGGCCTGCCGTGGGTGATGGTGCAGGGCCGGGACGCGCAGGCCTTCGGCCAGGCCCAAGTGGCCGAAAGCCGCCTGCAGCTGGCGCGCCTTGTGCGATTCGGGCGAACTGTTGAAGCCGTGGATATACAGCAGGGATGGGCTGGTCGCAGTCATCGGGAACGGGCTAATGGGCTTCAACTCGGTAGGGAAAGCCGAACGGTACCAGCTTCCAGGCTTCATCTTCCAGCCTGCGCGCCGATCGGCAACGACGCACGCGGCCGCGGCATCCCGCGACCGGGGGGCATGTCAGTATCCGGCGGTGTCGTAGTCCACTTCGAAGACGACGTCGTCGACCCGCGAGATCCCCGTCTCCAGGCGCCCGTCGTCGTGCAGGCGCAACCAGCGGTAGCCCGGCGCCAGGCGGTCGAGGGTGAAGTCGCTGCTGCCGGGGGCGAACTGTACGCAGGTGGACGGCGAGGCCAGCAGGCGCAGCGGGCCGCGCTGGCGGTCGAACTCCTGGTGAATGTGCCCCCACAGCAGGCAGCGCACCTGCGGATAGGGCGCCAGCAGGTCGAACAGCGCCTGCGGGTTGCGCAGGCCGATGGGGTCCATCCAGTCGCTGCCGATCGGCACCGGGTGGTGATGGAAGGAAACCAGCAGGAAGCGTTCGCCGGCGCTGTCGATGGCGCGCCGCAGCAGGTCGAGCTGGTCGTCCTCGAGATAGCCCGGCACCGCTCCGGGAATGCTCGAGTCGAGCAACACCACGCGCCAGTTGCCGACGTCGACGACCTGCTCCAGCAGGTCGCTGCCCTCGGACGCCCGCTGCATCGGCTCGCGTTCGTCGTGGTTACCGGCGAACCAGCGCAACGGCGCGGCCAGCGGCGCGCTCAACCTGCGGAAGCGTGTGTAGGAATCCAGGCTGCCGTCCTGGGAGACGTCGCCGGTGGCGAGGATCAGGTCGATCCGCGGTTGCTCCCGGGCGACCCGCTCGACCACCTTTTCCAGGCTATGGGCGGTATCCATGCCGAGCAGGCGCGCGCCGTCCTCGGCGAACAGGTGGCTGTCCGAAAGCTGCACCAGCAGTACGGAGGCGTCGGTGGCGGGAGTGTTCGAATGGCGTGACAAGGGGCCGTCTCCTGAAGGCGAGGCGTCCGCGGTGAATGGGGTGATTATGGTGACCGACGAAAGTGGCGGCAAACCCGGAAAGCGGAACAGATCACAGTTGCGAGGACTACTTTTGGCTTGATGCCATTCAACTGGCCTTTTGCCTGCAACCGCTCAGCGCTGGGCCACCGGCACCATATCGTGGCCGCAGGCCAGGCAGTGGGCGAGCCACTCGCCGAGGAACAGGTTGAGCTGGTTCTTCTCGTCGGGCTGGTGCATCGCCTGGTTCGGGTAGGGATAGATCGCCATCAGCCGCCGCGCCTGTTCGGCGCCGATCACCTCGGCCATCCGTGCATCGTGGTAGACCCGCACTTCCAGCCGCGGCGCCGGCAACCAGGGCAGGCCCAGTTCCTGGCGCACCTGCAGGGTGGTGGTGTACGGGCAGGCCTCGGTCACTTCCAGCGCCAGGACGCCGAGCAGCCGCTCCCCTTCGCTCAGCGCGACCCGGCGCGAGGCCTGCGTCTCGCGCATGTCCGGGAGCAGGCGCATGAGCCGCGCGTAGTTCGCTTCGCAGGTCGCCTGTAGGCTGGCCAGGTCGACCCGGTAGCGCTCGCGCAGCAGGTTCAGGCCCATAGCCCACGCACCTCGGCCCGGTTCAGGGCCAGCCACTGCAGGGCGATGATGCTCGCCGCGTTGTTGATCCGCCCGTCGCGCACGGCCTGCAGCGCATCTTCCAACGGCCAGACGTGGACGCGGATGTCCTCGCCCTCCTCCGGCAAGCCATGCACGCCGCCGACGCCTTCGCTGTCGCAACGGCCGACGAACAGGTGCACCACCTCGTCGGTGCCGCCCGGCGACGGCAGGTACTGGGTTATCGGCCAGAGCGCACCGAGGGTCAGCCCAGCCTCCTCCATCGCCTCGCGATGGGCCACTTCCTCCGGTTGCTCGTCCTTGTCGATCAGGCCGGCGACCAGCTCCAGCAGCCAGGGGTTGGCGAGCTTCTGCATCGCCCCGACGCGGAATTGCTCGATGAGCACCACGCAATCGCGCTGCGGGTCGTAGGGCAGCACGCAGACCGCGTCATGGCGGACGAACAGTTCCCGACTGATTTCCCGGCCCATGCTGCCGTCGAACTGGCGATGCCGCAGGCGCAGGCGATCGAGACGATAGAAGCCGCGGAAGCATTCCTCGCGCTGCACGAGCTCGACGTCACCGGGGGCGGGTTTGAAGGTTTCGGACATCCTCGACTCACTTCACTCGGGTATGTGGGTTTCGCGCCATCCTATCGCGGCCCGGCGCAGGGCGCAGCCACTTTCAGGACGGCTCGGGAAAACTTCGTGGCACTCGCCGCGCGGGCGTGTTTCCCGGCCACGGCTAAGCCATACTTGGGGTTTGCGCGGGCCGAACTCAAGCGCGGCGCCAGGGTCGAAACGGACTGGTCGACGCTTCGAGCCCGCCCATCCACCGCCGCAAAAGGAATCCCATGCGCCTTCTGAAATTCGCCGCCCTCGGCAGCCTGGTCGTTCTGCTGAGCGCCTGCCAGAGCTTCTTCAAGCCCGGCCTCGACGACCCGCTGCCCACCGAGCGCCTCGCCAGCGAGCACCTGAAGCCCGGCTGCCAGGGCGAACAGTGCCCCTTGGTAAACATCGACACCCTGAAGTTCCCCGACGAACCGCAGCTGGACCCGATCGTCGAGCGCGCCCTGCTGGAAATGACCCGGGAAAACAACGAAACGCCCCTGCCGGCATCGCTGGCGGCCTACGAGCGGCAGTTCCTGGACAGCGCCGAGCCGGGCTGGAGCAGCTACCTGCAAGCCAAGGTGCGCGAACAACATGACGGTCTGGTGATCATCGAGCTTTCCAGCTACCTGTTCACCGGCGGCGCCCACGGCATGCCCGGTCGCGGCTTCATCAACTACGACCGCAGGCAGCACAAGGTGCTGAGCCTGCAGGACATGCTGGTTCCCGGCCAGGAAGAAACCTTCTGGAAACAGGCCGAACTGGCGCACAAGGCCTGGCTGCTGGCCAACAAGCTCGACCAGGACGCCGATTTCCAGAAGACCTGGCCGTTCCAGCGCACCCCGCACGTGGCATTGACCTTCGGCGCGGTGACGCTGAAGTACGACGCCTACTCCATCGCGCCGTATTCCTATGCCCACCCCGAACTGAAGATCCCGTATCCGCGCCTGAACGGCATCGTCAAGCCGAACCTGTTCCCCGGCCGCGGCTGACGCTTCCGACACCCCGAATCCCCTCGCCGCGGCGAGGGGCCCGGTGGCGCGACCTACACCTGCCTGTAGATCACCGATCCTTCGTCCTTGAAGCGCGCCGCCTGCTCCTGGAAGCCGGCCTCGATGGCCTTGCTCTCGTCGGACAGGCCGTTCTCCTTGGCGTAGTCGCGGACTTCCTGGGTGATCTTCATCGAGCAGAACTTCGGTCCGCACATGGAGCAGAAGTGCGCGACCTTGGCCGAGTCCTTCGGCAGGGTCTCGTCATGGAACGCCCGCGCGGTATCCGGGTCCAGGCCAAGGTTGAACTGGTCCTCCCAACGGAACTCGAAGCGCGCCTTGGACAGCGCGTTGTCGCGGATCTGCGCGCCCGGGTGGCCCTTGGCGAGGTCGGCGGCATGGGCGGCGATCTTGTAGGTGATGATCCCGGTCTTCACGTCATCCTTGTTCGGCAGCCCCAGGTGCTCCTTGGGCGTGACGTAGCAGAGCATGGCGCAGCCGAACCAGCCGATCATCGCCGCGCCGATGCCGGAGGTGATGTGGTCGTAGCCGGGGGCGATGTCGGTGGTCAGCGGGCCGAGGGTGTAGAACGGCGCCTCGTCGCAGCACTCCAGCTGCTTGTCCATGTTTTCCTTGATCAATTGCATCGGCACGTGGCCGGGGCCTTCGATCATCACCTGCACGTCGTGCTTCCAGGCGATCTTGGTCAGCTCGCCGAGGGTTTCCAGCTCGCCGAACTGGGCGGCGTCGTTGGCGTCGGCCACCGAACCCGGACGCAGGCCATCGCCCAGCGAGAAGCTGACGTCGTAGGCCTTCATGATTTCGCAGATCTCTTCGAAATGCGTGTAGAGGAAGTTCTCCTGGTGGTGCGCCAGGCACCACTTGGCCATGATCGAGCCGCCGCGGGAAACGATGCCGGTGACCCGCTTGGCGGTCAGCGGCACATAGCGCAGCAGCACGCCGGCGTGGATGGTGAAGTAGTCGACGCCCTGCTCGGCCTGTTCGATCAGGGTATCGCGGAAGATTTCCCAGGTCAGGTCCTCGGCGACGCCGTTGACCTTCTCCAGCGCCTGGTAGATCGGTACGGTGCCGATCGGTACCGGGCTGTTGCGCAGGATCCACTCGCGGGTTTCATGGATGTGCTTGCCGGTGGACAGGTCCATCACCGTGTCGGCGCCCCAGCGGATGCCCCAGGTGAGCTTCTCCACTTCTTCCTCGATCGACGAGCCCAGCGCGCTGTTGCCGATGTTGCCGTTGATCTTCACCAGGAAATTGCGGCCGATGATCATCGGCTCAAGCTCGGTGTGGTTGATGTTCGCCGGAATGATCGCGCGGCCGCGGGCGACTTCCTCGCGGACGAACTCGGGGGTGATTTCCTTCGGGATGTTGGCGCCGAAGCTGTGCCCCGGGTGCTGCTGGTCGAGCAGGCCGGCGGCCCGGGCTTCCTGCAGCTTCATGTTCTCGCGGATGGCGATGTATTCCATCTCCGGGGTGATGATGCCTTTCTTCGCGTAGTGCATCTGCGAGACGTTGGCGCCCGGCTTGGCCCGGCGCGGCGTGCGCACGTGGGCGAAGCGCAGGGCGTCGAGGCTGGCGTCGGCCAGGCGGGCCTGGCCGAACTCGGAGGTCAGGCCTGGGAGGATCTCGGTGTCGCCGCGCTCGTCGATCCAGCGCGAACGCACGTCAGGCAGGCCCTTGCGCAGATCGATGCGGACCTCGGGGTCGGTATACGGGCCGGAGGTGTCGTAGACGAACACCGGCGGGTTCTTTTCGCCGCCGAAGGCGGTGGGGGTGTCGGCGAGGGAGATTTCCCGCACCGGGACGCGGATGTCCGGGCGCGAGCCGGTCAGGTAGACCTTGCGCGAGTTCGGGAAAGGCTGCGTCGACTGGCGGTCGAGCTGCTCAAGGCGGGTGATGTTGTTCTTCTGCGTTGCGCTCATCGATGGCTCTCCTGGGTGATTGTCGGGAGAACCTGGCACGCGGGGCCACCGGGACTGGTGGCGAGAAGGACGCGCCGGCAAGGCAGGCATGGCGCGGACATCTTGTTCCCTACGCGGGTTGCTGCGGTCCGCGCGAGGCGGAACCGGACGCTAGCCCGATCAGGTTCAACGGGATCCGGAACTATCCGATCTCAGCCCCTCGTATAGGGCACCCCGACAAGAACCCCGGCAGTCTAATCAACACCGGCGGGATACGCCAACGGGAAAACGCCCCGCCCGACCGGCAGTCATGGTCCAGTCCGGCGCCCTCTCGCCAGGGAAGACGCAGATCCCCGCACGTTCGCCGGCACATCGATCCGGACTGGCTCTTCGATCAGTTGCCGCGCAGGTGCCTTGACCGCCACCGGTAGCGACCTTAGCCTTGCCCCACCTCGCATCTTTTCCAGGACGAACGAATGCTGCGCAGACTCTCCCTGGCGGCCGCCGTGGCCGCTGCTACCGGTGTCGCCTGGGCCGCCCAGCCGACCCCGCTGCCGACCAAGACCGACCTGATCAGCGTCTACAAGGAAGCCGTCGACAACAACGCCGACCTCGCCGCCGCCCAGGCCGACTACCTGGCGCGCAAGGAAGTGGTGCCCCAGGCCCGCGCCGGCCTGCTGCCGCAACTCGGCGCCGGCGCCCGCGTCGGAGACACCCGGATCGCATTCGACGAGCGTCCGGCGACCGTCAAGCGCAACAGCCAGGTCGTCCAGGCCACCCTCAGCCAGCCGTTGTTCCGCGCCGACCGCTGGTTCCAGTGGCAGGCCGCCAAGGAAACCAGCGACCAGGCCCGGCTGGAATTCTCCGCGACCCAGCAGGACCTGATCCTGCGCAGCGCCGAGACCTACTTCACGGTGCTCCGCGCCCAGGACAACCTAGCCACCAGCAAGGCCGAGGAAGCCGCCTTCAAGCGCCAGCTGGACCAGGCAAACGAGCGCTTCGACGTGGGCCTTTCCGACAAGACCGACGTGCTCGAGGCCCAGGCCAGCTACGACACAGCCCGCGCCAACCGGCTGATCGCCGAACAGCGCGTGGACGATGCCTTCCAGGCCCTGGTGACCCTGACCAACCGCGATTACAGCGCCATCGAGGGCATGCGCCACACCCTGCCAGTGGTGCCGCCGGCGCCGAACGACGCCAAGGCCTGGGTCGACACCGCGGTGCAGCAGAACCTGCGCCTGCTGGCCAGCAACTACGCGGTCAACGCCGCCGAGGAAACCCTCCGCCAGCGCAAGGCCGGGCACCTGCCGACCCTCGATGCCGTGGCCCAGTACCAGAAGGGCGACAACGACGCCCTCGGCTTCGCCAACAGCGCCGCCAATCCGCTGGTGCACTATGGCAAGTATGTCGATGAGCGCAGCATTGGCCTGGAACTGAACATCCCGATCTACAGCGGCGGCCTGACCTCCTCCCAGGTCCGCGAGTCCTACCAGCGCCTCAACCAGAGCGAGCAGTCCCGCGAAGGCCAGCGCCGCCAGGTGGTGCAGGACACCCGCAACCTGCACCGCGCGGTGAATACCGACGTCGAGCAGGTCCAGGCGCGGCGCCAGGCGATCATCTCCAACCAGAGTTCGCTGGAAGCCACCGAGATCGGCTACCAGGTCGGCACCCGCAACATCGTCGACGTGCTCAACGCCCAGCGCCAGCTGTACGCCGCCGTGCGCGACTACAACAACAGCCGCTACGACTACATCCTCGATACCCTGCGCCTGAAGCAGGCGGCCGGCACCCTCAGCCCGGCCGACCTGGAGGCGCTCAGCGCCTACCTGAAGCAGGATTACGATCCGGACAAGGACTTCCTCCCGCCGGACCTGGCCAAGGCCGCCGCCGAGCAGTTACAGAGCAAGCCGCGCCAGCAGTACTAGCACGAGCCAAGACGCCCCCGGTCGGGGGCGTCTTCGCTTGACTGGCCTGGCGCGCGTCGCCCGGGTCAGCGCGCCAGCGGCTGGAGCAGCGCGTCGAACTGCTCCAGCCGCGGGAACCGCAGGGGTACATCCTGCTCGAGATTTTCCAGCCGCGCCCGGTAGGCGCGCAGGAAGTTGCCGCGCGCTTCCTCGCTGATGTATGGCACGTGCCAGGCGACAAAGGGCTCCAGCACCTGCATGCCGACATAGGCCAGGGTGCCGCGCAGGATCGGCCGCAGCATGTCCTCCAGCGGTCCGTGGATGGCACCCTCGCCGAACATGTGCTGGCGCCCGCCCAGGGTCAGGCTGACCAGCGCCTTCTTGCCGGCCAGGCCACCCTGGTCGTAGAAGCGCTTGCCGCCATAGCAGACCCCGGACACCAGTACCCGGTCGAACCACCCCTTGAGGATCGCCGGCACCGAGAACCAGTAGATCGGAAAGTTGAGGATCAGCAGGTCGGCCCACAGCAGCTTGTCCAGCTCGGCCTGGATGTCGGCGGCCAGGCTCTGGCGCTTGACGCTCTCGCGCTGCTCCAGGGCGTAGACCAGGTAGTCGGGATCGGCGCGCTCGGCGAAGTCGGCGGCACTGGCCACCGGATTCCAGTTCATCGCGTAGAGATCCGAGACCTGCACCGCGTGGCCCTGGCCTGCCAGGGTCTCGCATGCCTGGTCACAGAGCGCGCGGGTGAAGGATTGCGGTTCGTTGTGGGCGTGGACGATCAGTACGTTCATCGTGGTTTCCGAATCGTGGTGACCGGCCGCATCGCTCGCGGCCGAGGGGTTCAGGCCTGGCCGAGCAACTCGGCGGCGCACAGCGCGATGCGCCGACAGGCTTCGCGCAGCGGTTCGGCGCCCAACACCAGGCCGAGGCGGATGTGACCGGCGGCGCTCGGGCCGAAGGCTTCGCCGGCGAGCACCGATACGCCATGGCGGTCCAGCAGGCGGTCGGCGAAGGCCTGGGCGGAAAGTCCGGTGGGACGGATGTCGACCATCACGAACATGCCGCCGTCCGGGCGCAGTGGACGCAGGCCGGGGCTGTCGGCCAGGCACTCGATTACCAGGTCGCGGCGGCGGCGGTAGGCCTCGCGCATCGCCTCCAACTCCGGCAGCGGCGCCTCCAGCGCGGTGCAGGCGGCATCCTGGATGAATTCCGGCGAGCCATAGAGCATGCACAGGGCGAGGTTCTCCAGGTGCGCGCAGAGTGCTGCGGGACCGACCACCCAGCCGACCCGCCAGCCGGTCATGGCGTGGGATTTCGACAGGCTGTTGAGGGTCGCGGTACGTTCGGCCATCCCCGGCAGGCTGGCCGGGCTGACTTGCTCGCCGTCGAACAGCAGTTCGCTGTAGACCTCGTCGGAGATCATCCACAGGTCATGGGCCGTGCACAGCTCGGCCAGGGCTTCCCAGGTGGCCCGCGGCAGGCTGGCGCCGGACGGGTTGTGCGGGCTGTTCAGCGCCATCGCGCGCGTGCGCGGGGTGATCAGTGCGGCGACCTCCTCGGCCTGCACGCGGAAGCCATTCTCGGAGCGCACCGGCACCGGCACCACCCGCGCGCCACAGGCGCCGAACACCGCTTCGTAGGTGACGTACATCGGCTCGGCGACTATCACCTCGTCGCCCGGATTCAGCAGGCACTGCACCACCGCGTACAGCGCGCACTGGGCGCCGGCCAGCACCACCACCTGCTCCGCGTCCACCGCCTGGCCGCTGCGCTGCCGGTGGCGTTCGGCGATGCGCTGGCGCAGGGCGCGCTTGCCGCGCACGTCGGCGTAGTGGGTGTTGCCGGCCAGCAGGCTGTCGATGGCCGACTGGACGATGGGCGCCGGGGTATCGAAGTCGGGGTCGCCGACCGACAGCAGGAGGATTTCCTCGCCCTGCTCGACCCGTGCCAGCGCGCGATAGTGGATGTCCCAGGCAGCGGCGCCGTCGCCGGCGATACGTTGGGTGAAGTCGGAATAGCGCATGGATGCTCTCCTTGTCCGGCGGTCAGCGCGCGCAGGCGTGCCGCAGTTCGATCAGGGTCACGCCGGGCTGCCCGAAGCCGGCGCGCAGGTCGCGCTCCAGTTCGTCCAGGTCCTGCGGCTGGCGCACCGCGCAACCGTAGGCGCGGCCCAGCAGGGCGAAGTCGGGGTTGCGCGGCAGCACGCCGACCGGCTCGATGTCCAGGCCGAGCATGTCGTCGCGGATCTGGCCGAGCGCGTCGTTGTTCCACAGTAGCACCACCAGCGGACTGTCCAGTTCCTCGCTGGCGGTGGCCAGTTCCTGCGCGGTGTAGAGGAAGCCGCCATCGCCGACCAGCACCAGGCCCGGGCGCTGCGGGGCGCCGAGCTTGGCGCCGATGCCGGCCGGCAGGCCGTAGCCGAGGGTGCCGTAGCCGGTGGGATGCAGCCAGCTGCGCGGCGCTCGGCTGGCGAACGCGTAGTTGCCGGTATAGGCCAGCTGGGTCATGTCGGTGCTGACGAACGCATCGGCCGGCAGCGCAGCGGCGATCCGGTCGAGGATCGCCTGGTGCAGCGCCTGCAGCGGCGCGTGTGCCGCGCGGATCTCCGCGCGCAGGCGCGCCACCCTCGCGGCGGCCGGCGCGGCGTCGCGGGCCTCCTGCGGCAGGCGCGCCAGCAGCGCTTCCAGGGTCTGCCGGGCATCGCCCCTGAGCGCTACGGCAGAGGGATAGAAGTCGTTGAACTTGCGCGGGTCGATATCGACGCGGATCAGTTCGCCGGACAGCGGCAGGCGTTCGCGCCAGAAGTCGGTGTCGGCCATCTCGGTGCCCACCGCCAGCACCAGGTCGGCCTCGGCGATCATCTCCCAGCCCGGCGCTACGCACAGGCTGGCCCCGGCGTTGAGCGGCGCGTCCGGCGGCAGCAGACCCTTGCCGGCGACGCTGGTGAACAGCGGCGCGGCCAGGCGCTCGCTCAGCGCGGCAAGCGCCTCGCCGGCCGCCAGCGCGCCGCCGCCGGCGATGAGCATTGGTCGCCGGGCCGCAGCCAGGCGCTCCGCCGCCGCCCGCAATGCCTCGCTGCACGGCACACCACGACCAGGGCGGCGCGCCACGGCAGCGCTCCAGTCATGGGCCACCGGCGCGGCGAGCACGTCGAGCGGGATCGAGATATGCACCGGGCGCGGACGCTCGCTGTCGAACACCGCGTAGGCCCGGGCGATCAGTTCGGGCAGCTGTTCCGGGCTCAAGGCCAAGGCGGAGAAGGCAGTGATCGGCGCGGTCATGGCACGCTGGTCCTGGGTCTCGTGCAGGCAGCCCCAGCCCTTGCCCAGGCTGGCGCTGTGGTTGACGCTGGAAATCACCAGCAGCGGTACCGAGTCGGCGTAGGCCTGGCCGATGGCGGTGGCGACGTTGGTCACGCCCGGCCCGGTGATGACGAAGCACACTCCCGGCTTGCCGCTGACCCGCGCATAACCGTCGGCCATGAAGCCGGCGCCCTGCTCGTGGCGGGTCAGCACGTGGCGGATGCCGCTGCCCGGAAGTCCGCGGTACAGCTCGAGGGTGTGCACGCCGGGGATACCGAAAACGGTATCCACGCCGTAGTTGGCCAGCAAGCGGACCAGGGCCTGGCCGGCGGTGAGGGTCTTCTGTGGTTGCATGGGCAATATCCTCGTCCAGTTCGGCGACCATCGGAGTCGCCGCTCGCGCCGCAGCGCTCTTGCTCCCATTCCCACAAGCGGAAGGGGGAGCCGTCGTGTCCGCCCGGGCCTTCAGCCATTGGCCAGCCGGATCAACGCATCCACCGCCAGCGCTCCCTCGGCATCCGCCAGCAATGGGTTGACGTCCAGCTCCAGCAAGCGCTCGGCATGTTCGCAGGCGAATTCGGCGACCGCGCGGATCGCCGCCACCAGGGCCTCCATGGATACCGCCGGGCGACCGCGGAAGCCGCTGAGCAACGGCGCGCTGCGCAGGCTCAGCAGGGCATCGCGGATCGCCGCGTCGGTGGTCGGCAGGAGCAGGCTGCGACTGTCGCGCAGCAGCTCCACGAGTATCCCGCCGGCACCGATCACCAATGCCAGGCCGAAGCCCTCCTCGCGCTTGACCCCGACGATCAGCTCGGCCAGCGGCGCGCCTGCCATGCGCTCCAGCAACACACGCTCGAAGACCAGTTGCGGCGCGTGCCGGGCCAGGCTTTCGCGCATGTCGAACAATGCCGCCTCCAGCGCCGCCTCGTTGCGCAGGCCGAGCGCCACGCCGCCGGCCTCGGTCTTGTGCGGCAGCGCGGCGCTGACCGCCTTGAGCACCAGCGGGAAGCCGAGGTCGAGGGCCGCTTCGCGGGCCTGCCCGGGGGTGCTCAGCACCCCCGGGGGCAGTGGCAGGCCGAAGGATTTCAGCGCCTGCTTGGATTGCCACTCGTCGAGCAGGTAGCCGTCGCCCGCCAGCGGCCCTGGGCAGATCGGCACCAACGCCGCCTCGCCGCGCTCCAGCAGCGCCGCGCGGCGCTGGCGGTAGCGGGCGATCCGTCCCCAGGCGGCGAGACCATCCTCGACGCCTTGCAGCGCGGCGACGCCCTCGCCGTGCAACAGCTCGCGGGCCCGGGCCGGCAGCAGTTCCGGGAACGCCGAGGCGATGAAGCCGACTTTGCCGTGGCGCTTCAGCGCGGCGCAGTAGCGTTGCAGAAGCAGGTCGCACTGCGGCCGCTCGCCGGTTTCCTCGCCCGGATAGTCGAGCACCAGCAGGGCGGCGTCGGCAGGGCTGCGCAAAGCGCTGTCGAGCATTTCCTCCAGGGCCGCGGCATCGCCCCAGATGGCGGTGGTGAAGTCCAGCGGATTGGCGATGTTGGCGTAGTCGGGCAGTACCCCGGCCAGTTCGTCGCGCTGTCCGGCGTCGAAAGACGGCAACCCCAGGCCGTTGCGCTCGGCGTAGTCAGCGATCAACCCGGCGTCGCCGCCGGAACAGGCCAGCGCGACCAGGCTCGGCCCGCCAGGCAGGTGGCCGCAGGCGGCGGCCTTGAGGGTTTCGACGAAGCTCACCGGGCCGCTCACACGGATTACCCCGAGGCGCTCGAACAGGCTGTCGTAGAGCGCGTCGGAACCGGCCAGGGAACTGGTGTGGCTGAGCGCGAGGGCCGCGCCTATCTTCGACACTCCGGTCTTCAGGGCGATCACCGGCACGCCTTTCTGCAACGCCTTGTAGGCCGCGCGGGCGAACCCCGGGACGTTCTTCAGACCTTCCAGATGCAGGCCGATGGCAGTCACCCGCGGCTCGTCGAGCAGCACGTCCATCAGCTCGGCGATGCCCAGCTGCGCCTGGTTGCCCACCGATGCCATATAGGCCACCGGCAGCGAACGGTCGCTCATCGACAGGTTGTAGGCGAAGTTGCCGCTCTGCGTCAGCACCGCGACGCCCCGCTCCACCTGCCGACCGCCATGTGCCACCGGCCATAGCGCGGCGCCGTGCAGGTAGTCGAGCAAGCCGTAGCAGTTCGGGCCAAGCAGCGCCATTTCGCCGGCGGCGGCCAGCAGCCGGCGTTGCACGGCCAGGCCCTGTTCGCCGGTTTCGGCGAAGCCGGAGGCATAGCAGATCGCCCCGCCGGCGCCTTTGGCGGCGAGCGCGGCGACCGCGTCGAGGGTCAGTTCGCGGTTGGTGGCGACGAACGCCGCGTCCGGGCCGCACGGCAGGTCGGCGACGCTGGCCACGCAGGGTACGCCTTCGAGTTCGGCGTGCTGCGGATTGACCAGCCACAACTGGCCGGCGAAACCGCCTTCGGCACAGCGTTTCAGGGCACGCGCCATGCCACGGCCGCCAATGAAGGCGAGATGCCTGGGTGCCAGCAGACGCTTGAGGTTTTCACGATTCATGTCGGTTCTCGATTCGGAACATGGCAGCCTTCCCCTCTCCCCTGGAGGAAGAGGGGAGCCAGGACTCAACGCAGCAACGGCCGCAGCAGTTCGCGGGAAACGATGTGCCGCTGGATTTCCGAAGTGCCCTCCCAGATCCGTTCGATCCGTGCGTTGCGCCAGATGCGCTCGACCGGTCCTTCATCCATCAGGCCCATGCCGCCGAAGATCTGCACCGCTTCGTCGGCGACCTTGCCGAGGGTCTCGCTGGCGAACAGCTTGGCCATGCCGGCCTCGCCGTCGGTCATGGTGCCCTGGTCCATCTTCCAGGCGGTGTGCAGGGTCATCAGCTCGGCGGCACGGATCTGCGTGGCCATGTCGGCGAGCTTGAAGGAAACGCCCTGGTAGCTGCCGATCGGCTGGCCGAACTGCTTGCGATCGGCCGCCCAGCGCAGTGATAGGTCGAGGGCGCGCTGGGCCTGGCCGACGCAGTTGGCGGCGACCATCACCCGTCCGGCGGTGAGCCAGGCGTTGGCCACTTCCCAGCCCTTGCCGACCTCGCCGAGTACCTTGGAGGCCGGCACCCGGCAATCGTCGAAGAAGATCTCGTAGGTGTGGTAGCCACGGTTGCTCACGCATTTCGGTCCGCGGCGCACGGTCATCCCGGGCGTGCCCTTGTCCACCAGGAAGGCGGTCACCGCGTTGCGCTTGCGGCCGTTGTGCTCGTAGCTGTCGGTGACGGCGAAGACGATGGCGAAGTCGGCGTGCCCGGCGTGGCTGATGAAGTGCTTGCTGCCGTTGATCACGAAGGCGTCGCCGTCGCGCACCGCGCGGGTCTTGATCGAATTGGCGTCGGAGCCGGCGCCCGGCTCGGTGAGGGCGAAGCAATCGGTCTTTTCGCCCTGCACGCAGGGCAACAGGTAGTCGCCGAGCTGTTCTCCGGTGCAGGCCATGAGGATCTTCGAGGGCCGCGCGACGAATACGTGGAGGGCCCAGGAGACCTTCGACAGCTCGCGTTCGACCAGCGCCTGGGACAGGTAGTCGAGGCCGCCGCCGCCCACTTCCTCGGGCATGTTGAAGGCATAGAAACCGGCGGCGAGGGCCTTGCCGCGAATCTGTGCGGCCAGCTCCGGCGACACCGCGTCGGCGCGGTCGACATCGTCCTCGTGGGGCAGCAGTTCCTTCTCGACGAAGCTGCGCACCGCCTCGACCAGCATGTCCTGTTCCTGGGTCAGCCTGAAATCCATGGGAATCACCTGCTCGGCGCCTAGCGCCCGCTGAATTGAGGGGAACGTTTCTCGGCCACGGCGCGCAGCGCCTCGGCGGCATCCTCGCTGCGCCCGCAGAGCAGCCCGGCGGCCTGCTCGGCCCGCAACTGCTCGGCCAGCGAGCGCCCGGCGCCGTCGCGCAGCAGGCGCTTGGTCTGGGCGAAGGCAAAGGTCGGACCGCTGGCGAGACGCGCAGCGAAGGCGCCGACCGCCTCAACCAGGTGCTCATCGGCGACCACCTCGCCGACCAGTCCGGCGCCCAGGGCTCGCTCCGCGCTCCAGGCTTCGTCGAGGAACAGCAGGCGCTTGGCCGCCTCGCTGCCGAGCAGCCGTGGCAGATGCCAACTGGCGCCGGCGTCCGGGCAGTAGGCCATGCCGGTGTAGCCGGCCTTGAAGCGCGCCGAGGCGGCGGCGATGCGGAAATCGCAGCACAGCGCCAGGTCCATGCCAGCGCCCACGGCGCTGCCGTTGACGGCGGCGACTGTGGGTTTGTCGAGGGCGTGCAGGCGCCCCATCAGGGCGTGGGCGGCCTCGGTCCAGCCATAGCGTTCCAGCTCGCCACGGGCTTCAGCCGCCGCCCATTCGGCGAGATCGGCCCCGGCGCAGAAGCTGCGTCCGCTGCCGCCGAGCACCACAGCGCGCACTGCCGGGTCGCGCTCGCAGGCATCGAGTCGGACGTGCAGGGCCTCCAGGGTGGGGATATCCAGTGCATTGCGCTGTTGCGGACGATTCAGGACGAGCCAGGCGATCCCGGCTTCGACCCGCGTCTGCAATGGGGAAAGGTCAGTCATGCGGCCCTCGTTCTTATTGTTGGTTGATGGCGATCGCGGCTTTCAGGCAATACTAAACACTCGTTCAACAAGACCACAATCCACCCATTCGGGTGTATGTAACGGCCCTGCGGCAGGCGCAAAGCCACACGCCATGCGATCCGCCGAAAAGCGGCGAAGGCCCGCGCGAGCCGGCTGTTACAACTTCGAACAAACCAACCAGGCGAAAACGAAAACGCCCGCCGGATGCGGCGGGCGTCGGGACCTGCGAATGGCCGTTCAGCCGGCCCGTCCCAGGGCGGGGTCGCCCAGTCCCTGCGGCTGCCGGCGACGAACCACGTAATAGGCCAGGTAGCAGGCGGCGATGAAGCCGAAGCCCCAGTACAAGGACGGCCGCTGGGTGGGATCGAGGGCGAGGAAGGCGAACAGCGAGCAGCACACGGCGATGCAGGCCAGCGGCACCAGCGGGAACAGCGGCGCGGCATATTTCAGCTCGGCGACCGTGCCGCCGCTGGCCATGTGCTCGCGGCGGAAGCGGTATTGGGCGTAGGCGATGACGATCCAGGTGACGGTGCCGGACATCCCGCTCACCGCCATCAGCACCATGAACAGGGTGTCGGCGGCGACCACGCTGGTCAGCAACGAGAGCAGGGCGAAGCACAGGGTGATCAGCAACGCGTAGAGCGGCACGCCGCGCGCGCTGAGCTTCGACAGGCCGCGCGGGGCCATGCCGGTCCTGGACATCGCCCAGAGGATCCGCGTCGAGGCGTACAGGCCCGAGTTGCCTACCGAGAGGATGGCGGTGAGGATGACGAAGTTCATCAGGTCCGCCGCGTAGGGAATCCCGACCATGTCGAACACCTGCACGAACGGGCTTTCCACCAGCCCGGCCTGTTGCCAGGGAATGATGGCGGAAAGCACGACGATGGCCAGCACGTAGAAGATCAGTACGCGGAACACCACGTTGCGCACCGCCCGTGGGATGCTCTTCTCCGGTCGCTCGGTCTCGCCGGCGGCGACGCCCATGATCTCGCAACCCTGGAAGGCATAGACCACCGTCATCATCACCGCGAACACCGCCGACAGGCCGTTGGGGAACAGCCGCTCGCCGACCAGGTTGGAGAACATCGGCGCCGGCGCACCGCTCTTCAGTTCGATACCGCCGAAGATCACCAGCCCCCCGACCACGATGAACACCAGGATCGCCGCCACCTTGATCCCGGCGAACCAGTACTCGGCCTCGCCGAAGGCACGGGTCGCCAGGGCATTGAGGGAGAACAGCACGACCACGAAGAAACCCGACCATAGCCACACGGGCACCTCCGGGAACCAGCGGGTCATGAGCATCCCGGCCGCGGTGAATTCCAGGCCTACCGTGGAGGCCCAGCTCATCCAGTAGACCCAGCCGATCATGAAGCCAGTCGCCGGGCCGATGAAACGCGTCGCGTGGGCCTGGAACGAACCGGAGACCGGCATCTGCACCGACAGCTCGCCGAGGCAGACCATCACCAGGTACATCAGCACCCCGGCCACCAGGTAGGCCAGCACCGCGCCGGCCGGGCCGCCCTGGTTGATGGTCACGCCGGAGCCCATGAACAGCCCGGTGCCGATCACCCCGCCGAGGGACAGCATGAAGATGTGGCGGCTCGCCAGGGCCCGGGTGAGTTGCAGCCTTTCCTTGCCGTCAGCCATGGCGCACCTCCGGATGAGGGTACGCGCAGGGGTCTTCGAGATGGCTCATTATTCTTGTCTCCACTCTGTCAGAGGCCGTGTCTTGCGCACGGATGAGCGGATTATTGGCGGCGGATGTAAGACGCCGTTGAACGCGCGGATCGAAGATGTAAAAAGCTGTAAGGAAGTTGTTCGCCGCGCCGCTCAACCGGCCGCTGCGTCGGCTTCGCCGAGGAAGCCGGCGCGGCGCAGGGCTTCGGCGCCGTCGCGGCGCAGGCTACCCAGGCGTGCGCCCCAGGCTCGCGGGTCGACCCCGGCCGCGCCCAGGACCTCGCGCTCCAGCTCGCCCAGGCCGGCGCCGAGCGCCACCAGGCCCATGGAGTGGCAGCTTCCGGAC
Source organism: Pseudomonas sp. CP-1 (assembly GCF_021213715.1). Lineage (NCBI taxonomy): Bacteria > Pseudomonadati > Pseudomonadota > Gammaproteobacteria > Pseudomonadales > Pseudomonadaceae > Pseudomonas > Pseudomonas sp. CP-1. The sequence continues at coordinate 325,323 of NZ_JAJQKY010000003.1, forward strand.
AGGCGATGGGCGATGTTCGCCGCCTCGGCCAGGTCCGCCTGGTCCAGGGCTTCGGCCAGCAGCGGCAACTGCTCGTCCAGGCTTCCCAGCAGGTTGCCCAGCAGTCCGGCGAGCTTGTGCCGCCCCAGCAGGCGGCGGTGGGTCTCGAGCATCTGCCGGTCCAGCGCAGCGTCCGCCGCAAGCGCAGGCACGCTGGTGCCGACCTCGCCCAGCGCGCGACGCAGCTCGTCCATCCGCAGGGGCTTGCCGAGCACGCCCTGCATGCCCGCGGCGAAGTACCGACGCACCATGTCCGGCTGGATGCTGGCGGTGAAGGCGAAGATCGGCGTGGCGCGGTTCAGGCCGTCGAGCTGCCGGCGAATCCCGGCGCAAAGCTCGAGGCCAGCCATCCCCGGCAGGTGCATGTCCAGCAGGATCAGGTCGAAGCGCCGCTGCCGGCACAGCGCCAGGGCCGGCCCCGCGTCCTCGGCCAGCATCACCCGGTGGCCGTCCCGCTCGAGCAGGCCCTGGACCACCTCGCGGTTGAGCGCCACGTCCTCCACCAGCAGCACCTCCAGCGCAGACACCGATGCCGCCGGCGGCGTCGCGCCGGACAAGCTCGCCAGCGCCAGCTCGATCTCGAACCAGAACGTACTGCCCTGGCCGACCCGGCTTTCCACGCCGATCCGCCCGCCCAGCGCTTCCACCAGCCGCTTGCTGATCGCCAGGCCCAGGCCGGTTCCGCCGTAACGGCGGGTCACGGCGTCGCCGCCCTGGGTGAAGCGTTCGAAGATGCGTTCGCGCATTTCCTCGGGAATGCCGATTCCATCGTCCGCGACGCTCAGCCGCAGGCGCTCGCTTCCTGCGCTGCGCGCCAGCCGCTCGACGCGAACGCGCACCTCGCCGGCCTCGGTGAACTTCACCGCGTTGCCCAGCAGGTTGGTCAACACCTGGCGCAGGAACTGCTCGGCGCCGCGATGGCCGTCATGAACCTGTGGGTCCAGCCACAGGTCCAGCCGTGTGGCGTTCTCCCGCGCCCGTGGTTCGAGCAGGGTGAGGACGTCCTCGAGCAGGCTCCGCAAGGAAAAGTCCACCGCTTCCGGCACATCCGCCGCTTCCTCCAGCCGGGCGAAGTGGAGGACCTCGTTGAGGATCGCCAGCAGTCCCTCCCCCGCTGTCGCCAGTGCCCGCAGGCGCTGGCGGTCACGCTCGCCGAGCGATGCCTCGCGCAGCAGCTCGGCCATGCCCAGGATGCCGTTCAGCGGGGTACGGATCTCATGGCTCATGGTCGCGAGAAAACGGCTCTTGGCGCGGTCGGCGGCTTCCGCCTGGTCCTTCGCCCGGCGCAGGCTGGCGGTGCGCCGCTCGACCTGCCGACGCAACTCGTCGCGGTCGGCGTCGCGCCGGCGGCGGTCGGTGCGCAGGGCCTGGCGCATGTCCTCCAGGGCGGCGGCGACGGCGTCGATCTCGTCGCGCTCGCGGTCCGCCTTGTCCAGTCGCAGCGGCTGTTGCAGGTCGCCTTCGGCGATATGCCCGGCGAACTCGGACATGCGCCACAGATGGCGAGTGACCAGGCTGTGGAACAGCCAACTGAGGGCCACCGCCAGGCCACAAAGGAAACTGCCCATCCACAAGAGGCTGGCCAGGCCGCCGGAAACCAGCCGGCGATAGACCGCCGCCAGGTCGATGACGATCTCCAGCTCGCCCAGTTGCCGACGCTCGCCCCCCGGCGGCTGGTAGCTCAAGGGAAAGCGCTCGACCCGCAGCAGGCCGCGTGGACGCTGGTCGCCCTGCAACAGGTTGAAGTCGGCGCTTTGCAGACTGACACGGGCGATGTCGGGGAAATCCCCGAGGCCGCGCAACTGCACGTTCAACTGCTCCTGGTTGAGATCCCACAGGCTGCGCTCGAAGCTGGCCAGGTAGCCGCTGCGGATCAGTTCCAGGCGCGCCTCGATCTCGCGCATTTCGCGGCGGTATTCGAAGAACAGCTGCACGGCGCCGGCGAGGACGGTGAAACACAGGCTGAACAGCAGCACCCGCCACAGCAGGCGCCGCGCCAACACTCCGCCGTGGCCGCTCACCAGGCGTCCGCGCGGTTGCCGGCGAGGCGCCGATAGTCGCGCACGCTGTCGTCCAGCCAACGCTGGATGCTGCCGTCGTCGCGATAGCCACGCAGGGCCCGGTCGATCTCGTCCATCTTCGCCGCCAGCGGCGAGTGCCGCGAGACCGCCACCCGCAGGTAGTCCACCGTCAGCGGTTCGGGCAGCGCACGGATGTTCTCGCCGCCGGCCAGGCGCTCGGCGAACAGCGTGCCGGTGCGGCGTTCGTGGGCAATGTAGTCGATGCGCTGGCGCACCAGCTTGCCGAAGTTCTGTCGGCTGTCGGAAACCCATTCGACGTTGCCGTGGCGGCCGACGAAGCGGTCGAAGTCCGCCCCGTAGCTTTCGCCGAACAACAGCCCGCCGCGATAGCCGGCGAGGTCGCCGAGGGATCGGATGCGCACCGGCCGCTGGCGGTTGTAGAAGATCGCCACCTCCTCGCGCAGCACCGGCTCGGCGGAAAACGCCAGGTCGCGATCGCGCGCGGGCGTGCGGTAGGCCAGTATCAGGTCGACCCGTCCGGCGGCGGCGTCCAGCAGGCAGCGCCGCCAGTTGCCCAGCACCACCACCTCGACCCGGTAGCCCAGCGCGCCGAACAGCCGCTTCACCAGCTCCGGCGCCAGCCCCCGGACCTGCTGGCCATCGCTCCAGGAGATCGGCGGGTATACCGGATAGTCGCAATAGCGGATGGTCTCCGCAGCCTGTGCCAGGCCGCCCAGCAGCCATCCGCAGAGCGCCAGCCAGCGGGCCTGCATGGCTCAGGCGTCGCTGGCCGCGGCGGTGAACAGGTAGCCGGCGCCGTGGATGGTGATGATCAGTTGCGGTTCGGCCGGGTCGTCGCGCAGCTTGCGACGCAGGCGGCCGACCAGCACGTCGATGGAGCGATCGCTGGGCAGCCACTCGCGGTTGCGGATCTGGTCCATCAACTGGTCGCGGCTCAGGGTATGCCCGCTGTTGCGCAGGAAGGCGCCGAGCAATTGGAATTCGCCGTGGGTGAGCAGGGTCTCGTTGCCCGCGTGGTCGATCAGGCGGCGCCGGTCGGCGTCCAGCAGCCAGTCGCCGAACTGCCTGAGGGCCTGCCGGGCGGGGGCGGCGCTGGCCTGGGCATGGCGCACCCGGCGGATCAGGTTCTTCGCCCGCGACACCAGTTCGCGCGGGTTCAGCGGCTTGATCACGTAGTCGTCGGCGCCGCACTCCAGGCCGACGATGCGATCGATCTCGTCGTTGCGCCCGGTGATCAGGATGATCCCCACCTCGGAGCGCACCCGCAGCTCGCGGGTCAGGGTCAGGCCGTCCTTGCCGGGCAGGCGGATGTCCAGCAGCACCAGCTCGACCGGCTGGCCGAGATGGGCGCACTCGGCAAGGCAGGCTTCCGCCTGCTCGGCGTTGCCGGCGCAGAGGACGTCATAGCCCTCCTCGCCGAGATAGGCCTGGAGAAGCTCACGAATCACCGGGTCGTCGTCGACCACCAATACGCGCGGAACCATCGCCATCACCTTGCGCCTCCGGCGGGCCGGGGCGTTTCTTGTTCTGGGTTGTCGGACGGTGGGCGGAAGGGGCCGGGGCGCCTTCCGCTGCCAGCAGCAGCCTATCCACTACTGAACGGACGATCAACAAGCTTCCGTCGCACGCCGGAAGCGGCGATGGGCGCCCGCCTCCAGGCCATCCACCCAGGCCTCGCAGATCTGCACGCCCTGCCGCGGCGTGAAGGTCGCGGGATTCAGCCCAGACTCCAGCCACAGCCCGTCGAGCAGGGCGCTGAGGCTGATGGCCGCCAGTTCCGCGTCGAAGTCCGCCCAGCCGCCCTCCTCCGCCAGTTGCCGCAGCACGCCGACCAGCAGCGCCCGGTACTCGCCATAGGAATGGTCGTGGACCCGCCCGATCGCTTCGATGCTGCCCACCGCGCCCCAAAACGCCAGCCAGGCGTCGAGCAATTGCGGATCGAGCAGCTCGGCGGAGAAGGATGCCTCGAAGAACGCCGAGAGCCGCGGGCGGGCGCCGCCCGGCGCGGTGTCGATGGCACCGCGGAGCAGGCGCATGACGCGTCCGGTGACCGCCAGGTAGGCCTCGGCCACCAGCGCGTCCTTGCCATCGTAGTGGTGATTGATCAGGCCCACCGATACCCCGGCCTCGGCGCAGATCTTGCGCACCGAGGCGCCCTGGAAGCCATGCCGCTTCAGGCAGGCCAGGGTCGCCTCGATCAGCAGCGCCTTGCGCTGCTCTGGTTCCAGACGGGAAAAGCGCACTTCCTGGTTCATCCTTTCGCGGCTCCTGCTCGTCGCCCGCGACCACCGGCGGGCAGCCCCGATGATCGCAGGTTACGTGGCGCCCGTCTCACTGGCTGGCCCAGGCGTTGAAGCGCTCCTCCAGCTCCTCGCCATGCTCGACCCAGAATTCGTCGTCCATCGCCAGGCCCTGCTCCAGGTTCGCCGGCGCGGTCGGCACCCAGCTCGCCAGTTGCGCGGGCAGGCGCTGGGCGGCCTGGCGGTTGGTCGGCCCGTAGGGAATGTTCTCGACGTAGCGCACCTGGGCATCCGGGGCATTGGCGAAGGCGATGAAGCGACGCGCCTCGGCGCCGCGCTTCGAACCCTTGACCACCGCCCAGTAGTCCATGCCGTACAGGCTGCCCGGCCATACCAGGGCCAGGTTGCGCCCCGCGCGGTGGGCGTCGGCGATGCGCCCGGTGTAGGTGGACGTCATCACCACGTCGCCGGCGGCCAGCCACTGCGCCGGCTGCGCTCCCGCCTCCCACCACTGGATGTAGGGCTTGAGCTGGCCCAGCTTGGCGAAGGCACGGTCGGCGCCGGCGCGGGTCGCCAGCAGCGGATAGACCTGCTCGCGTGGCACGCCGTCGGCGAGCAGGGCGAACTCCAGGTTGTAGATCGCCCGCTTGCGCAGGCCGCACTTGCCGGGGAAGCGCTGGACGTCCCAGAAGTCGGCCCAGGACGCCGGCGGCTGTTGCAGCCGGTCGGCGTCGTAGCCGATCGCCACGCCCCAGACCAGCGCGGCGGAACCGCATTCCTGGGCGGCATTGGCGATCAACTGCTGCTTGCCGCCGATGGCCTGCCAGTCCAGACGCTCGAACAGGCCGTCGTCGCAACCGCGCGCCAGATCCGGCCCCTCGACCTGGACCAGGTCCCAGTCGGCGTGACCGGTGTCGGCCATCACCTTGATCCGGGCCATCTCGCCGTTGTACTCGCTCTGCACTACGGGAATCCCGGTCTGCTGCGTGAACGGCTGGAAGAACGCCACCTCCTGGGCCTTCTGTCCGGCGCCGCCGTAGCCGACCACCACCAGGCCATCATCGGCCTGGACCGGCGCGAGGCCGCCGAACGCCAGCAGGACGGCGCCGAGCAGGACGCGGCAAGGAAAAACCGGATGCGGACGGGCGCTGGCCGCGCGGTGCAACGGAAAGGAACGGTTCATGTGCGTCTCCTCTTGTTCTTGTTGTGGAGTGGATCGCAGCGAGCCGCCGGGAAGCGGCCACGGGACAGAAACTATCCAGTCGATTTTAAAAAAACAAGTTGATTTTTTACTGATGGTAAATTCATATCCTGTTTCTGAAGCGCGCCGCGAGAACAACAAGAAGGACGCCAACCGTGAATTTCCCGCACCTGTTCAGCCCCCTGGAAATCCGGGGCAAACGCCTGAAAAACCGCATCATGTCGAGCGGCCACGACACGTCGATGCCTACCGACAACCTGGTCAACGAGCCACTCGTCGCCTATCACCGCGCCCGGGCCCGCGGCGGCGCCGGACTGATCGTCATGCAGGTGGCGGGGGTCCACGACAGCGCGCGCTACACCTCGCACGTGCTGATGGCTACCGACGATGCCTGCATCCCCGGCTACCGGCGGGTCGCCGAGGCCTGCCACGCCGAAGGCTGCGTGGTGCTGTCGCAGATCTTCCATCCCGGGCGCGAGATCATGGAGTCCGCCGACGGCCTGCTGGCGGTGGCCTATTCCGCCTCGGCCTCGCCCAACGAACGGTTCCGGGTGATGCCGCGCGAACTCGACCAGCCGCTGATCGACGAGATCGTCGCCGGCTACGCCGCCGCCGCGCGCCGCCTGCACCAGGCAGGGCTGGACGGGGTGGAGGTGGTCGCCAGCCATGGCTACCTGCCGGCGCAATTCCTCAACCCGCGGGTGAACCGCCGCACGGATGGCTACAACGGCGACCTCGATGCCCGCCTGCGTTTCCTCCGCGAAGTGCTGGCGGCGGTGCGCGCGGCCACCTCCGAGGACTTCATCGTCGGCCTGCGCCTGTCCGCCGACGAGCGCGACCCCGAGGGTCTCAGCGAAAGCGAGTCGCTGCAGGCGGCCGAGGCGGTCCAGGGCGAGCTGGACTACCTGCACATCGTCGCCGGCACTTCGGCCTCCCTCGGCGGCGCCATCCATATCGTCCCGCCGATGGCCATCGAGCCGGCCTACCTGGCCCGCGAAGCCGGTACCTTCAAGGCGCGCCTGGCGATCCCGCTGTTCGTCACCGGGCGCATCAACCAGCCCCAGGAGGCCGAGGCCATCCTCGCCCGAGGCCAGGCCGACGTCTGCGGCATGACCCGCGCGCTGATCTGCGACCCGCAGATGCCGAACAAGGCCGAGGCCGGGCGCAGCGACGACGTGCGCGCCTGCATCGCCTGCAACCAGGCCTGCATCGGACATTTCCACCGAGGCTATCCGATCTCCTGCATCCAGCACCCGGAAACCGGCCGCGAGCTGACCTACGCAACGCCCAATCCGGCCTCGCGGCGCAAGCGCGTGCTGGTCGCCGGCGGCGGCCCGGCGGGGATGAAGGCGGCGGCGGTGGCGGCACAGCGCGGCCACGAGGTAGTGCTCTGCGAGGCCGGCGCCCAGCTCGGCGGCCAGGTCAACCTGGCGCAACTGCTGCCGCGCCGCGCCGAATTCGGCGGCGCCTCCACCAACCTGCAACGGGAGATGCAACTGGCCGGCGTCGAGGTACGCCGCAACACGCCGGTCGACCGCGCGCTGGTGGAGCGCGAGCGGCCGGACCTGGTGATCGTCGCTACCGGCGCCGAACCCTACTGGCCGCCTTTCGAGCGCGGCGGCGAGCTGCAGGTGGTGGATGCCTGGCAGGTGCTGCGCGGCGAGGTGCGGGTCGGTCGTTCGGTGCTGGTCACCGACTGGCGGGGCGACTGGATCGGCCCCGGTATCGCGGAAAATCTTGTACGCGAGGGCCACCAGGTGCGCCTGGCGGTGAACGGCACCCACTGCGGCGAGAGCCTGCCGCTGTACGTGCGCGACCAGTTGGCCGGCGAGCTGCACCGCCTGGGTATCCCGGTCACGCCCTACGCCCGCCTGTACGGCTGCGACGATACCACGGTGTACATGCAGCACAGCGCCAGCGGCGAGGCGATGCTGTTCGAGGAGGTCGATACCCTGGTGCTATGCCAGGGCCACCAGCCGGTGGACCGACTGGCCGACAGCCTGCACGGCCTGGCGGAGGTGCTGCGGATCGGCGACTGCCTGGCCCCCCGCACCGCCGAGGAGGCGATCTACGAAGGGCTCAAGGCCGCCTGGAGCATCTGAGCGGCGCGGCCGCGGCTCCCTCGACGGGTCCCGGCCCAGCCCCTAGAATGCCGCAAACGCAGCCAGGACCCCGCCGCATGCCCCGCCCGTCACCGCCGGACGCCACCGACACGCCGCGCAGCGAAACGCACTTCCTCGGCACCCGCATCCGCGGCCTGCGCAAGCGCCGCGGCCTGACCCTGGCCGAGCTGGCCGCACAGAGCGAACTCACCGCCGGCTACATCAGCCAACTGGAACGCAACCTGGCATATCCGTCGATTCCGGCGCTGTTCAACATCGCCCGCAGCCTCGGCGTGACCATCCAGTGGTTCTTCGCCAGCGAGGCCGCGGTGGACCCGGCGGACGCCGGCTACGTGGTGCGGCGCAACACGCGCATGAGCGTGCATTACGAAGACGGCATCATCGACGAACTGCTCACCCCGCAGCCCAGCCGCCAGTTGGAGATCCTCCACTCGCGTTTCCCGCCGGGCACCTACAGCCAGCAGAGCTACAGCCATGAGGGCGAGGAAGCCGGCTACATCCTCAGCGGAATCTTCGAACTCTGGGTCGGCGACCGCCATTTCCAGCTCCGCGAGGGCGACAGCTTCAGCTACTCCAGCCAGGAACCGCATCGCTACGGCAACCCAGGCGACAGCGATACCCTGGTGCTCTGGGTGATCACCCCGCCGACGTTCTGAAACGCCCTGTCGCGATGCAGGGCCAGGGGAGGGCCGACGGGGCGGGCGCTACCCGCCGCGCTCGAGCAACCGCGCCAACCCCGCCAGCAGCCGCTCCAGGGCGCCCTGGTTGTTGCGCAGCACCTTCTCTCCGGCAGTGGCCATGGCCGTCGCGACCTCCGGCTGCGCCCACAGGCGCGTGAGGCCGTCGCACAGCTCGCCGGCATCCGTCACCTCGAGCAGCGCCCCGGCGTCGCGCAATTGCGCGGCGATGTCGAGGAAGTTGAACAGGTGCGGACCGGCGAACACCGGCTTGCCCAGGGCCGCCGGCTCCAGCAGGTTGTGCCCGCCGTTGGGCACCAGGCTGCCGCCGACGAAAGCGATGTCGGCCAGGGCATAGAGGAACAGCAGCTCGCCCATGGTATCGCCGAGCAGCACCTGGGTCGCGCGTGCCACCGGCTCGCCGCCGGAGCGCCGGACCGTGGCGAAGCCTTCGCGGCGGCATAGCTCGTGGACGCCGGCGAAGCGTTCCGGATGGCGCGGCACCAGGATCAGCAACGCGTCGGGACGCGTTTCCAGCAGGCGCCGGTGGGCTGCCAGGACGATCTCGTCCTCGCCGGCATGGGTGCTGGCGGCGATCCACAGCGGTCGCGCCGTCGCGTCCCATTCCTCGCGCAGGGCGGCAGCGGCCAGCGGCAGCTGCGGGTCGATGCGCAGGTCGAACTTGATCGAGCCGGTCACGCTGACGCACTCAGGACGCGCGCCGAGACGACGGAAGCGCTCGGCCTCGGCCTCGGTCTGCACGGCGATCCAGGACAGCTCGGCGAGCATCGGCCGGGTCAGCCCAGCGAAGCGCGCGTAGCCACGCGCCGAGCGCTCGGACAGGCGCGCATTGGCCAGCGCCACCGGGATCCCGCGCGCGGCACAGGCATGGATATGGTTGGGCCACAGCTCGGTTTCCATGATCACCGCCAGGCGCGGCCGCACCCGGTCGAGGAAGCGCGCCGCCGCCCAGGGCAGGTCGTAGGGCAGATAGCAGTGCCGGACCTGCTCGCCGAACAATGCGCGGATGCGCTCCGAGCCGGTCGGGGTCATGCAGGTGACGGTGACCGGCAGCTGCGGATGGCGCTCCAGCAGCGCCCGCACCATCGGCGCGGCGGCGATGCTCTCGCCCACCGAGACGGCGTGCACCCAGATGCCGCCGGGCGGCACCTCGGGCAAGGACAGGGAAAAACGCTCGCCGATGCGCTTGGCATAGGCCGGCGCCTGGCGCGCGCGCCACCACAGGCGCAACGCCACCAGCGGCAAGCCGAGGTGGAACAGCAGGGTATAGAGGGTACGGTTCATGGGCGCGCAGCTTAGCAAAACTCCCGCCGACCGGCTCAGCCGATGGCGCGCAGGTGGCGGGTGAAGGTTTCGCCGAGCCAGGCCGCCGCCGGGCCGAGCACCTCGTTGCGCCGCCAGACCAGTTCGACCACCAGCGACGGCGGCGTCCAGTCGCTGGTCAGCTCCACCATCAGCCGATCGTAGGTGGGGTACTGCACCACGTGCCGCGGCAGCCAGGCCCAGCCGAGGTTGCGCATCAGCAACTCGGCCATGGAATAGAAGCTGTCCAGCCGCCACACCTGCGGGCTGATCTGCTCGCCGCCCGGATAGCCGCTCTGCTGGGGCACGATCAAAAGTTGCCGGTGCTGTGCCAGCTCGCGGCGACTGACCCGTTGCAGCCCGGCCAGCGGGTGGCCGGCGCCGCACACCGTGACCATCTCGACGCTGCCGAGGCGCCGCCGCTCCAGCGACTCAGGCATGCGCTCATGGTGGAACAGCAGGCCGAGGTCAGCCTGCTCCTCGAGCAAACGACGGGTCACGTCGCCCTGGCCGCCGCTGGACACCTGCACCTCCAGACTGGGAAAGCGCTGCGCCAGCGCTTCCAGGCTGTCCAGCACCGGCTGGTAAGGCATCGCCTCGTCCTGGGCCAGGCGCAGCCGCGGCTCCTCGCCGCGCGCCAGGCCCAGCGCGCGCCCCTGCAGGCGCTCGCACTGGCGCAGCACCTCGCGCGCCTCCGCCAGCAGCACCCGGCCCTCGTCGGTCAGGCGCGGCTGGCGTCCGCTGCTGCGTTCGAACAGGGTGACGCCGAGGTCCGCCTCCAGCAGCGCGATGCCGTTGCTCACCGCCGATTGCACCCGCTTCAGTTCGCGGGCGGCGGCAGAGAACGACTGGCGCTCGGCGACGCTGACGAACAGGCGGATCTGCTCCAGGTTCCACTGCATAACCTATCTCCAATACAGATAGGTAACGACTTTATCCCATCCGCCGGCTCCCTAGAATGGCCGCAGTTTCCGGAGGACGCCGCCATGACCAATTATCTCTACCTCGCCATCGCCATCGCCGCCGAAGTGGTCGCCACCACCTCGCTGAAAGCCGTCGCCGGATTCAGCAAGCCACTGCCGCTGCTGCTGGTGGTGGGCGGCTACGTGCTCGCCTTCAGCATGCTCGTGCTGGTCATGCGCACCCTGCCGGTCGGCGTGGTCTACGCCATCTGGTCCGGGCTCGGCATCGTCCTGGTCAGCCTGGTGGCGATGTTCGTCTACGGCCAGCGCCTGGACCCCGCAGCCCTCCTCGGTATCGGCCTGATCATCGCCGGCGTGCTGGTGATCCAGTTGTTCTCCCGCGCTTCGGGGCACTGAACGACCGTCGCGGGCGCAGGTTGTATACTGCGCCCTTTCCGTTCCCGATAAGGCAGCCCCATGCCCCAAGCCCTTTCCACCGACATCCTCATCGTTGGCGGCGGTATCGCCGGCCTCTGGCTGAACGCCCGCTTGCGCCGGGCCGGCTACGCCACCGTGCTGGTGGAAAGCGCCAGCCTCGGCGGCGGACAGAGCGTGAAGTCGCAGGGGATCATCCACGGCGGCGCCAAGTACGCCCTGCATGGCGCCCTGACCGGCGCCTCCGAAGCCATCGCCGACATGCCGCGGCGCTGGCGCGCCTGTCTCGGCAGCGACGGCGAACTCGACCTGCGGGGCGTACGCCTGCTTTCCGAGGCGCACTACCTGTGGTCGCCGGGCGGCCTGGCCGGCAGCCTTACCAGCTTCTTCGCCAGCAAGGCGGTGCGCAGCCGGGTCGAGCAGGCCAAGGGCGAGGATTTGCCTCCGGCGCTGCGCGACAAGGGGTTCAAGGGCAAGGCCTACCGCCTCACGGAAATCGTCTTCGACGTCCCCGACCTGATTCGCCGCCTGGCGGAACTGGCCGGCGACAGCCTGCTCGCCGGCGAGCGCATCGAACCGCTGCGCGAAGGCCGGGAACTGGCCGGCCTGTGCGTCGACGGCCGGGAGATCCGTGCACAGCGCGTGGTGCTCAGCGCCGGTGCCGGCAACGAGGCGCTGCTCCGCGAACTGGGCCTGGAACAACCGGCCATGCAGCGGCGGCCGCTGCACATGGTGATGGTCAAGGCGGCGACCCTGAAACCGCTGTACGCCCACTGCCTGGGGGCCGGGCCGAAGCCACGGATCACCGTGACCACCCATCCGACCCGCGACGGCCAGTCGGTCTGGTACCTCGGCGGCGACATCGCCGAAGCCGATGGCGTGGCCCGCGACGAAGCCGCGCAGATCGCCGAAGCACGCCGCGAACTGGCAAAGCTGCTGCCCTGGATCGACCTCGGCCAGGCGCAGTGGGCCACCTTGCGGGTGGATCGCGCCGAGCCGGCACAGTCCAACCTGTTGCGCCCGGACAACGCCTTCCTCGCCGAACAGGGACGCCTGCTGGTCGGCTGGCCGACCAAGCTGGCGCTGGCCCCTGACTTCGCCGACCGGGTCTGCGCCCGCCTGGAAGAAGACGGCATCCGCCCCAGCGAACATGCCGCGCTGCCGCAACTGCCGCGTCCGCCGCTCGCCGAACCGGCCTGGGAGGTAGCCTTCGCATGATCAGGGATACCCTCCACGACCTGCACCGCCCGCTGGGCGACACCGGCCTGGCCGTTTCGCCCCTGGGCCTGGGCACCGTCAAGTTCGGCCGCGACCAGGGAGTGAAGTACCCTTCCGGCTTCACCATCCCCGACGACCGCGAAGCCGCCGACCTGCTGGCCCTGGCCCGCGACCTCGGCATCAACCTGATCGACACCGCCCCGGCCTACGGCCGCAGCGAGGAACGCCTCGGCCCGCTGCTGCGCGGCCAGCGCGAGCATTGGGTGATCGTCAGCAAGGTCGGCGAAGAGTTCGTCGACGGCCAGTCAGTCTTCGACTTCTCCGCCACGCATACCCGGCGCTCCGTCGAACGCAGCCTGAAGCGCCTGGAGACCGAGCGGATCGAGCTGGTGCTGGTGCATTCCGATGGCAACGACCTGGATATCCTCGAGAACAGCGAGGTCTACCCGACTCTCGCCGCGCTCAAGCGCGAGGGCCTGATCGGCGCCTACGGACTCTCCGGCAAGACCGTCGAAGGTGGCCTGCGCGCCCTGCGCGAGGGCGATTGCGCGATGGTCACCTACAACCTGAACGAGCGCGCCGAGCGCCCGGTCATCGAGTACGCCGCGGCCCATGCCAAGGGCATCCTGGTGAAGAAGGCGCTGGCCAGCGGGCATGCCTGCCTGGGCGCCGGACAGGACCCGGTGCGCGCCAGCTTCGAACTGGTCTTCGACCAGCCGGGCGTCGCCGCCGCCATCGTCGGCACCATCAATCCGCTGCACCTGGCCCATAATGTCGCGATGGCCGCGCAAGCCCTGAAAAAGGCCTGAACCATACATCGGCTGCAACATCCGCGGGTTGACACCCGCGGTGCATTCCGCTGCCATGTTCCTCCCGAACGAGCCGTATCCTGCCTGCCGCCCTCGCCTCCGGTGGCCGGTGCATCGAACGTGAGCCTCCGTCCCGCCCCGGCGCGATGACCCGACAAGGAGCCCCGTATGCCCCGTATGCTCGCCCGCAAGGATCCGTCCGCCTTCAAGACCCTGCCGCTGCTGGTGGAGGCCTCCCCGGACGGGCTGGTCTACCAGGCCCTCGGCCTGCCGCTGAACTTCCAGCAGATGCTCGTCCGCCGCCGCCGCATGGAGGTAGCCGACCCGCAGCGCTTCGTCGCCGAGCTGGCCAACCTGGGGGTCTCGGTGCGCTTGACCCTGAACTGGCAGGGCCGCGACTACTGGGTGCTGGTCCGTCAGCGCCGGCTGGACCGCGGCGATACCGTGCTCAAGCTGATCTCCGGCTACGTACCGGCCCACGAACTGAACCTGCCGCTGCTCACGGCGATCCAGGAAGTCGCCGAGGAATGCCTGGTGGAGACCGCCGGCGGCTGGCTCGGCGGGCGCTTCGGCGACACCTGGCTGCCGACGCCCTACCAGGGTTCGCTGCGCTACCGGGAGAACAGCCACTTCGTCCTCACCCCGCTGTCCGGCGCCGCCCGTCCGGTGCAAGCCGGCAGCCTGCGCTTGCTGGAGCGCCCACGCGCCTACGTACACCTGCCCACGGCCTCGCTGCAACTGGTCTACGACATGCGCCTGGAGCTGCCGCGCGATGCGCGCGAGCCGAGCCTCTACCATGTCGACGAGCGGCTCGAGAGCGGTCCGCTGGTGGCGCGCCTGGACCGTCGGCGCCCCGATCTCTACCTGCTGCCGCTGGACCAGGGGCGCCCCACCGGCGACCTGTTCACCCTGCGCAAGGGCCAGTTGCGCCCTGCGGCCACCCGCGGCCTGTGGTTGGCCGAGAGCTTTGCCGTACAGGACGGCTGGCTGGTGCATGAGGAACGCATCCGTTTCCGCGACTGGCTGGCACTGTGGCCATCCAGCAACGGCGACCAGGCCGGCGGTGGGCGCGACCGCGCCAGCGCCTGAACCGGGCGGGCTTTGCCGCCCTTTCTACTTCAACTGGCTGGAAGACTTGCCGAGCAGGCGGCGAGCGACGATGAGCAGCTGGATCTGCTGGGTGCCCTCGAAGATGTCGAGGATCTTCGAGTCCCGCGCCCACTTCTCCAACAGCTCATCCTCGGCGTAGCCGAGGGCGCCAGCCAGCTCCACGCACTTCAGGGTGATCTCGTTGGCCACCCGTCCAGCCTTGGCCTTGGCGATGGACGCTTCCTTCGAGTTGGGCAGCTTGTTGTCGGCCATCCATGCCGCCTTCAAGGTCAACAGGCGCGCTGCCTCCCACTCCGCCTCCAGGCGATAGAGAGTGGCCTCGGCGTGGCTGACGGTGAGCAGCGGTTTCCTGTAGTCGAACTTGCAGCCAGCCTTCTTCAGCAATTCGCGGGTCCGGTCCAGCGCCGCCTTGGCCACCCCGACGGCCATGCCGGCCACCAGCGGGCGGGTATTGTCGAAGGTCTCCATGACCCCGGCGAAACCCTTCTGCACGTCGACCTCGGCGTTGCCCAGCAGGTTCGCGGCCGGCACCCGGCAATCATTGAAACTGATCGAAGCGGTATCCGAAGCCTTGATCCCGAGCTTCTTCTCCAGGCGCGTCACGGTCATCCCCGGCGTGCCCTTCTCGACCACGAAGGACTTGATCGCCGCCCGCCCCAGGTTGCGGTTCAGGGTGGCCCAGACCACCACGGCATCGGCCCGCTCGCCGGAAGTGACGAAAATCTTCTCGCCGTTCAGTACATAGTGGTCGCCATCCTGGGTCGCGGTGGTGCGAATCGCCGCCGAGTCCGAGCCGCAGCCCGGCTCGGTGATCGCCATCGCCGCCCAGGTGCCGCCGAAGCGCTGCAACTGCTCCTCGTTGGCCACCGCGGCGATCGCCGCGTTGCCCAGCCCCTGGCGCGGCATGGCCAGGAGCAGGCCGACGTCGCCCCAGCACAGTTCCATCACGCCGAGCAATGCCGACAGGTTGCCGCCATTCTTGATGCCCTCCTCTACCTGCTTGCCGGCGCGCTTGCTCGCCGAGGTCGCGCCGACAGCCTCGGGCGAGCCGCTGTTCATGCCGTCCAGCAAGGCCGCGAGCAGGTCCAGCTCCTTCGGATAGGCGTGTTCGGCCTTGTCGTACTTGCGCGAGATCGGCCGGAAATAGTTTTCCGCGACCTGATGCGCCTGGTTGGACAGGCTGCGGAATTTCTTCGGGGTTTCCAGGTACATGTCGATTCCTCGTTCACTCGTCGCGGCGGACCGCGCACTCGCTCGGGTTCACAGGTGCAGGCCGCCGGCCATCAGCGCTACCGCGCGCAGGTCGCGGTACCAGCGCTCGGCCGGATGCTCCTTGGTGAAGCCGTGGCCGCCGAGCAGTTGCACGGCGTCGGTGCCGATCTTCATCGCCTTCTCGGCGCACAGCAGACGCGCCAGGTAAGCCTCGCGCTGGAACGGCTGGCCGCGCTCGGCCAGGGCGCAGGCGCGCCAGACCATCAGGCGCATGGCGTCCAGTTCGATGGCGATGTCGGCGACCATGAAGGCGACCCCCTGGCGATGGCTGATCGGCTCGCCGAAGGCCTCGCGCTCGTTGCAGTAGGCGATCACGTAGTCCAGCGCCGCCTGCCCGGTGCCCAGCGCCAGGGCACACCAGGCCAGGGCCGCGTGATCGAGGAAGGCCCGGTAGTCGAAATGCTCGGCGGCCAGGCGGTTGTCCGCCGGCACCCTGACGCTCTTCAGGCGCAACCGGGCGGTGCCGCCGGCCTTCAGTCCCATCGCCGGCTCGGCACGTCGCTCGACGCCCTTGGCGGAGGCTTCCACCAGGAACAGCGCAGGCCCCTCGTCGGTCTTCGCCGCGACGATCAGGCGGCTGGCCTCCAGGCCGCGCAGGACCAGGCATTTCTCTCCGAAAAGCAGGTAGTGACTGCCCTTGCGCCGGGCGCGGGTCGCCAGTTTCTGCGGGTCGAACAGCAGACTCGGCTCGTTGACCGCGATGGCGGTGAGCGGCGCCCCCTCTTCGCTGACGAACGCCGGCAGCCACTGCGCCTGCTGCGAGGGGCTGCCCCAGCGGCGGATGCAGTTGGCCGCCGACAACGGCACCAGCAGGGCCGCCGCCAGCGACAGGTCGCCCTTGGCCAGGGCCTCGGCGATAAGGGCAGTGGTCACCGTGGTGCGCTCACCGGCCATGCCGCCGTGCACCTCGCCGACCCCATAGTGGGTCAGGCCCAGCTCCAGCGCCTGGTTGAGCAGTTCCGCCGGCAGGCTGGCCTCGGCATCCGCGTCATGAGCCAGCGGACGCAACACCTCCAGGGCGAAGCCTTCGAGCATGTCCACCAGCATCTGCTGGTCGTCGGAGAACGACAGGTCGAACAACCCGTCCGGATCGGCCTTGCGCGGTCCCTTCGCCTGCTTCGCCGAACGCTCGCTGGCCAGGCGGAAGCCGGTACGGCTGCCGCTGTAGAGCAGTTTCTCGAAGGGTTTGCGAAGATTGAAGCGATCCGGCCAGTCGGCCTGGGCGACACGGTTCAGTACAGCCAGGGCACGGCCCTGTACATCGGTGCTCATGGGCATCTTGCTCCACGCAGGATGGGATGCCCGGATCATGCGCCGCCGCATGGGCAGCGCCTATGACCGTCTCGCCGAAGGGAGTTGTCAGGCCAGCCAGTCATCCGCCAGGGGCGACCGGCCGGGGAAAGGCTCAGCCTTTCTGGCGGATCTTCTCGACGATGGCGGTGGTGGAGCTGTTCTCCACCAAGCCGAGCACCCGTACCTCGCCGCCGTAGGCCTTGACGATCTGCGCGCCGACCACCTGCTCGACGCCGTAATCGCCGCCCTTGACCAGCACGTCCGGACGCACCTGCTCGAGCAGGCGCTCGGGAGTGTCTTCAGCGAAGCTCACCACCCAGTCCACCGCGCCGAGCCCGGCGAGTACCGCCATACGCCGGTCCACCGAGTTGATCGGCCGGCCAACGCCCTTCAGGCGAGTGACCGAGGCGTCGTCGTTGACCCCGACGATCAGGCGGTCGCCCTGGGCGCGCGCCTGTTCGAGGTAGGTCACGTGGCCGGCGTGAAGGATGTCGAAGCAGCCATTGGTGAAGACGATCTTCTCACCGTGGGCGCGGGCGTCTTCGATTGCCAGCAGCAGTTGCTCCAGGCCCAGCACGCCACGCTCGGAACCCTGCTCGCGCTGCACCGCGCGACGCAGTTCGGGCGCGCTGATCGCCGCGGTACCCAGCTTGCCGACCACGATGCCGGCGGCCAGGTTGGCCAGGCCCACCGCGGACGGCAGCTCCTCGCCGGCGGCAAGCGCCGCGGCCAGGGTGGAGATGACCGTATCGCCGGCACCGGTGACGTCGAACACTTCCCGCGCCCGCGCCGGCAGGTGCAGGGCCGGCTGGCCATGGCGGAGCAGGGTCATGCCATGCTCGCCGCGGGTCACCAGCAAGGCGCCGAGGTCGAGTTCGCTCATCAGCGCCTGGCCCTTGGCGACCAGTTCGGCTTCGTCGGCGCAACGGCCGACGATGGTCTCGAATTCGGACAGGTTCGGGGTGATCAGGCTGGCGCCGCGATAGATGGCGAAGTCCTTGCCCTTGGGATCGGCCAGTACCGGAATGTTGCGCGCCCGCGCCGCCTGGATCAGCACCTGGTGGTTCTGTAGCGCGCCCTTGCCGTAGTCGGACAGCACCAGCACCTTGACCTTGGCCAGCAGCGACTCGACGTCCACGGCCAGGGCCGCCGCGTCGGTGCGGAACGGTTCCTCGAAGTCGACCCGCAGCAATTGCTGGTGACGACTCATGACCCGCAGCTTGACGATGGTCGGCTGGCTATCGATGCGCTGGAAGCGCGCGTCCACTCCAGCGGCCTTGAGGCTGTTGGCCAGGCTGTCGGCGGCCTCGTCGCGGCCGGTGACGCCGACCAGCAAGGCCTGTGCGCCCAGCGCGGCGATGTTCAGCGCGACGTTGGCGGCGCCGCCGGGGCGGTCCTCGTGCTGTTCGACGCGGACCACCGGCACCGGGGCCTCCGGCGAAATGCGCGAAGTCGCGCCATGCCAGTAGCGGTCAAGCATCACATCACCGACCACCAACACCGGGGCCTGGTCGAAACGGGGCATGGACAACTTCATGGGAACTCCAAACAACCTCTCGGGGCAGACGCCCAGTTTATCAGCCGACAGGCGCCGGCGCCTGCTCATCCAGTCCCATCGCGTGCAGCCGCGCATAGTGGCCGTTCTGCGCCAGCAGCTCGGCGTGGCTGCCGCGCTCGACGATCTGCCCCTGGTCCATCACCAGGATCAGGTCGGCCTTCTCGATGGTCGACAGGCGGTGGGCGATCACCAGGGTGGTGCGCCCTTTCATCACTTCGTCCAGCGCCGCCTGGATATGCCGCTCCGACTCGGTGTCCAGCGCCGAGGTCGCCTCGTCGAGGATCAGCAGGGGCGCGTCCTTGAGCAGCGCCCGGGCGATCGCCAGACGCTGGCGCTGGCCGCCGGAAAGCAGCACGCCATTCTCGCCGACCTCGGTGTCGAAGCCTTGCGGCAGGTTGTCGATGAATTCCTTGGCGTTGGCAGCCTTCGCCGCCCGCTCGATTTCCTCGCGCGGCGCGCCAGCCAGGTCGCCGTAGGCGATGTTGTTGGCCACGCTGTCGTTGAACAGCGTGACCTGCTGGGTCACCAGGGCGATGTGGCGGCGCAGGTTACGCAGGCGATAATCCTCGACCTCAACGCCATCAAGCATGATCTTGCCGTCATTGTGCTGATAAAAGCGCGGAACCAGGTTGGCTAGGGTCGACTTGCCGCTACCGGAACGGCCGACCAGGGCGATCATCTGCCCGGGTTCGGCGACGAAACTGATGTCATCCAGCACCTGCTTGTCGGTTCCGGGATAACGGAAGCTCAGGTTGCGCACTTCCAGGCGCCCGCTGACCCGCTCCTTCTCGACGCTCCCCTGGTCTTCCTCCGCCGCTTCGTCGAGCTGCTCGAAGATGCTCTCGGCGCCGGCGACGCCGCGCTGGATCGTGGAACTGACCTCGGAAAGCTGGCGGATCGGTTTGGGCAAAAGGCCCGCCGCGGTGATATAGGCCACCAGGTCGCCGGCCGAGGCGTCCCCGCGCAGCCACAGCACGAGGAACATCAGTATCGCCATGGCGACGTAGATCACCAATTGCAGCATCGGCGTGTAGACCGCGCCGGTCTTGGTCATCCGCAACTGCTTGTCGGTATTGCTCTGGCTGGCGTCGTGGAAGCGCTTCTCTTCATAGGCTTCGCCGCCGAAGCTGCGCACCACCCGGTAGCCCTGGATAGTTTCCGAGGCGACGTGGGTGACGTCGCCCATGGCCACCTGGATCTTCTTGCTCTGCTTGCGGAACTTGCGGCTGGCAGTAGTCACCATCACCGCGATGACCGGCAGGATCGCCAGCATCACCAGGGTCAGCTTCCAGTTCATCCACAGCAGGTAGAGGAACAGGAAGACCACGGTCAGGCCTTCACGGATCACCACCTTGATGGCATCCGTGGCCGCTCCGGTAACCATGGTCACGTTGAAGGTGATGCGCGAGATCAGGTGGCCGGAGCTGTGCGTGTCGAAATAGCGGTTCGGCAGCACCAGCAGCTTGTTGAACAGGGCGACCCGCAGGTCATGCACCAGCCCCAGGGAAACCTTGGCCAGGAAGAAGTTGCCGAGGAACGAGCCCAGCCCCTGCCAGGCAGCGATCAGGATGATCAGCAACGGCACCGCGTAGACCAGGTGCAGGTCGCGCAACCAGGGCCACTGCACATTCGGAAACAATGCCGCGTCAGGATTGGAGAGGCCGTCGACGAAATACTTGAGGATGCCCGCCAGCATCGGCTGGGTCGACGCGAAGATCAGGAAACCGACGATGCTGAGTAGGAACATTCCGATGTAGGGCTTCACGTAGCCCAACAGGCGGAAATAGATCTTGAGACTGGAAGGTCCGGGATTCTGAGGACTATCGCTCATGGTTTCTTACATGCTGAAAAGGTCCCGGAGTGTAGCACAGGACCTCCATCACTCTGCCTGGAAGGCGTGTTGGGGTAAGATGGCGGGCCGTTCGTTCAGGAGCTCGCATGCGAGTCATAGACTACCCCTCCTACTTGCAGTTGCGTGACAACGCAGAAGTGCTGGAAGCCGATGGTCATGGGGACAAGGTACTGCGTCTGCGCGACGGGTCCTTCCTCAAGCTGTTTCGCCGCAAGCGCCTGATTTCCTCCGCAGCCCTGTTCCCCTATGCGGAGCGCTTCGCCCGCAATGCCAGCGAACTGGCGCGGCGCGGCATCGTCTGCCCGAAGGTGCTGGACGTACTGCGGATCCCACATATCCAGCGCGACGCAGTGCACTACGAGCCGCTACCGGGGCAGACCCTCCGCCAACTCGACCGCAACGACCCGGAGTGCGGCGACGCAGTCCGGACGCAACTGGGCGAGCTGATCGCCGCGCTGCACGCCAAGGGGGTGTACTTCCGCTCGCTGCACCTGGGCAACGTGGTGCGCACGCCGGAAGGCCGGATGGGCCTGATCGACATCGCCGACCTGCGGGTCCAGCGCTCGGCGCTCAGCGCCGCCCAGCGCATTCGCAATTTCAAGCACCTGCTGCGCTACGAACAGGATCGAACCTGGTTCCTCGACGACAGCGAGCACCTGGTGCTCAAGGCCTATCTCCGCAGCAGCCAGGTCCACTGGACACTCGAGCAGCTCCTCAAGCAACTGCAACTGGATTGAGCAAGGAATGTTCGCAGCTACCCGACTGACCCGTCTCCGCCACGATACCAGCCGCATCCTCAGCCACTGGATCCTGCCGCTGGGCTGGCTGGCCCTGCTCACCGGAATGTTCTGGGTCGGCGACCGCTCCGACTACCATCGCCTTTTCTATATCCTCCTGGCGGCACCGACGCTACTGTACGTGATACTGCAACCGCGTCTGCTTCGCCCGCTAACGGGCTCGCCGCTGTTCATCGCCTTCCTCGCCTTCAGCAGCTACATGATGCTGAGCCTGTCCTGGTCGGCCCCGGAGAACTCCACCGGCTCGCTGCTCAAGCGCCCCCTGTACATCGCTCTCCTGTTCTTCTGCGCCGCCATCCTGGCGCTCGAGGCCCCCCTCCGCCTCAAGACCGCGACCTGGCTGGCAGCCCTTGGCGCGGTGATCTCCGCGGCAGCCACCTTGCTGCAATACTACTGGGACGCCAACCCGCTGCGCCTTACCGGTTATGGCGCTCTCTATAACCCATTACTGAGTGCCCATGTCTATGGCGCCTTCACGGCATTCTGGCTGGCTTATTGGATGCAGTCGCGCCCTATCCTGGCCCCCTTGCCACTGATTTCCCTGGCGCTGCTCGGTGGCCTTCTCATCGCGACCGGTTCGCGTACTCCCCTGGTAGGGCTCACAGCAGCCCTTATGTGGCTGGTCCTGGCCGGAGACAGGAAAAAGGCCCTCATCGCCCTGGCACTCGCTCTGGCTGGAGCGCTACTGGGCTACATCCTGTACCCGGAAGTGATCACCCAGAGAGGGGCATCGTTTCGCCCGGAAATCTGGGCCGACGCCCTACGCCAGATCGGCGAGCATCCATGGCTCGGACACGGCTACGATCATCCGATGCGAATCGTCCTGAGCAACGGCATGCTGCTCGCCGACCCGCACAACATCGAACTGGGTGTGCTTTTCGCTGGAGGGATCATCGGGCTCCTGCTGTGGGTGGCGATCTACGCCCTGGCCTTCGCCTTCTCCTGGAAAAACCGGAAGTCTCCAGCCGTTCTGCTAGCCTCGACCTGGCTGGTGTTCGGCCTGGCAGCCGGACTCACGGAGGGCAACGCCTTCCTGCCCCGTCCCAAGGAACACTGGTTCCTGATCTGGATTCCCATGGCGCTGCTGTATGCGCTGTGGATCCAGCAAAGGTTCGCCGCCAGCAGGCGCGGTGAAGATATCGCCGCGCCTTGAGCGCGGCGGTATCAGCGGTCAGGAGAAGAACAGCCGCGCAATGCCGCGGAAGGTCTTCTCGTTCCAGTACTTCAGCGGTAAGCCGGAGAGCAGCTCCCGGGCCAGCACCTTGTCCCGGTTCGAGCACTTGAGGAACATCGAATTGCGGAAGCGCATGATCACCTGCTCGTAATCGGGGTGATCGCTGAACTGGCTGTACGTCTTGAATACGTTGTCCACCATGAAACGGGCGTTCTTGTACGTATTGGTGGGATGCTTGCGGTACTGGGCGAGGACCTCGCCAAGAATATCGATGACGTAGCCAGCCTTGGTTACCGCCAGTTCGATGTAGACATCTTCCAGGCGTATGTCCGGATCGAAACCGCCGACCTTCTCCAGGGCTTCCCGCCGGAACATCAGGGTGGGCGCCATCGGGCCCGGCTTGCGGTCCAGGAACAGGTCATCGAAGTCGAGGCGGCGGAAAGGCAGGTCGCGTTTGCGCTGCTCCTTACCCGGCATGACCCGGCCATTGGAGTCGATGATCTCGATATTGCCCGCGCAGATACCTACCTCGGGCTTGTCCCACATGTGTGCCACCTGTTTCTCCAGGCGTTGCGGCAACATGATGTCGTCCGACCCGAAAGGCACGATGAGATTTCCCCGTGCCCTGGCGATCGCCTCGTTGAGCGTTTTCGACAGTCCCTGGTTCTGCTGGACCCTGAGGTCGAAGCCGTACTTCGCCTGGAGCCCGTGCAAAAGCTCGACGCTGCCATCGCTGGAACCATCGTCCACCACCAGCAGTTCCACGTTGCGGTACGTCTGCGCAGCCACGCTGGCGATGCTCGCTTCTATGTACTTTTCGTGGTTATAGGAAGCGATGATCACGGAAACCAATGGCTGCGAACCATCATCGACGAGCGTCATAACTACAACCTTACCTGTCCTTCACGTCCCCATTCAAAGCGCCAGACATGCATGAGCGATCCTGCGATCTTCATCGGTCCTACACCTCCCCCCAGCCCGGAAAAACAAGCTGAACAATAGCAAACACGCCTGAAGCCCCAGCTCTTTTCGGCTGCTACTCTCAGGTAAAAATACGTCGCCAGGTCTTCTCCAGCCATCCGGGACGCTCCGGCTCGCGCAACGCGGGCCGCATGGCCTCGACGATACTCTGACCGACAGCGGCGAAGCTGAATCGTTCGATGGCCAGCGCCTGGCCGCTTCGCGCGATCCGCTCGGCGAGGGCCGTATCGAGGCGCAGGATCGCGAGCTTTTCCTGGATGTCCGCCACCGAGCGATACAGCACGATATTCTCCATGTCCCGGAAACCCAAGGCCTCGTTTTCCCGCTCGCCCTGGTCGTAGGCCAGCAGTACGCAACCGCAGGCCATCGCCTCGAAATTCTTGATCATGTATTCGCCCATGCCGACATCCGCGCTGACGAAGAAACGGATGCGGTTGAGCGTACGCAGGTACTCCTCGCCGGACTTGGTCTTGGTCACCAGCAGGTTCTCCACTCCGCCCAACTCGTCGAGCAGCGCCTTGCGTCCACTGTAGGCCACGCTGCCGGTACTGCCGACGAAGCCCAGCTCGATATCGCGCGCCAGGCCCAGGTCATGCAACAGGGTCTGGTCGTAGCCCTTGGGCACGAATACCGCGTCGAATCCCTCCTGGCGCAGGCGTTCGCTGACCGTATGGCCCGAACTGATCACCCGAACCCAGGGCAGGCGCCGGTAATGGGCACTGAACTTGCCGGTGTACTTGCAGGGAATGTAGTTCTGGTAGGCATCGTGCTCGAGGATCACCAGGTTGGGCACGCTGCGAATGAAGCGGACCTGGCGCATTTCCTTCTTGAAGCGGAGGAAGAACAGGATGCGGTCGTAGCGCGAGACATCCACGTGCTTGCGGAAGTAGCCGCGCAGGTCGGCCTGCTCCTCGCTGCTCAGCCAGCGGGTATCGCACTCGCAATGGGCGGCGATGCCGTCGTACAGGCGATCCAGGATCGCTCGCTGCTCTTTCTGGACCAGAAACAGAACTTTCATCAGACCTTCATCCTCGCGGCTGCTCCGAAGCAGCATGGCGGCTCGAACCTTGCCGAACGCTCGACCCAAGCATCATGCCTCCCCGTCCAGCGACTCCACCCAGAACAACTCGTGCCGACGCACCGCCTTGCGCATGAACTCGTCCTCGCCGTATGCCGGCCAGCGACGCCCGGCGAGCCAGCCCTGCAGACGGCGGCGCAGACGGCGCTTGAACGGCGGCCTGGGTTGCAGGTCGTGCATCATGCCCAAGGCCATGGCCTTGTCCACCTGGCGCGTGCGCTCCAGCGCCAGCGTCCATGGCAGCAACGGCGAGCACTCTTCGGTCAACGGCGGCAGGCTGACCCCCATGTGCGCATCGCCCATCGGCCAGCGATCGTTGTCGTGCAGGTGATTGGCATAGTGCAACAATGCCTGCGGCTGCCAGTCCAGACCCTGGAGCGCCTCGCGCACGGCCTCCTGGGCGCGGACATGGTCCGGGTGCGGATCGAAATGCGGATGAGGCAGGACGATGACCTCGGGACGTGCCAGCAGGATCAGCTCGCGGAGATCGGCCAGCAGATTGTTCCAGGTCGACAGGCCGTCGGCATCGCTGGCCAGGCGCAGGCGGTTGAACTGGCGGAACGGACGGATATCGGCGAGATCGGCCTCACGGGACGGTACCACCTCGCCCGGGTTCGCCTGCATGGCAGGCAATTGCAGGCAGAAATAACCCAGTTGCACGCAGCGCTCGGCCGGCACCCCACCCCACGCCGGCACGGCCTGGCTATCCCAGGCGCGCAGGCGGCCCTTCAGGCGCGCCGCAGCTATTCCGTCGAGGCCCATGCGGCGGTAATGCTCGGTTTCGATCTCGCCGGCGGTCAGGGTCACGATCCAGGCCTCGCGTGCCTGGCTGTAGAGGCCGAAGGCGGCCAGCTCGGCGTCGTCGGCATGCGGAGCGATGACCATCACCCGCCGCTCACGGTAATCGGGATGGCGCGCACGCCACAGGGTCGGTTCGCCGACCAACCGGCAATGCCGGCCGCGCAGGCGAATCCGGCCCTCGCCCAGCGGCCCGGCCAGTCCCGTCAGGTTCAGGTAGCGCAAGCCGTTCACCCCACGTTCGAAAGCCTGGGCATCGGCCTCCGCGCCACCTTCCAGCAGTACCGAGGGTTCGAGGAAACGCCCCAGCCAGCCAGCGCGCACGCCGATGCCAAGCACCAGCGTATCGCCTTCGCGCAGCTCGCCGTCGACTCGCAGACGGCCATCCGCCAGGCGTACCGGCAGCGACTCGACCCCTTCCGCGAAACGGTAGCGGTAGTCCTCGCCCGGCGAATAGAACAGGTGATCGGCGAACCAGGCTTCGTGGGCGACCCACAGGGCCACGAGGAGGATCGGCAACAACCAGGGGCTGACCAGCAGACCGACGGCCAGCAATGCCAGCAGCGCAACCAGTAGGCCGATCCGCTTGTTGCGTCGATGACGCTTGAGCAACTGCTGCTTGCGTGCGCTCATGCTTCAGACCTGGAAGACCGGAGAAGGATGGCACCAGCGATCCTTGTATTCGCGGTCGGCGCGACCGAACGAATAGCGCAGGGGTTTGCCCAGCGCTCGCGCATCCTCCCAGGCGGCCTGGGTGTTCAGGTAACTGAGCACGCTGCCAGGGCTGAACTCGCGGGTCTGCGGATCGACGCCGCCGTTGATGTACTCGACGCTGAGCCAGCCCGGCGCTTCGGCGCGATACAGTACCTGGACCGCGATGGGCTGGTCGTTGAGCAGCAGGACCGAGCCGCGCAGCAATTCGCGCAGCCGCTCGAAGACCTCGGCCATGCGCTCCGCGCCGGTGGCCGGGAAACCCCAGCGACGCTGGAACAGTTCGAGATAGATGGCGGCGAACTCGGCCGGGGCGAAGCTGTCTGCCTGGCGCACCTGGCCACCGGCCTCCTCCACCAGGCGCACTTCGCGCCGCTGGTTGTAGCGGAACTTCTTGGAGAAATCCTCGGGGGCGCGAGCGAAAGCCAGTTGCTCGGCCTGCGGGCGCAGCGTGACGATGTTCCGCTCATGCAGCACCGACAGGTAACGTCCCCCATGGCGGAGGGCGATGCGGGCATCGCCAGCCACCGGCAGGATCAGTTCGGCGTTGCCCAGGTCGTACAGGCCCTTCTTGCCGCGCCGCTTGAGCACGTCCTTGGACAACGCCAGGTGGCGGCCCCAGGTCGGGATCGCCGCAACCAGTTCGCCAGCGCTCTCCCAACCCAGGTAACGCACCGGGATTCCAGCCATTTCGGCGAGCTGCTCGACCACCAGCGGGTGGGTCGCGACGCTGCCGCCGAAACGCTGCCAGGCCTGGGCGTAGGTCAGCGCATCCACTTCGCGCCAACCGCGTTCGCGGAAGGCGCGCAACCTGTTCAGCATGCAGACTCCGAAGCGAAGCCGGCAATCGTCGGCAGGCGCCAGAATTCGCGGCGCACCGCGGCGTCGGAGAAGCGTGTCTCCAGGCGCTCGAGCATGAGCCGCGCACAGGCCTCGCGCTGGCGGCGGTCGAGCGCTGCCAGGTGGGTCAGACCCTCGGCCAGGGCCGTCTCGTCGCCCAGCGGGAAGAGGATGCCGACCCCCTCCACCACTTCGCGGGCGCCGCCACAGGCGGTGGCGATCAGCGGTACGCCGGCGACCATGGCCTCCAGCAGGACCATGCCGAACGGCTCGTGGTCGGAACTCAGGGCGAAGGCGTCGAACGCCTTGAAGTAGCGCCGTGCCTCTTCGACCTGGCCGAGGAACAGCACGCGCTCGCCGATGCCCAGTTCGCAGGCCAGGTCCTTGAGCTGCTCTTCCAGGCGGCCGCTGCCGAGGATCGCCAGCAGGCTGTTCTGTGGCAGGCGCGGCAGCGCGGCGGCGAAGCCGCGCAGCAGGGTAGCCTGGTCCTTGTCCGGATGCAGGCGGCCAACGTTGCCGACCACCCAGGCCTCGTCGGGCAGGCGCAGTTGCCGGCGCGCACTCAGGCGCTCGACCTGCTCGGCCTGCAGCGCAGCGACGTCGATGCGGTTGTAGAGCGTCTCGATCCGCTCCGCCGGCCACTTCGGCAGGCAACGGCGGATATCGTCGCGCACCGCGTCGGACACCGCCAGCAGGCTCAGGCGCTTGCTCATCAGGCCGGCGAAGACCTTGCGCGACAACCGCTGGTAATCGCCGAAGGCGTGGTGCACGCCAACGATCGGCAGACGAGTGGCCAGGCTGGCGATCCAGATCGGCTTGAAGCGGTGCGCGATGCAGAAGCGGAAGTCGCGCGAACGGGCGATCTCGCGCAAGTCGCGGATCGCCTTCAGCTTGAGGCCACGGATGTCCCTGGAGCCGTACTCGAGGAACAGTACCTCGTCGGAGGCGCAACGCGCCGCCACCTCAGGATCGGAACGCCCGGTGAGGAACACCGTGGTGACCTTGTACGGGGTTCCGGCGAACAGGCTGGCGTACTGACGGGCACAGTCGAGGAAAGGCCCGTCGTAGCCGTGACAGAACTGCAGGACGCGAGGTTCAGCCGACCGAGTCATACCAGTCCACGCCCTCCTTCACCACCAGGATGTCCTCCATGATCAGGTACTGCAGATCGGAGCCGAAGAACATGTTCAGGGCGTCGGTCGGCGAGCAGATCATCGGTTCGCCACGACGATTGAGCGAAGTGTTCAGGGCCACGCCGTTGCCGGTGAGGTTCTCCAGTTCCTTCATCAGGTCGTAGTAGCGCGGGTTGTACTCGCGCTTCAGCACCTGGGCGCGGGAGGTGCCGTCTTCGTGCACCACTTCCGGCACTCGCTCCTTCCACTCTTCGTTGACTTCGAAGGTGAAGGTCATGAACGGGGCCGGGTGGTCGATCTTGAACATCTGCGGGCCGACGGTATCCAGCATCGACGGGCAGAAGGGCCGCCAGCGCTCGCGGAACTTGATCTGCGCATTGATCCGGTCGGCCACGCCCGGCACGCTCGGGCAGCCGAGAATGGAGCGGCCACCGAGGGCACGCGGACCGAACTCCATGCGTCCCTGGAACCAGGCCACCGGGTTGCCGTCGGCAAGGATCCTGCCGATACGCCGGCTGCGGTTGTCGATCTTCTGCCACTGCGGCCTGGCCTCGTGACGGGCGCAGGCGGCGATGACGTCCTCGTTGGAATACTCCGGGCCGAGGTAGACGTGCTCCATCTTCTCCACCGGCACGCCGCGCTGGTGCGACACGTAGGCCGCCGCGCCGACCGCGGTGCCGGCGTCGCTGGCCGCCGGCTGGACGAACAGCTCCTTCACTTCGGGGCGCGAGATGATCTTCTGGTTGAGCTTGACGTTCAGCGCGCAGCCGCCGGCGAAAGCGACCTTGCCGGTCTCGCGGATGATATCGCCGAGGTAGTAGTCCATCATCTCCAGCGCGAGCTTCTCGAACAACGCCTGGATGCTCGCGGCGTAATGGATGTAGGGATCGTCGGCGATGTCGCCTTCGCGCTTGGGCCCCAGCCACTCGATCAGCTTGGGCGAGAAGTAGTAGCCCTTGCCTTTCTCCTTGTAGCGGCGGAAGCCGATGACGTTGGCATAGTCGGTGTTGATCACCAGTTCGCCGTTCTCGAACTTGGCGAGACGGGAGAAATCGTACTTGCTGGCGTCACCGTAGGGCGCCATGCCCATGACCTTGAACTCGCCGTCGAGCATGTCGAAGCCGAGGTACTCGGTGATCGCGCCGTACAGGCCGCCCAGCGAATCCGGATCGTAGAACTCCTTGATCTTGTGGATCCGACCGTTCTCGCCCCAGCCGAAGAAAGTGGTGGCGTACTCGCCCTTGCCGTCGATGCCGAGGATCGCGGTCTTTTCCTTGAACCCCGAGCAATGGTAGGCGCTGGAGGCATGGGCAAGGTGGTGCTCGACCGGCTGGATCTTGATTTTCTTCAGGTCGAAGCCGAGTTGCTGCAGGCACCACTCGATGCGCTTGTAGTAACGCTTGTAGCGGCGGTTGCCGAGCAGGATCGCATCCAGCGCGCGATCCGGCGCGTAGGCGTAGCGCTTGGCGTAGTGCCAGCGGGCCTTTTCCATGATGCTGATGGGAGCGAAGGGAATCGCCACCACGTCGACATCGGCCGGCTCGATCCCTGCCTGCTCCAGGCAGAACTTCGCCGATTCGTAGGGCATGCGGTTCTTCGCGTGCTTGTCGCGCACGAAGCGCTCTTCCTCGACGGCCGCGACCAGCTTGCCGTCGATGTACAGGGCGGCGGACGGGTCATGGCTTACGGCGCCAGACAGGCCTAGGACGGTCAATGCCACGGTAGAACCTCTTCAAAGCAGCTCGCGGTTGCGGAGTGGGACCGACAACCGCGGCTTTCGTTTAACTCGTCGACCGCCGCAGGCGGTGGTCGTCGCTTGTCGTTCAAGCCCCGGCGGCGTCGCCGAGGCGGGGAATCCGTTGCTCCAGCAGCCGGTAGAGGCCGCTGTCCTGCGGCCAGTTGCGCAGGAAGCGCGCGCGGTCGCGGGCGTAGGCGCGGGCAAAGGACGCCTGGCTGTGATGCTTGCGCATCGCGTCCAGGTCGATCAGCGCCCATTCGCCGCCTTGTTCATGGGCCTGCCAGAACAGGTTGTGTCCCTTCAGGTCGCCGTGGCTGATGCGTTCGCGGATCAGCGTCGAAAACAGCCGATCCAGTGCCGCCAACTCGGCTTCCGGTGGCGAAACGGCGCCATCGGGCATGTCCAGGCAAGGCTTAAAACGAGCGATTATATCCTGACCGCCGAGATAATCGGTAATCAGGTAGGCGCGCCCGCGCAGCCAGCACCAGCGCCGCTCCAGCATCGCCAGCGGACGGGCGGTGGCGATGCCGAGGAATTCCAGGCGGTTGCCTTCGCGCCAGGAGGCCCAGGCCCGGCTCGGCCGCCAGAAGCGCTTCAGCCAATGGACCCAGCCCTTGATGTTGTAGCGTTTGATGATCAGCGTGCGGCCATTCGCTTCGACCCGGGCGACGGTGGCCGCGCCGCCGTCCTTGTAGACGTGGCCGGCGGCGATCAGGCGGTCCGCGTCCGCCAGCAGCGGCGCCATCGTCTCGGCCTCGCTGCGGCGGGCGGCGAACAGGCGGAACGGACCGCGCACGACGCTGAACAGGCTACAGTCGCGACCGACCTTCCTCAGCAGGTCGCGCACCCGCCAACGGCGAACCTTGGCGATTTCCTTCTGCAAGGCTTCCAGCGGCAGCGCATGCTCGCCGTTGGCCAGCAGGTAATGCACCAGCAACTCTTCCAGGAAAGGATCGAGGACCGCCGGCAACTGGGCGAAGAACACCCCGAGGTTTTCCAGCACTTTCTGTCGCGACAGCGGCTGGCCGGGAGTTTCCGCACGCACGCCGCCACCGTCGATGAGATACAGGCGGCCGGCG
This sequence comes from Pseudomonas sp. CP-1, assembly GCF_021213715.1. Taxonomy (NCBI): domain Bacteria; kingdom Pseudomonadati; phylum Pseudomonadota; class Gammaproteobacteria; order Pseudomonadales; family Pseudomonadaceae; genus Pseudomonas; species Pseudomonas sp. CP-1. Next base: position 355,746 of record NZ_JAJQKY010000003.1, read on the forward strand.
TGGCGCAACAGGTTGTCCAGGTGCAGGTCGTCCTGCCAGAGGCCCTTGGCATGCAGCTCGCCAATGGCCGCCAGGGCTTCGCCGAGCACCGCTTGCTGGGCATCGCCCAGCGGCGCCTGGGCCTCCACCGCACGCCAGGCGTCACCGAGGCTCTGCGCCGCGTCGAGGTAGTCGAACAGCAGCCAGCCGCCCTCGCCCTCCTGCAGCCCGTCGGCCAGCAGCGCCGGGGTGGTCAGCCCCTGGGCCGCGAGCAGACGCGCCCCTTCCAGTTCGCGCTGGAAATGCCGTGCGGCCTTGCCGCCCACCAGCAGCTTGGCCAGCACCTTGCGCCCACGCCATTCGCCGGCACCGACGTAGCGCTGCCCGGGCAGCACCCGCAGCAGACTGTCCAGGCGCAATTCGGCAGCGCCAGCGCCATCCGCCAGGGTCACCCGCAATGGCAGTTGCGGGTGGCGGCCGGCGGCTTGCAGTTCGGCCAGTCTCATCGGCGCGACTCCTTGCGCCGGCGGCGCTGGTCGAGAAGGCGATACCACTGCTCGACCTCGGCCGAGTCGAGGGGTTCGTCGACATAGGCGGAGATGAATTCGTGCACGTCCGCTTCGCTCCAGTCCGGGGCACGGCGCAGCATCGGCTCCAGGTCCTTGACCTGGTCGCGGCGGCCGAACCAGATCGGCCGGGTCTTCTCCAGGTCAATCAGGCAGGCCTCGAAGACACCATCGGCCCCCTCGCGGAGGAATACATGCTTGGGATAGAAGCAACCATGCATCTGTCCGGCCGCGTGCAGCTGGCGCGCCAGCCTGCCAACCGCCCGGAGAATCGCCCGGCGCCGCTCTTCGGCCAGGTCGTGCCAGGACGCCAGCCAGGTGTCCAGGTCCTGCCAACCGTCCAGGGCACGGGTCAGGAGGATCGCCTGGCGCTCTCCGCCGACCGCCTGCTGGGCGAAGAACGCCGCCTGCAGGGCGGGAATGCCCAGCGCCCGGTAGCGCTCGATGTTGCGGAACTCGCGGGCGAAGGTCGGCTCGCCCAGCGGATGGCGCAGGCTGCGGGTCAGGTGGTTGCTCTGGCGCTTCAGGTAGTAGGCGGAGTCGCCCAGGTCGAGGCGGTAGACGCTGCTCCAGCCACCCCGTTCGGTATTCGGTTCGTCCACGGCGTCCAGCTGCAAGGCCCACAGGGCGTCGAAGCTGTCCAGACGGTTGCGCTGGAGCAGGTCGTGGTCCTGCGCGGCGATGAAAACGCTCATTCGCGCCCCTCGAAGAAAGCCACCACCTGGCGAATACGCTTCTTGTCGGATTCGTTCAGGTGCCGGCGACGGCGATATTGCAGGTAGAAGCGCAGGCGCTGGGTGCGCGACAGGTGGTACTTGGCCACCTTGTCCAGGCAGGCCAGGTCCTTGGTGATCCGGTAGCGCAGCATGAAGCTCCACCAGAACGCGCCGTTCGGGCAGTCGATGAAATACACCAGCGGCTGGCCGTCCACCAGCAGGTTGCGCCACTTCAGGTCGTTGTGGGTGAAATGCTGGTCGTGCATCAGGCGCGTAGCCTTGGCGATCTGCCGGCTGACGCCGTCCACCCAGCGCGGGTCCTTCAGGCGCGGATCCCGGTTGCAGGCGAGCACCGACAAGTCCTCGGTGCCCGGCAGCTCGCGGGTGATCATGGCGCCGCGCTGGAAGGCGCCGGCCTTGCGCTCCAGCCCCCAGGCGACCACTTCGGCGGTGGGAATGCCCCACTTCTCGAAGCGCTTGAGGTTCTGCCACTCAGCCTTGATCCGCGGTCGCGCCAGGTAGCGGCGCAGGCCCTTGCCGGCGCTGCGGTAGCGCTTGACGTAGTAACGCACGCCGTCGCGCTCGATGCGGATGACTTCGGACAACGGGTCGCGGGTCAGGCGCTCGCCCTCCAGGGCGAACACGCTATCGAGGCTACCGAAGTCGGCGGCCAGGTGACGGTAATCGGGTTCGAGGGTCCACCCCGCCATCAGAGCAGGTCTCCGTAACGCTGCTTGCGTTCGTAGAGTTTTTCCGCCTTGCGTTCCATCCAGGCCAGCAGGCCGGCCTCGTCGCGCAGTATCTCGCGCAACGGCCGGCGGAAATAGGTGCGCAGGAAGCGTAGCTTGTCGCGACGCGTCAGTCCGATGTCCAGCGCAGAGAAATACAATGCCGCCAGATCCTTGTTACGCCAGCGTTTCGGCGTGGCGTCGCGAGTCTGGGCACGGTGCAGGTCGATCACCGAGAGGCGGAAATCGTCCGCGCTCACCGGCTTGTCGGTGTGCAACAGGAAATGACAGATGTAGCAGTCGCGATGGTTGACTCCGGCACGGTGCATGTCGCCGACCATCCGCGCCACCGCCTCGACCAGCGCGCGCTTGAGCCGCGGCGGTGGAGGACGTTCGCGCCAGTCCTGGGAGAACACCTCGAGGTCCACGGTCGGCGCCAGTTCCTCGGTGACGATGAAGGAATGCTGCCGCGCCGGATCGCTGCCGCGCTCGCCGTAGGCGACCGCGGTCATGGTCGCTATGCCGGCCTCGTGCAGGCGCCGGATGGCCTGCCACTCCTGGCGCGCGCCGAGCACCGGGAGCTTGGCGGTGAGCAGGTTCTTGGCGATCTCGCCCCAGCCGATGCCACGGTGGATCTTGACGAAGTAGCCGCGCCCGTCGACCTCGGTGCGCAGGGTGCGGCGCCCCTCCAGTTCGCGGTAGACCTTGCCTTGCAGCGCCTCCACCGCCTCGAACGGGTCGCGCCCGCTCCACAGGCGCTTGAACGGCTCTTCCAGCACCAGCCTCATGAGGCCTCCCCGAGGATCAGGTCGGCGGCGCGCTGCGGCATGCTGTAGAGGTCGGCGTGATCGGCGTAGGCCAGGCCATTGCGCGACCAGGCGGCGCGCGCCGGAGCGTCCTCCAGCATTTCCGCGAGCAGGCGGTTGAGACTGTCCTGCTCGAAGGGACTCGGCAGCACCCGCCCGGCGTCGGCCTCGGCGATGTAGTGGGCATAGCCGCAGACATCGGTCACCAACACCGGCAGGCCGGAGACCAGCGCCTCCAGCAGCACCGTACCGGTGTTCTCGTTGTAGGCCGGGTGGATCAGCAGGTCGGCGCCGAGCAGGAAGCGCGGGATATCGCTGCGCCCCTTGAGGATCTGTACCTGGTCGTTGAGACCGAGGGCGGCGATCTGTAGCAGGAACGGCTTGGGATCGTCCTGGCCGATGGCGATCAGCCGGGTGCGCCTGCGCAACGCCTTGGGCAGCGCGGCCAGCGCCTTCAGGCTGCGATCCAGGCCCTTGGTCTTGAAGCCGGAGCCGATCTGCACCAGCAGCAGGTCGTCCTCCTCCAGGCCGAACTCGCGGCGGAATTCCGCACGCACGTCCGCGGCGTTGGCCGGCGCCCGGCGATCCTGGCTGATCCCCGGCGGCAGCAGATGGAAACGCTCGGCCTGGGTGCCGTAGTGCTTGACGAAGAGCGGCTGCTGCACCTCGGAGATCATCAGGATCTCGGTCTTCGAGGCCGGGTCGAACACTGCCCGTTCGTAGCCGGCGAAGTGGCGGTAGCGGCCCCACTGGCGGTACAGCGGGTTGCGCAAGGTCTGGGCCTTTTCCTCGAAACAGGCGTCGGCGGCGTAGTAGACATCCAGTCCGGGCATCTTGTTGAAGCCGATCACCCGCTGCACCGGGCGCCTGGCCAGGTCGGCGCGGACCCACGCGGTGAACTTCTCGTTGCGCCGGTGGTTGAAGATCGAGCGCACCGGGGCCACCAGCACTTCGAAGCCGTCCGGCACGTCGCCCTCCCAGATCAGGGTATAGACGCGGATGTCGTGCCCGCGCCGCTGGCATTCCAGGGCGATGCGCATGAAGTCGCGCTGCAGGCCGCCGAAGGGGAAGTATTTGTAGAGGATGAACGCCAGGGTCATCGGAGGGTCTCCGGGGCCAGCAGCATGGCCTCCAGCTGGGTGGCCACGCGCTGGGGATTCAGCCGGGTGAAGCACAGCGGCTGCTCACGCTTGAGATCGAACAGTTTGCGGTCCTCTTCGGTCGGCTGGTAGGTACAGGTCTTCTTCAGGCACGGCGCACAGGGGAAGTCGCTGCCCAGGTGAACCTGGGAACGCCCGTAGGCGCCGGTGAAGCCAGGATTGGTCGGGCCGAACAGCGACAGCGTCGGCACGTCCAGCGCCGCCGCCAGGTGACCGAGGCCGGTATCCACCGCCACGCAGGCGCGCGCGCCGGCAAGCACCTTGGCCATGCCGGCCAGGGATAATCTGGGGAGTACCGCGGCATTTTCCAACCCCGCCGCCAGGCGCCCGGCCCGCTCCCGCTCGGCGGCGCTGCCCCAGGGCAGGCGCACCGACCAGCCGCGCTCGCACATGCGCTCGGCCAGTTCGCGCCAGTAGGCTTCCGGCCAATGCTTGGTGACCCAGGTAGTACCGTGCAGGAACACCAGGTACGGCGCGCCAGGGTCGGCGTCGGCCAACTGCTCGCGGTCCAGGCCATAGTCACCGACCGACTCGGGCAACGGGTAGTCCAGCGCCTGGGCGAACAACTGGCGCGTGCGCTCCACCGCATGCTGTCCCCAGGCGACCGGATAGGCACGGCGATAGAAGCGGCTGGCGAGCGGCTCGCGCGCCGAGTCACGATCGAGACCGGCGACCGGCGTCTTGCCCACGTAGCGGGTCAGCCAGGCACTCTTCAGCAGCCCCTGGGCGTCGATCACCAGGTCATAGTCGACTTCCTTCAGGCGCTGCTTGAAGCGCCGCCATTCGCCGTTGCGCAGGGTCTGCCAGAGATTCTTGCGCCAGCGCCGGATCGCCACCGGGATCACCCGCGCCACCGCCGGATGCCAGGCGGGAATCTCGGCGAAACCTTCCTCCACCACCCAGTCGAACTGGATGCCGGGAATCGCCCGGGCGGCGTCGGTAAGCGCCGGCAGGGTGTGGATCACGTCGCCGAGGGACGAGGTCTTGACCAGCAGCACCCTCATCCGGCGACCTCGGCAGGGTCGCCGACCAGCCGCTCCAGGGCTTGCAATACCAGGCCAGGCGGCAGCTCGCGGAGGCAATTGTAGTGGCCGAAGCGACAGGTGCGCTCGAAGCACGGGCTGCACTCGAGACCGAGGCGGACGATCTCCACCCGGTCCGCCAGCGGCGGGGTGAACTGCGGCGAGGTGGAGCCATAGACGCCCACCAGCGGGCGATCCAGCGCGGCCGCCACGTGCATCAGGCCGGAATCGTTGGACACCACCGCGCCAGCGCAGGACATCAGGTCGATGGCCTCGGCCAGCGAAGTCTCCCCGGCAAGATTGAAAGACTCCTCGCGCAACCCCGGAATCAGGCGCTGGCGAATCTCCTCTCCACCGGGATGGTCGTTCTTCGAGCCGAACAGCCAGACCTGCCAGCCGGCACGGATCTTCGCCTCGGCGACCGCGGCGTAGTGTTCCGCCGGCCAGCGCTTGGCCTCGCCGAACTCGGCGCCGGGACAGAGCGCCAGCACCGGGCGGTCCAGGCTCAGGGCGAACTTGTCGAGCGCCGCCTGGCGGCTGCCGTCGTCGATCCGCAGGCGCGGCTGCGGATAGGGCTTCGGCAACTCCACGCCCGGCTCGAAGGCCAGGGCCATGAAGCGTTCGATCATCAGCGGATAGCGCTGCTTGTCGAGCTTGCGGATGTCATTGAGCAGCCCGTAGCGCATCTCGCCGCGCCAGCCGGTGCGCTTCGGTATTCCGGCGAACCAGGGCACCAGCGCCGACTTCAGCGAGTTGGGCAGCAGGATCGCCTGCTCGTACTGACCGCGCAGGCCGCGTCCGATCCGGCGCCGGGTGGCGACGTCCATCACCCCGTGGCCGAGCGGGAAGCTCAGGGCCTGGCGCACCTCGGGCATGCGCTCGAGGATCGGTCGGCTCCACTCGGGCGCCAGCACGTCGATCACGCACTCGGGATGCCGCTGGCGCAGACACTGGAACAGGGTCTGCGCCATCACCATATCCCCCACCCAGGAGGGACCTACGATCAGAATTCTCATTCAGGCTCCGGAAATGATCAGGGAGGCTTTCGCCTCCCTGTCACACCCTTCTTCGGTGCTTACTTGACCAGGGTACGCCACTCGGCGTGGGCCTCGGTCTTGCCGCTGACCAGGTCGAAATAGGCTTTCTGCAGCTTTTCGGTGACCGGGCCACGGCGGCCGGCGCCGATCTTGCGACCGTCCACTTCGCGGATCGGCGTGACTTCCGCGGCAGTGCCGGTGAAGAAGGCCTCGTCGGCGATGTACACCTCGTCGCGGGTGATGCGCTTCTCGACCAGTTTAAAACCGTGTTCGGCGGCCAGGGTCAGGATAGTGTTACGAGTGATGCCGTTCAGGCAGGCGGTGACTTCCGGGGTGTAGATCACGCCATCCTTGATGATGAAGATGTTCTCGCCAGAGCCTTCGGCCACATAGCCTTCCGGATCGAGCATCATGGCCTCGTCGGCGCCGCCGGAGATCGCCTCCTGGAGGGCCAGCATCGAGTTGATGTAGGCACCGTTGGACTTGGCGCGGGTCATCGAGATGTTGACGTGGTGGCGGGTGAAGGAACTGGTGCGCACCTTGATGCCTTGCTGCAGGGCTTCCTCGCCCATGTAGGCGCCCCAGCTCCAGGCGGCGATGATCACATGGACCTTCAGGCCGCTGGCGCGCAGGCCCATGCCTTCGCTTCCGTAGAACACCATCGGGCGGATATAGGCGCTTTCCAGGTTGTTCTCGCGCACGGCGGCGCGGGTCGCCTCGTTGATCTCGTCGCGGCTGTACGGGATCTGCATGTTCATGATGTGCGCGGAGTCGAACAGCCGGTCAGTGTGCGCCTGCAGGCGGAAGATCGCCGTGCCCTGCGGGGTGTCGTAGGCGCGCACGCCCTCGAACACGCCCATTCCATAATGCAGGGTATGGGTCAGCACGTGCGTGGTCGCGTCGCGCCACTGCACCAGTTCACCGTCATACCAGATCACGCCATCACGATCGGCCATCGACATAGTTGCCAGCTCCTTCAGATATTCGTTACGTACTTGCGTTACGTGCCTGAGTGGATCAGCCGAGCCGCAGCTCGCGCCAGATCCTGATCACTTCTCGCCGCTCCGTCTGGAAGTGCTCGCCGCTCACGACCCCGGCCTCCTTCTGTAGTGCCAGGCGGTGTGCGGCTGCGCGATAGGCCTTGTAGGCCTCCTGCAGGAGACGGACGTCCTCGCTGGCGATCAGGCCAGCCCGTTCCAGTCCTTCCAGAATGCGGATGTTATCGGTGAATTCGAGCAGCGCCGGGTGTTCTCCGGACCAAGCTAGAACCGCATATTGCACCATAAATTCGATATCGACGATACCACCGGCATCGTGCTTGAGATCGAAGGCTGCCGTGGCCTCGAAGGCATTCGAGGCGGTGCCGGCGGCGGTCGCGCGGGTTCCCAGGTTGTCGCGCATCTTGGCGCGCATTTCGCTGACCTCGGTGCGCAACGCGTCGAGATCGCGCGGCCTCGCCAGCACCTCGGCACGTACCGCCTCGAAGCTCGCCTGCACCCGCCGGCAACCGGCCAGCACCCGGGCGCGGACCAACGCCTGGTGCTCCCAGGTCCAGGCCTCCTGCTCCTGGTAGCGCTGGAAGGCGCCCAGCGAACTCACCAGCAGGCCGGCCGCGCCGCTCGGACGCAGGCGCATGTCGACCTCGTAGAGGGTACCGGATGGCGTCTGCGCGGTGAGGAAATGGATGATCTTCTGCCCCAGGCGGGTAAAGAACTGCGCGCCATCGATGGATTTGCCGCCATCGGTCTCGCAGTGGGGGTCGCCGTCATGGATGAACACCAGGTCGAGGTCCGAGCCATGACCGAATTCCAGCCCGCCGACCTTGCCGTAGCCGACGATGACGAAGTCCGGATCGCACGGCGTGCCGTCGGCGCGCAACGGCCGGCCATGACGCTGCACCAACTGCCGCCAGGCCAGTTCGAGGACCTCGACGAGGATCGCCTCGGCCAGCCAGGTCAGGTAGTCGCTGACCTTCATCAACGGCAGCGTGCCGGCGATCTCCGAGGCCGCCACCCGCAGCCCGTGGGCCAGCTTGAAGTGACGAAGGGTCTCCATCTGCTGCTCGAGGTCGTCCTCGGGAATCCGCATCAGCCGTTCGCGCAGCTCGGCGGCCAGCTCGGCGGCCTGTGGAGGACGGAACAGGCGCCCCTCGTTGAGCAGTTCGTCGAGCAGGATCGGGAACCGCGCGATCTGCTCGGCAACCATCGGGCTGGCCGCGCAGAGGGTCAGCAGGCGCTCCAGCGCGCCGGGGTTCTCGGTCAGCAACACCAGGTAGGCGGAACGCCGCGCCACCGCTTCCACCAGCGGCAGAACCCGCTCCAGCACCAGGTCCGGCTGGGGGTTTTCCACGGTCATCGCCAGCAGGCGCGGAACGAAGGCATCCAGGCGTTCCCGGCCGAGACGCTGCATCGCTCGCACCTGGGGGCCGTGGCGCAGATCGCTGAGACGCTTCCAGGCCGCCTCGGCATCGACGAAGCCGGCGTCGGCCAGTTGCCGACTGGCCGACTCCTCGTCCAGCGCCTCCTCCCACAGCGGGATCCACTCGGCGCCGACGCTGCCGCAGGCCGCCTCGCCGCTTTCGTCCTCGTCCGGGTCGGCGATCACCTGGCGGAAGTGCCAGTCGATGCGCGCCCGCCAGTGGCTCAGGCGCTCGTGGAATGCGGCCCAACTGGCGAAGCCCATGATGAAGGCCACGCGGATGCGGTCGTATTCGTCACTGGGCAGCATTTGCGTCTGCCGGTCGGCCAGCGCCTGGATGGCATGCTCGGCGTAGCGCAGGAACTCGTAGCCGCCACGCAGCTCCTCGACCACCGCCGGCGGCAGGTAGCCCTGCCCCTCCAGGGTCGCCAGCACCTTCAGCAGCGGCCGTTGCTGCAAGCTCAGGTCGCGCCCGCCATGGATCAACTGGAAGGCCTGGGCGATGAACTCCACCTCGCGGATACCGCCTTCGCCCAGCTTGATGTTTTCCGACATCCCCTTGCGCCGGACCTCCTGCTGGATCAGCTGCTTCATGGTGCGCAGCGCCTCGATGGCGGAGAAGTCCAGGTAGCGCCGATAGACGAACGGCCGCAGCATGCCGAGCAGTTGCTCGCCTGCCTGCTGGTCGCCGCCGACCACCCGCGCCTTGATCATCGCGTAGCGCTCCCAGTCGCGCCCCTGGTCCTGGTAGTACTGCTCCAGCGCGGCGAAGCTGTAGACCAGCGGTCCGCTGGAGCCGTAGGGACGCAGGCGCATGTCGACGCGGAAGACGAAGCCGTCGACGGTGATCGCATCCAGCGCCTTGATCAGCTTCTGCCCCAGGCGGGTGAAGAACTCCTGGTTGTCCAGCGAACGCTTCGCCCCCTCGGTCTCGCCGCCCTCCGGGTAACCGAAGATCAGGTCGATGTCCGACGACAGGTTGAGCTCCACCGCGCCCAGCTTGCCCATGCCGAGGACCACCATCCGCTGCGGTTCGCCGGAGCGCCGGCCGATCGGCGTGCCGAACTGCTCGCACTGGCGCCGATGGAGCCACTCGCAAGCCAGGTCGATGCAGGCGTCGGCCAGGGCCGACAGGTCGCGACAGGTTTCCGCCAGCGCGGCGCGGCGGGTCAGGTCGCGCCAGATGATGCGCAGTTGCTGGCGTGTGCGGAAACGTCGCAGGCGCCGACCGAGTTCGTCCTCGTCGGCGCAATCCTCCAGCCGCGCCTGCAACTGGCTGCGCAATTCGCCGGGCGCGTGGGGGTTCTCCAGCTCGCCGCGTTCGGCCAGATCCAGCAGCATCGCCGGGTCGCGCACTGCCTGCTCGGCGACGAAATCGCTGGCCGCAGCGACCCGTCGGAAATCCTCCAGGCGCTCCTCGGGCCAGGCCTCCAGGCGGGCCAGGGCGGCGGCATCGAGGGCGGCGACAGCGGAGCGGAGGGCAGTCCCGGCGCGTTCGGCGGCGGGCAGCAGGGTGGCCGGCAGATTCGCCAGCGAAGGCAGGCTCATGGTCTATCCTGTTTGGGCTTCCGACCGAAGACCACAGGCTCGACGCACAACGTCGAAAAGGCTCTACATCGGGCCTTATAGCCTGACAGCAACAATCGAAATGTAGTTTTACTACTAAAAATTGTATCCAGAGGGCTGTTTCTCAGACTGATCTGTAGTAAAACTACAAGTCGCCGGGTACACCCCCGGAGAACATCCAAGAATTAGCTGCGGTCGCCCACGAGGCCGGCCGCTCACCTATGGCATCCGATTCTGGAAGCCTTTCCGCCCTGGAGCAAGCCATGCAAGACCTCGATCCCGTCGAAACCCAGGAATGGCTGGACGCCCTGGAGTCCGTACTCGACCGCGAAGGTGAAGACCGCGCTCATTACCTGATGACCCGCATGGGCGAGCTGGCCAGCCGTAGCGGCACCCAACTGCCCTACGCGATCACCACGCCCTACCGCAACACCATTCCGGTAACCCACGAAGCACGCATGCCCGGCGACCTGTTCATGGAACGCCGGATCCGCTCCCTGGTGCGCTGGAACGCCCTGGCGATGGTGATGCGGGCGAACAAGCACGACCCGGACCTGGGCGGCCACATCTCCACCTTCGCCTCCTCGGCGACCCTCTACGACATCGGCTTCAACTATTTCTTCCAGGCTCCCACCGACGAACATGGCGGCGACCTGGTGTTCTTCCAGGGCCACGCGTCCCCCGGCGTCTACGCCCGCGCCTTCCTCGAAGGCCGCATCAGCGAGGAACAACTGGAGAACTTCCGCCAGGAAGTGGACGGCAACGGCCTGTCCTCCTATCCGCACCCCTGGCTGATGCCGGACTTCTGGCAGTTCCCCACCGTATCCATGGGCCTTGGCCCGATCCAGGCGATCTACCAGGCACGCTTCATGAAGTACCTGGAAAGCCGCGGCTTCATCCCCGCCGGCAAGCAGAAGGTCTGGTGCTTCATGGGCGACGGCGAGTGCGACGAGCCGGAATCCCTCGGCGCGATCTCCCTGGCCGGCCGCGAGAAACTCGACAACCTGATCTTCGTCATCAACTGCAACCTGCAGCGCCTCGACGGCCCGGTCCGCGGCAACGCCAAGATCATCCAGGAACTGGAAGGCGTGTTCCGCGGCGCCGAGTGGAACGTCAACAAGGTCATCTGGGGTCGCTTCTGGGACCCGCTGTTCGCCAAGGACACCGCCGGCCTGCTGCAGCAGCGCATGGACGAGGTCATCGACGGCGAATACCAGAACTACAAGGCGAAAGACGGCGCCTACGTCCGCGAGCACTTCTTCGGCGCGCGTCCGGAACTGCTGGAAATGGTCAAGGACCTTTCCGACGAGGAAATCTGGAAGCTCAACCGCGGCGGCCACGACCCCTACAAGGTCTATGCGGCCTACCACCAGGCGGTCAACCACAAGGGCCAGCCGACCGTCATCCTGGCCAAGACCATCAAGGGCTACGGCACCGGCAGCGGCGAAGCGAAGAACATCGCGCACAACGTGAAGAAGGTCGACGTCGACAGCCTGCGCGCGTTCCGCGACAAGTTCGACATCCCGGTCAAGGACGCCGACCTGGAGAAGCTGCCGTTCTACAAGCCTGAAGAAGGCAGCGCCGAGGCCAAGTACCTGGCCGAGCGCCGCGCCGCGCTGGGCGGCTTCATGCCGGTGCGCCGGCAGAAGAGCATGAGCGTGCCGGTTCCGCCGCTGGAAACCCTGAAGGCCATGCTCGACGGCTCCGGCGATCGCGAGATCTCCACCACCATGGCCTTCGTGCGGATCATCTCGCAGCTGGTCAAGGACAAGGAACTCGGCCCGCGCATCGTCCCGATCGTCCCGGACGAGGCCCGTACCTTCGGCATGGAAGGCATGTTCCGCCAGCTCGGCATCTACTCCTCGGTCGGCCAGCTCTACGAGCCGGTGGACAAGGACCAGGTGATGTTCTACCGCGAGGACAAGAAGGGCCAGATCCTCGAGGAAGGCATCAACGAGGCCGGCGCCATGTCCAGCTGGATTGCCGCCGGTACCTCCTACAGCACCCACAACCAGCCGATGCTGCCGTTCTACATCTTCTATTCGATGTTCGGCTTCCAGCGCATCGGCGACCTGGCCTGGGCCGCCGGCGACAGCCGCGCGCACGGCTTCCTGATCGGCGGCACCGCCGGTCGCACCACGCTGAACGGCGAAGGCCTGCAGCACGAGGACGGCCACAGCCACCTGCTGGCCTCGACCATCCCGAACTGCCGCACCTACGATCCGACCTACGCCTACGAACTGGCGGTGATCATCCGCGAAGGCTCGCGGCAGATGATCGAAGAGCAGCAGGACATCTTCTACTACATCACCGTGATGAACGAGAACTACGTCCAGCCGGCCATGCCGAAGGGCGCAGAGGAAGGCATCATCAAGGGCATGTACCTCCTCGAGGAGGACAAGAAGGAAGCCGCTCACCACGTGCAACTGCTGGGCTCCGGCACCATCCTGCGCGAAGTCGAGGAAGCGGCCAAGCTGCTGCGCAACGACTTCGGTATCGGCGCCGACGTCTGGAGCGTGCCGAGCTTCAACGAGCTGCGTCGCGACGGCCTTGCCGTCGAGCGCTGGAACCGCCTGCATCCGGGCCAGAAGCCGAAGCAGAGCTACGTCGAGGAGTGCCTGGGCGGCCGTCGCGGCCCGGTGATCGCCTCCACCGACTACATGAAGCTCTACGCCGAGCAGATCCGCCAGTGGGTTCCCTCCAAGGAGTACAAGGTGCTCGGCACCGACGGCTTCGGCCGCAGCGACAGCCGCAAGAAGCTGCGCAACTTCTTCGAAGTGGATCGTCACTGGGTGGTGCTGGCCGCGCTCGAAGCGCTGGCCGATCGCGGCGATATCGAGCCGAAAGTGGTGGCCGAGGCCATCGCCAAGTACGGTATCGATCCGGAGAAGCGCAACCCGCTGGATTGCTAATTCGCTCCATACTCCCCTCGGCAGCGAGGGGTTTCGAGCACGCCGGCGCCGCCCACGGGCGGCGCCGGCTCACAACGAACCAAGGACCAAAAGTCTTTGTTTTGCGCGCCGCACAGCGGTGGTGGCACGTAAAAGGAGAGGAATGTGAGCGAACTCATTCGCGTACCCGACATCGGCAACGGTGAGGGTGAAGTCATCGAGCTGCTGGTCAAGCCCGGCGACAAGGTCGAGGCCGATCAGAGCCTGCTGACCCTGGAATCCGACAAGGCCAGCATGGAAATCCCCAGTCCCAAGGCCGGGGTAGTGAAAAGCATCAAGGCGAAGGTCGGCGACACCTTGAAAGAAGGTGACGAAATCCTCGAGCTGGAAGTGGAAGGCGGCGAACAGCCTGCCGAAGCCAAGGCCGAGGCAGCGCCCGCCCAACCGGAAGCGCCGAAAGCCGAAGCGCCTGCTCCCGCCCCGAGCGAGAGCAAGCCGGCCGCCCCCGCCGCAGCCAGTGTCCAGGACATCAAGGTCCCGGACATCGGCTCGGCCGGCAAGGCCAACGTCATCGAAGTGATGGTCAAGGCTGGCGACACGGTCGAGGCCGACCAGTCGCTGATCACCCTGGAATCCGACAAGGCCAGCATGGAGATCCCTTCGCCGGCCTCCGGCGTGGTGGAAAGCGTCTCGATCAAGGTCGGTGACGAAGTCGGCACCGGCGACCTGATCCTCAAGCTGAAGGTGGAAGGCGCCGCTCCGGCAGCCGAAGAGCAGCCGGCAGCCGCTCCGGCCCAGGCCGCGGCGCCCGCCGCTGAGCAGAAGCCCGCCGCGGCGGCCCCTGCGCCAGCCAAGGCCGATACCCCGGCTCCGGTCGGCGCACCCAGCCGCGACGGCGCCAAGGTCCACGCCGGCCCGGCGGTGCGCATGCTGGCGCGCGAGTTCGGCGTCGAGCTGAGCGAAGTGAAAGCCAGCGGTCCCAAGGGCCGCATCCTCAAGGAAGACGTCCAGGTCTTCGTCAAGGAGCAACTGCAGCGCGCCAAGTCCGGCGGTGCCGGCGCCACCGGCGGAGCCGGCATCCCGCCGATCCCGGAAGTCGACTTCAGCAAGTTCGGCGAAGTGGAAGAAGTGGCGATGACCCGCCTGATGCAGGTCGGCGCCGCCAACCTGCATCGCAGCTGGCTGAACGTGCCGCACGTGACCCAGTTCGACCAGTCGGACATCACCGACATGGAAGCCTTCCGCGTTGCCCAGAAGGCCGCGGCGGAGAAGGCCGGGGTCAAGCTGACCGTACTGCCGATCCTGCTCAAGGCCTGCGCCCACCTGCTCAAGGAACTGCCGGACTTCAACAGTTCGCTGGCCCCCAGCGGCAAGGCGCTGATTCGCAAGAAGTACGTACACATCGGCTTCGCCGTGGACACTCCGGACGGCCTGCTGGTCCCGGTGATCCGCGATGTCGACCGGAAGAGCCTCCTGCAACTGGCCGCCGAGGCCGCCGAGCTGGCCGACAAGGCCCGCAACAAGAAGCTCTCGGCCGATGCCATGCAGGGCGCCTGCTTCACCATCTCCAGTCTCGGCCACATCGGCGGCACCGGCTTCACGCCGATCGTCAACGCGCCGGAAGTGGCGATCCTCGGTGTGTCCAAGGCGACCATGCAGCCGGTATGGGACGGCAAGGCCTTCCAGCCGCGCCTGATGCTGCCGCTGTCGCTGTCCTACGACCATCGCGTGATCAACGGCGCCGCCGCGGCGCGCTTCACCAAGCGCCTGGGCGAACTGCTGGCGGACATCCGCACCCTGCTCCTGTAATACCTGCGCCGCTCCCCACGGAGCGGCCAGCCCCTCTCGCGAGCATGCCACGCTCGTCTCTCGGCCCCACCGGATGGTGGGGTTTTTTTTGCCCGCCTGACGGCTCGGCGAAACTGCGACCCGTCGTACCGCCAGCGCATGCCACAGGACCCGCAGGCGCGAGTTCGGCGCGCACGATGACAGGCGCTCGACGCCAACCCTCCCGGTGAAGCCAACCCTACGAAAAACAGGGCTTTTCCAGCGGCGCCGCAGACCTCCGACCGTCCAGCGGTTTTTTCCCGGATACGCTTAACTTGGGCCCTGCCGGGCCGATACAGAGTTACTTGTCAGACCAATCGGCATAATGCACCCTTTGCCTGCACCCCATCGAAACGGGTCGAGGCCTCCCCCTCGCTCAGTACCTGGAATCAGCCTCGCATGAAAAGTCATCCCGATGCCGCCAGCCGTTCGGCGGCCGAGGTTGTCACGCAGCTACCCGTGCCGTCGCGGCTCGGGCTGCTGCGTTTCGAGCGGCTGAACGAGCCGAGCTGGGCACTGCTGTTCCTCGATCCTGCCTGCGAGCGCCAGCTCGGGCTGCCGGCGACTACCCTCTGCGCACTGCTCGATGCGCCTTACGCCAGCCTGATGGAACCCGAGGCCCGCCACCGCCTGCACGAGCAGATCCAGCAGCAACTGGTGAAGCGCCCGCACTACCAGGTGAGCTACAAGCTGCACACACCCAACGGCGTGCTGACCATGCTGGAGTTCGGCGAAGCCTTCCAGCAGCATGGCCGCCAGTTGCTGCACGGCTACCTGATGGTCGAGGAGCGAGCGGAGAGCGCCGAGCGCAGCGAACAGTTGCTCGACCTGGAATCGCAGAACCTGCGCCTGAAGGCGTCCCTGGACCTCTACCAGCGCTCCCAGGACGACCACCTGCAACACCTGCTGCGCTCGCGCACCCAGCAGAACCTGATCGTCCGCCTGGCCCGCCATCGCTACCTGTCCAGCGACCCGCTGCTGGAAGCCGCGCAACTGATCACCCAGGCCGCCTGCGAAGCCTACGGCACCGCGCGCGCCGGCATCTGGCGCCTGCTCGACGACCAGCGCCTGGAAGCGGTGACCGTCTACCGCCGCGACCTCGACCAGTACGAGAAGCCCCAGAGCATCGACGCCAGCCGCTACCCCGCCTACCTCGAGGCGGTACACAGCGGGCGCGCCATCGACGCCCACAACGCCCAGCGCGACCCACGCACCCAGGAACTCTACAAGGACTACCTGAAGCCGCTGGGCGTCAACGCCCTGCTCGACGCCACCATCCGCATCGGCGGCGAGGTGGTCGGCGTGCTGTGCCTGGAACACGCCGGCGAGAACCGCATGTGGCAGAGCGACGAGATCGCCTTCGCCGGGGAACTCGCCGACCAGTACGCGCAGGTCCTGATGAACCACGAGCGACGCAATGTCTCCAGCGCCCTGCACTTGTTCCAGCGCGCGGTGGAACAGAGCGCCAGCGCCTTCCTGCTGATCGACCGCGACGGCGTGGTGGAATACGTCAATCCGAGCTTCACCTCGATCACCCAGTACAGCGCCGACGAAGTGCGTAACCGACGCCTGTCCGAGCTTCCGGCGCTGGAGAACCTCAGCGAGCTGCTGTTCGACGCGCGTTCCGCGCTGACCCAGCAGAACAGCTGGCAGGGCGAGTTCCGCAGCCGCCGCAAGAACCACGAGCCTTACTGGGGCCAGTTGTCGCTGTCGAAGGTCTACGACGATCTCGGCGAGCTGACCCACTACATCGGCATCTACGAAGACATCACGCAGAACAAGCTGGCCCAGCAGCACATCGAGAAACTCGCCTACCGCGACAACCTCACCGGCCTGGCCAACCGGCACTATTTCATCGGCGCCCTCGAGGAACGCCTGGAAAGCAGCGGCGACCGCCCGCTCAGCCTGCTGCTGGTGGACATCGACAACTTCAAGCGGATCAATGACAGCCTCGGCCACCAGACCGGCGACAAGCTGCTGGTCAGCCTGGCCCGGCGCTTGCGCAGTTGCCTCGGCGACGGCGCCACCCTGGCGCGCTTCGCCAGCAACGAGTTCGCCGTGCTGCTCGACGACACCGCGGTGGAAAAGGGCGAAAGCATTGCCGCGCAGGTCCTGCACATGCTCGACAAGCCGCTGTTCGTCGACAACCAGTTGATCAACATCACCGGCTCCATCGGCCTGGCCAGCGCCCCGCAGCACGGCTGCGACCCGCAGACCCTGATGAAGTACGCCGGCCTGGCGCTGCACAAGGCCAAGGCCAACGGCAAGCACCAGGTCCAGGTGTTCACCGAGGCGCTGACCGCCGAGGCCAGCTACAAGCTGTTCGTCGAGAGCAACCTGCGCCGCGCCCTGGCGCAGAACGAACTGGCGGTGCACTACCAGCCCAAGCTGTGCCTGCGCAGCGGCCAGTTGCTCGGCCTGGAAGCCCTGCTGCGCTGGCAGCATCCGGAAAAAGGCATGATCCGCCCGGACCGCTTCATCAGCGTGGCCGAGGAAACCGGGCTGATCGTGCCGATCGGCAAGTGGGTGATCCGCGAAGCCTGTCGCCAGGCCCGCGAGCTGGCCGAGGCCGGGCTGGGCGAGCTGCAGATCGCCATCAACCTGTCGCCCAAGCAGTTCACCGACCCGGACCTGGTCGGCTCGATCGCGGCGATCCTCCACGAAGAGAACATCCCGGCCAGCCAGCTGGAACTGGAGCTCACCGAAAGCCTGCTGCTGGACGCCACCGACGATACCCGCCAGCAACTCGAACGCCTGAAGAGCCTCGGCCTGACCCTGGCGATGGACGACTTCGGCACCGGCTACTCGTCACTGAGCTACCTGAAGAAATTCCCCATCGACGTGATCAAGATCGACCGCAGCTTCATCAAGGACATCCCGGACAGCCAGGACGACATGGAAATCACCTCGGCGGTGATCGCCATGGCCCACAACCTCAAGCTCAAGGTAGTCGCCGAAGGCGTGGAGAGCGCCGAGCAACTGGCCTTCCTCCGGCGCAACCGCTGCGACATCGGCCAGGGCTACCTGTTCGACCGGCCGATCCCCAGCGACCTGCTCAATACCAGCCTGCTGCGCTATCCCTGCCGC
This sequence comes from Pseudomonas sp. CP-1, assembly GCF_021213715.1. Lineage (NCBI taxonomy): Bacteria > Pseudomonadati > Pseudomonadota > Gammaproteobacteria > Pseudomonadales > Pseudomonadaceae > Pseudomonas > Pseudomonas sp. CP-1. Next base: position 373,549 of record NZ_JAJQKY010000003.1, read on the forward strand.
ACCCTGCACTGATCGCCCAGGCCTCCCCCGCCGGCGCGGAAAGGCTGTACTCTCTGTGCTCATCCGCGAGTCATTCGCCTACCCCCTGAGCAGGAGACGAGAGCCATGGTTCTGCGTTCTGAAATCCTCACCAAGAAAAGCGAGCTGCCCACGCCGGACCAGGCCCTGCCGGGTCGCGAAAGCGCCATGCCGGTGCCCGAAGCGCACTTCGTCAACGGCCGACCGCTGACCGCGCCGTTCCCCGCCGGCCTGCAACAGGTGCTGTTCGGCATGGGCTGCTTCTGGGGCGCCGAGCGTCGCCTCTGGCAGCAACCGGGCGTCTGGGTGACCGCGGTGGGTTATGCCGGCGGCTACACGCCGAACCCGACCTACGACGAAGTCTGCTCCGGCCTGACCGGCCACAGCGAGGTCGTGCTGGTGGTCTACAACCCGCAGGAGACCAGCTTCGAACAGTTGCTCAAGGTATTCTGGGAAGCCCACGACCCGACCCAGGGCATGCGCCAGGGCGGCGACATCGGCACCCAGTACCGCTCGGTGATCTACACCTTCGACGCGGCCCAGAAGGCCGCGGCCATGGCCAGCCGGGAGAGCTTCCAGGCCGAACTGGCGAAAGCCGGCTACGATCGCATCACCACCGAGATCGCCGACGTCCCGCCCTTCTACTACGCCGAGGCCTACCACCAGCAGTACCTGGCGAAGAACCCCAACGGTTACTGCGGCCTGGGCGGCACCGGGGTGTGCCTGCCGGCCTGACGACTATTCCGCCACCAGCCAGTCGAGACGCCAGCCGCCCTGGCTCTGGGCCATGACCTCGGCCAGCCAGGGCAGCAGGTCGCGCAGTTCGTCCTCCAGCGGCCACGGCGGATTGACGATGGCCAGCCCGGAGCCGTTGAAACGCTCGGCGTCGTCGATCGGATGCACGTGCAGCTCGGCACGCAGCAGCTTCGGCGCGACGCTACGTTCCAGGGCCTGGTAGAAACGCTTGAGCTGGCGCTCGTCCTTGATCGGATACCAGATCACCACCACCGTCTGGCGCATCCGCCCGATCGCCTCGTCGAGCGCAGCGACACAACGCTGCAATTCGTCGGCCTGCTCGAACGGCGGATCGATCAGCAGCACCGCGCGCTTTTCCGGCGCCGGCAGGAACGCCCGCGGCAGCAGCCAACCGTCGCCCTGGTGCACGGCGACCCGCCGTTCGCCAGCCATGTTGGCCTTGAGCAGGCGGCCGTCCTCGGGATGCAGTTCGTTGAGCAGCACGCGGTCCTGGGCGCGGGTCAGGCGCCGTGCCAGTTCCGGCGAGCCCGGGTAGTAGCGCAGGGAGCCGTCCGGGTTCAGGTGACGGATCACGTCCAGGTAATCGTCCAGTTGCTCAGGCAGGCCTTCGCGCTCCCACAGGCGGGCGATGCCCTGCTCCCACTCGCCGGTGCGGCTGGCCTCGTCACCCTGCAGGTCGTAGAGGCCGACCCCGGAATGGCTGTCCAGGTAGGCGTACGGCGTGTCCTTGCGCCCCAGCAGGGCGAAGATCCGCGCCAGCACCAGGTGCTTGAAGACATCGGCATGGTTGCCGGCGTGGTAAGCGTGACGATAGTTCATGATGACTGCTCCTTGGACAGCGCCAGGCAGCGCTGCTAGCCGGACCGCCCGGCCCCGGCGGATTCGCGCCGACCCCGCGTCGGCACAGGCCCTCGCCCATGGGCGAGGGGCGCGGATTCTACCAGCCTCCCGAGGCTTCGGCAGCGGTCTCGCCGTCGCAGGTTTGGCCCTTGTATCACGCATATCGATGTTGGTTGGCGACCTTCATTCACCAGCCTAGACTCGCTGGCACCCTGGCACCGCCTGCGACGGTCGATGCCTTCGCCGCGCCGCCCCACGATCCCCTTTCGCCGAGGTCGTCATGTCCGAAACCCTGCTCAGTTCCCGCAACCTGGCGTTCGAGCTGTACGAAGTCCTCGATGCCGAAGCCCTGACCCAGCGCCCGCGCTTCGCCGAACATAGCCGCGAAACCTTCGATGCCGCCCTCGGCACCGCGCGGAGCCTGGCGGAAAAGCTGTTCGCCCCGCACAACCGCAAGGGCGACGAACACGAGCCGCTCTATGAGAATGGCTCAGCCACGCTGATTCCGGAAGTGAAGCCGGCAGTGGATGCCTTCCTCGACGCCGGCTTCCTCAACGCCACCCGCAGCTTCGAGCAGGGCGGCATGCAGTTGCCGACCCTGCTGTCGCAGGCCTGCTTCGCCCACTTCCAGGCGGCCAACGTCGGTAGCTCGGCCTATCCGTTCCTGACCATGGGCGCCGCCAACCTGATCGAGAGCTTCGGCAGCGAGGAGCAGAAGCAGCGCTTCCTGCAACCGATGATCGAGGGCCGCTTCTTCGGCACCATGGCCCTCACCGAGCCGCACGCCGGCTCCTCCCTCTCCGACATCCGTACCCGTGCCGAACCGGCCGCCGACGGCAGCTATCGGATCAAGGGCAACAAGATCTTCATCTCCGGCGGCGACCACCCGCTCTCCGAGAACATCGTACACATGGTCCTGGCCAAACTGCCGGATGCCCCGCCGGGGGTGAAAGGCATCTCGCTGTTCATCGTGCCGAAGTTCCTGGTCAACGCCGACGGCAGCCTCGGGCCGCGCAACGACGTGATCCTCGCCGGCCTGTTCCACAAGATGGGTTATCGCGGCACCACCTCCACCGCGCTGAACTTCGGCGACAACGGCGCCTGCGTCGGCTACCTGGTGGGCAAGCCGCACCACGGCCTGGCCTACATGTTCCAGATGATGAACGAGGCGCGCATCGGCGTCGGCATGGGCGCGGTGATGCTTGGCTATGCCGGTTACCTCTATTCGCTGGAGTACGCCCGCGAACGCCCGCAGGGCCGCCTGCCGGACGGCAAGGACCCGAGCGCGCCACAGGTGGCGATCATCCGCCACGCCGACGTGCGGCGCATGCTGCTGACCCAGAAGGCCTATGTCGAAGGCGCCTTCGACCTGGGCCTGTACGCCGCGCGCCTGTTCGACGACAGCCAGACCCTGGAGGACGACGAACAGCGCCGCCAGGCCCACGAACTGCTCGACCTGCTGACCCCAATCGTCAAGTCCTGGCCCTCGGAGTTCTGCCTGAAGGCCAACGAGCTGGCGATCCAGATCCTCGGCGGCCACGGCTACACCCGCGAATACCCGGTGGAACAGTACTACCGCGACAATCGCCTGAACCCGATCCACGAAGGCACCCACGGCATCCAGTCCCTCGACCTGCTGGGACGCAAGGTCGGGCAGAACAACGGCGCCGGCCTGCGCCAGCTGACCCGCCTGATCCAGGACGCCTGCCGGCGCGCCGAAGCCCATCCATCCCTGGCCGCCCTGCGCCAGCCGCTGGAACGGCTGGTGGCGCGGCTGTCCGAGGTGACCCTGGCGCTGCTCGGCGACCTGATGCAGGGCCAGGTCAACCAGGGCCTGGCCAACTCGGCGCTGTACCTGAAGGTGTTCGGCCATGCGGTCATCGGCTGGCGCTGGCTGGAGCAGGCGATCCGCGCCGAGGAAGGGCTGGCTCGCGGCGACTGCGCCGACGCCGACTTCTATCGCGGCAAGTTGCAGGCCGCTCGCTACTTCCTGACCTGGGAAGTGCCTGGTTGCCACCACGAACTGGCGCTGCTGGAGGCCCGCGACGACGTGTGTTCGAGCATGCAGGAAGAATGGTTCTGATCCTGCCTGCCCTTTCCCGCCCCGGTCACGTCCGGGGCTTTTTTATGTCCGGGCATGAACGCCGGGTTGCCGTTGCCTGGCGGCCACGCCAGCGAGTTCGCGCGCACTCGCCCGGACAACGCGAAAGCCTCGGAATTCCTTCGAAAAAAACCGCCGACGCCCCTTTACAGTCCGCCAAATCCGCAGGTTAGAATCACTTGGCATGCGGCCTGCATCCTGTCTACGTAATTCCCCTACGTAAAACCGACCCGTAGCGTCGCCTTCCCCCTGTCCCGCCGCGAGGAGGCCGACCTTGGACGCCGTCACCGTCAATAATTTCTTCCTGATCGGGGCGGTGCTGGTCGGCATGAGCATCCTCGTCAGCTCGCTGTCCTCCCGCCTGGGCATCCCGATCCTGGTGATCTTCCTCGCCGTCGGCATGATCGCCGGCAACGATGGGGTCGGCGGCATCGTCTTCGACAACTATCCGGTGGCCTACCTGGTGGGCAACCTGGCGCTCGCCGTGATCCTCCTCGACGGCGGCCTGCGCACCCGCGTCTCCAGCTTCCGCGTGGCGCTCTGGCCGGCATTGTCGCTGGCCACCCTGGGCGTGCTGGTGACCACCGGCCTGACCGGCATCGCGGCGGCCTGGCTGTTCGACCTGCACTGGATGGAAGGCCTGCTGATCGGCGCCATCGTCGGCTCCACCGACGCCGCCGCGGTGTTCTCCCTGCTCGGCGGCAAAGGTCTCAACGAGCGGGTCACCGCGACCCTGGAGATCGAATCGGGCAGCAACGACCCGATGGCGGTATTCCTCACCGTGACCCTGATCGAGATGCTCGCCAGCGGCCAGACCGGCCTCAGCTGGGGCTTCGTCCTGCACCTGGTGCAGCAGTTCGGTCTCGGCGCCCTGCTCGGTCTCGGCGGCGGCTGGTTGCTGCTGCAACTGATCAACCGCATGCACCTGGCCGGCGGCCTCTACCCGCTGCTGGTGATCAGCGGCGGCCTGCTGGTGTTCGCCCTGGCCAACGCCGTCGGCGGCAGCGGCATCCTGGCCATCTACCTGTGCGGCCTGCTCCTCGGCAACCGGCCGATCCGCAGCCGCCACGGCATCCTGCACATGCTCGACGGCATGGCCTGGCTGGCGCAGATCGGCATGTTCCTGGTCCTCGGCCTGCTGGTCACCCCCCACGACCTGTGGCCGATCGCCCTGCCGGCGCTGGCCCTGGCGCTGTGGATGATCCTGGTGGCGCGGCCGCTGTCGGTGCTGATCGGATTGATCCCGTTCCGCGCCTTCCACGACCGCGAGAAAGCCTTCATCGCCTGGGTCGGCCTGCGCGGCGCGGTGCCGATCATCCTCGCGGTGTTCCCGCTGATGGCCGGCCTGCCGAACGCCCAGCTGTTCTTCAACGTGGCCTTCTTCATCGTCCTGGTCTCGCTGCTGGTGCAGGGCACCAGCCTGCCCTGGGCGGCCAGGCTGCTGCGGGTGGTGGTGCCGCCGGACCCGGCACCGATATCCCGCGCCGGCCTGGAGATCCACCCGACCAGCGAGTGGGAGCTGTTCGTCTACCACCTGAACAAGGAAAAGTGGTGCATCGGCGCCGCCCTGCGCGAGCTGAAGATGCCCGGCGGGACCCGGATCGCCGCGCTGTTCCGCGGCACCGAACTGCTCCACCCGTCGGGCAGCACCATCCTCGAGGCCGACGACATCCTCTGCGTGATCGGCCACGAACACGACCTGCCGGCCCTCGGCAAGCTGTTCAGCCAGGCGCCCGACCGCGGCCTCGGCGCGCGCTTCTTCGGCGACTTCGTGCTGGAAGGCGATGCCCAGCTGTCGGCGGTGGCCTCGCTCTACGGCCTGAAGCTCGACGGCATCGACGGCGAGCAAGCGCTGGGCCGCTTCATCGCCCACGAGATCGGCGGCGAAGCGGTGATCGGCGACCAGGTGGAGTGGAACGGCCTGACCTGGACCGTGGCCGCCCTGGAAGGCAACCGTATCCGCAAGGTCGGCGTGAAGTTTCCGGAAGGCCGCCCAGGGCCCGGACTTTTCCTCTGATTTCCTGTCGAATCCCCGTTCCGTGACGCCTTGCGGCGTCCCGGAGCCACCACTAACCTGCATTCACCCTTCTTCGAGTCTCTTCTCGACCATGCCTGCCCTCCGCTCCCTGATCGCTACTCTTTTCCTCGGCCTCTGCCTTGCCAGTCCGCCGCTCCTCGCCCAGTCCGAGCCGCCCTCGGCCGAAGCCGTCCAGCAAAGCCTCGACAAGCTGGCCGAACGCAAGCTCGCCGAAGCCGACCAGAAGGTCGTCAAGGCCAGACTCGAACAGACCCTCAAGTTCCTCGCCGCGCGCGACGAAGCGCTGCAGAGCCTGGAAGACCTGAAAAAGCGCCTGAGCGACGCGCCCCGGCAGATCGAGGATAACCAGCGCGAACTGGAGCGCCTGAAGAAGACCCGCGAACGCCCGGTCAGCGAGCGCTACAGCGGCGAGAGCGTGGCCCGCCTGGAGATGCTGCTCAACGACCGCACCACCCAGCAGGCCGAGTGGCAGAAGGCCCTGGGCGAGGCCAACAGCCTGTCGATCACCGCCGAGACCCGCCCGGAACGAGCCCAGGCCGGCATCAGCAGCATGCAGGCACGGATCCTGGAGATCGGCTCGCTGCTCAAGGCCGGCAAGGAAAGCGGCAAGGCGATCAACGCCGACCGTCGCGGCGAGCTGCTCGCCGAGCAGGCCGCGCTGACCGTGCAGAGCCAGCTGTTGCGCCAGGAACTGGCCGGCAACAACCTGCTGCAGGACCTCGGCAAGAGCCAGCACGATCTGCTCACCGAGAAGATCTCGCGCCTGGAAAAGGAAACCCTCGACCTGCAGGCGCTAATCAGCGAGAAGCGCCGCGAGCAGTCGGAAAAGACCGTCGCCGAGCTGTCCAAGGAAGGCGCCCAGGGGGCCGGCACCGACAGCCTGCTGAGCCAGGAGAACGCCAAGAATCTGCGTCTCTCCGACTACCTGCTGCGCGCCACCGACCGCCTCAACGTGCTCACCCGGCGCAACCTCGAGACCAAGCAGCAACTGGACAACCTGACCCAGTCCAACCAGGCCCTCGAGGAACAGATCAACGTCCTGCGCGGCAGCCTGCTGCTGTCGCGCATCCTCTACAAGCAGAAACAGGCGCTGCCGAAGATCAAGACCGACCAGAGCCTGGCCGACGAGATCGCCGACCTGCGCCTCGGCCAGTTCGAACTGAACCAGGAACGCGACAAGCTGGCAACCCCGCAGCAATACCTGGACGACCTGCTCGCCCAGCAGCCCAGCGAGCAGGTCACGCCGGAACTGCGCAAGGATCTCGACACCCTGCTGGCAACCCGTTCCGAGCTGCTCGAACGGCTCAACCACGAACTCAACGCGCTGCTCAACGAAGCGATCACCTTGCAGTTGAACCAGAAGCAACTGCTTTCCACCAGCGAGAGCCTGCGCACCACCCTCGACGAGCAGATGTTCTGGATTCCCAGCAACCAGCCGCTCGACCTGTCCTGGTTCAAGATGACCCCGACCCTGCTGAAGAACCAGCTCACCGAGATCCCCTGGGGCTCCGGGGTGCGTGAACTGGGCGAAGGCCTGGTCGATCGGCCGCTGCTGTTCCTGCCGCTGTTCCTGCTGATCGCCGCTCTGCTGTGGAAACGCCGCTACCTGTACGACAAGCTGGCGGAGCTGAACGACGACATCGGCCACTTCAAGCGCGACAGCCAGCTGCATACCCCGCTGGCGATCCTGATCACCATCCTCCTCGCCCTGCCCGGCACCCTGACCTTCGCCGTCGCCGGCCTGGCCCTGCTGCTGGACGCCCGCGGCCAGAACGCCACCCTCGGCAGCGCCCTGCTGGAAATGGCTCAGGTCTGGCTGCTGTTCTACACCGCCCATCGCATCCTCACCCCGGGCGGCATCGCCGAGCGGCATTTCCACTGGAGCCGCGAACAGGTCGGCTTCCTCGACAGGCACCTGGTCCGCCTCGGCGTTGTGGTCCTGGCGCTGGTCGGCGTGGTGACGGTGGCCGAGCACCAGCCGGCGAGCCTGGCCGACGACGTGATCGGCATCGCCGTGGTCCTGCTCGGCTACGCGGCCATGGCCTGGCTGCTCAGCCGCCTGCTGTTCAGCAGCCCCGGCGACGAGCGTCCGTCGCTGATCAAGATGATCGTCGGCCTCCTCTTCACCGCGCTGCCGCTGGTGCTCTTCGTCGCGGTCTGCTTCGGCTACTACTACACCTCGCTGAAGCTCACCGACCGTCTCATCGATACCCTTTACCTGCTGCTGCTCTGGTTCGTCATCGAGGCCGCCTTCGTCCGCGGCCTGGGTGTGGCGGCCCGGCGCCTGGCCTACGCCCGGGCCCTGGCGAAACGGCAGAACGCGGCGAAGGAAGGCGTCGACGGCGAGACCAACGTCGAGGAGCCGACCCTCGGCATCGAGCAGATCAACCAGCAATCGCTGCGGCTGATCCGCCTGGCCCTGCTGATCGGCTTCATCGTCTGCCTGTACTGGGTCTGGGCCGACCTGATCAGCGTGATCTCCTACCTCGACAACGTCACCCTGTACCAGTACACCGCCGGCACCGGCGAAGCGGCCACCAGCGTGCCGATCAGCCTGCGCGACTTCCTCGCGGCGCTGGCCATCGCGGTGGTCACCGTGGCCCTGGCGCGCAACCTGCCCGGCCTGCTGGAGGTATTGGTGCTACAGCGCCTGACCCTGGCCCAGGGCAGCGCCTACGCCACCACCACCCTGCTTTCCTATGCCATCAGCGGCATCGGCATCGTCAGCGCCCTGTCCACTCTCGGGGTCAGCTGGGACAAGCTGCAATGGCTGGTGGCGGCGCTCTCGGTAGGGCTCGGCTTCGGCCTGCAGGCGATCTTCTCCAACTTCGTCTCCGGCCTGATCATCCTTTTCGAGCGTCCGGTGCGAATAGGCGACGTGGTGACCATCGGCAACCTGTCCGGCACGGTCAGTCGGATCCGCATCCGTGCCACCACCATCACCGATTTCGACCGCAAGGAGATCATCGTCCCGAACCAGACCTTCATCACCGGGCAACTGGTGAACTGGTCGCTGAGCGATACCGTGACCCGGGTCACCATCAAGATCGGCCTGGCCTACGAGACCGACCTGCCGCTGGCGCGCAAGCTGATGATGCAGGCGGTCAAGGAAAACCCGCGGGTACTGCGCGACCCGGAGCCGCTGCTGTACTTCCTGACCATCAGCGCCAGCACCTTCGACTACGAGCTGCGCTTCCACGTCCGCGAACTGGGCGACCGCAACCCCTCCACCGACGAGATCCTGACGAAGATCGCCACCAGCTTCCGCGAACACAAGATCGACATGGCTTTCAACCAGGTCGATGTGTTCGTCAAGAACCTCCAGGGCCAGCAGGTCCAGCTGTTCGTCGGCGAGCCGCAGCACAGCGGCGTCGGCAATCCGCCCGCGCTCAAGGGCCAGGACGGTCCCGCCGAACCGACCCGCTGAACCTTCGGGCCTGGACGCCCTCCGGCAATTCCCAGCACAATGCTCGGGAATTGCCGGAGGCCTCTCTTGAAATCACTCGACGACCTCGACTTCGACAACCGCTTCGCCCGCCTGGGCGACGCCTTCTCCACCGAAGTCCTGCCCGACCCCATCGCCGAGCCGCGCCTGGTGGTAGCCAGCCCCGCCGCCCTGGCGCTGCTCGACCTGCCAGCGGAAACCAGTGACGAAGCGCTGTTCGCCGAGCTGTTCGGCGGGCACAAGCTGTGGTCGGAGGCCGAGCCGCGGGCGATGGTGTATTCCGGCCACCAGTTCGGCTCCTATAACCCGCGCCTGGGCGACGGCCGCGGCCTGCTGCTCGGCGAGGTGATCAACCAGGCCGGCGAGCACTGGGACCTGCACCTCAAGGGCGCCGGCCAGACCCCCTACTCGCGGATGGGCGACGGGCGCGCCGTGCTGCGCTCGTCGATCCGCGAGTTCCTCGCCTCCGAAGCCCTTCCGGCACTGGGCATTCCCAGCAGCCGGGCGCTCTGCGTGATCGGTTCGAGCACGCCGGTCTGGCGCGAGAAGAAGGAAAGCGCGGCGACGCTGCTGCGCCTGGCGCCCAGCCACGTGCGCTTCGGTCACTTCGAATACTTCTACTACACCCGCCAGCACGACCAGTTGAAACAGTTGGCGGCGTTCGTCCTGGAACACCACTTCGCCGACTGCAACGCAGCCGAGCGGCCGTACGCGGCGATGTTCCGCCAGGTCGTCGAGCGCAACGCCGAACTCATCGCCCGCTGGCAGGCCTATGGCTTCTGCCACGGGGTGATGAACACCGACAACATGTCGATCCTCGGCATTACCTTTGACTACGGGCCCTACGCCTTCCTCGACGATTTCGACGCCAATCACATCTGCAATCACTCCGACGACGCCGGCCGCTACTCCTTCAGCAACCAGGTACCGATCGCCCATTGGAACCTGGCCGCCCTGGCCCAGGCGCTGACACCACTGGTGGAAGTGGACGAACTGCGCGCCAGCCTCGACCTGTTCCTGCCCCTCTACCAGGCCCACTACCTCGATCTGATGCGCCGGCGCCTGGGCCTGGGCGTCGCCGCGGAGAACGACCAGGCCCTGGTCCAGGAACTGTTGCAGCGCATGCAGGGCAGCGCGGTGGATTACTCGCTGTTCTTCCGCCAACTCGGCGAAGAAACTCCGGAGCGGGCGCTGGCCAGCCTGCGCGACGACTTCGTCGACCGCGAGGCCTTCGACCGCTGGGCCGAGGCCTACCGCCGGCGCGTCGAGGAAGAAGGCGGAGACCAGGAGTCGCGGCGCCGGCGCATGCACGCGGTCAATCCGCTCTATGTGCTACGCAACTACCTGGCACAGCAGGCTATCGAAGCGGCCGAGCAGGGCGACTACACGGAAGTCCGCTTGCTGCACCAGGTGCTGAGTCGCCCGTTCGAGGAACAGCCGGGCATGGAGCGCTTCACTCGGCGCCCGCCGGACTGGGGGCGGCACCTGGAAATCAGTTGCTCCTCCTGACGGGATGCCCTGACAGAACGGCGGCCGATAATGCCGCAATGGAATAAATACCTTCGGAAAACTTCTTAGACGCACTAAGAAAAGCCGATTATCTTCGCCGCCACACTTATTCCAGCCTGTTCTACCACCTCCTGTCAGGCGCCTTGCCGCATGAAGATACGCGACCTCGATCTCAGCCAGAGTTCGATCAACACCGAACACCAGGCGCTAGGTCTGCCTCCTGTCGAAGATTTCGTCACCCATCCGGACGACCACCCGGTACTGCGCGCCGCCATGTGGGCGGCGGTGCTGATCCTGGTCGGCCTGCTCGCCTTCCTGGCCTGGCGCCTGTTCTTCGACAACGGCGGCAGCAACGGCTTCGAGATCATCGAGCAGGCCCTGACCAGCCGGGGTTTCTGGAGCGCGGTGGCGGTGGGCTTCTTCGCCCAGGTGATCGACGGTGCGCTGGGCATGGCCTATGGCATCACCGCGACTACCTTCCTGCTCAGCGCCGGTGCCACGCCGGCCGCTGCCAGCGCCAGCGTGCACATCGCCGAAGTGTTCACCACCGGCTTTTCCGGGATTTCCCACGTCAAGCTCGGCAACGTCAACAAGTCACTCTTCCTCCGCCTGCTGCTGCCGGGAATGATCGGCGCGGTGCTCGGCGCCGTGCTGATAACCCGCTTCGACGGCCACCAGCTCAAGCCCTTCATCTCCGCCTACCTGCTGCTGATGGGCCTGTACATCCTGAGCAAGGCCTACCGCCACGTGATCAAGCGCCGGGCACCGCGCCACGTGGCCAAGCTGGCACTCTTCGGCGGCTTCGTCGATGCTGCCGGCGGCGGCGGCTGGGGCCCGGTGGTCACCAGCAGCCTGATCGGCTCGGGTAGCGACCCGCGCACCACCATCGGCTCGGTGAACTTCGCCGAGTTCTTCCTGACCATCGCCAGCGCCACCTCCTTCATCCTCCTCGCCGGCCAGCCGGACACCTGGAAGATGGTCGCCGGGCTGGTCTTCGGCGGCCTGTTCGCCGCACCGTTCGCCGCCCTGCTGTGCAAGAAGCTTTCGCCGCGCACCCTGCTGGTCATCGTCGGCACCCTGATCACCCTGATCAGCGCCTACAACATCTACATCGGCCTACGCTGAAACCGACGCCGCCGCTCAGGCATATGCGGCGAACACAACGGTCTAACCAGGCACGCTTTTCCTTGCCCGGGCGCATTGACCCGCCCGGCGCGCTTTCCCATGCTGCGTCCTTCCAATCTGCCCGAAGGAACGCTGCATGAAACTGGAAACCCTGGCCGTCCACGCCGGCTACAGCCCTGACCCGACCACCCGCGCGGTGGCGGTGCCGATCTACCAGACCACCTCCTACGCCTTCGACGACACCCAGCATGGCGCCGACCTGTTCGACCTGAAGGTACCGGGCAACATCTACACACGGATCATGAACCCCACCAACGACGTACTGGAACAGCGCGTCGCGGCGCTGGAAGGCGGGGTCGGGGCGCTGGCGGTGGCCTCGGGGATGGCGGCCATCACCTACGCGATCCAGACCGTCGCCGAGGCCGGCGACAACATCGTCTCGGTGGCCAAGCTCTACGGCGGCACCTACAACCTGCTGGCCCACACCCTGCCACGCATCGGCATCCAGGCGCGCTTCGCCGCCCACGACGACGTCGCCGCCCTGGAAGCGCTGATCGACGAGCGGACCAAGGCCGTGTTCTGCGAAACCATCGGCAACCCAGCGGGCAACATCATCGACCTGCAGGCACTGGCCGACGCCGCTCACCGCCACGGCGTGCCGCTGATCGTCGACAACACGGTAGCCACCCCGGTGCTCTGCCGGCCGTTCGAGCACGGCGCCGACATCGTCGTGCACTCGCTGACCAAGTACATGGGCGGCCACGGCACCAGCATCGGCGGGATCGTGGTCGACTCCGGCAGATTCGACTGGGCGGCGAACAAGTCGCGCTTCCCGCTGCTGAACACGCCCGATCCGTCCTACCACGGCGTCACCTACACCGAGGCCTTCGGACCCGCCGCCTTCATCGGCCGCTGCCGGGTGGTACCGCTGCGCAACATGGGCGCGGCGCTCTCGCCGTTCAACGCCTTCCTCATCCTCCAAGGCCTGGAGACCCTGGCGCTGCGCATGGAGCGCCACTGCGACAACGCCCTCGCCGTGGCCCGCTACCTGCAGCAGCATCCGCAGGTGGCCTGGGTGAAATACGCCGGCCTCGCCGACAACCCCGAGCACGCCCTGGCCCGGCGCTACCTGGGGGGCCGCCCGGCGGCGATCCTGTCTTTCGGCATCCAGGGCGGCAGCGCCGCCGGCGCGCGCTTCATCGACGCCTTGAAGCTGGTGGTGCGGCTGGTCAACATCGGCGACGCCAAGTCCCTGGCCTGCCACCCGGCGAGCACCACCCACCGCCAGTTGAACGCGGAGGAACTGGCCCGCGCCGGAGTCTCCGACGACATGGTGCGGCTGTCGATCGGCATCGAGCACATCGACGACATCCTCGCCGACCTCGACCAGGCCCTGGCCGCCGCCGCACGCTGAGCGGATCGGTCAGTCCGGGCGAGCGTTTCGGTCCTTGCCCGGCCTGGCCGGCCGGCTAGTCTGGCTGGGATCCCCGACATGGAGAGCGCCATGCCACTGCCCACCGAACTCGCCAGGCACCTGACCGAAGAAAAGATCGCCTTCGTCCAGCGCAGCGGACTCAGGGCGGAAGTCCTCGAACCCGGCTACGTGCGCCTGCGCATGCCGGGCGCCGGCAACGAGAACCACATCGGCAGCATGTACGCCGGGGCGCTCTTCACCCTCGCCGAACTTCCCGGTGGCGCGCTGTTCCTGACCAGCTTCGACAGCGCCCGCTTCTATCCCATCGTCAAGGAGATGACCTTGCGCTTCCGCCGTCCGGCCAAGGGCGACATACGCGTCGAGGCACGCCTGGATGCCGAGCGCATCCGCCAACTGGAAACCGAGGCCGGGGAGCACGGCAAGGCCGAATACAGCCTCGAACTGCAACTCACCGACGAGCAGGGCGAGGTAGTGGCGGAAAGCGCCGCGCTGTACCAGCTACGCAGCCACGCGCGACCCTGACTGGCAGATTTCGCAGGGCCCGGCGAAGGTTTTTTCTGCCGTGGATCAAGGTCCGTAGCGAGCTGCGGCGCGACAGTGGGGAAGCCAGCGTAGCCATCCCACGGAGTCCGCCATGATCCGCCACCTCCTGGTCGCCCACGACCTCACCCCGGAAGCCGACGTCGCCCTCGCCCGCGCCGCCCAGTTGGCCCGCCAGCACGATGCGCGGGTCAGTCTGCTGCACGTGTACGACCCGGGGCTATCGGCGTCGGCGGTGAAGACCGTCAGCGCCATGCTGCAACTCAAGCGCAAGGAGGCCGGCCTCGACGAGGACAGCGCCATCCACCTGTTCAGGGGCCAGCCGATCGACGGCATCCTGCAGCAGACCCGGGCGCTCGAACCGGACCTGCTGCTGATGGGCGCACACCACCAGAAGACCTTCGAACGCTTCGGCAACACCACCCTCGACCAAGTGGTGCGGCGCAGCCGGGTGCCGGTGCTGCTCGCCGTGCGCGAGGCGGACGAACCCTACCGCCAGGCGCTCAGCGCCCTGGACTTTTCCCAGTGCGCCTGTACCGCGCTGCGCCAGGCCTACCGCCTGCTGCCGGTGGAAGCCGACCTGCACGCCCTGCACGTGTTCGAGTCCCCCGACGACGGCGTGCTCGGCCTGCCCCGGCAGAATGCCGCGCACCTGGCCACCCAGGCCGGGCTGATCGAACAATTGCTGAGCGACGAGCAGGAGCGCCTGCCGGGCGTCGGGCCGCAGCTGAGCCACGAAGTGGTTCCCGGCGTGCTGCCGTACAGCCTGGACGCCGCGTTGAAGCAGCGCCAGCCGGAGCTGCTCGCCCTCGGCCGGCACAGCCGCAACGCGCTGATGCAGGCGCTGCTCGGCAACCTGGCGCAGCGTTACCTGCGCCAGCCGAGCTGCGACGTCCTGGTTACCTCGTAGAAGCGCTGCCGCAGAGGCTGCTCAGCTTTCGAGCAGCCCGTGCAACTCGACGAACTGCTGGGACAGCTTGTGCCGCGGTTCGAGGAAGATCAGCGGGGTGCAAGCCTGGTGCGACTCGCGCATCTTCACCGAACTCATCAGGTACACCGGCAGCACCGGCAGTTCCTCCGCCACCAGCTCGTCGAGCAGTTGCTGCGGCAGGCTGGCGCGCGGCTGGAACTGGTTGACCACGATGCCCTCGACTTGCAGGTCTTCGTTGTGGTCGTCACGCAGTTCCTCGATCTCCTGGAGAAGGCCATACAGCGCCTGGCGGGAGAAACTGTCGCAATCGAAGGGAATCAGGCAGCGATCGGCAGCGATCAGCGCAGATACCGTGTAGAAATTCAGTGCCGGCGGGGTATCCAGGTAGATCCGGTCGTAGTCTTCGTCCAGTTCGTCCAGCAATTTGCGCAGCTTGTTGATCTTGTGCTTCGACTCCAGCTTCGGCTGCAGGTCGGCCAGTTCGGGGCTGGAGGTGACGATGTGCAGGTTGTCGAACGGCGTCTCGTAGATGTCGACCCTGCCCTTCTTGCTGAAGGGCCCGGAAGACAAGGTCTGCTTGAAGAAGTCGGCGATCCCCACCGGCAGGTCCTCGCCGGTCAGTCCGGTCAGGTAGTGCGTGGAGTTGGCCTGGGCGTCCAGGTCCACCAGCAGGGTGCGATAGCCCTCCGCCGCGCTGACCGCCGCCAGGTTGCAGGCGATGCTGGACTTGCCTACCCCGCCTTTCTGATTGAACACCACGCGCCGCATGGGAAATCTCCGTGAGCCGAGCCTGATCCCGGATGATAGGCAAAGCCGCGGGCAAGCGCGAGCGCCGTCTCGGTCCTGACGTAGAGCGGTTCAGCGCCGGCGCAGGCTGGCCGCCTCGCGGGTCACCAGGTCGATGAAGGACAGCGCCAGCGGCGAGCCCTCGTTCTGCCGGCGGACCAGCCATACCGCAGTCGTCGCCTCGGGATCGCTCAGGGTGCGGTAGACCACGCCGTCGACCCGGGTGCGGCGGAACGACGCCGGCAGGATCGACACCCCCAGTCCGGCCGAGACCAGGCCGATGATGGTCATCGCCTCGCTGGCCTCCTGGGCGATGCGCGGGCTGAAGCCGGCCTGTCGGGTCAGGGCGATGACCTGGTCGTAGAGCCCGGTGCCGTAGCTGCGCGGGAAGAACACGAAGGGCTCCTCGGCCAGGGCGGCGATGGCCAGGCCATCCTCGCTGCCGGCCGCCAGCGGATGGTCGGCCCGCAGCACCGCCACCAGCGGTTCGCGGAACAACTCCACCCAATGCACCGCATCCGGCAGCGCCAGCGGGCGGATCACGCCCACCTGCAGGCTTTCCTCGAGCAGCGCCTTGAGTACCTGGCGGCTGCTCATTTCCTGCAGGTCGAGGTGTACGTCCGGATAGGCCTTGCGGAAGGCATGGATGCTGCTGGGTATGGTCGAGGTGAAGGGTGCCGAGGAAGTGAAACCGATCTTCAGCTCGCCCAGTTCCCCCAGGTGGGCGCGACGCGCCAGCAGCACCGCCTTGTCTACCTGGGCCAGCACCTGGCGGGACTCGTCGAGGAACAGCCGGCCGGCGTCGGTGAGTTCGACGCGGCGGTTGGTGCGCTCGAACAGGCGCGCACCGATTTCCTCCTCCAGCGCCTGGATCTGCTGGCTCAACGGCGGCTGGGAGATCCCCAGGCGCTCGGCGGCGCGGCCGAAGTGCAGCTCCTCGGCGACGGCGATGAAATAGCGCAGGTGCCTGAGTTCCAAGCGGCCCCTCCTATTAGGTGTTTTTACATATCAATCGTGTCGATCAATATATTGGAAATCATATAAACCTATCTATATCCTTTGCCACATAACCTCCAACAACGACCCCTTGTCCCTGAAATCCAGGTGGCGCGGCCTCGTTGTGCCTGCTCGCCACCGTCCCCAGAGGTGCCCCGTGAGCAATCCGCAAGTCCGGCCACAGGCCGAAGAAGAACCCGCGTTAATCGAGGCGGCCCGCGAAGCAGCCAACGAGGTGCTGGAAGCCGCCACCGAAGTCGAACGCTATATCGAAAAAGGCACCCCGCAGTTCATGCGCACCTCGCTGGCGCTGTTCTCCGGCGGTTTCGCCACCTTTGCCCTGCTCTACTGCATCCAGCCGATGATGCCGGTGCTGTCCAAGGCGTTTTCCATCAGCGCCGCGGAAAGCAGCCTGGCATTGTCCGTCGCCACCGCCATGCTCGCCCTTGGCCTGCTGGTCACCGGCCCGATCTCCGACGCGATCGGCCGCAAGCCGGTGATGGTCGTCTCGCTGCTGGCCGCCGCGCTGTTCACCCTCGGCAGCGCGGTGATGCCCACCTGGCATGGCGTGCTGCTGATGCGCGCGCTGGTCGGGCTGTCCTTGAGCGGCCTGGCCGCGGTGGCGATGACCTATCTCAGCGAAGAGATCCATCCGCAGCACATCGGCTTGTCGATGGGCCTGTACATCGGCGGCAACGCCATCGGCGGGATGAGCGGACGCCTGATCAGCGGCGTCCTAGTCGATTTCATCTCCTGGCATGCCGCACTGGCGGTCCTCGGCGGCCTGGCCCTGGTCGCCGCGCTGGTGTTCTGGCGCGTGCTGCCCGAATCGAAACACTTCCGGCCGGCACCGCTGAAGCCGGCGACCCTGCTCAACGGCTACCGCTTGCACTTCCGCGACGCCGGACTGCCCTGGCTGTTCCTGATCGGCTTCCTGCTGATGGGAAGCTTCGTCACCCTGTTCAACTACATCGGCTACCGCCTGCTGGCCGAGCCCTACCACATGAGCCAGGCGGTGGTCGGCGTGCTCTCGGTGGTTTACCTCTCGGGCATCTACAGCTCGGCCTGGGTCGGTTCGCTGGCCGACAAGCTGGGGCGACGCAAGGTGCTCTGGGCGGTCATCCTGCTGATGCTCGGCGGCCTGCTGCTGACCCTGTTCGAGCCGATCCCGCTGATGCTCGCCGGCCTGCTGCTGTTCACCTTCGGCTTCTTCGGCGCGCACTCGGTGGCGAGCAGTTGGATCGGGCGCCGCGCCCTGCGCGCCAAGGGCCAGGCCTCGTCGCTCTATCTGTTCAGCTACTACGTCGGCTCGAGCCTGGCCGGCACCCTCGGCGGGGTGTTCTGGCATTACTACGGCTGGAACGGCATCGGGCTGTTCATCGGCTCGCTGCTGGTTGTCGCGGTATTGGTCTCGCTGCACCTGGCGCGCCTGCCGGCCCTGCCTGGCAACACCCTGGCGCAGCCCGCCCACTGAGTTCGAGGCGCCGGTCTCCCGGCGCCTTCACTCCGACCAGAAGCGTACTCCGGTCAGTTCTTCCGATAGCGCCCACAGCCGCGCGGCCAGCCCCAGGTCGCGCGCATTCCGCGGAATCCGCGCCGCTGCCGGATAACCGCGGGTTTCCAGCCAGCGATCCGGGCCGACATAGGCGCCGCCATACCAGCGCTGTTCGGTCAGCGCGGAAAGTGCCGGCAGCGCCCCCATCTCAGCCGATTGCGCGAACGCTCCGTTGGCCACCTTCATCGCCCAGCGTCCCAGGCGCGAACCGGACATCGCCGGCGCCGCGTACTGCAGGTTGGTCGCCGCGTAGCCCGGATGCGCCGCCAGGCTCTGCAGAAGCACGCCCCGCTGGCCGGCGCGGCGCTGCAACTCCAGGCTGAACAGCAGATTGGCCTGCTTGCTGTGGCAATAGGCGAGATAGCGGTTGTAGCCGCGCTCGGCGTTGAGGTCGTCGAGCGGCAGCCGGCCGAACTGGTTGAAACCGCTGGTCATGCCCACCACCCTGGGCCGTGGAGCGGCCAGCAACGAGTCCAGCAGCAGTCCCGTAAGGGCGAAGTGGCCAAGGTGATTGGTGCCCATCTGCATCTCGAAACCGTCGCGGGTACGCCGCAGGGGCAGGAACATCACTCCGGCGTTGTTGAACAAGAGATCGAGGCGTTCGTGGCGCTGGCGGAAACCGGCGGCGCAGGCGCGGATCGAGGCGAGGTCGGCCAGGTCGAGATCGGCCAGCTCCAGGCGTGCCTGGGGATACTCGTCGAGGATCGCCCGCCGCGCCCGCTCCGCCTGTTCGCGATTGCGGCAGGCCATCACCACGGTTGCCCCTTTGCCGGCCAGCGTGCGCGCCGCCTGCCAACCCAGGCCGCTGTTGGCGCCGGTGACCAGCGCCAGGCGCCCGGCCAGTTGCGGAATGTTGCGTCGTGCCCAGGGATGCATCGCTCGTTCTCCGCTTGACTGCGTTGCCGGGCAGTATCGCGGCGCCAGCCAATGCAGCGGCAGACGCGCTCGCGCCAGACTGCCGATCATTTCGGGCCAGGACACGCCAGCATGAGCCGCCGCACGGACTCCGACGCACCGACCATCACCGCCGCCTATCCGCGCCTGCTGCTCGGCCTGCTGGAGGAACGCGGCCTGGACGGACGCGCGCTGCTGCGGGAAATCGGTCTGTCGACGCTGCGACTGGAAGAGCCGGAAGCACGCGTCACATCGCAGCAGTACCAGGCGATCGCCGCCGCGGCGCTCGCGCTGAGCGGCGACCCCGGCCTCGGCGCACAGCTCGCCTTGCGCACGCCTCCCACCGCCCATGGCAGCCTGGGCTACGCGATGATGGCCTCGGCGACGCTCGGCGATGCCTTGTGCCTGGCGCTGCGCTACATGCCGCTGCTGCAGGGCAACGTCGAAATCAGCCTGCTGCGCGAGGACGAGCAGGTGATCCTGCGCCTGCTGCCAGGCCCCGCGCTCCCGCCGGCACTGCACCGGTACTTCAGCGAAGCCCTGCTGATCGGCCTGTATCGCTCCGGCGCCTGGCTGCTCGGCGAACCGGCCCTGGTCGGCAGGCTCGACTTCGACTATCCCGAACCTGCCGTGCCTGTGCCACTGCCGCAGTGCCGCTACGACCAGGCCCACGTCCAGCTGGTGTTTCCCGCCATCCTGCTCGCCCGCTCGCTACCGATGGCCGATCCGGCTGCATTGCGCCGCGCCCGCGAACACTGCGAACGCGAACTGGCGCTGCTCGATGCCGGCCGCCGGGACATCTGCGCCCGCGTGCGGCTGGAGCTGGAACGGCAGGAACAGCGTTTCCCCAACCTGGAGGAAGTAGCCACGCGCCTGCACCTGTCCAGCCGCAGCCTCAAGCGGCATCTGCATGACGCCGGCACCAGCTTTCGCCAGTTGCTCGGCCAGGCTCGCCAGCGCCAGGCCTTGCGATTGCTGCGGCGTCCCGAGGTGTCGTTGCAGCGTATCGCCCTGTACCTGGGCTACAGCGATCCAACCAACTTCACCCGCGCCTTCAAGCGCTGGACCGGCGAGCCGCCGAGCGACACCCGCGCCCGCCTGCTGGGCGGGCAACCAGTTTCACGAACAAATGCCAAGCGCTCGACAAATCCCTCGCGTTTCCCTTGAGCGCGGCAAGCGCTGTCCTATGCTGCTGCGGCCGGCATCCGGCCGGCCTCGACAGCGATATGAAAGGGACTTTATGAAACCAGCGATCAAGCGCGCCTGCCTGCTCGGCACGGCACTGTTCTCCCTCTGCGCCAGCGCAGCCCAGGCGGCCGGCGTTCTGGTAGGAACCTGGGACCTGCGGGGCAACGGCCAGCTCGCCGCGGTCTACCGCGACGGCGCCAACCTGCAGGTGGTGGAAGGCGGCAGCACCCGCAACTACAGCTTCGGCAACGTGGTCTGGTCGGTCTTCGGCGCCACCGATACCGACGGCCAGCCCGGCGCGGAAATCCTGGTCAAGGCCGGTCCCGACCTGGTGATCGTCTCCCACGCCAGCACCACCCAGCGCAAGTACCCGGTAGGCAACGTCTCCTGGGCGATCATGCGTGCCACCGACGTCGACAACGTCGCCGGCGACGAAGTCATCCTCAGCATCGGCAACGGCGTGCGCACCGTATTCGATCGCACCCGTACGCAACGCGACGCCACCTTCAGCTACAACGGCACCTGGGGCCTGTTCGACGTCGCCGACGTGGACGGCGCGCCGGGCAAGGAACTGGTGCTGAACATGGGCAACGGCGTCAAGGTCATCGACCCGCGCACCAGTGGCGCCAAGGACTTCACCTTCAGCGGCTACCACGCGCTCGCACAGATCGCCGACCTCGACGGCCAGCCCGGCGCGGAGATCATCGGCCGCACCAGCACCGGCATCTACGTGATCAGCAACGCCAGTTCCCGCAAGGAATACAGCATCGGCGCCAGCGCCTGGGCACTCTATGGCGGCACCGCGGACACCGACGGCAAGCCGGGCAACGAGCTGATCGTGGTGATGCAGGGCAAGGTGCGGGTCATCCACCACGCCAGCGGCGCCAGCAGCGACTACCGCATCGGCGACGTCAACTACAGCATCGATTCGGTGGCCGACATGGATGGCCAGCCGGGCGCGGAAATCCTCGTGCGCGACGCCAACGGCAAGCTGTTCGTGATCAACGACCGCACCGGCAAGGTAAGCAACTGAGCCGGGCGGATTTCGTAGGGCGGGTACGCCACCGGCGCGACCCCGCCAACCAACGCGCCGGAGGGCCGTCGGCCCGCGCATGAAAAAGGGGAGCCTCGGCTCCCCTTCTTTCGTTCCGGCTCAGCCGTGGTACTGCGCCGACAGCTCGTGCACCGCCTCGAAGAAGGCGCCGGCATGGGCCGGGTCGACTTCCGGGGTGATGCCGTGGCCGAGATTGAACACATGCCCCGTACCCTTGCCGTAGGCCGCCAGGATCCGCGCGACTTCGGCGCGGATCGCCGCCGGATTGGCGTAGAGCACCGAGGGATCCATGTTGCCTTGCAGGGCTACGCGCTCACCGACACGGGCCCGGGCGCTGCCGATGTCGCAGGTCCAGTCCAGGCCCAGCGCCTCGGCGCCGACCTCGGCCATCGACTCCAGCCACAGGCCGCCTCCCTTGGTGAAGAGGATCACCGGCACCCGGCGTCCGTCGTGCTCGCGGATCAATCCATCGACGATCTTGCGCATGTAGGCCAGGGAGAACTCCTGGTAGGCCGCCGCCGACAGGCTGCCGCCCCATGAGTCGAAGATCTGCACCGCCTGGGCGCCAGCGCGAATCTGCCCGTTGAGGTAGCTGGTCACCGATTGCGCCAGCTTGTCCAGCAGAGCGTGCATGGCCTTGGGGTTGTCGTAGAGCATCGCCTTGGACTTGCGGAAGTCCTTGCTCGAGCCGCCCTCGACCATGTAGGTGGCGAGGGTCCAGGGGCTGCCGGAGAAGCCGATCAGCGGTACGCGGCCGTTCAGCTCGCGGCGGATGGTGCGCACGGCGTCCATCACATAGCCCAGGTCCTGTTCCGGATCGGGAACCGGCAGCGCCTCGATGTCGGCCAGCGACGAGACCACCTTGCGGAAGCGCGGGCCTTCGCCGGTCTCGAAGTACAGGCCCTGGCCCATGGCATCGGGAATGGTCAGGATGTCGGAGAAGAGGATCGCGGCGTCCAGCTGCGGGTAACGGTCCAGCGGCTGCAGGGTCACTTCGCAGGCCAGCTCCGGGTTCATGCACAGGCTCATGAAATCGCCGGCCTTGGCACGGGTGGCACGGTATTCCGGCAGGTAACGACCGGCCTGGCGCATCATCCAGACGGGGGTGACATCGACGGGCTGCTTGAGCAGGGCGCGGAGGAAGCGGTCGTTCTTCAGGGCAGTCATAACGGCATCCGATCAAAGGCTGCTGGCTTCACGCGGGCGCGTGCGGAAGAGGGTTATCCACAGGCCGGCGGGCGAAAAGGGCCGCTATTGTCGCAAAGCACAAAACAAAAGGCACGGCGGGGGCCGTGCCTTTTGTCTATCGCGGTGATTTGTCGCAGCGCCGGTGGCGCCGCGGGTCAGACGCCAAGGTAGTCGAGGATGCCTTCGGCCGCGGTACGTCCTTCGAAGATCGCCGTCACCACCAGGTCGGAACCACGGACCATGTCGCCACCGGCGAAGATCTTCGGGTTGCTGGTCTGGTGCTTGAACTGCGCCTGCGCCGGAGCCACCACGCGGCCCTGGCTGTCGGTGGCGATCTCGAAGCGCTCGAACCACGGCGCCGGACTCGGCCGGAAGCCGAAGGCGATCAGCACGGCTTCCGCCGGGATGATCTCCTCGGAACCGGGGATCGGTTCGGGGCTGCGGCGTCCGCGGGCGTCCGGCTCGCCGAGACGGGTCTCGACCACCTTCACGCCTTCCACCCGGTCCTCGCCGACGATGGCGATGGGCTGGCGGTTGAAGAGGAACTTCACGCCCTCTTCCTTGGCGTTCTTCACTTCCTTGCGCGAGCCCGGCATGTTTTCTTCGTCACGGCGATAGGCACAGGTCACCGACTTGGCGCCCTGGCGGATCGAAGTGCGGTTGCAGTCCATCGCGGTGTCGCCGCCGCCCAGGACCACCACGCGCTTGCCCTTCATGTCGACGAAGTCCTCGGCCGACTTCTCGAAGCCGAGGTTGCGGTTCACGTTGGCGATGAGGAAGTCCAGGGCGTCGTGTACGCCCGGCAGGTCCTCGCCGGGGAAACCACCCTTCATGTAGGTGTAGGTGCCCATCCCCATGAACACGGCATCGTACTCATCGAGCAACTGCTCCATGGTCACGTCCTTGCCGATCTCGGTGTTCAGGCGGAACTCGATGCCCATGCCGGTGAACACCTCGCGGCGACGGCTGAGGACGTGCTTCTCCAGCTTGAACTCGGGAATGCCGAAGGTCAGCAGGCCGCCGATCTCCGGGTTGCGGTCGAACACCACCGGGGTCACGCCGTTGCGCACCAGCACGTCGGCGCAGCCGAGGCCGGCCGGGCCGGCACCGATCACCGCGACGCGCCTGCCGGTCGGCTTGACCTTGGACAGGTCCGGGCGCCAGCCCATGGCGAAGGCCGTATCGGTGATGTATTTCTCCACCGAGCCGATGGTCACCGCGCCAAAGCCGTCGTTGAGGGTACAGGCACCCTCGCAGAGGCGGTCCTGCGGGCAGACCCGGCCGCAGACTTCCGGCAGGGTGTTGGTCTGGTGCGACAGTTCGGCGGCGGCCAGGATGTTGCCTTCGGAAACCAGCTTCAGCCAGTTCGGGATGAAGTTGTGCACCGGGCACTTCCACTCGCAGTAGGGGTTGCCGCAGCCCAGGCAGCGGTGGGCCTGGTCGGCGGCCTGCTGCGGCTTGAACAGGTCGTGGATCTCCACGAACTCGCGCTTGCGCTGGCGCAGGAGCTTCTTCTTCGGGTCCTTGCGCCCGACTTCGATGAACTGGAAGTCGTTGTTCAGGCGGTCGGAATTCAGACGTTCAGACATATCGAAACCTCATCACAACTTCGGGCGCTTATTGCGGGTTGGCACGGGTGCTGGTCAGCAGCGAACCGAGGCTGGCCGCCTTCGGTTTCACCAGCCAGAACCGACGCAGGTAGTCATCCAGGTTTTCCAGGATGTTCGCGCCCCACTCGCTTGCCGTTTCGTTCACGTACTCGACCAGGACCTTGCGCAGGTGGCTGCGATAGGCCTCCATCGCCTCGCCGCTGATCCGCTGGATTTCCACCAGCTCGTGGTTCACGCGGTCGACGAAAGTGTTGTCCATGTCGAGGACGTAGGCGAAGCCCCCGGTCATGCCGGAGCCGAAGTTGTGGCCGGTCTTGCCCAGCACGCAGACGAAACCGCCGGTCATGTATTCGCAGCAGTGGTCGCCGGTGCCTTCCACCACCGCATGGGAACCGGAGTTGCGCACGGCGAAGCGCTCGCCGGCGGTTCCGGCGGCGAACAGCTTGCCGCCGGTGGCGCCGTACAGGCAGGTGTTGCCGACGATGGCCGATTCCTGGGTCTTGAACGGGCTGCCCTTGGGCGGAGTGATGACCAGCTTGCCGCCGGTCATGCCCTTGCCCACGTAGTCGTTGGCGTCGCCTTCCAGGTACAGATGCAGGCCACCGGCGTTCCACACGCCGAAGCTCTGTCCCGCGGTGCCCTTGAAACGGAACACCACCGGCGTCTTGGCCATGCCCTGGTTGCCGTGCAGGCGGGCGATCTCGCCGGATACCCGCGCGCCGATGGATCGGTCGCAGTTGCAGATGTCCAGCTCGTACTCGCCGCCGCTCAGGCCTTCGATGGCGGCCTTCGACAGCTCGACCATCTTCTCGGCCAGCAGGCCCTGGTCGAACGGCGGGTTTTTCTCCACCTCGCAGAACTGCGGCTTGTCGGCCGGGATCAGGTCACTGCCCAGCAACGGAGCGAGATCCAGGTTCTGCTGCTTGGCGGTCTCGCCGGGGAGGATCTCCAGCAGGTCGGTGCGGCCGATCAGTTCGCCCAGGCTGCGCACGCCGAGGCGCGCCAGCCACTCGCGGGTTTCCGTGGCGATGAAGGTGAAGAAGTTGATCACCATCGCGGTGGTGCCGATGAAGTGGTCCTTGCGCAGCTTGTCGTTCTGCGTCGCCACGCCGGTGGCGCAGTTGTTCAGGTGGCAGATGCGCAGGTACTTGCAGCCCAGGGCGATCATCGGTGCGGTGCCGAAGCCGAAGCTCTCGGCGCCGAGGATGGCCGCCTTGATCACGTCCAGGCCGGTCTTCAGGCCGCCATCGGTCTGCACCCGGACCTTGCCGCGCAGGTCGTTGCCGCGCAGGGTCTGGTGGGTTTCCGCCAGGCCCAGTTCCCAGGGCGAGCCGGCGTACTTGATCGAGGTGATCGGCGAGGCGCCGGTACCGCCGTCGTAGCCGGAGATGGTGATCAAGTCCGCATAGGCCTTGGCCACGCCGGCGGCGATGGTGCCGACGCCAGGCTCGGATACCAGCTTCACCGATACCAGCGCCTGCGGGTTGACCTGCTTGAGGTCGAAGATCAGCTGCGCCAGGTCTTCGATGGAGTAGATGTCGTGGTGCGGCGGCGGCGAGATCAGGGTCACGCCGGGCACCGCATAGCGCAGGCGGGCGATCAGGCCGTTGACCTTGCCGCCCGGCAACTGGCCGCCCTCGCCGGGCTTGGCGCCCTGGGCCACCTTGATCTGCAGGACCTCGGCGTTGACCAGGTATTCCGGGGTCACGCCGAAGCGGCCGGTAGCCACCTGCTTGATCTTCGAACTCTTCAGCGTGCCGTAGCGCGCCGGGTCCTCGCCGCCCTCGCCGGAGTTGGAGCGACCGCCCAGGGTATTCATCGCCTCGGCCAGCGCCTCGTGGGCCTCCGGCGACAGCGCGCCGAGGGAAATCCCGGCGGCATCGAAGCGCTTGAAGATGGCTTCCAGCGGCTCCACCTCGTCGAGCGCCAGCGGCTGCGCGGCGGTCTTCACCTGCAACAGGTCGCGGATCATCGACACCGGGCGCTGGTCCACCAGCGCGGTGTATTCCTTGAACTTCTCGTAGTCGCCCTGCTGCACGGCAGCCTGCAGGGTATTCACCACATCCGGGTTGTAGGCGTGGTATTCGCCGCCATAGACGAACTTCAGCAAGCCGCCCTGCTGGATCGGCTTGCGGTTGCTCCAGGCCTCGGCGGCCAGGAGCTTCTGCTCGTTCTCGATATCGACGAAGCGCGCACCCTGGATGCGGCTGGCGACTCCGGTGAAGCACAGGCCGGTGACCTCGTCGGACAGGCCCACCGCCTCGAACAGCTGCGCGCCACGGTAGGACGCGACGGTGGAGATGCCCATCTTCGAGAGAATCTTCATCAGGCCCTTGGAGATCCCCTTGCGGTAGTACTTGAACACCTCGTAGAGATCGCCCAGCACTTCACCGGTGCGGATCAGGTCGGCCAGCACCTCGTAGGCGAGGAACGGATAGACCGCCGAGGCGCCGAAGCCGATCAGTACCGCGAAATGGTGCGGATCGCGGGCGGTGGCGGTCTCCACCAGGATGTTGGAGTCGCAGCGCAGCCCGGTCTGCACCAGACGGTGGTGCACCGCGCCGACAGCCAGGGCAGCATGCACCGGCAGTTTGCCGGGAGCGATATGGCGGTCGCTGAGGATCAGCAGCACCTTGCCGCCGCGCACGGCCTCCTCGGCCTGGTCGGCGATGTTGCGCACCGCGGCCTCCAGGCCCATCGACTCGTCGTAGTTGAGGTCGATGAAGTGGCGGTCGAAGCCCGGGCGGTCCAGGGTCATGATGGTCCGCCACTTCGCCGGCGAGATCACCGGAGTGGTGAGGATCGCCTGGTTGGCATGGTGCGGGGCTTCCTCGAAGATGTTCTGCTCGACGCCCAGGCAGGTTTCCAGGGACATCACGATGGCTTCGCGCAGCGGGTCGATCGGCGGGTTGGTGACCTGGGCGAATTGCTGGCGGAAGTAATCGTACGGAGAGCGGATGCGCCGGGAGAGGATCGCCATCGGCGTATCGTCGCCCATGGAGCCCACCGCTTCCTGGCCCTGCTCGCCGAGCGGACGCAGCACTTGGTCACGCTCCTCGAAGGTGACCTGGAACATCTTCATGAATTGCTTGAGCTGGTCGGCGTCGTAGCTGGCCACGCCATGGTCGTCGTCCAGGGTCGCCTGGATGCGCAGGGCATTCTGCCGCAGCCATTGCTTGTAGGGATGGCGCGACTTCAGGCGGTTGTCGATGTCGTCGCTGTGCAGGACCTGGCCGGTCTCGGTGTCCACCGCGAGGATCTGTCCCGGACCGACGCGACCCTTGGCGATAACGTCCTCGGGCTTGTAGTCCCAGACGCCGATCTCCGAGGCCAGGGTGATGTAGCCGTTCTTCGTGGTGACCCAGCGCGACGGGCGCAGGCCATTGCGGTCGAGCAGGCAGACGGCATAGCGACCGTCGGTCAGCACGACGCCGGCGGGGCCATCCCAGGGCTCCATGTGTAGCGAGTTGTACTCGTAGAACGCGCGCAGGTCGGCGTCCATGGTCTCGACGTTCTGCCAGGCCGGCGGGATGATCATGCGCAGGCCGCGGAACAGGTCCATGCCGCCGGTGACCATCAGTTCGAGCATGTTGTCCATGCTCGACGAGTCGGAGCCGACGCGGTTCACCAGCGGGCCTAGCTCTTCCAGGTCGGGGATCAGTTCGTTGGTGAACTTGGTCCGCCGCGCCTGGGCCCAGTTGCGGTTGCCGGTGATGGTGTTGATCTCGCCGTTGTGGGCGAGGAAGCGGAAAGGCTGCGCCAGCGGCCATTTCGGCAGGGTGTTGGTGGAGAAGCGCTGGTGGAATACGCAGATCGCGGTCTGCAGGCGCTCGTCGCCAAGGTCCGGATAGAAGGCGGCCAGGTCGGCCGGCATCATCAGGCCCTTATAGATGATGGTCTTGTGCGAAAAGCTGCAGATGTAGTGGTCGCTGTCGGCGGCGTTGGCCACCGACGAGCGGCGCCGTGCGCTGAACAGCTTGATGGCGAAGTCCTGGTCGCTCAGGCCGGCGCCGCCGATGAACACCTGTTCGATCTGCGGCAGGCGCTCCAGCGCCAGGCGGCCGAGAACGCTGGTATCGATCGGCACCTTGCGCCAGCCGACCAGCTCCAGTCCGGCGGCGACGATCTCGCGATTCATGTTCTCGCGTGCCGCCTCGGCTTTCACCGGGTCCTGGTTGAAGAACACCATGCCCACCGCGTATTGCTCGGGCAGGTCGACAGAAAAGGCTTCCCTGGCGACGGCACGCAGGAACAGGTCGGGCTTCTGGATCAGCAGCCCGCAGCCGTCCCCGGTCTTGCCATCGGCATTGATCCCACCGCGGTGGGTCATGCAGGTCAGTGCTTCGATTGCGGTTTGCAGAAGTTGATGGCTCGGCTCGCCCTGCATATGGGCGATCAGGCCAAATCCGCAGTTATCCTTGAACGTTTCAGGATGGTACAGACCTGCTTTCATAAGGAACTCTCACCGGCAAAACTTTTTTAGTCATCTACTTCGCCTGTCACCCGCTCATGCGGCGAGTTTTCGACAGGCAAAGGGAGGCCATTGTACATAGGTGCACAAGGCCTCACAAATTTTGCGGCGAGAAAATGAAATTCAATGTCGCCAAAATGAAAGACGAAACCCACCAGTCATGCTAACGACTAGCGAGTTTCGTCAAGAGGCGACGACAGGTCGGATCAATGCGCCTGGCCGATCTCCTGCTGGATGCTGGCGAAGGTACGCGGCCACGGCTTGCCGGCCTGCACCTTGGACGGCAGTTTTTTCACTGCGGCCAGGGCGGCGGCACGGTTCGGGAAGCTGCCATAGG
Organism: Pseudomonas sp. CP-1; assembly: GCF_021213715.1. NCBI lineage: Bacteria > Pseudomonadati > Pseudomonadota > Gammaproteobacteria > Pseudomonadales > Pseudomonadaceae > Pseudomonas > Pseudomonas sp. CP-1. The sequence continues at coordinate 402,366 of NZ_JAJQKY010000003.1, forward strand.
TGACGACGTAGAACGGCTTGCCTTGCAGGGTTTTCTTGAAGTAGCGGAAATCGCCGCCGCCCTGCTGGCGAATGAACGCCTGGGCATTGGCTTCGGAGCCGGTACCGAGGATCTGCAGGGCGAAGTTACCACCAGACTGGTTGCGATACCACTGGCTTCCCGCACCGCCACCGCTGGCCGGCTTGGCGGCCGGAGCCGGGGCCGGCTTCGCCGCGGCGGTGGTGGCCGGCTTGCTCGCCGCCGGCTTGGCCGGAGCGGGGGCCGGGGCCGGCTTGCTGGCCGGGGCGCTGGCGACCGGCGCGGCCGGTGCCGGGGTCTGCGCCGGAGTCGGGGTCGCCGCAGGCGCGGTCGGTTCGGTCGGCGCCGGCGGCACCGGATGCATCGGCGTGACGCCGTTGTTGGCCAGCGGCGTCACCGGAGGAGCCGAGCTGGAAACGGTAGGCGGCACCGCGGCGGACGGCAGGCCGCCTTCGTCGTCGCCACCTTGCCCGGCGGCCTGGGCCAGCGGCTCGCGAATGACCGGCTGCGACTCGCCGACCAACGGTAGCGGCAACGGCTGGCTGGAGCCGTTGAACTCCACGGCCGGGCCGCTGCCCGGCTGCTGGGCCTGGGCCGGCGTAGCGCCATTCATGGACAATTCGGTAGAGGCGGTCTGCGGCGCCTCCGGCTTGCTCTTGCCTTGCATGAACCAGGCGGCGATCACGCCGATGGCCACGACCGCAAGAATCACCAGATGCTTCTTGGGCAAGTTGAAAGACCCTCCGGTTGCCTTGCGCGCTGCGCCACGATTGGCCAGCATCGCTTCGATCAGGGCATCGCGGGCGACCTGGTTGATCGCTCCCGGCCAGCCTTCCGACTGCTCGTGGATGTCCACCAGCAGGTCGTTGGAAATCAGCTCGATGCCCTGCCCGGCGCCCTCGAGACGCTGGGCCAGGTAGTCGCGGGTTTCCTCTTCGCTGTATGGCTGCAACTCGATGGCATGGAAGCGCTCCTCACCCTCGGAAAACACCTCCAGGCGCGGCAGCAACGACGGCTCACCGAACAGGAATACATGCAGGCGTCCCTCGTTGGTGCCGGAAGCCAGCAGCAACAGCACTTCCAGCGCGCTGTCCTGGAGCTGCTCGGCATCGTCCACCATCAGGTAGACGTCCTGCCCGGTGATCGCCAGCTGCGCCACCTTGGTCAGGATCGCCTCCAGGCTCGCCTGGTTGATGCTCAGGCCCTGCGCCACCTGGCGCAGCAACGAAGTCTCGTCGGCGGCGGTGCGCGCCGAGATCACCACGCTGAGGACCGCATCCTTGTTGGTGCTGGCCACCAGCGCCTGGCGCAGCAGGGTCTTGCCGCTGCCCAGGGGCCCGGTGACCAGCAGCAGGAGCTGGCTGTAGCGGGCCAGATGGTGCAACTGGCCGAGCACCGGCTTGCGCTGCGCCGGGAAGAACTTGAAACCCGGAACGCGCGGCGCGAACGGGTCGTGACTGAATTGGTAGTGGCCCAGGAAGGCCTCATCGGCATGCAAGCTGGTCATGGGACCTCATTCATCTCCAAGCTGGTCGGCCAAGGCCCGATAGTCGGTGCGCAGGGTCGCGTCCAAGATCTCACGGGGAAAATCGCCGGTGACCACGGCATTCCCCAGTCCTTGCAGCAAAACCAGACGCAGGCGGCCATCGAGCACTTTCTTGTCGACGGCCATGTGTTCCATAAAATCTTCCGCCGTCATCTCGGCCGGCGGTACCACGGGCAGGCCAGCCCGGCGCAGCAGACGGATACCGCGATCGCGCTCGGCGGCGCTCAGCCAACCCAACCGATGCGACATCTCGAGTGCCATCACGGTTCCCGCCCCTACCGCTTCGCCGTGCAACCAGACGCCGTAACCTTGCTGGGTCTCGATCGCGTGACCGAAGGTATGGCCGAGGTTCAGCGTGGCACGCACGCCCGACTCGCGCTCGTCGGCGCCCACCACGCGGGCCTTCGCCGCGCAAGAGCGCTCGATGGCCTCGGTGACAACGGTCGGCTCCAGTGCCAGCAAGGCATCCATGTGCGCTTCCAGCCAGGTGATGAACGGTTCGTCGCAAATGAAACCGTACTTGATCACCTCCGCCAGCCCGGCGGACAGCTCGCGGGACGGCAGCGTCTTCAGCGACGCGGTGTCGATGACCACCGCCTGGGGCTGGTAGAACGCACCGATCATGTTCTTGCCCAACGGATGGTTGATCCCGGTCTTGCCGCCCACCGAGGAGTCGACCTGGGACAACAGGGTGGTCGGCACCTGGATGAAGTTGACCCCACGCTGGTAGCAGGCCGCGGCGAAACCGGCCATGTCACCGATGACGCCGCCGCCCAGGGCGATCAGGGTAGTCTTGCGGTCATGCCGCTCCTTCAGCAGGGCATCGAAGATCAGTTGCAGGGTTTCCCACTGCTTGTAGGCCTCGCCGTCGGGCAGCACCACAGAGGTGACCTCGTGGCCTTGCAGTGCCTTGAGCAGGGTTTCCAGATAGAGAGGAGCGACCGTTTCGTTGCTGATCACCGCGACCCGGCGACCGACGATATGCGGCGCGAACCAGCGGGCGTCGCCCAGCAGGTTTTCACCGATGTAAATGGGATAGCTACGCTCGCCTAGATCGACGTGAAGTGTGCGCATGAGGCCCCCAGACAGGAAAGGGCAATAGGATAACGCAATTCGCCGCGCCTCAGCGGGGCGGCAACTTGCGCAGGCGTTCGAGAATTTCCTGGACGACCAGGCGCGGCGGCCTTTCGTCGGTCTCCACCACCACATCGGCGATTTCGCGGTAGAGCGGGTCGCGCAGCGCCATCAGGTCGCGGAGGATCTGTCCCGGGTTGGGCTTCTGCAACAAGGGGCGGTTGCGGTCCCGCGCCGTGCGCGCGATCTGGTGCTCGACCGAGGCATGCAGGTACACAACCCGGCCACCGGCGCGCAGCACCTGGCGGTTACCGTCGCGCATCACCGCCCCGCCGCCGGTGGCGATCACCATGCCGTCGGCGGCGCAGAGTTCGGTGAGCATGGCCTGCTCGCGCTCGCGGAAACCGACCTCGCCCTCGACATCGAAGATCCATGGGATATTCGCGCCGCACCGCTGTTCGATCTCCTTGTCGGAGTCCTTGAACGCGAGATGCAGCTCCTTGGCGAGCAGGCGCCCGATGGTGCTCTTTCCAGCACCCATCGGGCCGACGAGGATCAGGTTGACCACGTTGTTCGATATCAGCGACCGATTGCGATGGCCTGATTATTCATGATCCGCGGTGTCAGGAAAACCAGAAGTTCGTTTTTCACGTCCGAGACCGTATCGCGCCGGAACAGCCGCCCCAGGTAAGGCAGGTCGCCGAGGAACGGCACCTTGTCCACCGACTTGCTCTGGGTGTTGCTGAACACGCCGCCGATGACGATGGTCTCGCCGTCGTTGACCAGGATCTTGGCGTTGACCTCGTTCTTGTTGATCGGCGGTACGCCGTTCAGTGCGCGATCGAAGTCCGGCGCATCCTTGGTCACCTTCACTTCGACGATGATCCGGTTGTCCGGGGTGATCTGCGGGGTCACCTCGAGGGACAGCGCGGCCTCCTTGAACGAGGTGCTGGTAGCGCCGCTGGAGCTGGCCTCCTGGTAGGGTACTTCCTGGCCCTTGAGGATCTTCGCGGTTTCCTTGTCCGAGGTCACGACCTTGGGCTGGGAGACGATCTCGCCGTTGCCGGTCTTTTCCATCGCCGACAGTTGCAGGTCGAGGATGATGTTGTCGGTGATGAAGCCGATGCCGATCCCGGAGGTGGCATCCTTGGCGCCGATGTCGACGAACGGCGACGGCGACTTGCTGGTTCCCGTGGTGGGGAAAGTACAGTTGCCGGCGATCGGGCCGCAGTTCATGCCGTCCTCGTCCTTGATCCCGATATTGCCGTCCTTGCCGTAGCCGTTCCAGTTGCCCTTGTGATAAGCGCCACCCCAGCGCACACCGAGGCTCTTGTCGTAACCGACGTTGGCCTCGACGATGCGTGCCTCGATCATCACCTGGCGCACCGGAATATCCAGCTGCGAAACGATCCGCCGCAGTTCGTCCAGTCGCTCCTGGGGCTGATAGGCGATGATGCTGTTGGTGCGGTCGTCGACGGTGATCGAGCCGCGCCCGCCTTCCTTGCCTTCCTGGCCACCATCGCTGGTCACCGACTGGAACAGCTTGGCGATGTCCGCGGCCTTGGCGTAGTTCACCTGGATCAGTTCCCGACGCAGCGGCGCCAACTCGGCGATCTGCTTCTGCGCTTCCAGCTCCTGGCGCTCACGGGCGGCAATCTCGTCGGCCGGGGCCACCAGCAGCACGTTGCCGAGCTTGCGCTTGTCCAGGCCCTTGGTCTTCAGCACCAGGTCCAGCGCCTGGTCCCACGGCACGTTCTGCAGGCGCAGGGTGATATTGCCCTGCACGGTATCCGAGGCCACCAGGTTCAGGTCGGTGAAGTCGGCGATCAGCTGCAGTACCGAACGCACGTCGATGTCCTGGAAGTTCAGCGACAGTTTCTCACCGGTATAGGCGAAATTGTCCTTCTTGCGCCGATCGGCGTCTTCCGTGGTCATCGGCTTGATGCTGACGGTCAGGCGATTGTCGGTCTGGTAGACCAGATAGTCGTAGAGCCCGCTCGGTTCGATGGTGATGCTGGTACGGTCGGATTGCGCGCTGGCGTTGACGAACTGCACCGGCGTGGCGAAGTCCTTGACGTCCAGGCGAACCCGCAGCGCATCCGGCAGCTGGGTCTTGGCGAAGTCCAGGCGGATCTTGCCGCCCTGTTCTTGAATATCCGGGCTCAAGGTCGGGTCGGACAGGTCGATGACCACGTTGCCCTCGCCCTTTTCGCCACGCTGGAAATCGATGTTGCGGATGGCACGACCCGCCGGCACGTACGGCTTGGGCTTGATCGGCTGGGCATAGCTGGCCGGAGCCGGGCTTGCCTTGACCGGAGCGGCGGAAGCGACGCTGGCGCCGGCCGGCGAATTGCCGACCACCACGAAGAGGTTGTTGCCTTCCACCCGGGTGGTGTAGGACGACAGCGCGGTCAGGTTGATGATCAACCGTGTGCGATCCTTCGCCTCGACCACCGTGACGCTGCGCGTATTGCCCACGCTCAGCTCGCGATTCTTGGTGCCGAGCTTGTTCTGCACCCCCGGCAGATCGAGGGCGATTCGCGCCGGCTGCTCGATGGTATAGCCACGCGGCGCGGCGACGGGCTCGTCGAACTGCAGCTTTAGCTCGACCCGGTCGCCAGGCAGTGCCGCCACGTCGAGTTTCTCCAGGTCCGCGGCGAGCAATGCCGGCGCGAACATGGCGGCCAGCAAAGCGATCCCGAGGCGCGAGAGGCCACTGTTCATCGTCCGACTCCGTTGTACAGACTGCTGTTGGTTATGCATGTTTTTCCCCGCCCTCAGGAGCGTTCCTTGAGAGTCAGGCTGCGCGGACGCTCCAGCCAGTTCCCCTCTCCGTCAGGAACGATTTCGATCACGTCTATTTTTCCTTCGCTGATGCCGACGACCTTGCCGTCGTTGCGCCCCAGGTAGTCCCCGACCCTCACCCGGTGCACGCCACCCGCGCCCTTCACCAGGGCGAAGGTGCCCTGGGCGTTGGACAGGGTGCCGACCATCTCGAAGGTCTCGATGTTGAAGCCTTCCAGGAACTGCTTGACCCGCGTCTCATCGGGCTTGATCACCTTGTTGCCCTTCTGCCGCACGGTCAGGTCGATCTTCACCGGCGGCTGGAACGGGCTGCGTAGCGACGCGGCGCTATAGGTGAAGGCCTCGTACGGCTGGAACTTCGGCAACGGCTCGATGGTGCCCTTGGGTCGGGCGCGAACCTCGTCCATGTAGGACTGCAGATCGGCGAAATCGGAACCGCCGCCGCATCCGGCCAGGCTGGCGAGCAGCAGGCTGCTCAGAATCAGGCGGGCTCTCATTTCTTCAGCCCCTTGTCGTTGTAGCGATAGGTCTTGGCCAGGATGCTCATGCGCAGCTTGGACGTGCTGCCGGGCGCGACCGGCTTGATCTCGAAGTCATGCAGGGTGACGATCCGCGGCAGGCTGGACACGCCGCTGACGAAGGTCGCCAGGTCGTGGTAGCCGCCGACCACGCTGATCTGGATCGGCAGCTCGATGTAGAACTGCTGGGCAACCTCGGGAAGCAGCTTGATTTCCTCGAACTCAAGGCCGCTGCCCAGGCCGGTACGAGTGATGTCCTCGAGCAGCCCGGGTACCTCGGTGTCGCTGGGCAACTGCCGCAGCAAGGCGCCGAAGGACTCTTCCATCTCCTTCATCTGTGCCTTGTAGGCTTCCAGGTTCGCGGCCTGGAAGGCCTTGGTGGAGAACTGCTGCTTGAGCGTCTCCTCTTCCGCGGCCTGCTGTTCGAGCTGAGCCTGCATGTCACTCAGATGGAAGTTGTAGCCCAGCGCCAGGACCGCCGCGGTCAGCAGCACGCAGACGATGACCTTGACCGCCGCCGGCCAGGAACCGATGTTGTTCAGGTCGAGATCGTTGATATCGATCTTGCGCAGACTTTCCAGGGAACTGGCCAGACTCATTTCTTGGCTCCTTGCGCAACCCCATGCTTCGCCTTGGCGTCTTCCTCGCCGGGCTGCGTCTGCTGCACGGTCAGTTGGAACACGTTGGCCTGGTCCACCGCGCCCTGGGTCACCGCCTTGACCTCGTTCAGGGTCGGGGCGGTCAGCCACTCGGACGCGTCCATGTTGCGCATGAGATTGGAAACGCGGTTGTTGGACTCGGCCGCGCCGGCGATGGCGATGTTCTTGCCGGTCATCTTCAGGTCGGTGAAATACACGCCGTCGGGCAAGGTCCGCACGAGCTGGTCGAACACCCGTCCGATGATGGGACGGTTGCCCTGCAGGTCCTGGATGATCTTCATCCGCTCGAGCAATTGCTGGCGCCGCGACTTCAGTTCGCTGATTTCCTTGATCCGGGCGTCGAGTACGACGATTTCCTTGCGCAGGAAGTCGTTGCGGGCGTTCTGGTTCTCGATGGCCGCGGTGAAGTACTGGTCGCCGAGGAATACCAGCGCCGCCGATGCCACCAGGACGCCGCCAAGAATCACCAGGAACTGCTGCTTGCGCTGCTCGCGCAGCTCTTCGCGCCAGGGTAGAAGGTTGATCCGTGCCATCAGTCGAAACTCCTCAACGCCAGGCCGCAGGCGATCATCAACGCCGGAGCGTCGCTGGCCAGGGCGCCGGCATTCACCTTGCCGTTCAGCGCCATGTCGGCGAACGGGTTGGCGACCAGGGTCGGGGTGCCGATCTTCTGCTGGATCAACCGATCGAGATCCTGGATAGACGCCGTACCGCCCGCCAGGACGATGTAGTCGACGTCGTTGAACTGTCCGGCGGCGAAGAAGAACTGCAGCGAGCGGGAAACCTGCTGCACCACGGCGTCCTTGAACGGACGCAAAACTTCGCTGTCGTAGTCATCCGGAAGACCGCCCTGCTTCTTGGCGAGACCGGCTTCCTCCACCGAGAGTCCGTAACGCCGCTGGATCTCCTCGGTGAGCTGGCGACCGCCGAACAGCTGTTCGCGGGTATAGATGGTGCGTCCGTTGTGCAGGACGCTCAGGGTGGTCATGGTCGCGCCGATGTCCACTACCGCCACGGTCAACTGGTCGGTGTCGGCACCCAGCTGGCTGCTCAGCAGCGCATAGGAGCGCTCCAGCGCGTAGGCCTCGACGTCGACCACCTTGGCGGTCAGGCCGGCCAGCGCCAGGGCCGCTTCGCGAACCTCGACGTTCTCTTTCCGACAGGCGGCCAGGAGTACGTCCACGCGCTCGGGATTGCGCGCGGAGAGCCCCTGGACCTCGAAGTCGATGGCGACTTCCTCCAGCGGATAGGGGATGTACTGGTCGGCCTCGATCTTCAGCTGGTTTTCCAGTTCATCCTCGGAAAGCCCGGCCTCCATCTCGATGGTCTTGGTGATCACCGCCGAACCGGCGACGGCGACCACGGCCGACTTCAGGTTGGTTTTCGCCTTGACCAGCACCCGTGACAACGCCTGGCCGACCCCTTCCAGCTCGACGATGTTCTTTTCCACGACTGCATTCGGCGGAAGCGGCTCGACGGCATAGGCCTCCACTTTGTAGCGGCCTCCGGAGCGGCTCAACTCAAGGAGCTTTACCGAGGTCGAGCTGATGTCGATCCCCAGCAAGGTGTTCGCTTTCTTCTTTATGAGCCCTAGCACGACCAATTCCCTATTAGCGTTCAATACTTACGAACGATTCTTCTTTTTTCACATTAGATACCAGAGCCGAAGGCCAGGCAAATGGCTAGGTCACAGAAAAATTGCTTATAATGTGAACAGCTTTTGCCTTTTTCCTGTCCTATTCGCTTAACTCTTTCTTTTTCCTGGAAATCCGAAACTACCCATGCGCCTGCTGAAGTTCCTGTGGTGGACTTGCGTCACCCTGATTTGTGGAGTGCTGCTCAGTTTCAGCGGCGCCTATCTCTATCTGAGTCCCAGCCTGCCCTCGGTGGAAGCTCTGCGTAACGTCCAGCTGCAGATCCCCCTCAAGGTCTACAGCGAGGACGGCAAGCTGATCTCCGAGTTCGGCGAGATGCGCCGGACACCGATCCGCTTCGCCGACATCCCGCAGGACTTCATCCATGCCCTGCTGTCCGCCGAGGACGACAATTTCGCCAACCATTATGGCGTCGATGTGAAAAGCCTAATGCGCGCCGCCGCGCAATTATTGAAAAGCGGTCACATCCAGACTGGCGGCAGCACCATCACCATGCAGGTAGCGAAGAACTACTTCCTTACCAATGAAAGAAGCTTCTCGCGAAAGATCAATGAAATCCTCCTGGCTCTGCAGATCGAGCGACAGCTGACCAAGGACGAGATCCTCGAGCTTTACGTCAACAAGATCTACCTGGGCAACCGTGCCTATGGCATCGAGGCTGCCGCACAGGTCTATTACGGCAAGCCGATCAAAGACTTGAGCCTGGCCGAGATGGCGATGATCGCCGGCCTGCCGAAAGCGCCCTCGCGCTACAACCCGCTGGTCAACCCGACCCGCAGTACGGAGCGGCGCAACTGGATCCTCGAGCGCATGCTCAAGCTCGGCTTCATCGACCAGCAGCGCTACCAGGCCGCCGTCGAGGAGCCGATCAACGCCTCCTACCACGTGCAGACCCCCGAACTGAATGCGCCCTACATCGCCGAGATGGCCCGTGCCGAGATGGTCGGCCGCTACGGCAGCGAGGCCTATACCGAGGGCTACAAGGTCATCACCACGGTCCGCAGCGACCTGCAGAACGCCGCCAGCCAATCGGTCCGCGACGGCCTCATCGACTATGACCAGCGCCACGGCTACCGCGGCCCGGAGACCCGCCTGCCGGGCCAGACCCGCGACGCCTGGCTCAAGCACCTGGGCCAGCAGCGCAGCATCGGCGGCCTGGAGCCGGCGATCGTCACCCAGGTGGAAAAGAGCGGGATCATGGTGATGACCCGCGACGGCAAGGAAGAAGCCGTGACCTGGGACAGCATGAAATGGGCACGCCCCTTCCTCAGCAACAACAGCATGGGCCCGATGCCGCGCCAGCCCGCCGACGTGGCCCAGGCCGGCGACCAGATCCGCGTGCAGCGCCAGGAAGACGGCACCCTGCGCTTCGTACAGATTCCCGCCGCACAGAGCGCGCTGATCTCCCTCGACCCGAAGGACGGGGCGATCCGCTCGCTGGTCGGCGGCTTCTCCTTCGAGCAGAGCAACTACAACCGCGCGATCCAGGCCAAGCGCCAGCCGGGCTCCAGTTTCAAGCCGTTCATCTACAGCGCGGCCCTGGACAACGGCTTCACCGCCGCCAGCCTGGTCAACGATGCGCCGATCGTGTTCGTCGACGAGTACCTGGACAAGGTCTGGCGACCGAAGAACGACACCAACACCTTCCTCGGCCCGATCCCGCTGCGCGAAGCCCTGTACAAGTCCCGCAACATGGTCTCGATCCGCGTCCTGCAGGGCCTGGGCATCGAGCGGGCGATCAGCTACATCACCAAGTTCGGCTTCCAGCGCGACGAACTGCCGCGCAACTTCTCCCTGGCCCTGGGTACCGCGACAGTCACACCGATGGAAATCGCCGGCGCCTGGAGCGTATTCGCCAACGGCGGCTACAAGGTCAATCCGTACGTCATCGAACGCATCGAGAGCCGCGACGGACAGGTGCTGTACCAGGCCAATCCGCCCCGCGTGCCGGTGGAAGAACAGGTCGCTGCGCCGGATGCGGAAGACGCCGGGAATCCTGGCGACCCCGAGCATCCGGAGAGCGCCGAAGGCGAAGGTTCGATCGAAGCCCAGCAAGTCGCCGCCAAGGCCCAGACCACCTTCGAGCCGACCCCGGCCGAGCGGATCATCGATGCCCGTACCGCCTATATCATGACCAGCATGCTGCAGGACGTGATCAAGCGCGGTACCGGGCGCCGCGCCCTGGCGCTGAAGCGCACCGACCTGGCCGGCAAGACGGGCACCACCAACGATTCCAAGGATGGCTGGTTCTCCGGCTACAACTCCGACTACGTGACCAGCGTCTGGGTCGGCTTCGACCAGCCGGAAACCCTGGGTCGCCGCGAGTACGGCGGTACCGTCGCGCTGCCGATCTGGATCAGGTACATGGGCTTCGCCCTCAAGGACAAGCCGATGCACACCATGGCCGAGCCGCCAGGCATCGTCAGCCTGCGCATCGACCCGGTAACCGGCCGTTCGGCCGCGCCGGGCACTCCCGGCGCCTATTTCGAGATGTTCAAGAACGAGGACACCCCGCCCTCGGTCAACGAACTGCCGCCGGGCAGCTTCCCTGGCAGCCCGCTGCCGGATGACGAAGGCGCGCCGATCGACCTGTTCTGAACCGGCGCCTGCGCTTCGTTGACGACGACGGAGCGCGAGGCGCAGGCAAAAAGAAACCCCGCCAAGGCGGGGTTTCTTTTTATCCGGCGGATCGATCAGCCGTTGAAGACTTCGTCCACCGATTTCAGCGGATAGTTCTTCGGATACGGCAGGGTAGCCACGCCGGTCTCGATGGCAGCCTTGGCCACGGCATCGGAAACCACGGTGATCAGGCGCTTGTCCATCGGCTTCGGAATGATGTACTCGCGGCCGAATTCCAGCTTGTCCACGCCATAGGCGGCGCAGACGTCCTCCGGGACCGGCTGCTTGGCCAGGTCGCGCAGGGCCAGGGCGGCGGCGATCTTCATCTCTTCGTTGATGCGCGTGGCACGTACGTCCAGGGCACCGCGGAAGATGAAGGGGAAACCGAGCACGTTGTTGACCTGGTTCGGATAGTCGGAACGTCCGGTAGCCATGATCACGTCGTTGCGGGTGGCATGGGCCAGTTCCGGCTTGATCTCCGGGTCCGGGTTCGAGCAGGCGAACACGATCGGGTTCGGCGCCATGCGCTTGAGGTCTTCCGGCTCCAGCAGGTTGGCGCCGGACAGGCCGACGAACACGTCGGCGCCCTCCAGGGCGTCGGCCAGGGTACGCTTGTCGGTCTCGGTGGCGAACACCGACTTGTACTGGTTCAGATCGTCGCGACCGGCGTGGATCACGCCCTTGCGGTCGATCATGTAGATGTTCTCGACCTTGGCGCCCATGCTCACCAGCAGCTTCATGCAGGAGATGGCGGCAGCGCCGGCGCCGAGGCAGACGATCTTCGCTTCTTCCAGCTTCTTGCCGGCCAGTTCCAGCGCATTGAGCATGCCCGCCGCGGTCACGATGGCGGTGCCGTGCTGGTCATCGTGGAACACCGGGATGTCGCACTGTTCGATCAGCGCGCGCTCGATCTCGAAACACTCGGGAGCCTTGATGTCCTCGAGGTTGATACCGCCGAAGGTGATGGAAATACGCTTGACGGTATCGATGAAAGCCTGCGGGCTCTCGGCGTCGACCTCGATGTCGAACACGTCGATGCCGGCGAAGCGCTTGAACAGCACACCCTTGCCTTCCATCACCGGCTTGGAGGCCAGCGGGCCGAGGTTACCCAGGCCGAGAATCGCGGTGCCGTCGGAAATCACTGCCACCAGGTTGCCCTTGCCGGTGTACTGATAGGCCAGCTCGGCATCGCGGGCGATTTCACGCACCGGCTCGGCGACACCCGGGCTGTAGGCCAGGGACAGGTCCCGGGCGGTAGCGGTGGGTTTGGTCAGCTCGACACTCAGTTTTCCCGGACGGGGTTGTGCGTGATATTCGAGGGCAGCGGTTTTAAGATCGGACATTTGGGCACTTCCGCTTTATTGCTTGTTGGACAGACGGGGCGACCGAGCATACGCAAGAAGACGACGCCCCACAAGATCGTCAGGAGCTGGCTGTCAAGACCTCTAGCGTACGACTTTAAGCCAATCGCCCGGACGGGGTTCACCGCTCGGATAAAGGTCATTCAGCAGACGCAGACGAGCCACGGAGTCACTCAATGACCCCTCGCCGCCAGCCGCCAATTGCTCCAGCGTCTGCCCCGCCTTGACCTGCACCAGATGCAGGCGTCGCGGCTGCGCCAGGGCCCGCTCCTTGTCGCGCAGCGGACGGAAGCTGCGGATCACGCTGAGGAAGCGGTCGTCCTGGGTCTCCAGGGAACCGACCTTGACCACGCCGACGAACAGGTAGGCGCGGTCGCCCTGGTAGATCACAGCAACCCGTCGCGCCGGGTTGCCTGGCACCACCGCCGTGTAGCCGTTCAGCCCGGCCTGCTTCAGCGACTCTTCCTGGGCCAGCCGTTGCCCGGCGTTCTTGCGCAGGAACTCCGCGGGCGTCAGGCGGGAATCATGGGGCACCAGCTTCATGCCGATGAACGACTGCTCGTCCGCCGGATAGCCAAGCAGGGCGCTGGGCTGGTTGAGGATCTTCCAGCCCGCCGGATAGCTCAGGGTGAAGTCCAGCTCGGCATGGTAGAAGTTCTGCCCGCGACGCACCCCGGCCGATGCCGAGTCGCCGAACGGCATGCCTTCCAGATGGCGAAGAAAGACCTCGCGCCCCACTTCCTGCTGTCCGTTGGCCAGCTGCCGGGCCGGGCCGACCACTTCCTGCAGGCGCCGGTCGTTGTCCGGATGGGTATCGAACAACCCGTGGTAGCCGCCGGCCTGTACCGCCTGGCCATTGCGCGCAGCCTCTTCGCGAGCGAAGTCCTCCTGGTTCTTCAGCACCCGCACCACCTGGATCATCGCCGTCGGATCGTAGCCGGCGCGGGCCAGGTACTGGGCGCCGAGACCATCGGCTTCCAGTTCCATGTCACGCCCGTAGCCGCGGACGAAGGCCGTGCCGAGCACGTTGGCCAGGTCGCCGGCGGCGCCGACCCCGGTGCCGATCGCCACCGCCTGGCCAAGGATGTTCCAGGCGCTGGCCTGGCTCTGCTGGCGCACGCTGTGGCGCGCCGTGACATGGCCGACCTCATGACCGAGCACCGCGGCCAGTTCGGCCTCGGAGCCAAGGTAGGCGATCAGTCCGCGATGGATATAGATGTAGCCGCCCGGCAGGGCGAAGGCGTTGATGTCCGGCGAATCGATGACGGTGAAATGATATTGCAGGTTGCTGCGGTGGCTGCTGCGGGCGACCCGCTCGCCTACCCGTTGCACGTAGGCCTGGAGCTTTTCATCGTTGTAGCGGGGGAACTGCTTGAGGATTTCCTGGTTGTAGCGAGCGCCCATGCCGAGTTCCTGCTGCTCGCTCATCATCACGAAATCGCTCTTGCCGGTGGCCGGGTTCACCGCGCAGCCGCCCAGCGCGCCGACTCCCAGCAACAGCAGCAGGAGCCAGGCGGTCTTCATGGCAACCATTCCAGCATCGCCGGATCGGTCACCGACATCTGCCAGCGCGCCTTGCCGGCCGGCACAGCGCCACGGCGGGAACGATCGACCACCCAGCCACGCACTTCCAGCGAACGTCCCGCCATCTGCATCACCCGTTTCGCATCGAACGCCTTGAGCACCTTCGGCTCGATCCGCAGGACCAGCGGACCGTCCATCTCCAGCCAGATACCGCCCCGGTTGCGTTCGACCTCGAGCACCCGCCCGCGGACCACGGCGAAGCCGCTCTGCGCCAGTCGATCGAGCGAAAGCACCGGCGAACGCTTCCATACACCCAGATTAGCCGAACGCGCGGCACGTTCCGCCGCTTGCTGACAGGCCGTCAGCTCGGTGTTCGGCGCGACCGCCACCAGGTAGCCCAGGCCCTCGCCGAGCAGGCGCGCCTCGAGGTTGGCGCCGCTGGCATCGAACAGGTGCGCCAGGGTCCGCCCGTAGTGATCGCGGGGCTGGCGGCCCGGCTGCAGGGCGAGACGCCCGTCGCTGGCCGATACCAGCGCCTGCAGCCGCTGTTTCGCGGCTTCGGCGAAGGGCTCGGTGGTGCGGCCGTTGTGCGCCAGTTCAGGCGCATTGATACCGATCAGCCGCACGCTGCGGCCATCGCGCAGGCGCACGGTATCGCCGTCCACCACCCGCGCCACCTCGACGTTCTGCAAGGCACCGGTAGGCCGGCAGGCCTCCGCCGCACCGGCGAAGGCGGAAACCACGGACATGAAAAAGGCGCCCACCAGGGACGCCTTTCTCGGTACAACGACAAGTAGCATTGCGCGCGTTCGCGGCAAGCGGCTTACTTGGTGGCGCCGAATACGCCGAAACGCTGCTTGAAGCGGTCGATACGGCCGCCGGTGTCCAGCACCTTCTGCTTGCCGGTGTAGAACGGGTGGCATTCGGAGCACACGTCCAGGTGGATCGGCTTGCACAGGGTGGAACGGGTCTTGATGACGTTACCGCAGCTGCAGGTAGCTTCGATAGCTTCGTAAGTCGGATGGATGTCCGCTTTCATGATTCAATCCTCGAGGCGTTGTGTGCCGCCACCCAGCGCGTTTACCAGGCACCGCACGTAATTAAGGGCGTGGATCATACCAGACCGATTCATCTATGCAAGCGACCCCGCCCGCCGGTCGTCTGCTAACATCGCCGGCCCAGTCCTCGTTTCCTTCATCCCCGGAAGCCGCTGAGTGTCAGACCTGATCCTACGCCTAGCCCTGCCTTCGCCACTCCGCCGCCTGTTCGACTACCGCGCGCCCCGCGGCATTCCGCGCAGCGCCCTACAGCCGGGGATTCGCCTGCTGCTGCCGTTCGGGCGCCGGGAGCTGGTTGGCGTTCTGATAGAGGTGACGGACCGTTCCGAAGTACCCGAAGACAAGCTCAAGCCTGCCCTCAGGGTACTCGACGCCAAGCCGCCGATGCCGGCGCACCTGCTCGAACTCTGTCGCTGGACCGCCCAGTACTACCAGCACAGCCTCGGCGACACCCTGTCCTGGGCGCTGCCCAACCTGTTGCGCCAGGGCGAGCCGGCCGAGGCGCGCCAGCAGCGCTTCTGGCATGCCACCGCGCAATCCAGCCTCGACGATCCGCGCCTGGCCCGAGCGCCGCGCCAGCGCCAGGCCCTGGCGATTCTCAAGCAGCATCCGCACGGGGTTTCCCATGAGTTGCTGAACCAATTGGAAATAAACAAGGACAGCCTCGACCTGCTCAAGGAAAAAGGCCTGGTCGAACTGGAGGTGCGGCGCCACAGCACCCCGCCGCGCGAAGGCGGCTGGCTGGCCCAGGCGGAGTTGCCGCTGAACCCCGAGCAGCGCGCCGCCTTCGAAGCGGTTCGCGCCAGCCACGGCGGTTTCCATTGCTTCCTGCTGGCCGGGGTCACCGGCAGCGGCAAGACCGAGGTCTACCTGCAACTGATCCGCGAAACCCTGGCCGCAGGCCGCCAGGCCCTGGTGCTGATTCCCGAGATCAACCTGGGCCCGCAGACCCTGGCGCGTTTCGAACGCCGCTTCAACGCGCGCATCGCCCTGCTGCATTCGGCCCTGACCGACCGCGAGCGCCTCGACGCCTGGCTCGCCGCCCGGGATGGCGAGGCCGACATCGTCATCGGCACCCGCTCGGCACTGTTCACGCCGCTGAAGCGGCCGGGACTGATCATCGTCGACGAGGAACACGACGCCTCCTATAAACAGCAGGACGGCCTGCGCTACCACGCCCGCGACCTGGCACTGGTACGCGCGCGCCTGGAGAACGTGCCGATCCTGCTCGGTTCGGCCACGCCCGCCCTGGAAAGCCTGCACAACGCCCAGGCCGGCCGCTACGGCCTACTGCGCCTGACCCAGCGCGCCGGTGGCGCGCACCCGCCGAAGTTCATCCGCCTCGACGTGAAGAGCATGCCGCTCGACGCCGGCCTTTCCCGTCCGCTGCAACAGGCCATCGGCGATACCCTGGCGGCCGGCCAGCAGGTCCTGGTATTCCTCAATCGCCGCGGCTTCGCTCCGACCCTGCTTTGCCACGACTGCGGCTGGATCAGCCAATGCCCGCGCTGCGACGCGCGGATGACCGTGCACCAGGGCAGCGGCGAGTTGCGCTGCCACCACTGCGACCACCGCCAGCGGCCGCCGATGAACTGCCCGCAATGCGGCAAGCTCGACCTGCGTCCGCTAGGCGCCGGCACCGAGCGCGCCGAGGAACGCCTGCGGATTCTCTTCCCGAACCATCCGGTGCTGCGCATCGACCGCGACAGCACCTCGCGCAAGCACGCCATGCGCGACCTCTTCGCCACCATCAACAGCGGTGAGCCATGCATCCTGGTCGGCACCCAGATGCTCGCCAAGGGGCACCACTTCCCACGGGTCACCCTGGTGGCGATCCTCGATGCCGATGGCGGCCTGTTTTCCGCCGACTTCCGCGCCAGCGAACGCATGGCCCAGCAGATCGTCCAGGTCGCCGGCCGCGCAGGTCGCGCCGAGGAGCCCGGGCGGGTACTGATCCAGACCCACCTGGCCGATCACCCGCTGCTGGTCCAGCTCACCGAGGACGGCTACTTCGCCTTTGCCGAACAGGCCCTCAGCGAACGCCGCGCCGCCGGCCTGCCGCCCTTCGCCCACCTCGCCCTGCTGCGCGCCGAAGCGCACAAGCCGGGCCAGGCGGAAGCCTTCCTCGACAGCGCCTGCAGTGCCGCCGAGCAATTGCTCGAGCAGATGGGCGGACCGGAGGTGGAACTGCTCGGGCCGGTGCCCGCACCCATGGAGCGGCGTGCCGGCAAGCACCGCGCGCAACTGCTGCTGCAGTGCATGAGCCGGGCGCCGCTGCATCGCCTGCTGACACCCTGGCTGCAGAGCCTCGAACAGTTGCCCGGCGGGCGCCAGGTGCGCTGGTCGCTCGATATCGATCCGATCGACCTGTTCTGAGCGCCTTCCAGGAAGACGCCCCGCTTGACTGGGGTCAGCCGGAATCCGCGATGTCCGGCGCAAACTGTCGGCTAATCGCCGCAACGGTTGGCAACGCCTGTCCGCCCACGGATAATGCGCGGTTCTGAGCCTCGACCGGCCACCCCGCGCACATCGCGGGGAGTGAACTTCGGAGCGCCGCATCCGCCGGCCCTTCCCCTGCCCGACCGTCGCGCGCCGCCCCTCTGCCCGCGAGCACGGAGAGAACGATGAAAGACACGATTCGCCAGCTGATCCAGCAAGCCCTCGACCAACTGACCGCGGACGGCACCCTGCCCGCCGGC
Source organism: Pseudomonas sp. CP-1 (assembly GCF_021213715.1). NCBI lineage: Bacteria > Pseudomonadati > Pseudomonadota > Gammaproteobacteria > Pseudomonadales > Pseudomonadaceae > Pseudomonas > Pseudomonas sp. CP-1. The sequence continues at coordinate 419,902 of NZ_JAJQKY010000003.1, forward strand.
CTGACCCCGGACATCCAGGTGGAGAACACCAAGGACCGTAGCCACGGCGATTTCGCCAGCAACATCGCCATGATGCTGGCCAAGCCGGCCGGGATGAAGCCGCGCGACCTGGCCGCCAGGCTGGTCGAGGCAATCCCCGCCCACGAGCAACTGGCCAAGGTGGAGATCGCCGGCCCCGGCTTCCTCAACTTCTTCCAGGATCACGTCTGGCTCGCCGCCAGCCTCGACCGCGCCCTCGCCGACGAACGTCTCGGCGTGCGCAAGGCAGGCCCGGCGCAGCGCGTGGTGATCGACCTGTCCTCGCCGAACCTGGCCAAGGAAATGCACGTCGGCCACCTGCGCTCGACCATCATCGGCGACGCCGTCGCGCGCGTCCTCGAGTTCCTCGGCGACACGGTGATCCGGCAGAACCACGTCGGCGACTGGGGCACCCAGTTCGGCATGCTGCTCGCCTACCTGGAAGAGCAACCGGTCGACGCCGAGGCCGAGCTGCACGACCTGGAGGTCTTCTACCGCGCGGCGAAGAAACGCTTCGACGAGTCTCCCGAATTCGCCGACCGCGCCCGCGAACTGGTGGTCAAGCTGCAGGCCGGCGACCCCGACTGCCTGCGCCTGTGGACCCGCTTCAACGAGATTTCCCTGTCGCACTGCCAGAAGGTCTACGACCGTCTCGGCGTGAAGCTGAGCATGGCCGACGTCATGGGCGAGAGCGCCTACAACGACGACCTCGCCCAGGTGGTCGCCGACCTGACCGCCAAGGGCCTGCTCACCGAAGACAACGGCGCGCTGTGCGTCTTCCTCGAAGAGTTCAAGAACGCCGAGGGCAATCCGCTCCCGGTGATCGTGCAGAAGGCCGGCGGCGGCTACCTCTACGCCACCACCGACCTCGCCGCCATGCGTTATCGGCACAACGTGCTGCACGCCGACCGCGTGCTGTACTTCGTCGACCAGCGCCAGGCCCTGCACTTCCAGCAGGTCTTCGAAGTGGCGCGGCGCGCCGGTTTCGTTCCGGCCGGCATGGAGCTGGAGCACATGGGCTTCGGTACCATGAACGGCGCCGACGGCCGTCCGTTCAAGACCCGCGACGGCGGTACGGTGAAGCTGATCGACCTGCTGGAAGAGGCCGAGAGCCGCGCCTATGCGCTGGTCAAGGAACGCAACGAGCAGCGCGCCGAGCGTGGCGAGGAGCCGTTCGACGAGGTCCAGCTGCGCGAGATCGGCCGGGTGGTGGGGATCGACTCGGTGAAGTACGCCGACCTGTCCAAGCACCGCACCAGCGACTACAGCTTCAACTTCGAACTGATGCTCAGCTTCGAAGGCAACACCGCACCCTACCTTCTCTACGCCTGCACCCGCGTGGCCAGCGTCTTCCGCAAGCTCGGCCAGGGCCGCGAGCAACTGGGCGGGAAGATCGTCCTCGAGCAGCCCCAGGAGCTGGCCCTGGCCGCACAGCTGGCGCAGTTCGGCGACCTGATCAACAACGTCGCGCTCAAGGGCGTGCCGCACCTGCTCTGCGCCTACCTGTACGAGTTGGCCGGGCTGTTCTCCAGTTTCTACGAGCACTGCCCGATCCTCACCGCCGAGGACCCGGCGCAGAAGGACAGCCGCCTGCGTCTCGCCGCGCTGACCGGCCGTACCCTGGAACAGGGCCTGGAGCTGCTCGGTCTGAAGACTCTGGAACGCATGTAATCGAACCCGCCCGAACAGGAGTCCGGGAACCCCCATGGCAAAGAAGAAACCCGCCCCCAAGCGCGGCGCCAGCCGCTACCAGGCGCCCGCCGCGAAGAACGGCGTTCCCGGCTGGGTCTGGCTGGTCGCCGGCCTGGCCATCGGCGGCTTCATCATGTTCCTGATGAAGCTCGAACCCGGGCGCAAGGACGTCCAGCGCGAACGCCCGGACGCCCAGCGCCCAGCCGCCGTGCAGGGCAAGCAGCCGCAGCAGAACGGCCAGGCCCAGCAGCCCGCACAAACGCAGACGCCGGCCCAGGCCAAGCCGAAGTACGAGTTCTACACCCTGCTGCCGGAGTCCGAGGTCGTGGTGCCGCCGGAAGCGGTACCGGAGAAGGCCCCGCCGCCGCCCACCCCCGCCGAGCTGGCCAAGGCCGACGAAGCGCGGGCCAAGGCCGCACTCGCCGGGCAGGTGCCACCGCCGCTGCCGAAAGCGGTGGTCGCCGCCAGCACGCAGTTCTTCCTGCAGGCCGGCTCGTTCCGCAAGCAGTCCGACGCCGACCGCGTGCGCGCGCAGATCATCCTGCTCGGGCAGTCGGTGAACGTCGAGGCCGGCAACGTCCGCGACGAGACCTGGTACCGGGTGATGGTCGGTCCGTTCAACAGCCGCGACCAGTTGTCCCAGGCGCAGAAGACACTGTCCTCCAACGGCTTCAGCAACCTGCTGTTACAGCAACGCAAGGCCCGCTGAACGCGGGCCACGCCGTGCGTTCCGACGCACGGCGGTGCGTGCGGTTGAAAAGCCGCGGATCGCCCCTATATCTCCCAGCATTCCGGGCATTCGGCCCCGCAGTGTGGAGATTTCCCCCTTGACCACTATCGTATCTGTCCGCCGCAACGGCAAAGTCGTCATGGGCGGCGACGGCCAGGTTTCCCTGGGCAACACCGTGATGAAAGGCAACGCCAAGAAGGTCCGGCGCCTGTATCACGGTCAGGTACTGGCCGGTTTCGCCGGCGCCACCGCCGATGCCTTCACCCTGTTCGAGCGCTTCGAGCAGCAACTGGAGAAACACCAGGGGCACCTGGTCCGCGCCGCCGTCGAACTGGCCAAGGACTGGCGCACCGACCGCTCCCTGAGCCGCCTCGAAGCCATGCTCGCGGTCGCCAACAAGGATGCCTCGCTGATCATCACCGGCAACGGCGACGTGGTCGAACCCGAACACGGCCTGATCGCCATGGGCTCCGGCGGCGGCTTTGCCCAGGCCGCGGCCTTGGCCCTGCTGCAGCACAACGCCGAGCTGAGCGCTCGGGAAGTCGCCGAGACCGCGCTGAACATCGCCGGCTCGATCTGCGTCTTCACCAACCAGAACCTGACCATCGAGGAGCTGGACAGCGCCGTCTGAAGCGCTCGTCCCCCGCTGGAGTAAACGAATGTCCATGACGCCCCGCGAGATCGTCCACGAACTCAACCGCCACATCATCGGCCAGGACGACGCCAAGCGCGCCGTCGCCATCGCCCTGCGCAACCGCTGGCGACGCATGCAACTACCGGCCGAGCTGCGCGCCGAGGTCACGCCGAAGAACATCCTCATGATCGGCCCCACCGGCGTCGGCAAGACCGAGATCGCCCGCCGCCTGGCGCGCCTGGCGAACGCGCCGTTCATCAAGGTCGAGGCGACCAAGTTCACCGAGGTCGGCTATGTCGGACGCGACGTCGAGTCGATCATCCGCGATCTCGCCGACGCCGCGGTGAAGATGCTCCGCGAACAGGAGATCCAGAAGGTCAAGTATCGCGCCGAGGACGCCGCCGAAGAGCGCATCCTCGATGCCCTGCTGCCGGCAGCGCGTCCCGCCATGGGCTTCGGCGATGAGCCGGCACGCGAGGACAGCAACACCCGCCAGCTGTTCCGCAAGCGCCTGCGCGAAGGCCAGCTGGACGACAAGGAAATCGACATCGAGGTGGCCGACAACCCGGCCGGCGTGGAGATCATGGCCCCGCCCGGCATGGAGGAGATGACCAACCAGTTGCAGAACCTGTTCTCCGGCATGAGCAAGGGCAAGAAGAAGACCCGCAAGCTGAAGGTCGCCGAGGCCCTGAAGCTGATCCGCGACGAAGAGGCGGTGCGCCTGGTCAACGAGGAAGAGCTCAAGGCACGCGCCCTGGAGGCGGTCGAGCAGCACGGCATCGTCTTCATCGACGAGATCGACAAGATCGCCAAGCGCGCCAACGCCGGCGGCGCCGACGTCTCCCGCGAGGGCGTACAGCGCGACCTGCTGCCACTGATCGAGGGCTGCACGGTGAACACCAAGCTGGGCATGGTCAAGACCGACCACATCCTGTTCATCGCCTCCGGCGCCTTCCACCTGAGCAAGCCGAGCGACCTGGTTCCCGAGCTGCAGGGCCGCCTGCCGATCCGCGTGGAGCTCAAGGCCCTCAGCCCGAACGATTTCGAGCGCATCCTCACCGAGCCGCATGCCTCGCTCACCGAGCAGTACCGCGAGCTGCTGAAGACCGAGGGACTGGCCATCGAGTTCGCCGAGGACGGCATCAAGCGCCTTGCCGAGATCGCCTGGCAGGTCAACGAGAAGACCGAGAACATCGGTGCCCGCCGCCTGCATACGCTGCTCGAGCGGCTGCTGGAAGAGGTCTCGTTCAGCGCCGCCGACCTGGCCAGCGAGCATAGCGACAAGCCGATCCTGATCGATGCCGGCTACGTCAACAGCCACCTCGGCGAGCTGGCCGAGGACGAGGACCTGTCCCGCTACATCCTTTGACCACCGCCGCCGCCACGGCCAACACCGTGGCGGCGGGCCGCGCGGTCCCGAACCGGGGTATCCTTGTACTCCGCCCTTCCGCGAGTCCGATGCGATGCGTATCCCTTCCGCCATCCAGCTGCACAAAGCCTCGAAGACCCTGACCCTGCGCTACGGCGAGGACAGCTACGACCTGCCTGCCGAGTTCCTCCGCGTGCATTCGCCCTCGGCCGAGGTCCAGGGCCACGGCAACCCGGTATTGCAGTACGGCAAGCTGAACGTCGGCCTGGTCGGCGTCGAACCCGCCGGCCAGTACGCACTGAAGCTGAGCTTCGACGACGGCCACGACAGCGGCCTGTTCACCTGGGACTACCTGTACGAGCTGGCGACCCGCAAGGACCAGCTGTGGGCCGACTACCTGGCGGAGCTGGCCAGCGCCGGCAAGTCGCGCGACCCCGACGAGTCGGTCGTCAAGCTGATGCTCTGAAGCGCCGGGCCGAGTGCCCCTTCGCGGCACACGGCATCCAGGCGATTTTTCCCCGCTGCCCCGAACGAGGGCACGTCATTTGCAACATTCGCCCCGCAGACTGCCAGACCAGACATCCGGTCGGCGCGGTCGCCACGGCGAATGTCCTACCCTGCACGGCAGCAACGCTCTAGTCCGCAGGTCGGCCGCTCGCCGGGCCAGCCACGCCGGCCACCGATGCTTCTGCCAGCTTGCACGCCAGCGGAAACTCGCGTAACCAAGACGGTGCAGCCCCTTGTCCGGGTTCCCTTCCCTGACGTGCGTCCGCCCCGCCCTGAAACGTGCGGGTGGGCTGGTAGTCGAGCAGTAGCCGGCCGGACACCTGGTCCCCGGTTTCGTTGCGGTCCCCTGTTTCGCCTCGAACAATGGAGCGTTGCCGATGAGTCAAAAGAACAATAACGAGCTTCCCAAGCAAGCCGCGGAAAACACGCTGAACCTGAATCCGGTGATCGGCATCCGGGGCAAGGACCTGCTCACCTCCGCGCGCATGGTCCTGCTCCAGGCGGTGCGCCAGCCACTGCACAGCGCCAGGCACGTGGCGCATTTCAGCCTGGAGCTGAAGAACGTCCTGCTCGGCCAGTCGGAGCTACGCCCAGGCGATGACGACCGACGCTTTTCCGATCCGGCCTGGAGCCAGAATCCGCTGTACAAGCGCTACATGCAGACCTACCTGGCCTGGCGCAAGGAGCTGCACAGCTGGATCAGCCACAGCGACCTGTCGCCGCAGGACATCAGTCGTGGCCAGTTCGTCATCAACCTGCTGACCGAGGCGATGTCGCCGACCAACAGCCTGAGCAACCCGGCGGCGGTCAAGCGCTTCTTCGAGACCGGCGGCAAGAGCCTGCTGGACGGCCTCGGCCACCTGGCCAAGGACCTGGTGAACAACGGCGGGATGCCGAGCCAGGTGGACATGGACGCCTTCGAGGTGGGCAAGAACCTGGCCACCACCGAGGGCGCCGTGGTGTTCCGCAACGACGTGCTGGAACTGATCCAGTACCGGCCGATCACCGAATCGGTGCACGAACGCCCGCTGCTGGTGGTGCCGCCGCAGATCAACAAGTTCTACGTCTTCGACCTGTCGCCGGACAAGAGCCTGGCGCGCTTCTGCCTGCGCAACGGCGTGCAGACCTTCATCGTCAGCTGGCGCAACCCGACCAAGTCGCAGCGCGAATGGGGCCTGACCACCTATATCGAGGCGCTCAAGGAGGCCATCGAGGTAGTCCTGTCGATCACCGGCAGCAAGGACCTCAACCTCCTCGGCGCCTGCTCCGGCGGGATCACCACCGCGACCCTGGTCGGCCACTACGTCGCCAGCGGCGAGAAGAAGGTCAACGCCTTCACCCAACTGGTCAGCGTGCTCGACTTCGAACTGAATACCCAGGTCGCGCTGTTCGCCGACGAGAAGACCCTGGAGGCCGCCAAGCGTCGCTCCTACCAGTCCGGCGTGCTGGAGGGCAAGGACATGGCCAAGGTGTTCGCCTGGATGCGCCCCAACGACCTGATCTGGAACTACTGGGTCAACAACTACCTGCTCGGCAACCAGCCGCCAGCGTTCGACATCCTCTACTGGAACAACGACACCACGCGCCTGCCCGCCGCGCTGCACGGCGAGTTCGTCGAACTGTTCAAGAGCAACCCGCTGAACCGCCCCGGCGCCCTGGAGGTCTCCGGCACGCCCATCGACCTGAAGCAGGTGACTTGCGACTTCTACTGTGTCGCCGGTCTGAACGACCACATCACCCCCTGGGAGTCGTGCTACAAGTCGGCCAGGCTGCTGGGCGGCAAGTGCGAGTTCATCCTCTCCAACAGCGGCCACATCCAGAGCATCCTCAACCCACCGGGCAACCCCAAGGCACGCTTCATGACCAATCCGGAACTGCCCGCCGAGCCCAAGGCCTGGCTGGAACAGGCCGGCAAGCACGCCGATTCGTGGTGGCTGCACTGGCAGCAATGGCTGGCCGAACGCTCCGGCAAGACCCGCAAGGCGCCCGCCAGCCTGGGCAACAAGACCTATCCGGCCGGCGAAGCCGCGCCCGGAACCTACGTGCATGAACGATGAAAAGCGACCAGCCTGAAGAACTGCCGCAGGAGCGATCCGCGGCCTCCGCCGACGAAACCCCGCCAGCGCCTCCGGCGCGGCCCCGCGCCGCGCGGAAGCCGGCCAGGCCCCGTATCGCCGAGCCCGCGGCTGCGCCGCCGAGGACCCCGAGCATGCCCCAGCCCTTCGTCTTCCGGACCATCGACCTCGACGGCCAGACCATCCGCACCGCAGTGCGGCCGGGCAAGGAAGGAAGCACTCCGCTGCTGATCTTCAACGGCATAGGCGCCAACCTGGAACTGGTATTCCCCTTCGTCCAGGCGCTCGACCCGGAACTGGAGGTGATCGCCTTCGACGTTCCCGGCGTCGGCGGTTCCTCGACGCCCAGCGTGCCCTACCGCTTTCCCGGCCTGGCCAAGCTGGCGGCGCGGATGCTCGACTACCTGGACTACGGCCAGGTCAACGCGATCGGCGTGTCCTGGGGCGGCGCGCTGGCCCAGCAGTTCGCCCACGACTATCCGGAACGCTGCAAGAAGCTGATCCTCGCCGCCACTTCGGCTGGCGCGGTGATGGTGCCAGGCAAGCCGAAGGTACTGATGCGCATGGCCAGCCCGCGGCGCTACATCCAGCCCTCCTATGGCGTACACATCGCACCGGACATCTACGGCGGGGCCTTCCGCCGCGACCCCAAGCTGGCCATGGCGCATGCCAGCAAGGTGCGTTCGTCGGGCAAGCTGGGCTACTACTGGCAACTGTTCGCCGGGCTCGGCTGGACCAGCATCCACTGGCTGCATCGGATCCGCCAGCCGACCCTGGTGCTGGCCGGCGACGACGACCCGATCATCCCGCTGATCAACATGCGTGTGCTGGCCTGGCGCATTCCCAACGCCGAACTGCACGTGATCGACGACGGCCACCTGTTCCTGGTGACCCGTGCCGAATCGGTGGCGCCGATCATCATGAAGTTCCTCGCCGAAGAGCGCCGCCGCGCCGTCATGCACCCTCGTCCGTTCCTGCCCAAGACCGGCTGAACTGCTGCGCGGGCAACACCAGGGCAGCAGACACTGCTTCGTCATGGTGCAGGTGCATAGTCAATGTTCCGCAACGGCGCATGGCGCCTGGCTTCGCCGCGACAGCGCAAGCTCTGCGACGCCCCTCCCGGCGTTGTGGTACAGCGCTTGCTGCCCCACTGTCGGGCGGCATCCTCCCTGTTCAGGCAGGTGTGCGGTTCTGCCCCGGGTGAAACGGAATTCACAGGCTATAACTGAGTATTCCGAGCCAGGGGACTATCGCCCATGGCATCCAGACTGTGGTCCTACGACGGAGTGTGGTCCATGCGAGAAAAACAGGAATCGGGTAGCGTGCCGGTGCCCGCCGAGTTCATGAGTGCGCAGAGCGCCATCGTCGGCCTGCGCGGCAAGGACCTGCTGACGACGGTCCGCAGCCTGGCCGTCCACGGCCTGCGCCAGCCGCTGCACAGTGCGCGGCACCTGGTCGCCTTCGGAGGCCAGTTGGGCAAGGTGCTGCTGGGCGACACCCTGCACCAGCCGAACCCTCAGGACGCCCGCTTCCAGGATCCATCCTGGCGCCTCAATCCCTTCTACCGGCGCACCCTGCAGGCCTACCTGGCGTGGCAGAAGCAACTGCTCGCCTGGATCGACGAAAGCAACCTGGACTGCGACGATCGCGCCCGCGCCCGCTTCCTCGTCGCCTTGCTCTCCGACGCCGTGGCACCCAGCAACAGCCTGATCAATCCACTGGCGGTAAAGGAACTGTTCAATACCGGCGGGATCAGCCTGCTCAATGGCGTCCGCCACCTGCTCGAAGACCTGGTGCACAACGGCGGCATGCCCAGCCAGGTGAACAAGACCGCCTTCGAGATCGGCCGCAACCTCGCCACCACGCAAGGCGCGGTAGTGTTCCGCAACGAGGTGCTGGAACTGATCCAGTACAAGCCGCTGGGCGAGCGCCAGTACGCCAAGCCCCTGCTGATCGTGCCGCCGCAGATCAACAAGTACTACATCTTCGACCTGTCGCCGGAAAAGAGCTTCGTCCAGTACGCCCTGAAGAACAACCTGCAGGTCTTCGTCATCAGTTGGCGCAACCCCGACGCCCAGCACCGCGAATGGGGCCTGAGCACCTATGTCGAGGCCCTAGACCAAGCCATCGAGGTCAGCCGCGAGATCACCGGCAGCCGCAGCGTGAACCTGGCCGGCGCCTGCGCCGGCGGGCTCACCGTGGCCGCCTTGCTCGGCCACCTCCAGGTGCGCCGGCAACTGCGCAAGGTCAGTAGCGTCACCTACCTGGTCAGCCTGCTCGACAGCCAGATGGAAAGCCCGGCGATGCTCTTCGCCGACGAGCAGACCCTGGAGAGCAGCAAGCGCCGCTCCTACCAGCATGGCGTGCTGGACGGGCGCGACATGGCCAAGGTGTTCGCCTGGATGCGCCCCAACGACCTGATCTGGAATTACTGGGTCAACAACTACCTGCTCGGCAGGCAGCCGCCGGCGTTCGACATCCTCTACTGGAACAACGACAACACGCGGCTGCCCGCGGCGTTCCACGGCGAACTGCTCGACCTGTTCAAGCACAACCCGCTGACCCGCCCGGGCGCGCTGGAAGTCAGCGGGACCGCGGTGGACCTGGGCAAGGTGGCGATCGACAGCTTCCACGTCGCCGGCATCACCGACCACATCACGCCCTGGGACGCGGTCTATCGCTCGGCCCTCCTGCTGGGCGGCCAGCGCCGCTTCATCCTGTCCAACAGCGGGCACATCCAGAGCATCCTCAACCCTCCCGGAAACCCCAAGGCCTGCTACTTCGAGAACGACAAGCTGAGCAGCGATCCACGCGCCTGGTACTACGACGCCAAGCGCGAAGAGGGCAGTTGGTGGCCGGTCTGGCTGGGCTGGCTGCAGGAGCGCTCGGGCGAGCTGGGCGACCCTGACTTCAACCTTGGCAGCGCCACGCATCCGCCCCTCGAAGCAGCCCCGGGCACCTACGTGCATATACGCTGAAAGACCCGGCCCGGGCGCCTGGAGCCGGGCACCTCGATCCCCAGAAGAAGTCCGGATGAAGACACGCGACCGTATCCTCGAATGCTCGCTGTTGCTGTTCAACGAACAGGGCGAACCCAACGTCTCGACACTGGAAATCGCCAACGAACTGGGCATCAGCCCGGGCAATCTCTACTACCACTTCCATGGCAAGGAACCGCTGGTGATGGCGCTGTTCGAGCGGTTCCAGGCCGAGTTGGCGCCGCTGCTCGATCCGCCCGAGGAGGTGCGCCTGGGCGCGGAGGACTACTGGCTGTTCCTGCATCTGATCGTCGAACGCCTCGCCCACTACCGCTTCCTGTTCCAGGACCTGTCCAACCTGACCGGGCGCCTGCCACGGCTGGCTCGCGGCATCCGTACCTGGCTCGGCGCGCTGAAGCGGACCCTGGCCACCCTGTTGGCCCGCCTAAAGACCGACCGGCAGTTGCGCAGCGATGCGCCGGCACTCGGGCAACTGGTCGAACAGATCACCCTGACCCTGCTGTTCTCCTTGGATTACCAGCGGGTACTGGGCAGCAAGGGCGAGGTGCGCACGGTGGTCTACCAGATCATGATGCTGGTCGCCCCGCATCTGCGCAGCGAGGCCCAACGCTCGGCGGAAAGCCTGGCGCAGCGCTACCTGGGACCGGAATGAAAAACGCCCGGCGAGTGCCGGGCGTGTGCGTTGCCGCCAGGACTCAGCCCTGGCTGCTCGGCGTCGCCGGAGCGTTCGCTGCCGGAGCGCTGGCAGCCGGTGTGGCGGCGGGGGCAGCGGGCGCGCTCGAAGACGCGGCGGGAGCGGCCGGTTTCGCCGCGGCGGGCTTGGCGGCCGGCTTCTTCGCCGCAGGCTTTTTCGCAGCCGGCTTGGCGGCAGGTTTCGCCGCGGGCTTGGCGGCGGTCGCAGCGGCCGGCTTGGCTGCCGGCTTCGCGGCGGGCTTGGCTGCGGCAGGTTTCGCAGCAGGCTTCGCCGCAGCCTTGGCTGCCGGCTTGGCCGCCGGTTTGGCGGCGGGCTTGGCTGCCGGCTTGGCGGCCGCGGTCTTCACTGCAGGTTTTTTCGCCGCGGGTTTCGCCGCAGGCTTGGCGGCGGGCTTGGCTGCCGGTTTAGCTGCCGGCTTGGCCGCTGCGGTTTTCGCCGCGGGCTTGGCAGCCGGTTTCGCCGCAGGCTTGGCCGCTGCCTTCGCCGCCGGCTTGACGCTGACGCCGGTGAGTTTCTCGATCTGCCTGGTCAGCGTATCGACCTTGCCGTGCAGCTCCTTCACCTCGTTGCGGCTCGGCACGCCGAGACGCGAGATGGCGCTGTTCAGGCGCTTGTCGAAAGCTTCCTCGAGCTCGCTCCACTTGCCGAGCGCACGGTCCCGAACCTCGTCGACCTTGCTCTTCGCAGAGCGGGCGGAAGCCTTCGCCGCACCGACCTGCGCGTCCACATCGGACTTCGCTTCTTTTTCAGCCTTCTCGCCGTCTTTCACCAAGGTCTCGAACAGCTTGCTGCCGTCCTTGCTGACCTTCGAGTAGGCCCCCAGACCAGCCAGCCAGATCTGCCGCGAGTATTTCTCGATCTCGCCGATCCAACTGGACTCTTTTTCGCTCTTCTTCTTGCCAGCCATCCTGCTCTCCTTATTGGGTTCTCGCGACACGCTCGAGCACTGCGCTCAGCTCATCCAGCTTAGCAGAGAGTGCTTCGACATCGTTCCGGGAAGGTATGCCTATCCGGTTCAACGTGCTAGCGACACGGCTGTCGAATGCCTGCTCGATCCTGTCGAGCTGGTCTTCGACCTTTCCCTTCACCGAAGAGAGGCCGGTCTTGACACTGTCATTGGCCGAATCGACCTGACTTGTGACCAGCGATTTGCCTTTTTTCTCCAGGGCTTCGCCAGCTTTCACCAATTCCTTGAAGTAGTCGCTGCCTTCGGTGCCCAGGCGGGAATACGCACCCAGGCCGGCAAGCCAGATCTGGCGGGCATAGTGGCGGATCTCGGAGACCAGGGAAGTGGATTCGGAAACGGTCTTTTTCTTCAGGGCAATCTTGGCCATGGGGCACCTCACGCTCGTTGGGTTGAAGAAACCGCAGGCGCCGCCGGAACGCTGGCAGCGTGAGAGCAAGGTATCGGGGAAAATTAGAAACCGCATACTAAGCGGAAGATGGGCGCCGCCAGGACGGCGAACGCCCGGCAGGATCAGGCCAGCGCCTTGTCCAACGCCTTCTCGATCTCGCCCTTGAGCAGGCCGCTCATGGCCGACAGCATCAGGCCGAGCTTGACGTCCACCGCGACCTTGTCCGCCCCCACCGCGATCCTGCCGTCGACGCCGCTGCGCTTGAAGGTCAGCTCGTCGCCCTGCCATTCGCACTGCACGCCGTGCTCCTTCGCCAGACGTTCGGCCAGTTTCTCCGCCTTGGCCCGTGCGGCGTCCAGCCCCAGGCTGTGCGGACGTTCGATGTGGATACGCGACATGGATCGACTCCTGATTGCAGATCGGAAAACTATACGCGGCCAGACAAAACACCGCACCCGCGCCGTCGGACGGCGGCACAGCACTTTCCCCACATCCTGTTAGAATGCCCGGCATTCTTTCCAGGTGAGAACGTCATGAACGATCCCCGCAAAGGCGCCGACGCCGAACCCACCACCCACTTCGGCTACCAGAACGTTCCGGAAAGCCAGAAGGCGAAGAAGGTCGCCGAGGTATTCCACTCGGTGGCAGCCAAGTACGACCTGATGAACGACCTGATGTCCGGTGGCATCCATCGCCTGTGGAAGCGCTTCACCATCGAGCTGTCCGGCGTGCGCAGCGGGAACCGCGTGCTCGACATCGCCGGCGGCACCGGCGACCTGACCCGGCAGTTCTCGCGCCTGGTCGGCCCGACCGGCGAGGTGGTGCTGGCCGACATCAACGCCTCGATGCTCAAGGTCGGCCGCGACAAGCTGCTCGACAAGGGCGTCTCCGGCAACGTCAGCTTCGTCCAGGCGGACGCCGAGAAGCTGCCCTTCCCGGACAACCACTTCGACTGCGTGACCATCGCCTTCGGCCTGCGCAACGTCACCCACAAGGACGAAGCGATCCGCTCCATGCTGCGCGTGCTCAAGCCCGGTGGCCGCCTGCTGGTGCTGGAGTTCTCCAAGCCGAGCAGCAACCTGCTGTCCAAGGCCTACGACGCCTATTCGTTCAGCCTGCTGCCGCTGATGGGCAAGCTGGTCACCAACGACTCCGAGAGCTATCGCTACCTGGCCGAGTCGATCCGCATGCACCCCGACCAGGAAACCCTGAAGGCGATGATGGTGGAAGCCGGCTTCGACCGCGTGACCTACCACAACATGACCGGCGGCATCGTCGCCCTGCACCGCGGTATCAAGCCTTAACCGGGGGCGCGCCGATGAGCTCGCTGCTGATCCAGGCCGTGCTGGCCGCCGCCGAAACCGGCATCAATCGCGTCCTGCGCCTCGACGGGACAGCGCTGCCGCGCCTGCGCAGGCTTTCCACCAAGGTCATCGAGGTCGACTGCTTGAGCCCGCCGCTGCGGGTCTTCATCCTGCCCGCCGGCGACGGCCTGCACTTCGCCGCGCAGCATGAGGCGGAGGTCGACTGCACCTTGCGTGCGCCGGCCGGCAACCTCCTGCACCTGGCCCTGGCGCGCGACAAGACCCGCGTCCTGCACAGCCCGGAAGTCAGCATGGACGGCGACAGCGCGGCCCTGCTGGAACTGGCCGGCATCCTGCAAAGCCTGGAGCTGGACTGGGAGTACGAACTGTCGCGCTGGCTCGGCCCGCTCGCCACCCAGGTGCTCGGCAGCGGCCTGCGCGACGCTTCGCGCTGGAGCGCGCAGAGCCTGCACAGCCTGCGCCTGAACCTGGCCGACTACCTTGCCGAGGAAAGCCGCACGCTGGTCGGCCAGCACGAAGCCGAAGCCCGCTTCGCCGAACTGGACCAGCTGAAGCTGGCCCTCGATCGTCTCGACGCGCGCGTCGGACGCCTCAGCCAAAAGACCAAGCCCGACGCATGAAGCTCCTCGCTTTCCGCCGCCTCCTGCGCATCCAGCGCGTCGTCATCCGCTACCGCCTGGACGACCTGATCCTCGAACTGCCGATGCTGCCCTGGTGGCTGCGCCTGCTCGGTGCCACCCTGCCCTGGCGCTGGCTGCCGCGGCGCAAGCTGGAACTGACCCGCGGCGCGCGCCTGCGCCTGGCGCTGCAGGACCTCGGACCGATCTTCATCAAGTTCGGCCAGATTCTCTCCACCCGCCGCGACCTGCTGCCCGACGACATCGCCAACGAACTGGCCTGGCTGCAGGACAAGGTGCCGCCCTTCCCGCCGGAGCTGGCGGTCAAGCGCATCGAGGAACAACTGGGCGCGAAGATCGAACAGGTCTTCGCCCGCTTCGAACGCGAACCGCTGGCCTCTGCCTCGGTGGCCCAGGTCCACGCCGCGCGGCTGAAGAGCGGCGAGGAAGTGGTGGTGAAGGTGATCCGGCCGAACCTGGAACCGGTGATCCGCTCCGACATCGCCTGGCTGTTCATCCTCGCCCGCCTCGCCGAGCGGGTCTCCAGCGAGGCGCGGCGCCTGCACCCGGTGGAAGTGGTCAGCGACTACGAGAAAACCATCGTCGACGAACTCGACCTGCTCCGCGAGGCAGCCAACGCCTCGCAGCTGCGGCGCAACTTCGAAGGCTCGCCGCTGCTCTACGTGCCACAGGTCTACTGGGACTGGTGCCGGCCCAAGGTGCTGGTGATGGAGCGCATCTACGGCATCCCGGTGACCGACCTGGAAACCCTGCGCGACCAACGCACCGACTTCAAGGCACTGGCCGAGCGCGGCGTGGAGATCTTCTTCACCCAGGTGTTCCGCGACAGCTTTTTCCATGCCGACATGCACCCCGGCAACATCTTCGTCAGCACCCGCGCGCCCTGGAGCCCGCAATACATCGCGGTGGACTGCGGCATCGTCGGCAGCCTGACCGACGAGGACCAGGACTACCTGGCGCGCAACCTGATCGCCTTCTTCAAGCGTGACTACCGCAAGGTCGCCCAACTGCATATCGACTCCGGCTGGGTCCCGGCGGAAACCAAGGTCAACGACTTCGAGGCGGCGATCCGTACCGTCTGCGAACCGATCTTCGAGAAGCCGCTGAAGGACATCTCCTTCGGCCAGGTCCTGCTGCGCCTGTTCCAGACCGCGCGCCGTTTCAACATGGAGATCCAGCCGCAACTGGTGTTGCTGCAGAAGACCCTGCTGAACATCGAAGGCCTCGGCCGCCAGCTCTACCCGGAACTCGACCTGTGGGCCACCGCACAGCCGTTCCTGGAGCGCTGGATGCGCGAACGGGTCAGCCCGAAGCAGTTGCTGCGCAATTTCCAGCAACAGGTCGAGCAGGTGCCGCACCTGTCGCAAATGGCCCGCGACACCCTCGAACGCCTGTCACAACCGCACGCCCACAATGCGCCGCCGCCGGAGTGGAAAGGTTCCCGCCACGACTGGCTCGGGCGCCTGGTGGGCGCGGTGCTGCTGGTCGGCGCCGCCGAGGTCGGCCTGGGTCAGCAGCTGGAAGCCTGGCCGGCGTGGGTGATGCTGGCCGGCGGGGTGTTCCTGATCCTGCGCCGCTAGCGCCGCGCACGGCCACTAGGCCCGCGCCGATAGCCAGTCGCGCTCCCGGCTGGCACACTACTCCCATTTCCGCCGGAAACGCACGCAACGTACCGGCAACGAACGTGGAAAGACCATGAAAGACTGGCTGGATGAGATTCACTGGAACGCCGACGGCCTGGTCCCGGCGATCGCCCAGGATCACGAGACCGGGCGCGTGCTGATGATGGCCTGGATGAACCGCGAGGCGCTGGCCCTGACCGCCAGCGAGAACCGTGCAATCTATTGGTCGCGTTCGCGTGGCAAGCTGTGGCGCAAGGGCGAGGAGTCCGGGCATGTGCAGAAGCTGCACGAACTGCGCCTGGACTGCGACGCCGACGTGGTCATCCTGATGGTCGAGCAGGTCGGCGGGATCGCCTGCCATACCGGCCGGGAAAGCTGTTTCTACCGCGTCTTCGAGAACGGCGCCTGGAAGACCGTCGATCCGGTGCTGAAGGACCCGGACGCTATCTACGAACACGCAGGACACCACCATGACTGACACCCTGACCCGCCTGGCGGCGGTGCTCGAGGAGCGCAAGAACGCCGCGCCCGACAGCTCCTACGTGGCCAGTCTGTACCACAAGGGCCTGAACAAGATCCTGGAGAAGGTCGGCGAGGAGTCGGTGGAAACCATCATCGCCGCCAAGGATGCCGCGGCCAGCGGCGACTGCCAGGACCTGATCTACGAAACCGCCGACCTCTGGTTCCACTCGCTGGTGATGCTCTCGGCCCTCGGCCAGCATCCGCAAGCCGTGCTGGACGAACTGGAGCGCCGCTTCGGCCTTTCCGGCCACGCCGAGAAAGCCGCCCGCCAACCATCGGCCTGAACCTACACATTGCGAGGAATACGACATGGGCATTTTTGACTGGAAACACTGGATCGTCATCCTGATCGTCGTGGTACTGGTGTTCGGCACCAAGCGCCTGAAGAACCTCGGTTCCGACGTCGGCGAAGCGATCAAGGGCTTCCGCAAGGCGGTGAACACCGAGGAAGACGACAAGAAGGACCAGCCCGCCGCCCAGCCGGCCCAACCGCTGAACCAGCCGCACACCATCGACGCCCAGGCGCAGAAGGTCGAAGAGCCGGCGCGCAAGGACTGACGGGTAGCCATCGATGTTCGGAATCAGCTTCAGCGAACTGTTGCTGGTCGGGCTGGTCGCCCTGCTGGTGCTCGGCCCCGAGCGCCTGCCGGGCGCCGCACGTACCGCCGGCCTGTGGATCGGCCGCCTGAAGCGCAGTTTCAATACCATCAAGCAGGAAGTGGAACGGGAAATCGGTGCGGACGAGATCCGCCGGCAACTGCACAACGAGCACATCCTCTCGATGGAGCGCGAAGCGCAGAAGCTGCTGGCCCCGCTGACCGGCCAGAATCCCCAGCAGGAAACCCCGCCGCCGGCGGCCGAGAGCCCGGCGCCAAGCGTACCCACGCCGCCGCCGCCCAGCACGCCTGCGGTTCCGCCCGCGGACGCCGCGGCACCGCCGGCAGTCGCTACCTCCACTCCCCCTTCGCCACCGTCCGAGACGCCGCGTAATCCATGAGCGCCGATAAACCCGAGCAGCCCGAGCACGACCAGGAAATGCCCCTGGTCTCGCACCTGACCGAACTGCGTACGCGCCTGCTGCGCAGCGTGGCGGCGATCTTCCTGATCTTCGCCGGCCTGTTCTACTTCTCGCAGAAGATCTACACCCTGGTCTCCGAGCCGTTGCGCCGCTTCCTTCCGGAAGGCACCAGCATGATCGCCACCGACGTCGCCTCGCCGTTCCTCGCGCCGTTCAAGCTGACCATGGTGGTGGCTCTGTTCCTCGCCATGCCGGTGATCCTCGCGCAGGTCTGGGGCTTCATCGCGCCCGGCCTGTACAAGCACGAGAAGCGCGTGGCGCTGCCGCTGCTGGTGTCCAGCATCATCCTGTTCTACGCCGGGATGGCCTTCGCCTACTTCCTGGTGTTCCCGATGATCTTCCACTTCTTCGCCAGCGTGACGCCCGAGGGCGTGGCGATGATGACGGACATCAACAGCTACCTGGACTTCGTCCTGACCCTGTTCTTCGCCTTCGGCGTCGCCTTCGAGATCCCGGTGGCCACGGTGCTGCTGATCTGGATCGGGGTGGTCGACGTCGAGTACCTGAAGAAGATCCGCCCGTACGTGATCATCGGCTGCTTCGTGGTCGGCATGGTCCTGACCCCGCCGGACATCTTCTCCCAGACCATGCTCGCGGTGCCAATGTGGCTGCTGTTCGAGATCGGCCTGCTGTTCGGCCGCCTGGTACGCAAGCGCGGCGAGCATCCGGACGACCAACCGGCCAGCGACGGCGACCAGCCTCCGGCCACCCGCCAGTGAACCTGCTGCTCCTCGACGACGCCGACTTCGTGTCGGCGGATCGTGCGGTCCTGCACGATCGCCGCCTCAAGCACCTGCACGAAGTGCACCGCGCCGAGAACGGCGACACCCTGCGGGTCGGCCGCCTCGGCGGCTGGATGGGCGAAGGCCGCCTGCTGAAGCTCGACGCCAGCGAGGCAACCCTGGAGGTGCGCTTCGACCAGCCGCCGCCGGCCAAGTTGCCGATCACCCTGCTGCTGGCCTTGCCGCGACCGAAGATGCTCCGCCGGGTGTTGCAGACCATCGCCGCAATGGGCGTACCGAAGCTGGTGCTGCTGAACAGCTACCGCGTGGAAAAGAGCTTCTGGCAGACCCCGTTCCTCGACCCGGCGGCGATCCGCGAGAACCTGGTCCTCGGCCTGGAGCAGGCCCGCGATACGGTGCTGCCGGAAATCATCGTCGAGAAGCGCTTCAAACCCTTCGTCGAAGACCGCCTGCCGGCCCTGGTCGCCGGCAGCCTCGGCCTGGTCGGCCATCCCGGTCCCTGGCCGGCCTGTCCGCGCGCGGTGGAGAAGCCGGTGACCCTGGCGATCGGCCCGGAAGGCGGCTGGATTCCCTACGAGGTCGACAAGCTGCGCGAAGCCGGACTGCATCCGGTGCAGCTCGGCGAACGCATCCTGCGCGTGGAAACCGCGGTCAGCGCCTTGCTTGCGCGGTTGTTCTGAAAAAACTCCGGTAAAAGACTGAAGGTTTTCCTCGCCCGGCCGACATCCTCTGTCGCGCAGGGCTCCGCACGACAACCATAAGACCTCGCCCGCCGGCCACGTACCGGCCCTCCGCGCCCGCACGCCGGACGCGACGACGCTGAGCCATTACCTGTTCCGCCACGCCATGGGGCTGCCAACCCAGGGTGTCGCACTGCCTGGAGTAATGACGATGTACGATTGGTGGGTTCTCCAACTGGCCAAGCTGAGCGTCAGCCGCAAGCTGATGGTCGGTTTCGGTGTCCTCCTCGCGCTGCTTCTGCTGGTGGTGATCAGCAGCAACCGCACCCTCACGCACCAGACTGCCCTCAGCGAGCAGCTCGCCGAAGTCGCCAGCCTGATGGAACAGGCCCAGCAAGCCGAACAAGGCCGCCTGGCATTCGAAGCCGGCAGCGACCCGCGCCAGGCCGAGCAGGTCCGCCAGACCCTGGCCGGGATGCTCCAGCGCCTGCAAGCGCTGAGCGACAGCGAGCTTGACCCGGCCGCCCTGGCCCACCAGGCCGAAGCCATCGAAGCCTACCGCAAGGCCTTCGACGACCTCGCCGCAGCCGATCAGCAACGCAGCGCCGCCCGTGGTGTGCTGGTGGGCACTGCACAGCAGGCGCTGGACAGCTTCGCCCGCCTCGAGGAACTGATGGACGCCAGCCTCGCGCAGCAGGCCGGCGACCCGCAGGCCTTGCAACGCAGCCGTGCGGTGGCCGACCTGCACCAACAGTTGCTCATGGTGCGTTACCAGGTGCGCGGCTACGTCTTCGAGCGCAGCGACAAGGCCGAGCAGGCCGCGTTCGCCGCGTTCGACGCCCTCCGCCAGGCCGGCACGACGCTGCGAGGCCAATTGCCCGGCGAGGCCGATGCGGCGCTGGAACAGGCCATGCGCAGCCTCCAGGGCTATCGTGGCGGCATCGAGCAGTTCCGTGCCGGCGTCGTCCGCACGCGCCAGGCGCAGCAAGCGATGCAAAGCAGCACCCAGGATATGGCCCGGGCCGGCCGGACCCTCACCGAAGCCGGTCGCCAGTTGCGCGAGAGCACCGCCAGCCGCGACCGCGCCAGCCTCTGGCTGATCGCCGCGCTGGCCCTGGCCTTCGGCTGCGTCGCCGGCTGGGCGATCAACCGGCAGATCGTCCGGCCGCTGGACGAAGCCCTCGCGCAGGCCGAGGCCATCGCCGCCGGCGACCTCGGCAAGCGTCCGCAGAATCCCCTGACCCTCCAGCGCCGCGACGAACTGGGCCAGTTGCAGCGAGTCATGCAGCGCATGGGCGACAGCCTGCGCGAGCTGGTCGGGCGGATCGGCGACGGCGTCAGCCAGTTGGCCAGCTCCGCCGAGGAACTCTCGGCGGTCACCGAGCAGACCCGCGCCGGGGTCAACAGCCAGAAAGTGGAGACCGACCAGGTCGCCACCGCCATGCACGAGATGGCCGCCACCGTGCAGGACGTCGCGCGCAACGCCGAGCTGGCCTCCCAGGCCGCTCGCCAGGCCGATGAAGAGGCGCGCCAGGGCGACGCGGTGGTCGACCAGGCGGTGACCCGCATCGAGCGCCTGGCTAGCGAAATGGACGTTTCCAGCGAAGCCATGGCGCGCCTGAAGAACGACAGCGAGCAGATCGGCAGCGTCCTCGACGTGATCAAGTCGGTGGCCGAGCAAACCAACCTGCTGGCGCTCAACGCAGCCATCGAAGCGGCACGCGCCGGCGACGCCGGACGCGGCTTCGCGGTGGTCGCCGACGAGGTCCGCGGCCTGGCCCAGCGCACCCAGCAGTCCACCGCCGAGATCGAGGGCCTGATCCAGCGTCTCCAGCAGGGCGCCGGCGAAGCCGCCGAACGCCTGGAGAACAGCCGCTCGCTGACCGCCAGCACGGTGGAACTGGCGCGCCGCGCCGGCGCCGCGCTGGACAGCATCACCCGCACCGTCTCCGACATCCAGAACATGAACCTGCAGATCGCCACTGCCGCGGAGCAACAGAGCACGGTGGCCGAGGAGATCAACCGCAGCGTCCTCAGCGTGCGCGACGTCGCCGAACAGTCGGCCGCCGCCAGCGAGCAGACCGCCGCCTCCAGCGGCGAACTGGCGCGCCTGGGCACGCAGTTGCAGGCGCAGGTGGGACGCTTCCGCCTGTAACATCCCGAGAGGATCCTCCTTGCATCGGCAGCCCCTCCCGTCCATCGAAAGCGGACAGGAGGGGCACCTTTGCGTAGGATCAGGCTTTCGCCTTTTGGGAGATGACGCCATGCGCCCGATGACCATCGATATCGACGAACTGGCCTTCGCCCTGGATACCCCGGGAATCGACCACTACCTCGACCTGCACAGCGGCAAGGTGCTGCTGATCTCCGCCGAGGCGCCCGATCCCGAACTGGACGCATTGCTGGAAAACGAGCCGGAACGCCTGCTGCTGATCGACCCGCTGAGCACCACCCAGTCGCTGGGACTGATGCAGGATTTCCTCCGCGAGGTGGAAGAGCCGCACGCCTATGCGACGCTCGCCAACGCGCTGCAGAGCCGCAAGCCGTTCAAGGCCTTCAAGCACTCTCTGATGGAGTACCCGGAACTGTTGCAGGACTGGTACCGCTACCAGAACGAGCGCCTGCGCGAATGGGCGCTGGACTGGCTGGAGGACAACGATATCCAGCCGGCCGCGCGGCAGGGTCCGACGTCGCTCCTGCCGCCGCCGGGCAAGCCGTTCGCCTAGCGCGGTACTAGAGGACCTGGCGGAGGAAGGCCTGGGCCCGCGGGTCCTGCGGATTGTCGAAGAACTGCGCCGGCGGCGCGTCCTCCAGCAGCTTGCCGTGGTCGAAGAACAGCACGCGGTCGGCCACTTCGCGGGCAAAGCCCATCTCGTGGGTCACGCAGACCATGGTCATGCCTTCCACGGCCAGGGTCTTCATGACGTCGAGGACTTCGCCGACCATCTCCGGATCGAGCGCCGAGGTCGGTTCGTCGAACAGCATCACCTTGGGGTCCATGCACAACGCGCGAGCGATCGCCACGCGCTGCTGCTGGCCGCCGGACAGGCGCGAGGGATATTCGTCGGCCTTCTGCCCGATACCGACCTTGGCCAGCAGCGCCCGCGCCTTGGCCTCGCGCTCGGCCTTGCCGCGCTTGCGCACCACGCGCTGGGCCAGGCAGAGGTTCTCGAGCACGGTCATGTGCGGGAACAGGTTGAAATGCTGGAACACCATGCCGACTTCGCGGCGGTAGGCATTGATGTCGGTCCTCGGGTCGGCCAGGTCGACGCCGTCGATGCTCACCGAGCCTTCGTCGAACTCCTCCAGGCCGTTCAGGCAGCGCAGGAAGGTCGACTTGCCGGAACCGGACGGACCGATCACCACCAGTACCTCGCCCCTGGCCACGCGGGTACTCACGTCGTCCACCGCGCGCACTACCTGGCCGCGGGTATCGAAGACCTTCAGCAGGTTGCGTACTTCAATCACTTTGTCCGAGCCTCCGCTCCAGTCGGGATGCCATGTGCGAAAGGGGCAGGTTCAACAGCAGGTACAACGCGGCGACGCAGAACCAGATCTCGAAGGTGGAGAACGAGGTGGTGATCGCCTCGCGGCCGCTCTTGGTCAGTTCGGTGATGGCGATCACCGAAACCAGCGAGGTGTCCTTGACCAGGCTGATGAACTGCCCGGCCAGCGGCGGCAGCACGCGCTTGAAGGCCTGCGGCAGGATCACGTAGCGCATCGACTGGCCGGCGTTCAGGCCCAGGGAACGGGCGGCCTCGTTCTGTCCGCGGGCGATGGACTGCACGCCGGCCCGGATGATCTCGGCCACGTAGGCGCCGGTGAACAGCGCCAGCGCCGCGACCCCGGCAAACTCGCGGGACAGGTTGAGCACGGTGCCGATGAAGAAGTAGAAGATGAAGATCTGCACCAGCAACGGCGTGCCGCGCACCAGCTCGACGTAGATCGTCGACAGGTCGTGCAGGGTCGGGTTCTTCGACAGCCGGCAGAGGCCGGCGACCAGGCCGATCGCCAGGCCGATGGCACCGGACACCAGCGATAGCCAGAGGGTGGTCCACAGGCCCCAGAGCAGTGGGCCGGCGGCCCAGTGGCGGGTCACCCCGACCGCGTCGCCCTCGGCCACGTCGTCGCCTTCGGAGAATTGCAGGCTGTCCTGGGCGACGGTCACGACCTGCTTCTCGCCGCTCTCGCCAAGCAGCGTGACGCGCGCGTCCCTGCCCTGTTCCTCGATAGCCTCGACCCGGCCGATCTCGTTGGCCCGCAACGGCTCCTCGGCCTGGTAGGCGAAGTACTGCGGAACGCGGTTCCAGCGCCATTCATAGGAAATCAGCGAGGTGGAGAACCACAGCGCCCAGGCCAGGACCAGCAGGATCAGCCCGGTCAGCAGGTGCCAGGGCCAGACGGAACGTTTCTTCTTGGTCACGGAAACTCTCTCGAACGATGGAATGCGCAGGTACGACGGCCCCCTTCGCGGGGGCCGTCAGCGGTTCATTCCATTTCCTTCAGCCACTCGGTGTTCTTGAACCACTTGTCGTGGATGCGCTGATAGGTGCCGTCTTCGCGGATCTGATGGAGGAAGTTGTTGATGAAATTGATGCTGTCGTAGTCGCCTTTCTTCAGGCCGAACGCCAGCGGCTCGTAGGTGAACGGCTGGTCGAGGTAGACCAGCTTGCCGGCGCCGAACTTGCTCACCGCCACCACGTTGTAGGGCGAGTCGTAGATGAAGGCGTCGGCCTTGCCGTTGACCACGTCCATCACCGCTTCCGGCTCGTTGTCGAAGCCGTGGTACTTGGCCTTGCTGATCAGCTTGCGGGCAACGATCTCACCGGTGGTGCCGATCTTCGAGGTGATGCTGTACTGTGGATCGTTCAGGTCCTTGTAGGACTTGATCTTGCCTTCCAGCTCCTTGCGCACCAGCAGGGTCTGGCCGACCACGATGAAGGGCTCGGAGAAGTTCAGGCGCAGGTTGCGCTCCTGGGTCAGGGTCATGCCCGAGCCGATCATGTCGAACTTGTCGGTCAGCAGCGCCGGAATGATGCCGTCGTAGCTGGTGGAGACCAGCTCCAGCTTGACGCCCATGGACTTGGCCATGGCCTTGAGCAGGTCGACTTCGAAGCCGATGATCTGGCCGCGCTTGTTGGTCATCTCGAACGGCATGTAGGTCGGGTCCATGCCGACCCGCAGGGTGCCGCGCTTGACCGCGTCCTCCACCGCGCCGGCCGCCTGGACCGAAGCCACGCCCACCAGGGCGCAGACGCCCAGAACCAATGAAGCAAGATACTTTTTCATTCCCCAATCCCCAGCAGTCTTAGAAACACAGTCGTCGAACGGATGCTCTCGTCGTGTCGCCGTCCCGGGCGGGCAGCACGCCATGACCGGCTGCGCAAAAGGCGGCCGATAGTACCTCAGCTGGCGAACGATACGAGACTTTCTGGATTGCCGGCGCAGGGTAACAGCAGCGCCGCACGGGGAAAACAGGCAAGAAACAGACCATGCCCCCGGCGGCGTTCCGCCGGGGGCATGGGATCAGGACTGGGCGGCGGGCAGCAGGCCGGCGTCGCCGGGCACTACCTGGGCCAGCGGTACGCTGGCGGCGTGGGGGTCGTCCGCCTCGGCCTTGCGCCAGCGGCCGAGCCAGTCGTCGCGGTCCTCTTCCCAGACCCGCGTATGCAGGCGCGAAAGTGCTACCGGGTCACTCAACAGGGCCAGGCGCGTGGCGCCGTCGAGCTGTTCCGGGCCCTTCTCGATGGCCTTGCCGATACGCTCGCCGCGCACCGTCTCGATGGCTTGCGCACGGTTGTGGCGAGCCGTGCCCATGGCGCAGGCCAGGGCGTTGAGCAACGGATCGACGGCGGCCTTGAGGAAGCCATCCTTGAGCGCATGCCAGCGGTTCTCGTAGGTGTACTCGTCGGTGGCGCGCAGCTCGCGCGGCGTGTCGTACTCCTCCGGGATCAGGAACAGCTTTTCATCGCGGGCGCGCAGGCCCAGCTTCACCCGACTGGAGATCACCGATACCGGGATAGACAGGATCAGCGAACCGACGATCGGCGACAGCCACCACAGGAAGCGCGGGTTGAGCCAGGCCACCAGCAGGGTCCAGGCGATACCCAATAGGGTCTGCATGCCGTGCCGGCGGATCGCCTCGCTCCAGGGCGTGGCGTCGTCGTCGCGCTGCGGCGAGTTCCACTGCACCGACCAGCCGAGGAAGGCGGCCAGCACGAAGCGGGTGTGGAAGAGCATGCGCACCGGCGCCAGCAGCACCGAGAAGAACATCTCCAGGAGCATGCTCAGGGTCACTCGGATCACCCCGCCGAAACCCTTGGCGCCCTTGGCCCAGATCAGCATTACGCTGAGCAGCTTGGGCAGGAACAACAGGGTCAGGGTGGTGGAGAACAACGCGATGGCCTTCTCCGGATGCCACTGCGGCCAGATCGGGAACAACTGCCGCGGTTCCAGGAAGTACTGCGGCTCCATCAGTTGGTGCACCGCCAGCAGCGCGGTGGAAAGCACCAGGAAGAAGAACCACAGCGGCGCCGACAGGTAGGACATGACCCCGGTGAGGAACACCGCGCGGTGCACCGGGTGCATGCCCTTGACCAGGAACAGGCGGAAGTTCATCAGGTTGCCGTGGCACCAGCGGCGGTCGCGCTTGAGTTCGTCGAGCAGGTTCGGCGGCAGTTCTTCGTAGCTGCCGTCGAGGTCGTAGGCGATCCACACGCCCCAGCCGGCACGGCGCATCAGCGCAGCCTCGACGAAGTCGTGGGACAGGATCGCGCCGGCGAACGAGCCCTTGCCCGGCAACGGCGCCAGGGCGCAGTGGTCGATGAAGGGCTGCATGCGGATGATCGCGTTGTGGCCCCAGTAGTGCGACTCGCCGAGTTGCCAGAAGTGCAGGCCGGCGGTGAACAGCGGGCCGTAGACGCGGGTGGCGAACTGCTGCATGCGCGCATACAGGGTGTCCATGCCGGACGCCTTCGGCGCGGTCTGGATGATCCCCGCCTCAGGATTGGCCTCCATCAGGCGCACCAGCTTGGCTAGGCAGTCGCCGCTCATCACGCTGTCGGCGTCCATCACCACCATGTAGCGGTAGTCGCCGCCCCAGCGCCGGCAGAAGTCGTCGATGTTGCCGCTCTTGCGCTTCACCCGGCGCCGGCGGCGACGGTAGAAGATCTTGCCGAAGCCCTTGGTCTCGCGGCACAGCTCGAGCCAGGCCTGTTGCTCGGCGACGGCGATATCCGGGTCGTTGGTGTCGCTGAGGACGAAGAAGTCGAAGCGTTCCATCTCGCCGGTGGCGGCCATCGACTCGACGGTCGCCCGCAGGCCGGCGAATACCCGCGGCACGTCTTCGTTGCAGATCGGCATGACGATCGCCGTGCGGGCGTCGGCGGCGATCGGCTCGCTGCCGGCGCTGCTGCCGGAGATCCGGTAGCGGTCGCGCCCGGTGAGCAGCTCCCAGAAGCCCATCAGCGCGGTCCAGAAGCCGGCCGAGACCCAGCAGAAGAGGATCGCGAAGAGCGCCAGGATGCCGAACTGGATGACATAGGGCAGCACCTGCTGGACGGTATCCAGCAGGCTCTGCTGGGCCAGTTCCTCCAGGTCGACGAAGGCCCAGCCCTGGTAGGGCAGGATGCCTTTCATGTAGTAGGTGGCGACCGAGGTCTGCGCCAGCATCAACAACAGCAGGATGAACCGGCGCAGCGAGCCGACCCGCTGCCAGCGGGCCCGCGGCAGGGCACGCTTGGGCTTGGGCGGGTTGCTGCGTCCGGTCAGCCGACGCCAGCCGCGCACCAGGATGTTGGTGCGCCAGGGCTCGGGAATCACCTTGGTACGGCGGATCGGCGGGGAAATCTTGAGGAAGGTGCGACCCTGGGCGTCGACGCCGAACATCTCGGCGTCGTCCAGCTCAGGGGTGCCCAGCTGCAGGCGGGCGCGTACCGAGGCCAGGGCGGGATCGCCCCCGGCATCGGCAGCGGCGCCTTCCGCTCCCGCCAGGCGAGCGTGCAGCTCGGAGAAGGAAGCGGACTCGCCAAGTCGCTCCCGCTCCTCTTCCGCCAGGGGAAGATGAGCGAGGTAGTCGGCCAGCGGTGCTTTCGTAGTGGATGGGTTATTCATCGGCAGGCAGCTGATAGCTCCAGGTTTCGCTCAGTGGCTTCTGCGCCTCGTCGACCAGCGCCGCGCGCATTTCCACCGGCTTCTTCGGATCCTTGACCTTGATCCGCAGCGTCAGGCGCCAGCCTTTCAGGACCGGGTTGTAACGCAGGCTGTTCTCCACCACCTCGGCGTTGCTGTCGGTGCTGACCTGGGTGGTCACCGGCGCGTCCGGCGCCAGGTCCTTCAGGGCCGGCCCTTCGAAGTCGACGACCAGGGCGGTGCTGCCGTCCTGCTGGCGGATCAGGTTCTTCTGCTTCACGTCGCCGACCGAGCGCATGGTCTGCTTGACCCAGGAGGATTTCGGGTCGTGCAGCTCGTCTTCATCCATGGTCCAGTGCAGGCGGTAGGCGAAGTCCAGCGGCTTTCCGACCTCAGGCTGGGTCTCGGGGTTCCAGAACGCGACGATATTGTCGTTGGTTTCGTCCGGGGTCGGGATTTCCACCAGTTCCACGGTGCCCTTGCCCCAGTCGCCCTTCGGCTCGATCCAGGCACTCGGACGCAGGTCGTAGCGGTCGTCCAGGTCTTCGTAGCGGGAGAACTCGCGGCCGCGCTGGAGCAGGCCGAAGCCTTTCGGGTTCTCGACGCTGAAGGTGCTCACCGACAGGTGCTTCGGATTGTTCAGCGGACGCCACAGCCACTCGCCGTTGCCGGCATGGATCTGCAGACCGCTGGAGTCATGCAGCTCGGGCCGGAAGTTGTGCTGCTCGGACGGCTGGTTGGAGCCGAACAGGTACATGCTGGTCAGCGGCGCCAGGCCCAGTTTGCTGACCTTGTCGCGGAGGAACACGCGGGCCTGGACATCCATCACCGCATCCTTGCCCGGACGCAGCACGAAGCGGTAGGCGCCGGTGGCCCGCGGCGAGTCGAGCAGGGCGTAGATCACCAGTTGCTTGTCCTGCGCCTTCGGCCGCTCGATCCAGAATTCGCGGAAGCGCGGGAACTCTTCGCCCGAAGGCAGCGCGGTATCGATCGCCAGGCCGCGCGCCGACAGACCGTAGACCTGGCCCTTGCCGACCACCCGGAAGTAGCTCGCGCCAAGGAAGGTGGCGATCTCGTCCTGCTTGTCGGCCTTGTTGATCGGATAGAGCACGCGGAAACCGGCATAGCCGAGATCCTTGGTGGCATTCTCGTCGAACTTCAGGGATCCGAAATCGAATTTGGTGCGATCGTACTTGATCGGCTTGACCGTGGTAGCGGTCACCTCGTTGATCTTCACCGGCGTGTCGAAGTGCATACCCTGGTGATAGAAGCTCAGCTTGAACGGCGTCTTCAGCTTGCCCCAGTAGGCGCGCTCGTTGATGAAACGGATCTGCTGGTAATCGGCGAATTTCATTTCGCTGAATTCCGATGGCAGGTTGCTGGTCGGCGCGGAATACTTGTCGCCGGCCAGGTCCTTGGCCTTGCTCGCCACGTCGTCGATGCTGAACGCCCATACCGGGGCGGCGACGAATGCCAGCGCGGTCGAGCCGGCAAGCAGCAGGGTGCGCACGCGGGCGCGGAAATCGGTGTTTGAAACGGAACGGAAAATCACGAGGCCCCCTCGTCCGTGAACATGAATTACTGAAGACGCCCTGACCGTTCAGGGGTCTCCGACGGCACCGGAGTGCCGGTCGAACATGGTTTCGCCACATTCGCTGCCAAACCCGATAGATAGCCAGATTTGGCGCGATCTGACAAAAAGAATGCCTGTTTCCAGTCATTCGCGTTACGTGCACCGGGCCTGGAAAACCAGGGGGCATGCCGCTCGTCGGCTAGCGACCCCAGAGGTTCCGACCCTGCCCGGGCGGAATGATTCCCGTCCATTGGGTTGCAGGACGCCCCGCCCGGCATCGGGATCCCGGCCGGCCTGTCCTGTACAGCATGAAATCGGCGTGCGGATGATGCACCGAGGTTGTGACAAAAGGCCATGTATCTGTCACAAAAATTCACCGTTCCGGCCCCGGCATCCCTCCCTGAAGCACCTTGGGGACAATCCCCTCGACGCCGATCAACTCTCCAGCAGGAAGGTCACCGGCCCGTCGTTGACCAGGTGCACCTGCATGTCGGCGCCGAAACGCCCGGTCGCCACCTGCGGATAGGCCTCCCGCGCCAGTTTCACCAGGTGCTCGAACACCGTCTCCCCTTGCGCCGGCGGCGCCGCGCTGGAGAAGCTCGGACGCAGACCGCTGCGGGTGTTCGCCGCCAGGGTGAATTGCGAGACCAGCAGCAAGCCGCCCTGCACGTCCAGCAAGGACCGGTTCATCTTGCCCTCGTCGTCGCCGAACACCCTGTAGTTGAGCAGCTTGTGCAGCATCTTCGCCGCGCAACGCTCGCCATCCTCGGGCTCGACCCCGACCAGCACCAGCAGGCCGCGATCGATGGAGCCGACGATTTCGCCGCCAACCTCCACCCGCGCCGCGCCGACGCGCTGCAGCAATGCCTTCATTCGGCCTCCGGCGGCAGGTCGAGCAGTCGCCGGCCGATCTCGTTGGTGGCGCGCACCAGCGCATCGACTATCCCCGGCTCGCTGGCGGTATGCCCGGCGTCGCGGATGATCTGCAGTTCGCTGTTCGGCCAGGCCTGGTGCAGGGCCCAGGCATTGTCCAGGGGACAGATGGCGTCGTAGCGGCCATGCACGATCACGCCAGGCAGATGGGCGATGCGGTGCATGTCCTCGAGCAACTGGTTGGGCCTGAGGAAGCCCTGGTTGACGAAGAAGTGGTTCTCGATGCGCGAGATCGACAGCGCCCTGCCCGGCTCGGTGAAGCGGTCCACCACCATGGGGTTGGGGCGCAGCGTGGCGGTGCGGCCCTCCCAGGTCGACCAGGCCTTGGCAGCGTGCATCTGGGCGATCTGGTCGCTACCGGTCAGGCGCTTGTGGAAGGCCGCCAGCAGGTCGCCGCGCTCTTCCGGCGGGATCGGCGCGACATAGTCTTCCCAATAGTCGGGGAACAGGCGGCTGGCGCCTTCCTGGTAGAACCAGTGGATGTCCTGCGGACGGCAGAGGAAGATGCCGCGCAGGATCAGCGCATGGACCCGCTCGGGATGGGTCTGCGCGTAGGCCAGCGACAGGGTCGAGCCCCAGGAACCGCCGAACAGCACCCACTTCTCGATACCCAGGTGCTCGCGCAGGCGCTCCATGTCCGCCACCAGCTCCCAGGTGCTGTTCTTCTCCAGGCTGGCGTGGGGCGTGGAACGGCCGCAACCGCGCTGGTCGAAGGTGACGATACGGTAGAGGTTGGGATCGAAGAAGCGACGCGACAGGGCATCGCAACCGGAGCCGGGGCCGCCGTGGACGAAGACGACCGGCAGTCCGTCCGGCGAACCGCTTTCGTCGGCATACAGCACATGCGGTTCGTCGACGGCCAGCTCGTGGCGAGCGTAGGGTTTAATTTCCGGATACAGAACTAGCATGATGCGCTCCCGAGGCGATGTGTTCGGCCCCCGGCGCAAACGTCGACAGCGGGGCCCGTCCTTTGCTCTGCCGCGCATGATACTTCGGCGCCGGGAAAAAAACCGAGCGGCTTTCATGTCCGCCCCGGTAGACGGAAAACCATCAATCCAAGCAACGGCGCCTGGCGCCGGGAGAGCGAGCATGGCCGAGGCCTTGCGACACCGTATCCGCGCCGCCGGCCTGCTGGTGGTGGAGCAACGCATCCTGCTGGTCCGCCACGAGGTCGGCGGCGACATCTACTGGATTCCGCCCGGCGGCGGCTTCGAGTCGGAATGCGACGAATCGACGAAGGATACCGTCCGGCGCGAGTTTTTCGAGGAGACCGGCCTGCGGGTGGACGTCGGCCCGCTGGTCTACGTGCGCGAATTCGCCGAACCCGCCGCCGGGCGCTTCCACATGGAGCTGTTCTACCGCATCGACGCCTGGCGTGGCGAGCCGACCCTGGCCAACCTGAAGGGCCTGGGCGGCGACGAGTTCGATATCCGCGAGGTCGGCTGGATCGCCCGCGACGAACTGCCTGGCCTGCCGTCTTTCTATCCGGCCGAACTGGCCGACGACGTCTGGTCGCGCCTGGACGCGCCGACGCCGTCGATCCGCCACCTCGGCCTGCAGCGCTAGACGCTCACTGCACCGGATCGCTAGTGGGGTTCTCGAGGATCGCCTTCAGCTCCGCGGTCATGGGGAACTCCAGGTTCAACCCCTTGGGCGGGATCGGCTGCTGGAACCAGCGCTGGTAGATGCCCTGTATCTCGCCCGAGCGATACAGCCCGGCCAGGGTCTCGTTGACCAGGGCAAGGAACTGCGGGTCGTCCTTGCGCACCATGCAGCTGTAGATCTCCCGCGATTGCGGCTCGCCGACCACCACCCAGTCGTGCGGCTGGCGCGCCTTGGCGCGTTCGCCGTAGAGCAGCGCATCGTCCATGTAGAAGGCCACCGCGCGACCCGATTGCAGCATCTGGAAGGCTTCGCCGTGGTCCTTGGCGCTGACCACGTTCATCCCCAGCTTGTGTTCGGCGTTGTAGTTCTTCAGGTAGCGCTCGTTGGTGGTGCCGGCGGTGGTCACCACGTTCTTGCCCTTGAGGTCGTCGAAGTGGGCGATGCCGCTGTCCTTGCGGGTCAGCAACTGGCCCTTGACGTAGATGAAGCCGTAGGAGAACGCCACCTGTTTCTGCCGCTCGGCGGTGACCCCGGTGGAGCCGCACTCCAGGTCGACGGTGCCGTTCTGCACCAGCGGGATGCGAGTCTGCGAAGTGACCAGGTTGTACTTCACCTTGAGTTCCGGCTTGCCGAGGGTGCTTTTGAGCCGCTCCACCACCTTGCCGGCCAGTTCCACCGAATAGCCCATGGGCTGGCCGCTGTTATCGCCAAGGTAGGAGAAAGGCACCGAGGCATCGCGATAACCCAGGGTTATCGTGCCGTTGTCGGCAACCTTCTTCAGGGTGCCGCTGAGTTCCTCAGCCTGCGCGGCGCCGATGGCGAGCGACAGGGAGAGTGCGAGGGTGCTGGATACAAGGGTTTTCATCGGAGGTTCTGCCTCTTTTTTCTTATGGCTATGGAAAGTAAGTCAGCCCCTGGCCGCCACCACGGTGATCTCCACCAGCACCGACGGACGCGCCAGCTCCGCCTGGACGGTGGTCCGGCTGGGCGCCTGGCCGGTCGGCAACCACTGGGTCCAGACCTCGTTCAGGGCGGCGAAATCGCGGGCGATGTCCTTCAGGTAGATGGTCGCGCTGAGGATACGCTCCTTGCGCGACCCGGCCTCGGCCAGCAGCGCGTCGATCTTCGCCAGCACCTCGCGGGTCTGGCCATGGATATCCTCGGCCTGGCCCGGCACCTGGCCGGAAAGAAATACCAGGGCGTCGAAGCAGACCGCGGCGGACAGGCGGTCGTTGGTGGCGATACGGGTCGGTTCCATGGGAGTGCTCCAGTCGAGGGGGGATCAGCCAGCCAGCACGCCGCGCGGCAGCAGGCCAGTGGTATCGATGCTCGGCGGGCGGCGGCCGATCTGCTCGGCCAGCAGGCGCGCGCTGCCGCAGGCCAGGGTGAAGCCGAGCGCGCCGTGGCCGAGGTTGAGCCAGAGGTTGCGGTAGCCGCCGTTGCCCACCAGCGGTACCCCGGTGGGCGTGGCCGGGCGCATGCCGGCCCATTCGACGGCGGCGTCGAAATCGCCGCCCTGCGGGAACGTGTCCCGCGCCTGCTGGCGCAGCAGTGCCAGGCGCGCGGGCTCGAGGCCGGGGTCGAAGCCGACGATGTCGACCATCGCGGCGATCCGCAGCCGCTCGCCGATCCGCGCGTAGACGATCTTGCGGTCGTAATCGGTGATGCTGGTATCCGGCGCACGGTGCTGCGCGCCGACCGGCAGGGTCAGGCTATAGCCCTTGAGCGGGTATAGCGGCAGGCGCAGGCCCGGCAGTATCAATTCGGCGCTGCGGTAGCCGGCGGCCAGCACCACATGATCGGCCTCGATGAGATCGCCGCCGACCTCGACGCCACGCACCGCCGCGCCGCCCTCGACGATCTTCGTCACCCTGCGGCCATGCAGTTGCCGGCAATGTCCGGAAGCCTGCAGGCGCTCGGCAAGTTGCACGCAGAAGGCATGGCAGTCGGCGACCTCCTCGTCCGGCGTGTGGATGCCGCCGACGAAGGGCGCGGCGGACAGGGCCGGCTCCAGCGCGAGGCACTCGGCGGCGGTCAGGACGAATTGCGCCGAAGGATCGGCCAGACCCTGGCGGGCCCGCGCAAAGCTGGCCGGTTGGCGAAACGCCACCAGCTTGCCGTTGCGCCGCCAGTCGAAGCCATCGAGGCCATCCTCCTCGCGCCAGGCCTGCAGGGTGCGCTGGCTGAGCAATGCCAGGCGCAGCAGGTGCGCGGCATTGCGGCGGTTCAGCGAGCCGCGGCAGGCCGCGAGGAAGCCCAGCAGCCAGCGCCACTGCGCCGGATCAAGGCGCGGCCGCAGGCGCAACGGCGCATCATTGCGCAGCAGCCAGCCGAGCGCCTGGGCCGGCACGCCGCTGTCGGCCAATGGCGCCACGTAGCGATAGGACAACTGCCCGCCATTGGCGTAGCTGGTTTCCAGCCCGCCCCGCTCGCGCGCTTCCACCAGGGTCACGTCGAACCCTTCGCGAACCAGGGCGTAGGCCGTGGCCAGGCCGACCACGCCGGCGCCGATGATGCAAACCCGCTGAGCCATGACAATCGTTATCCAGGTGTTTTCCAGGGCTTCGACGATAGGCGCGGATGACAGCGGTAGGACAATGAATAAAGATGGCCAGGGTATAAATCCAGGTTATGGGTTCGCGCCGATGAAGCTCCGCCATATCGAAGTGTTCCAGGCGATCCGCCAGGCTGGCTCGGTCAGCGGCGCCGCACAGTTGCTGCATGTGTCCCAACCGGCGGTGAGCAAAGTCCTGCAGCACGCCGAGCAGCAACTGGGCTTCCCGCTGTTCTTGCGAGTGCGCGGCAAGCTGCTGGCGACTCCGGAAGCGCTGGAACTGGAGCGCGAAGTGGCCAAGCTCAGCGATAGCCTGCAGGCGGTGCGGCGCCTGGCGCAGAACCTGCGGCGCCAGCCGGGCCACAGCCTGCGCATCGGCGCCACCCCGGCCCTGGCGCTGTCGCTGCTGCCGCGGGCGATCGGCGAATGGAGCGCGCGCTATCCGCAGAGCGGCTGCGAACTGGCCACCTTGCATTCGCGCGAGCTGGTGCAGGGCCTGCTGATGCGCGAACTGGACCTGGCCCTGAGCCTGAAGCAGCCGGAACACCCCGGCCTGCGCGGCGAAGCCATCGCCAGCGGCGTATTGGTGGCCCTGGCGCCGCGCGAACACTGGCCCGAAGCGGAACGCCGGCAGCCGCTGAGCCTGGCCGGGCTGGCCGGCGAAGCGCTGATCGGGCTGTCCACCGCCGACCCGCTGTTCGCCCGCCTGGAGGATTACCTCAGCGCCGTGGTGCCACCGCCGCAGGTGAAGATCGCCGTGCAGACCTACGCCCTCGCCCGCGCCCTGGTGGAGGCTGGGGCCGGCCTGGCGCTGGTCGATCCATTCACCGCCCTCGGCGCCGACCCGCACAGCACCGCGATCCGCCCATTGAGCCCGGCCTTCCCGGTCACCCTCTACGCCATCACCCGCGCCGACGAAACCCCGCCGCACACCCTCGCTCCGCTGTTGCGGATGCTCGCCCGCCAGGCCGAGGAGCGTTTGCGGGCCGTGCAGATGTAGCATTTGCCGCCTGGACTGCCGCTGGAAACCTTGGACGTCGTTCTGGCCCACGCCTCGCGTACTTACCGCTCCGGCTTCCAGTCTGGGTGGTCCGCGTCGTAGCCCTGGGTGGGGTGAGGAGGCAGAGGATAGTCCTCTATAAGATTGGGGAAACGTAAGTCGGGGTCAGCTTCAAGCTTTTTGTAGATTGAATAATACGCTTCTCGCAACTTTTCGTCGGGGGCGTACCACATTGCACTTGCAGGGGGAGTCTCACTTCCGAAGACTCGTGATAGGAAAAAAGCCGCGCTCTTGCCCCCCTGAGAGACTGACACCTGATAATAAACAAGTGCCTTTGGGAAATTGTGTTCTACTATCTTGTAATACGCCCCCAGCTCATAACTAGCCGGCGCATAACCCTGACTAGCAGCACAGTGAGTATACGCCAACCCCAAATCCTTTTTTTTGGCCACATATATATAAAGCTTACCTAGTTCAGTTAGTGCCGGCGGATTTCCTAGGCTAGCAGCCTTATCAAGAAAAGTAAGTCCGTCAGTTGCAGGGTTTTTAACCCCGGCGCGATTTCCAATCATTGCTCCCATATCATAGAACCCCTGAGGCACATCCAGATCTATCATCTTTTGATAGAGATCCAATGCCTTCTGCGTATCTTTTTCTACTCCTCCGGGCCACCCTGTACGATAAAGATTCGCCAAGTTGTGCATGGCCTTCCAGTGGCCGCGCTCGGCCGCCTTGCTGTACAACCCGACGATACGAGGCCACGGACGCAAGGTATCGGGCTTGGCCAGGGTCGCCGCTTCGCGATACCAAGCATCGGCCTGCGGGTCCAGAGGGGGTAGATGGTCCTTTTCGTTAACGCAGACAAAAGGCTTGCTGTCAGCCATAGCGGGAACTGCCGCGAGACAAAGTACAGCCCATATTCCAATAGCCATTAGCCGAATCACTGACCCGGCTTCCAGTCGGGTCGAGCTGCGTCGTAGCCCTGGACGGGGTGGGGTGGCAAGGGGTTATCTTTTACCAAATTGGGAAAACGAAGATCGGAGTCGGCATCAATTTGCAGATAGAGGGAGTAGTAGAATTTCTCAAGCTTTTCATCCGGCGTATACCACATTGCACTTGAAGGAGGCGTCCTCTTTCCGAAGACGCGCGAGAGAAAAAAGGCTGCACTCCTGCCGCCTTGAGAGACGGAGACTTGATAGTAGCTAAGTGCCTTTGGATAATTATGTTCAACCAACTCATAGTAGCTTCCAAGCTCATAGCTCGCCGGAGCATAACCTTGACTGGAAGCACAACTGGTATACGCCAGCCCCAATTCCTTTTCCTTGGCCACATAAATATAGAGTTTACCCAACTCAGTCAGTGCTGGCGGGCTCCCCAAACTAGCGGCTTTATCCAAGAAGGTCAGACCATCGGTAGCAGGGTTCTTAACACCGGCACGATTACCGATCATTGCCCCCATGTCATAGAAACCTTGGGGTACTCCTAGGTCGATCATCTTCTGGTAAATATCCAGAGCTTTCTGTGTATCCTTCTCTACTCCACCAGGCCACCCCGTTCGATAGAGATTTGCCAGGTTATGCATCGCCTTCCAATGACCGCGCTCCACTGCCTTGCTGTAAAGCTCGACGATACGGCCCCAGGGCCGCAGAGTATCGGGCTTAGCCAAGGCTGCTGCTTCGCGGTACCAAGCATCGGCTTGCGGATCCAACGGCGGCAGATGGTCTTTCTCATTAACGCAGACAAATGATTTGCTGTTGGCCATCACGGGAACGGCTGCAAGACAGAGCACGGCCCAAAGTCCAATAGCCATCAGCCGCATCACTGCCCCGGTTTCCAGTCGGGCCGATCTGCATCGTAGCCCTGGGTCGGGTGAGAAGGTAGAGGATGGTCCTTTATCAAGTTGGGAAAACGAAAATCAGGATCAGCGGCAAGTTTATCGTAAATACCATCATATAATTTGCGCAATTTCTCATCGGGTGCGTACCACATTCTATCGACATCAGGACTGGCTTTATCAAAAACACCGGAGATAAATAAAGCCGCACTCTTTCCGCCCTGAGAGACTGACGCCTGATAATAACCCAGTGCTTTTGGAAAATTATGTTCTACTATCTTGTAATACGCCCCCAACTCATAACTAGCCGGCGCATAGCCCTGGCTAGCAGCACAGTGAGTATACGCCAACCCCAAATCCTTTTTTTTGGCCACATATATATAGAGCTTACCTAGCTCGGTTAGTGCCGGCGGATTTCCTAGGCTAGCAGCCTTATCAAGAAAAGTAAGCCCGCCAGTTGCAGGATTCATGACCCCTGCACGATTGCCGATCATTGCTCCCATATCATAGAACCCTTGGGGCACCTCCAGATCGATCATCTTTTGATAGAGATCCAATGCCTTCTGCGTATCTTTTTCTACTCCTCCGGGCCACCCTGTGCGATAAAGATTCGCCAAATTATGCATCGCCTTCCAATGCCCGCGCTCCACTGCCTTGCTGTAAAGCTCGACGATACGGCGCCAGGGCCGCAGAGTATCGGGCTTGGCCAAGGCTGCTGCTTCGCGGTACCAAGCATCGGCTTGCGGATCCAACGGCGGCAGATGGTCTTTTTCATTAGCGCAGACAAATGGTTTGCTGTTGGCCATCACGGGGACACCTGCAAGACAGAGCACGGTCCAAAGTCCAATAGCCATCAGCCGCATCACTGCCCCGGTTTCCAGTCGGGCCGATCTGCGTCGTAGCCCTGGGTCGGGTGAGGAGGCAGAGGATGGTCCTTTATCAAGTTGGGAAAACGCAAATCAGGATCAGCGGCAAGTTGATCGTAAATACCATCATATAGTTTGTGCAGCTTCTCATCGGGGGCGTACCACATNGTCGTAGCCCTGGGTCGGGTGAGGAGGCAGAGGATGGTCCTTTATCAAGTTGGGAAAACGCAAATCAGGATCAGCGGCAAGTTGATCGTAAATACCATCATAT
Organism: Pseudomonas sp. CP-1; assembly: GCF_021213715.1. Lineage (NCBI taxonomy): Bacteria > Pseudomonadati > Pseudomonadota > Gammaproteobacteria > Pseudomonadales > Pseudomonadaceae > Pseudomonas > Pseudomonas sp. CP-1. The sequence continues at coordinate 457,349 of NZ_JAJQKY010000003.1, forward strand.
AGTTTGTGCAGCTTCTCATCGGGGGCGTACCACATTCTGTCAACATCGGGACTAGTCTTATCAAAAACTCCGGACATGAAGAAGGCAGCATCATCATTTCCTTGGCTTGCAGCAAGAAGGTAATAGCCTGCCGCCTTTGGGTAGTTATGTGCCACCAAACGATAGTACATCGCCAGCTCGTAATTGGCAGGAGCATAGCCCTGGCCTGCAGCACAGTTCGTATATTTCAGCCCCAACTCATCCTGACCAGCAACATATATATATAGCCTTCCTAACTCAGTTAATGCTGGTGGATTACCCAAGCTTGCAGCCTTATCGAGAAAAGTAAGTCCATCAGTCGCAGGATTCTTGACGCCAGCACGATTTCCGATCATTGCCGCCATATCGTAGAAACCTTGAGGAACCTTCAAATCGATCATCTTCTGGTAGAGATCTAGAGCTTTCTGAGTATCCTTCTCCACACCGCCTGGCCAACCGGTACGATAGAGGCTCGCCAAGTTATGCATAGCCTTCCAGTGACCACGCTCAACTGCCTTACTGTATAGATCGACGATACGATCCCAGGGACGCAGGGTATCGGGCTTGGCGAGAGCTACTGCCTCCCGATACCATGCATCAGCCTGAGGATCTAGAGATGGCAAATGGTCTTTTTCGTTAACGCATATAAAAGGTCGTAGTTCAGCCGCCATGACAGGGTTTCCCGACAACAAAAAAATCAAGAGAAAAAAACATAATGGACGCATCATTCAGTCCACCGTGAGACCGGGGCTATAAGGTGTCACGACATCCCAGAAGCGAAGCAAGTTAGCTACCAAAGGCTCGTCTTTACGTTGCTGTCTCCAATTCGCATCCATTTTCTGATTCCAGAGTTTGAAGTTTTTTTCGGTTGTCGCAGCCACTTTCTGGGCATGTAGCTCCCACAACTCCTCCCGCATCGCCCTCGCCAAATCCGGATTGGGCTGGGCAATCCCCAACTCGCTGTCGCCATGCATGCTGCGGACATTGATATTGGCCGAGCTGAGCAGGGTATAGAGGTCGTCCACCAGCAGCAGCTTGGAGTGCACGTAGATGTGCTTGTAGCGTGCCTTCAACGGTGGTGCCCCGAGGGCGGCCTCGGCTTCGGCGGACAGGCGCGCTGGCGGCGGGCTGCCGGGGGCGGGGTCGCTGGTGGCCAGGGTGGCGACGACCACCTTGAGGCCGGGTACTTCGGCGAGTTGATAGGGCTTGTCGTCCTCGCCGGTGTTCTTCGCCAGTCCGGGAATCTCCTGCGCGCCGAGATCGCCGAGGCGTTGCTCGACTTCCGGCGTCACGCCTTTCTCTTCGAGCGCCTCGATCTTGCGCTCCAGCCGTTCGATGTTGTTTTCCTGGCCGCGCCGGACATAGGGATCGGGATGTAGGTTTTCCCTGACCTGCTTCAACTGCTCCCGCTTTTCCCGCAAGTCATGCGCCAGGTCGCGCTGTACCTGCGGCATCAGTTGCTCCTGGCCCAGGCCTTTCATCATGTCGTAGGTGGTCTTCGAGGCGTCGCTGGAGTCGGGGGTGTTGGTCACGACGAACAGGTACAGGTCGCCGGGCACGCCCCGGGCCTTGCGCACCTGCGCAGTCTTCCGCAGGCGCTCGGCGAAGCCGGCATAACGGAAGTACTGGTTTTCCATGTAGACGTAGTCGGTGGCATTGCCCAGGGCCTTGAGATAGTGCTCCAGGATCGAGCGCTCGTCGTCCTGCGGCTGGGTCCGGCAAATCTGCGCGACGCTGTTGCTGGCGGGCGTGGCGATCTTCGGCAGCGGCAAGGCGTCGCGCTCGGCGGTCAGCGATGGCGTCGAGAACCAGCGCTTGTACCACGGCGTCTCGAGGTCCCAGGCCTCGCTGAAGTTGCGGCTGAGGTCGGCCAGCACCGGTCCCTGGACCTGCATGGAGATATCCTGCCAGGGTCCGAACCCGGGATCGCGACCGGCGGCGCGGTCGTCGAACAGGTGGGCACTGGTGTCCCAGTAGTTGCGGTGCATGTTGTGACCCATGACGAAGCCGATGGCCTGCGGGCTGCCATAGTCGACCAGGACCATCTTCTGGTGATGGCTGGCGAACTGGGTGAGTACCAGCAACTGGCCGATGCCCAGGTCGTCGATGCCATCGGCGCGCAGCAGGTGGATCAGGCTTTGCAGTCGCCCATTGACGAGGCGCACCTGCTCGCCGTTCATCACCGGCCTGGCCGTCTGCTCGAAGTCGCGGGTACGGAACTCGACGTTCTGCAACCCACCGCCGCGTACCGCCTTGAACCAGTCGCGGGTGAATATCTGCCCCCAGGGATCCTGGCGGGTGCCGCCGGAACCGCGCTTGCCGCCGTAGCCCTGGGCCTCGCTGCTGTCGAGAGTGCGCTGGATCTCGGCGTTCTCCACCTCCAGCTCGGCGATGCGCGTCCGCGCGTGGGCGGCGCCCCGCGGGTCGAAGCTCGGCAGCCTGCCTTCGCGGTGCAGCCGTTCCGAGCGCTCCAGGGCTTCCTTCTGCCGCGCGATGAGGTTGAGGTTATGCTGGCGCCGCTGCTCCAGCCGCAGCACCTCGTTGTCCACCGCGCTGCCGCTGGCGACGCCCGAGCCCGCCCAGGTGCCGCCGGAACCGCCGACGCCGGCCCCGGGGATGGTGTTTTCCTTGAGCCTGGCGAGTTGGTTGCTCCAGACCAGCACTCGCGCCTGCACTCCTTCGCGGCCCTTCGTCTGCAGCAATTCGCCGATTCGCGGTCCGTCGGGGCGTTTGAAGCGCATGGCCGGGTCGAAGCCCCAGGTGATGATGTCGATGCTGTGCCGGGCCGCTTCCATCGCCGCATGCACCGCGTCGAAGGCCGCCTGGCCATTGATCAGCGGATTGATGTGCACACCCGCGCGCGGCGGGTAGAAAGCCTTGTTGGCGAACCAGTCGAGGGTCAGCCGGACGCTGCCGGCCTGTTGCGCGTACAGCTTGAGGGTCTGCGGTTTGTACAGGTCGCTCATGGCGTGGGGTCATCCTTGTCGGCGGCGCCGGGCCGCGAGGCGTCGCGCCGGTAGGCGTCCGGGGCGGAACGCGGCTTGTGCTGGGGCATTTCCGCCCGGTAGTCGCGGAACCCCTGCTGGGCGAGCCGATCGTCGGCCTGCAGTGCGTCCGGCTGGTCGACCATATCCACTTCGTAGGCGTGGCCATTGGCGGTCTCGATGCGATAGGTGCGTTCGCCCGGCAGCGGTTCGAAGCTGATTGCGCCGCCTTCGTCGGCGATGCCCTCCTCCTTGAAGGCACCGTTGGCGTAGAGCCGATACGGTTGCCTGGCCGCCGATGGCACGCCGGGCAACGGACTGAGTTCGAAACGCAGGAGTTTCTGCGGCGCTTCGCCGATCTTCTGGGCGATGGCTCCCAACAAGGCGCCTCCCGCCGCCGCGGCGTCGGCCGCGAGCGGTTGCAGCGGCGACAGCGCGCGAACGCCGCTACCGATGCCGGGGCTGCCGCCGCTGTTGATCATCACCTGGGCGCCGTCGAGGGTGACACCGCCCGGGTCGAGCCTGGCGAAGCTGCCACCGCCCTTTAGGGTCAGCTCCATGCCTGCCTCGATCACTACCTTGTCGCCGGCCTTGAAATGGATCTCGTCGCCCGCCTCGACGAACTGGCCGGTGCCGATCCTCAGGTGCAACGCGTCGGCGACGCTGAGGTGGTCGGCCGCCTTCAGTTCGACCTTGCGGTCGGCATGGACCGTGCGCTGTTCCTCGGCCCTGAACTCGCTGTAGCTATCGCCCTCGACCGTGTCGTGGCGCTCGTGGCCGACGCGGATCTTCTGGTCGTGCTCGATGTTCTCGTCCCAGTCGCGCTGGGCGTGGACGAAGATCTGTTCCTGGCCCTTGCGGTCCTCGATGCGCAGTTCGTTGAAACCGCCGCCGCCGGGGTAGCTGTCGGTCTTGAAAACGCTGCGGGTCTTGTTCTGCGGCAGCTCGTAGGGCACCCGGTTTTCGCTGTGGTAGAGGCAGCCGGTGACCAGCGGCTGATCCGGATCGCCCTCCAGGAAACCCACCAGGACTTCCATGCCCACCCGCGGGATGGCGACGCCGCCATAGCGCTTGCCCGCCCAGTTGGAGGCGACGCGCAACCAGCAACTGGTGTTGTCGTCGGCCTGGCCGAGGCGATCCCAGAAGAACTGCACCTTGACCCGGCCGTATTGGTCGCAGTGGATGGTCTCGCCGGCGGGGCCGGTCACGACCGCTGTCTGGCAGCCCAGCACGCGTGGCCTGGGATGCTCCAGCGGGGGGCGGAAATGCGCGCTCCAGGGAGTGGCGACGAAACGGTTGCGATAGCCCTGGCGGAAATCGCCCCGGCCCTGCGCGACGTCGCTGTCGATCGACTCTTCCAGTACCTGCGGCTGCCGCCCTTCGTGGAGAACCTCGGTAAGCAGCCAGAGATCGTTCCATTCGCCGCGAGGATGCGCGGACAGCGTCAGGAAGTGTCCGCTGAGCAGCGCCGGTTCGTCGCTTTCGCCCCTGGCCTGTAGGTAGTCGGCGCGATGCCGTTCCAGCGCGCGCCGGCTCAGGTGCTTGCCGCGCTCGCGGTGGGTGAAGCGGCCGGGATAGTCGTAGTCCTCCAGGTCCGGTTGCTGCGCCCCGGGCTGCGGGCCATGGGCGGCCTGCATCTGCAACGCGGGTTGCTCGAAGTCGTAGTCGCGCCGGGTAACCCGGCTGGCACGGGTGTCGAAGCGCACGCCGAAGCGCTTGACCACCGGCTGGTCGGCGACCAGCCCGGCGTCCTGCACGTAGGCGACGGGGCGTTGCAGCCGCGGAAAGGAGGTCTGGTCGTCGCCGAAGACCAGCACATGGCCCTGGGCAGAAAACTCATGGTGGTAATGGATGCCTTCCTCCTCGCAGAGCCTGCTGAGGAACGCCAGGTCGGTTTCGTCGTACTGCGTGCAGTATTCGCGGGCCGGGTACGGCGTCGGGCCCAGCTGGAAGCGATAGGCGTCGGCGAGAATGCCGTGGCCCTCCAGCACCCGGCCGATGATTTCCGGCACGCTGAGGCGCTGGAAGATGCGTTGGTCGCTGCACAGCCCCAGGTAGGCCAGGCGCGGCTCCAGGGTCGCGCGATAGCCGGTCAGGCGCTTGCCGGAGTCCCCCTGGGCGATGCTGGTGAGCTGTCCGTGGACCCCTTGCCCGCTCGGCGAGAGGATCAGGAAGGCCGGCTGGTGCAGCAGCGCGTCGAGGTCCAGGTCGGATCGCTCGCTGACCAGCTCCAGGTCGAAGCGAAAGGGCTGGCTGATGGCTTCGCGACCGCGGAAGGCGAGTACCTGGAAGTCGTGCCGGAGGTTTTCGATGCGAAGGCTGAAGTGCGTCTGGTTGGCGGGGGCGAACATTCACTGTCCTCTTGGAAACGCAGCCGTGCGTTCCTGGCGTATTCGGTTCCGGGCGCGACGCGCCTGCGCCCGCGCGATGGAAATGCTGGCCGAGAGGATAGAGGAGAACAGTTGTGCAACTCTTTGCGCACTCGGCCTCCCGGCCGCATCAACGCTGACCTCAATAAATTTGTAACAGAAAATTTCCAGAATGCCGACACGGACGCCCCACCCCATCCGCGGCATTCACGTCCGCCAGGACGGGCCAGGCGTCCGCCGCCTCGAGCGCCTCAGGCGTAGCGCTCGTGCCCCCAGGCGAGGAGGCTTTCCAGCAGTTCGCGGATGACCGCGCGGGTCGCTTCGGCGAGGTCCGCGCGGTAAGCGAACGGGGCCTGCTCGTCCATGTAGGTGCACTGCGCCAGCTCCAGCTGGACGGCATGGACGTGCTGCTCCGGCTGGCCGTAGTGGCGGGTGATGTGGCCGCCCTTGAAGCGCCCGTTGAGCACATGGCTGTAGCCTTCGGCGGCAGCGCAGACCGCCTCCAGGCGGGCCGCCAGCGCTGGATCGCAACTGGCGCCGGCGTTGGTGCCGAGATTGAAGTCGGGCAGTCGGCCGTCGAACAGGTGCGGCACGTGGGAACGGATCGAGTGGGCGTCCCAGAGCAGCGCGTAGCCGAACTCGGCCTTCAGCCGCGCCAGTTCCTCGGCGATGGTCCGGTGGTAGGGCGTCCACACTTCGGCCAGGTAGCGCATGCGTTCCTCGGCGGACGGCGCCATGCCTTCGCGGTAGAGCGGCCGGCCGTCGAACAGGGTGTCCGGATACAGGCCGGTAGTGGCGGTGCTGTACAGCGGCTTGTCGTCGGAAGGGCGGTTGAGATCGACTACATAGCGCGAATAGTGGGCAGCCAGGGTGCTGGCGCCCAGTTCCTCGGCGAAATCGTAGAGCCGGGGAATGTGCCAGTCGGTATCGGTCAGCGCCCGCGCCTCCTCCACCAGGCCGGCGTCCACCGCCGGGGTCAGGCGCGTGCCGGGGTGCGGCATGCTGATCAGTAGCGGCACGCGGCCGCGCTTGAAACTCAGGACTTCATCCACGGTATACCTCCTCGGCGTGGCGAATGACGCGTTTCGGCAGATCGCCGCCCAGCCAGTAGGCCAGCTCCGCCGGACGCTCGATGTCCCAGGCGACGAAGTCGGCCAGCTTGCCAACCTCCAGGCTGCCGTGGCGGGCTTCCAGCCCCAGCGCCCGGGCGGCGTGCAGGGTGACGCCGGCCAGCGCCTCCTCCGGGGTCAGGCGGAACAGGGTACAGGCCATGTTCAGCATCAGGCGCAACGACAGCGCTGGCGAGGTGCCGGGATTGAGATCGCTGGCAATGGCCATGGCCACGCCGTGCCGGCGCAGGGCATCGATCGGCGGCAGCTGGGTCTCGCGCAACAGGTAGAAGGCGCCCGGCAGCAGCACCGCGACGGTGCCCGCCTCGCCCATGGACCGGGCGTCGTCCTCGGTCATGTACTCCAGATGGTCGGCCGACAAAGCCCGGTAGCGCGCCGCCAGGCTGGAACCGTGCAGCGAGGATAGCTGCTCGGCGTGCAGCTTCACCGGCAGGCCCAGCTCGCGGGCGGCGATGAATACCCGCTCGACCTGCGCCGGGGAAAACGCCAGGTGCTCGCAGAAGGCGTCCACCGCGTCCACCAGTCCCTCTCCGGCCAGCGCGGGGAGCATCGTCGAGCAGATATGCTCGATGTAGTCGTCGGCGCGCCCGGCGTATTCCGGCGGTAGCGCATGGGCGGCCAGGCAGGTGCTGCGCACGGTCGCCGGCAGGCGTTCGCCGAGGCGGCGGATGACTCGTAGCATCTTGCGTTCGCTGGCCAGGTCGAGGCCGTAGCCGGACTTGATCTCCAGCGCCGTCACGCCGTCGCGCAGCAAGGGGTCCAGGCGCTTGCGCGCGCTGGCCAGCAATTCTTCCTCGCTGGCCTCGCGGGTGGCCCGTACGGTGCTGGCGATACCGCCGCCGGCGGCGGCGATCTCGGCGTAGCTGACGCCCTCCAGGCGCTGCTCGAATTCGCCGCTGCGGTTGCCGCCGAACACCGCGTGGGTGTGGCAGTCGATCAACCCCGGGGTCAGCCAGGCGCCATCGAGGTCGATGCGTTCGGCGTAGTCGTCGGGCGGCAGTTCGGCGCGCGGGCCGATCCAGTGGATCAGCGGACCGTCGGTGACCAGGGCGGCGTCCTCGACGATCGAGTACTTGCCGCCCTTGAGGGTGGCGGCATGGCAATGCTGCCAGAGTCGTTTCATTGCAGGTCTCCTATGCTCGCGGCCAGCCGGGCGAGACTCTTCCGCTCGCCGAGGATGGCCGCCGCGCTGGCGATGTCAGGAGCCAGCCAGCGGTCGGTGTCGTACGCGGGCACGCGCTCGCGCAGGATGCCCCAGGCCGCCGCGGTGCCCTGGCCGAAGCGTTGCGGGGCGAGGAATTCGAAGGCCTGGGCGGCCAGCAGGTACTCGATGGCGAGGATCCGCCGGAGGTTCTCCAGGGCCCTGCCAAGCTTGAGCGCGGCACTGGTGCCGAGGCTCAGGTGGTCCTCCTGGAGCGCCGAGGTGACGAAGTTGTCGACCACCGCCGGCTGCGCCAGCTGGCGATTCTCGCCGGCCAGGGAGGCGGCGACGTACTGGGTGATCATCATCCCCGAGTTGACTCCCGGCTTGCCCACCAGGAACGCCGGCAGGCCGCTGACCAGCGGGTTGACCAGGCGATCCAGGCGCCGCTCGGCGACCCCGCCCAGCTCGGCCACGGCGATCGCCAGCAGGTCGGCGGCCATCGCCACCGATTCGCCGTGGGGATTGGCCTGGGATACCACCCGGTAGGCCTCCGGCGTACCCAGCAGCAGCGGGTTGTCGGTGGCCGAGTTGAGTTCGGTCTCTATCTGCCGCGCCGCGTGGGCCAACTGGTCACGGCAGGCGCCATGGATCTGCGGTATCGAGCGGATGCTCAGGGCATCCTGGGTGCGGATGCCGCGGGCGTTCTCCAGCACCTGGCTGCCAGCCAGCAAGGCCCGCAGATTGGCGGCGACCCGCTGCATCCCGGGATGCGGCTTGAGCGCAACGATCTCGGCGTCGAACGCCGCCAGTTGGCCGCGCAGGGCCTCGAAGCTCATCGCCCCGATCACGTCGGCCCACTGCGCCAGGCGCTGCGCGTCGTCCAGGGCCAGGCAGGCGAGGCCGGTCATGCACGGCGTGCCGTTGACCAGGCAGAGCCCGTCCTTGGCTCCCAGGCGCACCGTCGCCAGGCCTTCCGCCGCCAACGCGGCGGCGGCCGGCACGACGCTGCCGCGGTAGCTGACCTCGCCGATGCCGAGCAGGGCGATGCCGACGTGCGCCATGTGGGTCAGGTAGCCCACCGAGCCCTGGGCCGGCACCTGCGGGGTAATCCCGTGGTTGAGCAGCGCCAGCAGCCCTTCCACCAGCGAACGGTCGAGCCCGGACTTACCCTGGCTGTAGTTGGCGACGGCGGCACAGATGATCGCCCGGGTCTGTTCGTCGCGCAGCGGCTCGCCGACCCCGCAGGCATGGCTGAGCAAGGTGTTGCGCGACAGCTCGGCGAGCTGCTCGCCTTCCAGCAGGACGTCGCACAGCGCGCCGAGGCCGGTACTGATGCCGTAGGCACGCTCGCCATTGGCGACGATACGGCAGACGATGGCGCGGGCGTTGTCAATCCGTGCCCAGGCCGCCGCCGACAGTTCCAGGCGCGCACCGTGCCGGGCCACCGCGACCAGTTCCTGCCAACGCAGCGGACCGTCGCCGAACACGACGCTCGGTAGGTCGCTCATAGGTTCGCCACCCGCCGCTGGACGAAGCGGTCGACGTAGTCGTCGGCCGGCTGGTGGAGGATTTCCCGTGGTGTGCCGACCTGGATCAGTTGGCCGTCCTTGAGGATCGCGATGCGGTTGCCGATGCGTACCGCCTCGTCGAGGTCGTGGGTGATGAAGACGATGGTCTTGTGCAGGGTTTTCTGCAGTTCCAGCAACTGGTCCTGCATGTCCGCGCGGATCAACGGGTCGAGGGCGCTGAAGGCCTCGTCCATGAGAATGATCTCGGTGTCGGCGGCCAGCGCGCGGGCCAGGCCGACGCGCTGGCGCATGCCGCCGGAAAGCTGGTGCGGATAGGATTTCTCGTAGCCCTTCAGGCCCACCGTGGCGATCCAGTGCAGGGCCCGCTCGTGACACTGCGCCCGGCTTTCGCCGCGAACCTTCAGGCCGTAGGCGACATTGTCGAGCACGCTCTTGTGCGGCAGCAGGCCGAAACTCTGGAACACCATGCTGATCTTGCGCCGGCGGAATTGCCGGAGGGCTTCCATGTCGTAGCGCAGGATGTCCTCGCCATCCACCAGTATCTCGCCGCTGGTGGGGTCGATCAGGCGGTTGAAATGGCGCACCAGGGTCGACTTGCCGGAACCCGACAGGCCCATGATCACGAAGATCTCGCCAGCACCGATGGTCAGCGACAGGTCGTTGACGCCGACCACGCAGCCGGTCTGCGCCAGCACTTCGGCCTTGCTGCGTCCCTGGCGGATCAGCGCCAGCGCGGCATCGGCGCGCGGGCCGAAGATCTTGAACACGTTCTTCACTTCGATCTTGTTCATCTGCGCACCGCTCATTTGCTCGTCTCGTGCCGGGAACGGCCGTAGGCCTGGGTGATGCGGTCGATCACCACCGCGAGGATGACGATCGCCAGGCCGGCTTCCAGGCCCTTGCCCACGTTCAGCGTCTGGATGCCCACCAGTACGTCTTCGCCGAGGCCGCGGGCGCCGATCATCGAAGCGATCACCACCATCGACAGGGCCATCATGGTGGTCTGGTTGATCCCCGCCATGATGCTCGGCAGGGCCAGCGGCAACTGCACGCCGAACAGCTGCTGCCAGCGGTTGGCGCCGAAGGCGTTGACCGCCTCCATCACCTCGCTGTCGACCTGGCGGATGCCCAGGTCGGTGAGGCGGATCAGCGGCGGCGCGGCATAGATCACGGTGGCGAAGATCGCCGGCACCTTGCCCAGGCCGAACAGCATCAGCACCGGGATCAGGTACACGAAGCTGGGCATGGTCTGCATGATGTCCAGCAGCGGCATCAGTACCGCGCGCAGGCGGTTGCTGCGCGCGGCGAGGATGCCCAGGGGGATGCCGATCAGCACCGAGATGAAGGTCGCCACCAGCATCAGCGCGAGGGTCTGCATCAGCTTGTCCCAGAGGCCGACGGCGCCGACCAGGAACAGCAGGCCGGTGATCACCAGGGTCGGCAGCAGGCGCCGGGTGGCGTGCCAGGCGATCGCCGCGACGATCGCCAGCAATAGCCACCAGGGCGTGGCGCGGAGCAGCCCTTCGAGGTTGACGATGGCCCACAGCAGGGTGTCGGAGATCTTGCGGAACAGGTCGCCGTAGTTGGTCACCAGGGCGTCGACCCAAGCGTTGACCCAGTCGGCGATGGAAAATGTCAGGCGTTCGGGAAACATGGTCTGCTCTCGTCGGTCGTGGGTTCAGAGTGCCGCTTCGATCTTCTTCGCCGCGTCCTCGTCGACCCAGGCGTGCCAGACCTCGGGGTGCTCCTTGAGGAACTCGCGCGCCAGGCGCGCTGCATCGATCCTGTCCTTGGCCATCCGCGCCAGGTCGCTGTTCAGCAGCTCCGCCGGCAGGTTGACCTTCTCCAGCACCGCCACCAGCTCCGGCGCCTGGTCGTGGAAGGTCCGCGACAGGCCGACCTGGATCCTGATGCGCTTGTCGACGCCGGGCCTTTCCTCCAGGCGCACCAGGTCGGCACGGCCCATCAGCGGCGTCGGCGACCAGTAGTAGAACAGGATAGGCTCGCCGCGCCGATAGCTCGACAGCACCGCCGCGTCCAGTGCCGGGCCGGTGCCCGGACGGAAATTGGTGAACGTCTCCTCCAGGCCGTAGCTTTTCAGCATCTCGCTGTTCTCCAGCTCGCAGGTCCAGCCGGCCGGGCAATTGTAGAAGCGCCCCTTGCCCGGTTCTTCCGGGTCGCGGAAGACCTCGGCGTACTGCGCCAGGTCGGCGATAGAGCGCAGCTTCGGCGCCTTCGCCTCGAGCTTGCGCTGCGGGTCGCCCTCGATCACGTAGCGCGGCACGTACCAGCCCTCCACCGCGCCGACGATGGGTTCGCCGACGCCGACCACCTTGCCGGCCGCGGCGGCCTTGTTCCAGGCGTCGCTGCGGCCGATCCACTCCTCGGCGAAGACCTGGATGTCATTGGTGCTCAGCGCCTGCTCCATGGTGATCGAGTTGCCCGGCAGGCTGTCGGTGGTACAGCCGTAGCCCTTGGCCAGGACGAACTGCATCAGCTCGGTGAGCAGGGTCCCGCTCTCCCAGTTCAGCCCGGCGAACTTCACCGCCTTGCCGGACTCGCACCAGCCTTCCGCCTGGGCGCCCGCCGCGGCGGCGAGCAGGCCGAGGGCACAGATAACACTCAACATCGACTTCTTGTATCGCATGGTTCGACGCTCCAGATGCACGATTGGGAAAGGCAGTTGGAAAACCTGCGGGCCGCGCCCGGGGGAACGGCCTCGATCATTGTTATTGGCCGGCGGCTCAGGCCGCCGTCGGTTCCGTCACAGCCCTCCCTGGGCCTGAAGCACGCCATGCGCGGCATCGCCCTTCGGCCTGACCCAGCGCCGGTAGGCGATCACCAGCAAGGCGATCCAGATAGCCCCGACCCACAGGGCCGGGCGGGTGTCCGGGAAATAGCCGAGCACCACGAAGATGAACAGCATGAAGACGATCGCCGCCGCCGGCGCGAATGGCCACAGCGGCACCGGGAACTTCAGCGCGGCGACCTGGCGCGGCCCCATGCGCCGGCGCATGCCGACCTGGGCCAGGAGGATCATCAGCCAGACCCACACGGTGGCGAAGGTGGCGATGGAAGCGATCAGCAGGAATACGCTCTGCGGGATCAGGTAGTTCAGCGCCACGCCGAGCAGCAGGGCCACCGCCATCAGCAGCACGGTCATCCACGGCACGCCGTGCCGCGACACCCGCGAGAAGCCGACCGGCGCCTGGCCCTGGCGAGCCATGCCGTAGAGCATGCGACCGGCGCCGAAGATGTCGCTGTTGATCGCCGAGATCGCCGCGGTGATCACTACGACATTGAGGATCGCCGCGGCCGACTCGATCCCCAGGCCGTCGAAGATCTGCACGAAGGGACTGCCGTTGCTGCCGATCTGCTGCCAGGGGAAGATCGCCATCAGCACGAACAGGGTCAGCACGTAGAACAGCAGGATGCGCAGCGGCACCGCATTGATCGCCCGCGGGATCACCCGCTGCGGGTCCTGTGCCTCGCCGGCGGTGATGCCGATGATCTCGATGCCGCCGAAGGCGAACACCACCACCGACAGCGAGGCGACCAGCCCGGCCCAGCCGTTGGGCAGGAAGCCGCCGTGCTGCCACAGGTTGTGCACGCCGGTGGCGGACGTCGCCGCGCCGTCCAGGCTGAAGCCGAAGAACATGATGCCGAGCCCGGCGAGGATCATCGCGACGATGGCGCCGACCTTGACCAGCGACAGCCAGAACTCCAGCTCGCCGAAGACCTTGACATGGCAGAGGTTCAGCCCGCCGATGAACAGCACGATGGACAGTACCCAGATCCAGCGCGGCACGTCGGGAAACCAGAACCCCATGTAGATGCCGAACGCGGTGACATCGGCGAGGCAGACGATGATCATCTCGAAAGCGTAGGTCCAGCCGGTGACGAACCCGGCCAGGGGGCCGAGATAGCTGCTGGCGTAATGGCCGAACGAGCCGGACACCGGCTCGTGCACCGCCATCTCGCCGAGCGCGCGCATCACCATGTACACCGCCGCGCCGGCGACCAGGTAGGCCAGCAGCACCGCCGGCCCGGCCATCTGGATGGCCGATGCGGAACCGTAGAACAGGCCGGTGCCGATCGCCGACCCCAGTGCCATGAAACGAATATGACGGGCGTTCAGCCCGCGCCGAAGCCCCGTGTCGTGCGTCATCCCTCGGCTCTCCTGTTGTTGTTCTTGCTGGAGCGCCCCGGCCGAGCGGCCGGGGGCGGGTATCAAAGGCTCGGCAACAGCCGGGCCGGCAGCAGCGCGTTCAGGCAACCGCTGGCGAGCAACTGGCTGGCGGCCTCGATGTCAGGGGCGAAGAAGCGATCCTCCTGGTAGTACGGCACCTTGTCGCGCAGCAGGCGGCGAGCCTGCTCCAGCTTCGGCGAACTCTTCAGGCCCTCACGGAAGTCCAGGCCCTGGCAGGCGCCCAGCCATTCCACGGCGAGAATCCCGCGGACGTTCTCGGCCATCGCCCAGAGCCGTTTGCCGGCGTTCGGCGCCATCGACACGTGGTCTTCCTGGTTGGCCGAGGTCGGCAGGCTGTCGACGCTGGCCGGATGGGCCAGGGCCTTGTTGTCGCTGGCCAGCGCGGCGGCGGTGACCTGGGCGATCATGAAGCCGGAGTTGACCCCGCCGTTGGCCACCAGGAACGGCGGCAACTGCGACATGTGCATGTCCATCATCAGCGAGATGCGCCGTTCCGACAGCGAACCGATCTCGGCCAGCGCCAGGGCCAGGTTGTCGGCGGCCATCGCCACCGGTTCGGCGTGGAAGTTGCCGCCGGAGATCACGTCGCCCTCGGCGGCGAATACCAGCGGGTTGTCGGACACCGCGTTGGCTTCGTTCTCCAGCACCTCGGCGGCCTGGCGCATCTGGGTCAGGCAGGCGCCCATCACCTGCGGCTGGCAACGCAGCGAATAGGGGTCCTGGACCTTGTCGCACTTCTCATGGGAACGCGCCACCTCGCTGCTGGCGGTGAGCAGGTCGCGATAGGCCGCGGCCACGTCGATCTGCCCACGCTGGCCGCGCGCGGCGTGGATGCGCGCATCGAACGGCGCCCGCGAACCGAGCATGGCCTCGACGCTGAGCCCGCCGCAGACGGTGGCGGCGGCGAACAGGTCCTCGGCCTCGAACAACCCGCGCAGCGCGTAGGCGGTGGACACCTGGGTACCATTGAGCAGGGCCAGGCCTTCCTTCGCCGCCAGGGTCAGCGGCTCCAGCCCGGCCACCGCCAGCGCCTCGGCGGCCGGCAGCCACTCACCGCGATGGCGCGCCCGGCTTTCGCCGATCAGCACCAGCGACATGTGCGCCAGCGGCGCCAGGTCGCCGGAGGCGCCCACCGAGCCTTTCAGCGGGATGTGCGGATAGACCTCGGCGTTGATCAGCGCGATCAGCGCGTCGATCACCTTGCGGCGGATGCCGGAGAACCCGCGAGCCAGGCTGTTCACCTTGAGCAGCATGACCAGCCGCACCATGGCGTCGTCCAGCGCCTCGCCGACGCCGGCGGCATGGGACAGGACGATGGAGCGCTGGAGCTTCTCCAGGTCGGCCGGGGAGATCCGCGTCGAGGCCAGCAGGCCGAAGCCGGTGTTGATGCCGTAGGCGGTGCGACCCTCGGCGATGATGTTCTCGACACAGGCGACGCTGGCGGCGATCGGCGCGTCGGCGCTGGGATCCAGGCTCAGGCGCACGGGGGCCAGGTAGGCTTGGCGCAGGTCGGCCAGGGTCAGCTGGCCGGGTTTCAGATGCAGGCTCATCGAAGGCTCCTTGTTCGGTTCGGCGGGCTCGGCAGCGCCGTCCGCCGGCGGCGTTTCATGGGATTGAAGGCGGCCGCGCCGCCCTGGAAATTCGTCTCAGGCCCCGTGCGCGGGACGTTCGAAGGCGCCGGGATCGGCCGGCAGGATCATTCGCGCCGGGGCCTGGCGCGTGGCCTTGCGCCGCGCCACCAGGTAGTAGAGGACCGCCGGCACCAGCAAGCCGATGATCCAGGAGATATCCACGCCGCCAAGGTGCTCGACCATCGGTCCGGTGTACAGCGTGGTCGCCAGGAACGGCATCTGCACCAGCACGCCGAGGGTATAGACGGCGATTCCCGGCAGGTTCCAGCGACCGTAGCGGCCGTCGGGGTCGGCCAGCGCGGGCACGTCATAGCGCTCGCGGGTGATGAAGTAGTAGTCGACCAGGTTCACCGCGCTCCACGGGGTGAAGAAGGTCAGCAGGAACAGGATGAAGGACTTGAACGCAGCGAGGAACGAGTGCTGGCCGAGCAGCGCGATGAGCGTCGAGGCGCCGACGATCGCGAGGACGAAGAACAGGCGTTGCAGGCGGGTGATCTCCAGTTGACCGCGTACGCTGCTGATGATGGTCGCGATGCACATGAAGCTGCCGTAGGAGTTCAGCGTGGAAATGGTCACCTTGCCGAAGGCGATGCTGAAGTAGAGCAGCGCGGCGACGGTCCCGCTGCTGCCCAGGCCGACAATGTAGGCCACCTCGCGGCCGGCGAACTGACCGTTGGCCAGGGCTGCGGAGAACACCCCGAGGACCATCGAGGCCTGGGCGCCGAGCACCGAGCCGAGGCCGACGGCGAGGAAGGTCTTCCACGACGAGGTGGACGCCGGCAGGTAGCGTGAATAGTCGGCCACGTAGGGGCCGAAGGCGATCTGCCAGGACGCCGCCAGGGACACCGCGAGGAGGAACGAGGCCCAGCTGAAGTGGCGGATGGCGAGCAGATCGCCGATGTCGCTGAGCAGCATCAGGCGGCTGAACAGGTAGACGAAGGCGATGATGCCGAGGACGCTGGCGATCCGCCCGATGATGTGGATGACGCGATAGCCGAGCACCGTCACCAGGACGATGAAGGCGGCGAAGATGAAGATCCCGGCGCTGTCGCTGAGCCCGGTGAGCTGGCCGATGGCCTGGCCGGAAAGCACCGTGCCGGTGGCGGTGAAGCCCAGGTACATCAGGCACACCAGGGCGATCGGGATGCAGGCGCCGTAGACGCCGAACTGCACCCGGCTGGAAATCATCTGCGGCAGCCCCAGGCGCGGCCCCTGCGCGGCGTGCAGGGCCATCACCGCACCGCCGAGGAGCTGGCCGATGAGCAGGCCGACCAGCGACCAGAACACGTCGCCGCCGAGGACCACGGCGAGGGCGCCGGTGACGATGGCGGTGATTTGTAGATTAGCCCCCAGCCAGAGGGTGAACTGGCTGTAGAGGCGACCGTGACGCTCGTTCGCCGGGATGTAGTCGATCGAGCGCCGTTCGATCAGTGGCTTGCTGTCGCTGCCCTGGGTCATGCTGCTGTACTCCGCTGCGGCTCGCGCGCCGCCATTCTTGTTGTGGCCTGGTCGGGACAGTGGGCGGCCGCCCCCACGCCCCGCCGGCGTGGAGGCGGTTTCCGAGGTCAGCGCTGGGCGGTGATCATCGGCAGGTTCAGGCCCTGCTCCTTCGCGCAATCGATGGCGACCTGGTAGCCGGCGTCGGCGTGCCGCATCACCCCGGTCCCCGGGTCGTTGGTCAGCACGCGGGCGATGCGTTCGGCGGCCTCGTCGCTACCGTCGCAGACGATCACCATCCCGGAGTGCTGGGAGAAGCCCATGCCCACGCCGCCGCCGTGGTGCAGCGAGACCCAGGTGGCGCCGCTGGCGGTATTCAGCAGGGCGTTCAGCAGCGGCCAGTCGGACACCGCGTCGGAGCCGTCCTGCATGGCCTCGGTCTCGCGGTTGGGGCTGGCCACCGAGCCGGAGTCGAGGTGGTCGCGGCCGATGACGATCGGCGCGGACAGCTCGCCGCTGCGCACCATCTCGTTGAAGGCCAGGCCGAGCTTGGCGCGCAGCCCCAGGCCAACCCAGCAGATGCGCGCCGGCAGGCCCTGGAAGCTGATGCGCTCGCGGGCCATGTCCAGCCAACGGTGCAGGTGGGCATCGTCGGGGATCAGTTGCTTGACCTTGGCGTCGGTCTTGTAGATGTCCTGCGGGTCGCCCGACAGCGCGGCCCAGCGGAACGGACCGATGCCGCGACAGAACAGCGGGCGGATGTAGGCCGGGACGAAGCCGGGGAAATCGAAGGCATTGGCCACCCCCTCTTCCTTGGCCATCTGGCGGATGTTGTTGCCATAGTCGAAGGTCGGCACGCCCTGCTGCTGGAACGCCAGCATGGCCCGCACGTGTACCGCCATGGACTGCTTGGCGGCCTTGACCACGGCGGCCGGGTCGGTCTGCGCGCGGTCGCGGTACTCTTCCCAGCTCCAGCCGGCCGGCAGGTAGCCGTTGAGCGGATCATGGGCGCTGGTCTGGTCGGTGACCATGTCCGGGCGTACGCCGCGGCGAACCAGTTCCGGAAGGATCTCGGCGGCATTGCCCAGCAGGGCGATGGAGATGGCCTTGCCTTCGGCGGTGTAGCGCTGGATCCGCGCCAGGGCGTCGTCCAGGTCCTTGGCCTGCTCGTCGACGTAGCGACTGCGCAGGCGGAAGTCGATGCGGCTCTGCTGGCACTCGATGTTCAGCGAACAGGCGCCGGCCAGGGTCGCCGCCAGCGGCTGGGCGCCGCCCATGCCGCCAAGGCCGGCGGTAAGCACCCAGCGGCCCTTGAGGTTGCCGTCGTAATGCTGGCGGCCAGCCTCGACGAAGGTTTCGTAGGTGCCCTGGACGATGCCCTGGCTGCCGATGTAGATCCACGAACCGGCGGTCATCTGGCCATACATCGCCAGGCCCTTGGCGTCCAGTTCGTTGAAGTGTTCCCAGGTCGCCCAGTGCGGCACCAGGTTGGAGTTGGCGATCAGCACCCGCGGCGCGTTGGCGTGGGTCTTGAACACGCCGACCGGCTTGCCGGACTGTACCAGCAGGGTCTCGTCGTCGTTCAGTTGCTTGAGGGTCTCGACGATCCTGTCGTAGCACTCCCAGTTGCGCGCGGCGCGGCCGATGCCGCCGTAAACCACCAGTTCCCTGGGGTTCTCCGCGACCTCCGGGTCGAGGTTGTTCATCAGCATGCGCAACGGCGCTTCGGTCAGCCAGCTCTTGGCGGTCAGCGTAGTGCCGCGCGGGGCGCGGATTTCAATATCGCGGAATTTGCTCGGGGTGGTCACGGCAGGCTCCTGGGCGTGGCGTTCAACGGGCGGCGCCCCGCGAGGGTGCGCCTGAATTCGGGGACGAAGCAGAGGTCGGGCTGGGTCTACCGAACACATCTATGCTTGTACATACAAGTATAAGCAAAGGAAGGGCCAATTCTGCCGTCACGCCCTCCGGCGATATCTGCACACCCCCGTGAATCTCATTCAACACGTTGATTTTTCTGGAGTTAAGAATTAGCGAAGGTAGCCTCTCCCCCGGGAGAAGGAGCCTGCCGGAACGGCCCTGGATGCACGTGGTCGAAGCGTGCGCGCACCGGTTTGGGGCCTTCGGTAACACCGTTCAGCGCAATTGCGGGTAACCCCAGCCCTGCGCCTGACGCTCGTAGTCGAGGAGAATCCGGTAATGCTCCTCGCCGGCCGGGAGGAAGCTTTTCAGCGCCAGTGTCGCGGCCAGGTGCGGGCACTCGATCAGCGTCAGGTTCAGCGCTTCGAACAGTTCGCGGCGTTGCGCCGCACTCCAGTGCAGCGAGGTGATCAGCGGCAAGGCCGGGCTCGGCGCGCTGCGCCCGAGCACGCGCAGGCCGGCCAGGCGCTCCGGTGCGTGGCGTTGCAGGTAGCCGAAGGTCACTGCATCCACCGAGGTCAGCTCGACCTCACCCGCCGCCACCATCGCCAGGCTGCGCAGGTGGCCGCCGCTGATGCGCACTTCGGCGAAGAACGCCGAGTCTCGCCCCAGCGGCGCCAGCGCATGGCGCAGCAGGTTCATGCCGCTGTTGGAGTCGCGGTCGTTGAGCGCCAGGCAGGTATTGCGGAAGTCGCCGAGGCGCTGGCGCGCCTGTCCTTCGGCGGCGACGAACAGACTGCAATGCTCGCCGGGAGCGCAATCGGGCAAGTCGTAGCTGGGCACCGCGAGCACCGCCACCTGGCCGCGCAACTGGGTCATCAGCGGATAGCCGCAGGTCTGCGCGAACAGCAGGTTAGGCTGTCGCCACTGCACCGCCAGATCGGCGGCGGCCGGCGCGTAACGGCGCACGCCCAGGCGCCGGCAGACCTCGCCGATGAAGGTTGCGCCGGCCTGCCTGACGCAGTCCGGCTCGACATACATGTCCAGCGCCGCCACCACCGGGGTATCGATCATGCTCTCGTCCGCCTGCCTTCAATGCTCGGGATGCACCGGCGCATCCACCGGCCGCCAACCGTGGCGCCGCCATAGACGACCATAGCCGGGCAGGTGGAAATCGCCACTGCGTCGCCGGTAGGCACGGCGGCTTGCGTTATACACGCGCGGCAGCAGGTACCAGGGCAGGCCCGGCAGATCGTGGTGGACCAGATGCAGGTTGTTGTTGAGGAACAGCAGCCGCCACGGCCACCCCGCCTCGACCAGCACGCTGCGCTGCGCCGGCTCGCGGGCCGGACGGTGCTCGTAGAAAGAGCGCAGCATGCTCAGGCCGAGGGCCGGATAGGCCACCGCCGGCAGGTACAACCAGGGCGGGATGCCCGCCCAGCGCCAAAGCCCGGCCAGCAACCCGCCCAGCAGCACGGCATGCAGGCCCCACAGGCGCCAGGCGGCGCCCTCTCCCTGGCGCAACCGCGAACCCTCCAGGCGCGCCATCGCCGCCAGGGCCAGCAGCGGGCCGAGGGTGGCGCGACCGAGCAGGGTCTTGTCCAGGCAGAGCCAGCGCCGCCGCCAGGAGCCCAGGCGCGGCCATTCGGACAGACTGACGTAACGACTCTCGGGGTCCAGCCCCGGGTAGGTCAGTTGCTCGTCGCGGTGGTGCCGCAAGTGGCTGTCACGGTACAGCGGATAGGGATACCAGACGGCCAGCGGCAGGTAGCCGAGCACGGCGTTGAACCTCGGCCAGCGGGTCGGGTGGCCATGGATCAGCTCATGCTGCAACGACATGTAGAGGGAGGCGAACGGCACCAGCCCCGCCAGCACCGGCCAGCCCCAATGCCGATACTGGCTGGCGAGCAGTGCCCAACCGCCGTACAGGCAGGCGACCAGCAGCCAGGTCGGCCATTCGCTGCGCGCCTGGAAGGTATCCTGGAGCCGCCGCACCAGGGTGCGCTGACGCCCGCTCAGGTAGTGCGCCATGAAGGCTGGCGAGGCTTACTTCAGGGAGGTATCGAGGCGCGCGGCGACTTCGGCCGGCACCCAGTGGCTCCAGATTTCGCGATGCTGGCGAAGGAACTGCGCACGCACCTCGCCGACCTCGCGATGATTCTGCGCCATGTCGGCGAGCAGCTCGTTGAACAGCGGCAAGGGGATCTCGACCTTGCGGAACAGCTCGACCAACGCCGGCGCCTTGTCATGGAAATCGCGGGAAACGCCAATGGTGATCTTCGCCGGCAACGAGCGGGAACCGATGGGGTCGGGGTTCTTCGGATCGGACAGGGTGGCCCAGGCCTTCTCGCTGAACGGCGGCTCTTCCAGTTGCACCAGCTTGAAACGGCCCATCAACGGAGTCGGCGACCAATAGTAGAAAAGCACCGGCTCACCGCGCCGGAAGGCCGCACTGATCGCCGCATCCAGCGCCGGGCCGGTGCCGGTGCGGAAGTTCGTGTAGCTGTCCTGCAACCTGTAGGCCTTGAGCTTCTGGCTGTTGACGATCTCGCAGGTCCAACCGGTCGGGCAGTTGTAGAAACGCCCCTTGGCGGGCTCCTCGGGATCGCGGAACAGCGCCTTGTAGCGCGGCAGGTCGGCGACCGACCTCAACTCCGGCGCCTTCGCCTCGATGCCTCGTTGCGGGTCGCCCTTGACCAGGTACTCCGGCACCCACCAGCCCTCGGTGGCGCCCTTCACCGTCTCGCCGACGGAGAACACCTCGCCCGCCTCCTCCGCCGCGCGCCACACCGGGCTACGCCCGGCCCATTGCTCCCCGGTGACCTGGATATCGTTCTGGCGCAGGGCGTTTTCCATGGTCACGGTATTGCCCGGCAGCGCGTCGGTCTCGCAGCCGTAGCCTTTTTCCAGTACGTAGCGCAACAGGTCGGTGGTGAACATGCCGCTTTCCCAGTTCAGCCCGGCGAACACCACTTTGCCCGGGTACGGGCATTCCGCCGCGACGGCGGTCTGGCTGGCGAGGCTGGCGCCCAGGGCGAGGACGGCGAGGATCTGGCGAAGCGGGGGCATGCGGGTCTCCCGGTTGGAGTCGGACGGCATGCAGAACTATATAGGCATTAAAAATATTGGATTAATAACGTTTGGTTCTTTGGATAGACAAAAGCGTCTACCCTTTCGGTGTAGACGCTTTTTCCTGGCGGCGCCGGCAAATCACAGCGAATCGAGTTCCACCGCACAGACCCACGCCGGCTCGTGGGCCGTCAGGCGCCAATGCTGCAAGCCCTGCAGTCCCTCGGCGCACAGGCAGTCGTGGGCAGCCAGTTGCCCGCGAGGTTGCCCTTGCAAGGAAATCGCTACCCCGCCCTGCTGGGCGAACAGCAGCAGCGTGCTCGCCGTGCCGTGCCAGTCCAGCTCGCCCTCGACCCGCAGCCATTGCAGGCGCGCGCGATGGCGCCGGGGCGCATAGATCAGGTTGAAGTCGCGGATAGCTCCATCGAGCAGGGTGCAGTGCACCTCGCTGTCGCCGGAAAAGGCGAAGGCCTGCCGCGCGCGTAGCGGCGCGGATTCCGCACCATCCACCCGCAGGCGCATGCCGCCGCCCTCCAGCACGCTGATGATCCGCTGGTAACCGGCGAAGCGGGAGAAGCCGCCGGACTCGCCGACATCGGCGATCGACAGGCGCCAGCCGAAGCCGTCCAGGCCGTCGCCGCCGTCGCGGGCGATCTCCTCGGTGGAGCCGGCGCCGTTCTTCCACGGCATTCTCGGGTAGTCGACGGCGCGCAGGATGCGGAATTCGCTCATGAGCTGAAGCGTCCTTCCAGACGGTGGCGGGAACCCGGGTGCAGCAGCCGCGCGGCGGTCACCGCGACACGCCCGGACCAGGTGCGGCGGCGGATCAGCAGGCACGGCTCGCCGCGTTCGATCTGCAACAGCTTGCACTCGGCCGGCTCGGCGAGGATCGCCTCGACCACATGCTCGCCCTCGGTGAGCGGCGCCACCTGGGTCAGGTAGGCATAGGGCGTTTGCCGGGTGAAATCCTGCTTGAGGTAGTCCGGCGCCACCGCGGCGTTCACGTAGCGGTCCTCGATCTGCACCGGGATATCGTTCTCGTAGTGCACGATCAGCGAGTGGAACACCCGCTGGCCTTCGCGCACGTCCAGTGCCAGGGCGCGCTCGGGGCCGGCGACCTCCTCACCGAGGGTGATCACCTGGCAACGATGGCGATGCCCGCGGGCCGCGATCTCGTCGGCGATATTGTGCACCTCGAACAGTGCCGACTGGCCCTTGGGCTCGGCGACGAAGGTACCGACCCCCTGCATGCGCACCAGCAGGCCGTCGCTGGTCAGTTCGCGCAGGGCGCGATTGATGGTCATGCGACTGAAGCCGAGCTGGCTGACCAGTTCGCTCTCGGAGGGCACCCGGTGGTGCGGCGGCCAGGCGCCCGACTGGATCTGGCTGACGATCATCTGCTTGACCCGCGCGTAGAGCGGCGCCGGTACCTCGCCGAGTTGCGAGGCCAGCGGGGAACGATCGGAAGAAGAGGACGTCACGGAGAGACTCCTTGTCGAGGCGTCGATGAAGTGAGTTTACGCACCGCTTAATCGTCTGTATATGTATATACAAATAAAACAGACTGCGTGTGAGCTGATTATGTCCGCAATTTTCGCTGAACGTGCGTTGCTGCCGGAAGGCTGGGCGCGAAATGTCCGTTTCGAGATTTCCGCGGACGGAGTTCTCGCCGAGATTCGTCCCGACGCCAACGCCGACGGCGCCGAACGCCTCGGCGGCGCCGTGCTGCCGGGGATGCCCAACCTCCATTCGCACGCGTTCCAGCGCGCCATGGCCGGGCTCGCCGAAGTCGCCGGCAATCCCAACGACAGTTTCTGGACCTGGCGCGAGCTGATGTACCGGATGGTCGCTCGGCTGTCGCCGGAACAGATCGAGGTCATCGCCCGCCAGCTCTATATCGAGATGCTCAAGGCCGGCTACACGGCGGTGGCGGAATTCCACTACGTCCATCACGACCTCGACGGCCGCTCCTACGCCGACCCCGCCGAACTTTCCCTGCGCATCTCCCGCGCCGCCAGCGCCGCCGGCATCGGCCTGACCCTGCTTCCCGTGCTTTACAGCCACGCAGGCTTCGGCGGCCAGCCGGCCAGCGAGGGCCAGCGGCGCTTCATCAATGGCAGCGAGGCCTACCTGGAACTGCTCCAGCGCCTGCGCGCGCCGCTGGACGCGGCAGGCCACTCCCTGGGCCTGTGCTTCCACTCCCTGCGCGCGGTGACTCCGCAGCAGATCGCCACGGTCCTCGCCGCCGGCCACGGCGACCTGCCGGTCCACATCCATATCGCCGAACAGCAGAAGGAAGTCGACGACTGCCTGGCCTGGAGCGGACGCCGGCCGTTGCAATGGCTGTACGAGAACGTCGCGGTCGACCAGCGCTGGTGCCTGGTCCATGCGACCCACGCCGACCCCGCCGAGGTGGCGGCGATGGCGCGTAGCGGCGCGGTGGCCGGCCTGTGCCTGAGCACCGAGGCCAACCTCGGCGACGGCATCTTCCCGGCGACGGACTTCCTCGCCCAGGGCGGGCGCCTGGGCATCGGCTCGGACAGCCACGTCTCGCTCAGCGTGGTCGAGGAACTCCGCTGGCTGGAATACGGCCAGCGCCTGCGCGACCGGAAACGCAACCGGCTGTACCGCGACGACCAGCCGATGATCGGCCGCACGCTCTACGACGCTGCGCTGGCTGGCGGCGCCCAGGCCCTTGGGCAGCCGATCGGTAGCCTCGCCGTGGGCCGTCGCGCCGACCTGCTGGTGCTCGACGGCAACGACCCCTACCTGGCCAGCGCCGAGGGCGACGCCCTGCTCAACCGCTGGCTGTTCGCCGGCGGCGACCGCCAGGTGCGCGACGTGATGGTGGCCGGCAGATGGGTGGTGCGCGACGGCCGGCATGCCGGGGAAGAACGCAGCGCCCGGGCATTCGTCCAGGTGCTGGGAGAACTGCTCGACTGACCCTGCGCAGCGGCGGACAACCGCGTTGCGCTTATCCGCCCGACTCGTTCGAGCCGTCGGGCGCTAAACGCCGATACTTCCCACGCCAGCCGCCAGGCGTGAACGGCGCTGGAAAGAAAAAACGCCCCGGCGGGGCGTTCCTTCACTGGCTCCGCTTCAACTGGCCGTCGGGTACCCGCCAGATCAGCTCGTCCACCGCGTAACCGCGGCTGCGCGCTTCTTCCAGCAGACGCTCGCGGGTCTGCTGCGAAACCTGCGGGGTACGCGACAGCAGCCACAGGTATTCACGGTTCGGATTGCCCACCAGCGCGGTGCGGTAGTCGTCGTCCACCGCCAGCACCCAATAGTCGCCGCGCGCCACGTTGGGGAAGAGATTGGCGAACCAGTTGTCGAAGCGCACCCACAACTTGTCGGTGCGTCCCGGCTGCTGGGCGACCGCCCGCCCCTCCACCTGCTCCCACTCGCCATCCAGGGTCAGGCAGCGATTGATCACCTGGATGCTCTGGTCTTCCTGCAAGCGGTAATGCGCCTCCGATTGCGCGCAGTTGCGCTGGAAGAACATCGGCAAGCGCGCCAGTTCGTACCAGGTGCCCTGGTAGCGCTGGAGGTCGACCTGCTCGGTGGCCGGCGGATTCTTCGGCGAGCCCGCGCAACCGACCAGCAGCAAGCCCAGCCACAGGGTGCAGAGCACCCGGATCGGCAGACCGATCACTTGAGCCCCTGGCCGGAGAAGAGCAGCGCCTTGTCGGCCGCGTACTGCACGCTGATGAAAGCCTTCTCGTCGCCCCAGGTGCAACTGGACATGCCCAGCGCGCCGGAGCACTCGGTGGGCTTGCCGAGGATCGCCTCGACCTCGGCCTTGCTCATGCCGGCCTTGAGCTTGGAATAGTTTTCCTGGTTGATCTTGCTGCAGGCGGCCAGGACGACGCAGAAAGCGACCACGGCCAGGGTACGGAACGACGCCATGAGGAACTCCTTGTTCGGGGAAGCGCTGCCCTACAGCTTGGCACACGCGGGGGAAATCCGGAGCCTTGGAGTCAGAAACGCGAACCGGGTTCCCTGAGGAACGCCGTCTCCTCCTCGCTGGAGGGGCGGCCGAGAATGGCGTTGCGATGGGGAAAGCGACCGAAGCGGGCGACTACCGCATGATGCCGCTCGGCATAGTCGTAGAAATCGTCGAAGGGCTTGCGCACGCTGCCACCGACCTGATCGCGCAGGTCGCGGAAGCAGGCTACCGCCCGCTCCTGGCTGGGCAGGTCCTCGGCGTGCTCCAGGACCAGGTAGGCGAACACCCGGCGCACCGGCGGCAACTGGCGGTCGAAGCCTTTCTCCAGGCCCTCGCGCACCACCCGTTGCGCCCGGGCGTCGCCGGCGTAGGCGCGCGGCGTGTCGCGGTAGATCATCCGCGGCAACTGGTCGAGCAACAGGATCAGCGCCAGCCAGCCATCGGCCTCGGCCGTCCACTCCTGCAAGCCGCCGTCCAGCGCCTGGTTCACCAGGTCGCCGAAACGGCCGCCGGCATCGGCGTCCTGGCAGACGTTCTTGCCGAACCACAGGCCGTTGCGCTGGGCAACCACCTCGGCGGCATCGCTGGAGGTGCCGAACCACCAGTCGAGCAAGGTCTCCCAGGGCGCGCTCATCGGCCTACTCCGCGTGGTAGCCGGTGATGCGCTCGACTTCCTGCTTCGAGCCGAGGAACACCGCGACACGCTGGTGCAGGTTCTCCGGCTTGATGTCGAGGATGCGCTGGGTGCCGTTGGTGGCGGCGCCGCCGGCCTGCTCGATGATGAACGACATCGGGTTGGCTTCGTACATCAGGCGCAGCTTGCCGGGCTTCTCCGGCTCGCGGGCGTCGCGCGGGTACATGAAGACGCCACCACGGGTCAGGATGCGGTGGACGTCGGCGACCATCGAGGCGATCCAGCGCATGTTGTAGTTCTTGCCCAGCGGGCCTTCCTTGCCGGCCAGCAGTTCTTCCACGTAGCGTTTCACCGGCGCTTCCCAGTGGCGCTGGTTGGACATGTTGATGGCGAACTCGGCGGTGCTTTCCGGCACGCTGATGTTGTCGTGGGTGAGGACGAAGCTGCCCAGCTCGCGATCCAGGGTGAAGCCCTTGACGCCATTGCCGAGGGTCAGCATCAGCATGGTCTGCGGGCCGTAGATGGCGTAGCCGGCGGCGACCTGGGTGGTGCCCGGCTGGAGGAAGGCTTCCTCGCGCAGGGTATCGTTCTGGTTCAGGTACTCGCTGGGGCAGCGCAGCACCGAGAAGATGGTGCCGACCGAGACGTTGACGTCGATGTTGCTGGAGCCGTCCAGCGGGTCGAAGACCAACAGGTAGGCGCCTTTCGGATAGCGCCCCGGAATCTGGTAGGGGTGGTCCATCTCCTCGGAGGCCATGCCGGCCAGGTTGCCGGCCCATTCGTTGGCTTCCAGCAGGATCTCGTTGGACATCACGTCCAGCTTCTTCTGCACCTCGCCCTGCACGTTCTCGGTGCCCATGCTGCCGAGTACGCCGCCCAGCGCGCCCTTGGACACCGCATGGCTGATTTCCTTGCAGGCACGCGCCACGACCTCGATGAGGAAGCGCAGGTCGGCCGGGGTGTTGTGGCTGCGGGTCTGCTCGATCAGATAGCGGCTCAGGGTAACGCGGGACATGGATGGCTCCGGAGAGAGGAAAAAACCCGCGCAGTTTAACGCGGAATTGGCGGTCACGCTTGACTCCGCGCAACCGCCGGTTGGAGATCGGCGGCGGTGGCGCGGTTCATTTCCGCGGCGCGCAACCGATCGACGGTCGTCAGCCGCGTCCCATCTCGCCGTTCAGGCTGGCCTGGACGATTTCCACCCAGTAGCCGTCGGGATCGCTGATGAAGGCCACGTTCTTCATGCCTCGGTCCAGCGGCTTGACGAAGTTCACCCCGAGCGTCTCGAAACGCTCGCAGGCCGCCACCAGGTCGGGCACCGAGAAGCAGATGTGGCCGAACCCGCGCGGGTCCTGGTTGCCGTTGTGGTACTGGCTGTCGTCGCTCTCGCTGCCCCAGTTGTGGGTCAGTTCGAGGACCGACTGGCGCCCGAAGGTATATCGCTGGCGCTCGTCAACCGCATCAGGCACTTCTTCGCCACGGGTCATGGCGAGGAAATACAGGGAGAAGCGGCCTTCCTCGAAATCCAGGCGACGCAGCAGGCGCATGCCGAGCACCCGCGAGTAGAAGTCGAGCGAGCGCTTCGGATCCTTGACCCGCAACATGGTGTGGTTGAACACGTATTCCTGGGTGATGGCGTCCGGCTCCATGCAGATGCCGGGCTGTACTTCGGTGTTGAAACTCATCGGGCGATTCCCTCGAACGAAACGGATCGGCAGTGTATGGCGGTCGACCGGGCGGCGAGTAACAGCGGGGTACTACTCTCTTGATGCCGGCGCGCGCCGATCGTTCCGTCGACGGGAAACGCGACCGGCGCCGCCCGGGCGCCGGCCGCCGTTTCAGAAGTCCAGGCTCAGCGCCAGGCTGACGCTCTGCTGGGTATCGTCCTCACCCTTGCGCCAGTTGTAGCCGCCGCGCAGCGACAGCTCCGGCGCCAGCTTCTGGCTGAAGCCGAGGGAGACGCGGTTGAGGTGGTCCTGCGGGGTGTAGCCTTCGAGGGTGAAGCGATTGCCCGGCAGGCTGTTGAGGGACATGGTCAGGTCCTGGGTGTCGTCCTCGTACTCGCGTTCGTGGGCGTACTCGGCGAACAGCTGGGTATCGCTGCCGAACGCGTACTTGCCTTGCAGGCCGGCGCCCAGGCGCTTCGAGCTGCGCTTCTGGTCGTCGTAGTCGAGCGCGGTGGCGCTGGCGCCCTTCTCGGAATAGCCGTCGACCTCGACCCGCGCGTAGTCGGCGCTGACGAACGGCGACAGGTGCCAGGGACTGTCGGCCTGCTGGGCGATGTCGTAGCCCAGGCGCGCGCTGAACGCCCACAGGTGGCCGTTGGTGTCGCCTTTCTCGCTGCGCTCGCCGCCGCCCAGGGCGAACTTGCGCTTCAGGTCGTCGTAGTCGAGGTAGCCGCCGGTCAACGCCGCGTCGGCCCACCAGCGGTTTTCCTGGTACTGCACGAAGGCGCTGGCCATGTAGCTGTTCATCCGGTAGTCGGAATCCTTGGCGCCGGCTTCCAGCTTCTGCCGGTAGAAACCGGCGGCGACCCCGGCGCGCCAGGCCTCGTCGATGCGGTAGCTGCCACCAAGGGTCAGGTTGTAGCCATTGCCGTCGCCGCTGGCGGCGCTGTCCTGGGAGTCGAAGTCCAGGCGCTGGCCACCGCCGCCGACGAAGCCGCGCCACTGGCCGACGTTCTGCCAGTTCTCCCAGTCCGCCTGCCACTGGCTGCGCAGTTCGTCCTGGTAGGCACGCAGGGTGCCGTGGGCCATTTCCGGCAGCAGGGTCAACTCCCAGGGCGCCGACAGCAGCGAATAGGTGTAGTCGGCGATCAGGCGCTGGCCGGTGATGGTCGGGTGCACGCTGTCGTTGAACAGCAGTTTGCTCGGGTCGGGCGTGCTGCCGTTGATCCCGTAGGTCGGGTTCATGGTGCAGCCGTTGCCGCTGAAACAGGTGCCGATCAGGTTCTGGTCGGCGGCCAGGCCGAAGGAAGCCGGGTTGGCCATGCCTTCCTTGAGCAGCAGCGGGATGTTCAACGGAATGACGTTGGCGCCGGCCTGGCTCAACTGGGCGGTCAGCTCGGCGTTGAACGTGCCGCTGAGTTGGCTGGCGAAAGGCTGCAAGGGACCACCGAAGGTAGCCGGGGTCAGGCCCAGGTCGGGCAACAGCCAGACCACGATGTAGCGCGCGCCGGCCTGCTGCAGGGCCTGCACGCTATCCACCAGGCGACCGGCGGCCTGTTGGGCCTGGACGTCGTTGAGGATGCGCCCCTGGAGGAAGTCGTTGCCGCCGCCGGTGATGTAGTACAACGCGTTCGGATCGGCACCCAGGCCCTGGCGGGCACGGTCCACCAGGTAGCCATCGCGGCTGCGCAGGAGGGTATTGTCGCGCTCGATCAGCGAGCCGTTGGCCGCGGTGATCGAGTCGTAGATCTGATCGGTCCGGTAGCCGCCCACCGCCCAGTTGTTGCCGTCGGCGATGCCCTGCTGGGCGTTGACCGGCGAGGTCGAGGCAGCCAGGTCGCCCGGGGCGATGCCGAGCTGATTGCCGAGCAGCATGGGCGCGGTCGGTCCGAAGATCTCGCCGCTGCCGTTCTGGTAGGTCGGGCCGACCCGGTTGGTGAAACGCGAGGTGCTTCCGGCGGGGCCGGCAGGATCGGGGAACTGCCCGGCATCGCTGAGGCTGTCGCCGAACACCACCAGCGTCGAATAGGGCGAAGGAGCAGCCTGCGGGGCGGTGGACAGCGAAGCCAGCAGGCAGGCCGCTACCAGTGGCTTGAGCGCCATTCTGATCATTCTCTTACTCCGTGATTTGTTTTTATTGTCGGGCCGCCGCGTCGTCGGCATGCGCCCCGGGGCCCGTCGTAAAGCCTCCTCAGCCGAACAGCATAGCGCGGAACCGGCTCATGGCTTGTTCGGCGAGGAACGCAGCAGGCTCATTGCCATTATTACCAGCAGAGCGACCCCCAGCAGAAGTACCGCCCACAGGCCGATCTTCTTCCAGTCGCTACCCGGTGCCGGCGCCGCGGCCGCCATGGCCACCTCCAGCGGTTCGCCCAGGCTGGCGCTACCCAGGGTGGCGCGCTTGCTCTCGGTATAGCCGGGAATCAGTACGCCGAGCGGCAGCGCCGCCGACTGCGCGCCGGGCTTGCCGAACGCCAGCCGGTACGGCGGGCTGCCGCGCACCAGGAACACCAGTTCGCTGGCCGGCAGGCCGACACTCAGGGACGGGACCTCCGGGCCCAGGCCGGTACCTCGTTGGTCCACCTGCAGACGCAGCTCGCGCACCGCCCAGCCCGGCAGTTCCAGCTCGTTCTGCTGTACGTTGCGGCCGTCGATCGGCAGCCGGTAGAGGACCCCGCGTGCCAGGCTGCTCCAGGCGGCCTCCCGGCGCGGCGAAGCGTTCTCCGTACGATCACGGCCGGACAGTTCCACCGGGACGATGGTGTGGGTCAGCGCCTGCTCCAGGGACACCCGCACCCGCTGCAACGGCAACGCCAGCGGCAACTGCCAGCGGTACTCGCCGTCCCCTGCCTGGCGCCCGGCCAGCGGCTCGGACCAGATCATCGGCGCCGGCTCGGTGCTCCGCGTGCTGCCTTGCAGGCGGGCGCCATGGAGGTCTGCCGCGGTTGCCCCGGCCGGCCAGGCCAGACGCAGGTAGCGGGCCTGGCGGCCGGGAAGCTTGACCTCGCTGACGTCGATGCGTTCGCCGTTGAAGGTCAAGCGGGCGATCTGTCCGTCACCCCAGGCCTGCCAATGCTCGAGGTCGTCGCTGGCTTCCACGGAGAAGCGCTGGAAGCCCTCCTCCGGGCTGCTCCAGTCCAGCCGCAGGCGCTCCAGGGGAAACGTCACCGCGCTCGCGTCGATCAGCCAGCCGCGCAAAGTCTCGGCAGCCGGCCCGGCGTTTTCCGGCAGCACCTCGACTATGGTGCCGCTGGTGTTGCGCTGCACCCGCAGGTTCGGTTGCGTCGCGTCGGCGGCGGACGTGCCTCGCAACGGGAACAGCCGCACCTCGGCCTCATGCGGCGTGCTGGCCTGGCGTTCGCTGCCGGCCACCAGGGCGTAGGGCAAGGCCTCGCCCTCGGCATCGAAGACCCGCAGGTCGCGCAGGTCGGCATGAGCAGCCGACAACTGCACGCTCATCGGGATGCTCAGGCGATACCAGGGACCTTCGCCCTGCAGCGACAGCGCCACCTGGCGGCTGAAACCTTCGGCAGACTCCTTCGCCGACAGCGGCAGGGACAGGCAGGCGCCCAGCAGGAGCAGGCCGGCGGTTCTGAACGAAAAGGAGCGCGTCATGGCTGCTCGGCCTCCGATGCGACCTCGGCACGACGCGGAGGCAAGGGTGAGAAGTAGCCGACGACCAGCAACAGGACGCCGACCCCGATGAAGGAGATGATTCGCTCCAGGCTGCCGCTGTTGCCCAGCTCGACGAAGAACAGCTTGACCACCACGACGCCGACCAGCGCCGCGCCGACCATCCACAGGTCGCGCCGGCCGAGACGGGTACCGGCGATGGTCAGGCCCAGCGCGCAGAGCGTCCAGACCAGCGACAGCCCCGCCTGCACCAGCATCGACGCGGCCAGCGCCTCGGCCTGGAACGGCACGCCGGCCAGGTGGTGCGCGGCGCGGCACACCGCCAGGGTCAGCAGGGCGAACAGCGAGGCGCCGGCCAACGCCTGGCGCCCCAGGCGCGCGCTGGCATTGCCATCGACGAGCGAGGCCAGGCTGGCGTCGCTCCAGCGGTAGAGGGCGAACAGCACGATCAGCAGCCCCAGTTCCAGCGGGTTGGCCAGCGGCAGGTAAGGCAGCGGCTCGGCGGCGCCGTCGCTGAGCAGGTTGGCGCTCCAGAACCAGCCGAGCAGCAACAGCGCCACCGGCGCAGCGGCGAGCAGCCGATACTCCCGCGGGAAGTCGCGCAGCGGCCAGGGCAGGCTCCGCCCGCCAGCCATCAGCAGCAGGTAGGCGCTCGGGACCAGCGCCCAGCCCAGCCAACGCCAGGCGTTGTACTGTTCGGCGAGCAGGGCGAACAGGTAGCGCAGCTCCAGCGCCAGCACCCCTAGCAACAGCCAGCAACCGAGCACATGGGCAACGCTCAGGGCCTTCGCCGGCAGCAACGGGGCAAGGCGTCGCAGCGACAGCAGGTGCGTGGCGAACAGCAGCGGCCAGGCCAGCCAGCCGAATTCGCCGAACGGCTGGTAATCGAAACGCCAGGCACTGGCCAGGGCCAACAGCGCCACCGGGACCAGCGCCAGGCACAGCAGGGCCAGTTCGCGCCAGCGCTCGCGCAGCGCCAGCAGCATCCACGACGCCACTGTCGCCGCGGCCACCAGCAGCAACGCATGCTCGCGCAGGCCATAAGGCACGAAGCGGACGGTTTCGCACAGCGCGGTCAGCGCCCACCAGCCGGCTCCCCAGAGCAGCAGCAGGTGCGACAGCTCGGCCAGGCCGAGGGTACCGATACCCAGCGCCCGCTCGCGCTCGCCGGCGCGGCGCAGCCGCCAGGCGCCGACCAGCGCCGCCAGGGCCAGCACTGCCGGCGTCCAGAACCCGGAATGGGCCAGGGGCCGCAGGCCTTCGCCGCTCAGCGAGCCGAACAGCGACGGCCCGGCGAGGAGGAACGCCAGGCCGCCCACTACCTGCAAGGCGAGGCCGAAGTAGAAGCTCAGGCGCTGGCGCAGCACCAGGCTCAGCCAGATGATCAGCAGCCCGCTACCGGCCCATACCGCGCTGGCGCTGCGCCAAGGCAGGACGAACAGCACTGCCAGGTTGACGAACGCCAGACCGGCCAGCAGCACCAGGCTCAAGCCCATGAGCAGCCGACTGTCGTCCTTCACCAGCGGGTCGCGCGCCGCCAGCAGCATGCCGCCGATCAGCGCCAGGCCAATCAGCGAGGCGGTCATCAAGCCACGCCAGCCCGAGTCGAATACCCCACCCTGGCCATCGCCGCCCTGCAAATGCAGGAGGAACAGCGCACCGCCCAGCAGTTGCACGGCGAAGGCGCAGAACAGGAAGGTACGCGAGCCCAGGCGCAAGCCGGCGAACAAGCTCGCCAGGCCGGCCACGGCCCAGGCGATGGCGGTGCCGTCGACGGCCAGGCAGAGCGGTGCGACCAGGTAGAGGAAGGCCAGGCCGGCGGCTGCCAGCAACGGCCGGCAGGCCGGCTCCCAGTCGGCCAGCGCTTTCGCCGGCGCGCGACGCAGCTGCCAGAAGCTGAACAGCGCCGCCGCACCGAGCATCAGCGCGCCCAGCGGCGAACCCTCCAGCAACGTCGTCTCACCCGGCCGCACGCCATTCAGGTAGGCCAACGCCGCACCGCCCTGCAACAGCAGAGCGAAGATCCGCGCCAGGCGGCGTTGCTGGTGCAGGCCGAGCCAGTAGATGCCGGCGCCCTCGACCGCCCAGGCGGCCGAGGTCCAGCGCGCGTCCAGGCCGAGCGGAATGGCCAGGGTGCCGAAGACCACCCCCAGCGCCAGGCAGATTTCCACCAGCAGGCTGGTGCGTCCGGCCGAAGCATGGCCACGCAGCGCCCGCGCCAGGACCATGTAGAAGAGGCCCAGGGCCAGGGCGCTGAAGGCCATGCCAAAATCGATGTGGCCGATCACCGCGCATTGCAGGCCGAACCCCACCAGTGGCGGGCCGAACAGCACGGTGGCGTCGATGTAGTCGGCCTGTCGCGCCGACCAGCGCAGCAGTTCGCCGCGCTCGGCAGGCGCCTGCGCGGCCTCCAGCAGCTTGCGGCGGGCGAAGAGCAGGCCGATCCCGACGTACATCAGGAAGAACAGGGCCAGGAACGGCTCGGTGCTGGCGAACAGCTCCGGTGTATAGGAGCGCAGTCCCCAGGCGAAACCGATGCCGAAGGTGCCGACGAAGCCGACCAGGTTGAGCGGCCGCCAGGCGCGGAACCAGGCGATGGCGAAGATGCCGGCGTTGAGCAGGGCGAAGTAGCTGAACAGCGCTACATGGTTGCCGCTGCCGGTGGAGGTCAGGATCGGCGCGGCGAAGCCGCCGAGCGCCGCCACCACCGCCAGGCCCATGGCGTTCTGCAGCACGGCGAGGATCGCCGAGCAGATCGTCACCACCACCAGCAGGGCCAGCGCCGCGCCGGGAGAGATCAGCGGATGCAGGCGCATGGCGGCGAAGATGGTCAGGTACAGCACCGCGATACCGGTGCCTTGCAGGATCAGGCCGTAGGCGGCGCGCCGCTCGCGCAACCACCAGCCGACGCCGAGCAGCGCCATCGCTGCCAGCGCCACCCCGGCGTAGCGGTACTCCACCGGCACCGCCACCCGTTCCGAGGCGTAGCGCAGGAGGAAGGCCAGGCCGATGAACAGCAGCACCACGCCGATGCGCAATACCGTGTTGCCGCCGAACAGCCAGCCCTTGGCCGCGGCGAAGCCACGCTCGACCAGCGAGGGTTCGCGTGGAGGCGCTGGAGGGGCGGCACGGCGCGGCGCTGGCTGGGCGTCAGGCTGGAACGCCGGCTGACGCTCGATGGGCTGGACGGACTCGGGGGGACGAGGCGGAGGCGGCGCAGCCTCGACGGCCGGCAGCTCGATGTCCCAGTCCAGCGGCGGGGCAACCTCGGCGGAAGGAGCGGGAGGCGTGTCTGCGAGCGGCTGGTCGATGCCGGCGGCCGGCTCGGGAACGCTTTCGGGAAGGTCCTGCGCCTGGCGCTCCACGCGCAGCAGGCGCTGGTGGATGACCTCGGTGCCGCGCTCGAAGCGTTCGGCGAATTCGCTCATCTGCTTGCGCAGGCGCTCGTTCTGTTGCGCCAGGTTCTGCAGCGAGACGGCCTGTCCCAGGGCCAGGCCGGAGAGGCCGCCGAGGAGTGCGCCGACCAGCGATTCCCCGGCGAAGCCGCCGAGGATCAGGCCCACCAGCATGAAAATCCATTGCATGCGTCGAATCCTTGATCAAGAGGTACCACGATCCACTGATACCTGCCCTGGCCATCCTGCCAGAGCGGAACCCGCGCCGGGAGTATACAGCCCGCATTCCCGAGATTCGACGCATTCCGACGCCCGCCCCGTGGCGAGCTACCTCTTCCTGGCGATGAACTGGACCACACAGGCCGCGCCGGTGTGGAAACGGCCCTCGACCACCTCGCGCTCGATTTCCCGCGCCAGCAGCACCTCGCACTCCGGCAGCTCCGCCTCCAGCGCCGCGCGGCTCACCAGCATGTCGACGTCCGCCGGGCCGCCGGTGCCGCGGCCGAGCTGTTCCGGCCGATAGGCCTCCAGCAGGAAGAGACCGCCCGGTCGCAGCGAACGCTCCAGCAGGCGGTTGAGTCTGCCGCGCACGCGACTGGGCAGGTGCGCGAAGATCGACACCACCGCGCCGAACGCCGCTGCCGGCGGTTCGTAGTCCGCCAGGTCGACCACCAGGGTGTCGATCGACACGCCTTTCGCCTCGGCCAGCCGGCGCGCCTTGGCCAGGCCGACGGCGGAGCCGTCCACGCCAAGCACCTCCAGCCCCAGCGAAGCGAGGAACACCGCGTTGCGCCCCTCGCCCTCGGCGACGCTCAACACCGGCCCGGCCAGCCGCTGCGCATGTTCCTTCAGGAAAGCGTTGGGTTCGGTTCCGTAGACATACTCTTCGGCGGCATAGCGTTCGTCCCACATGAGGTTCACCTCGTCTGTATTTCGTCACGGCCCAGGTGCCGAAACGCTAGTCTTCCACTTCAAGTCGACTTGAGGTCAAGGGCATGCGGCAACTGGACATAGGCGAGGTCGCGCGACGATCCGGGGTACCGGCCTCGACCCTGCGCTACTACGAGGAAAAGGGACTGATCGCCTCCAGCGGCCGGCACGGCCTGCGCCGGCTGTTCGATGCAGGCGTGCTGGAGCGGCTGGCGCTGATCGGGCTGGGCCGCGCCGCCGGGTTGTCGCTGGACGAGATTGCCGGCATGGGCGCAGCCGACGGCGCGTTGCGGATCGACCGCGCGGCGCTGGCGGCCAAGGCCGACGAACTGGACCGGACGATCCGCCGCCTCGCCGCCATGCGCGACGGCCTGCGGCATGCCGCGGCCTGTCCGGCGCGCGAACACATGGACTGCCCGACGTTCCGCCGCCTGCTGCGGGCCGCTGCCGCGGGGGCCATCAAGCCACGCCGGAAAGCGCCCGGCGCATAGCAAAACGGCCGGCAGGCCGGGCACCCCTGCCCTGCCTGCCGGCCGCGAGGCACGCCGTTGCGGCGCGCCGGTACGGCAACGGTTTAGACCTTGCTGCGCTCGTAGCGCTTGCGGTCGTTCTCGTTGAGCATCTTCTTGCGCAGGCGGATCGACTTCGGCGTCACTTCCACCAGCTCGTCGTCGGCGATGAACTCCAGCGCCTGCTCGAGGGTGAAGCGGATCGGCGGAACCAGGGCGATGACTTCGTCCTTGCCGGAAGCGCGCATGTTGTCGAGCTTCTTGCCCTTGGTCGGGTTGATCACCAGGTCGTTGTCACGGCTGTTGATGCCGGCCAACTGGCCTTCGTAGATTTCGTCGCCCGGGCCGAGGAACAGCTTGCCGCGGCTCTGCAGGGTCTCCAGCGAGTAGGTCAGCGCGGTGCCGGTGGCCATGGAGACCAGTACGCCGTTCTGGCGGTTGCTGACTTCGCCGGCCTTGATCGGACCGTAGTGGCTGAAGGTCGAGGTCAGGATGCCGGTGCCCGAGGTCAGGGTCAGGAAGTTGTTGCGGAAGCCGATCAGGCCGCG
Source organism: Pseudomonas sp. CP-1 (assembly GCF_021213715.1). Lineage (NCBI taxonomy): Bacteria > Pseudomonadati > Pseudomonadota > Gammaproteobacteria > Pseudomonadales > Pseudomonadaceae > Pseudomonas > Pseudomonas sp. CP-1. The sequence continues at coordinate 493,992 of NZ_JAJQKY010000003.1, forward strand.
CGCCGGAATGGTGTACTCCAGGCGCACTCGGCCCTTGCCGTCGGGAATCATATTGCTCAGGTCACCCTTGCGCAGGCCCATCTGCTCCATCACCGAGCCCTGGTGCTGCTCCTCGATGTCGATGGTGACGTTCTCGTAGGGCTCCTGCTTCTCGCCGTCCTTCTCGATGATCACCACTTCCGGGCGGCCCACGGCCAGCTCGAAGCCTTCGCGGCGCATGGTCTCGATCAGTACCGACAGGTGCAGTTCGCCACGGCCGGAAACCTTGAACTTCTCCGGGCTGTCGCCCGGCTCGACGCGCAGCGCCACGTTATGCAGCAGTTCCTTCTCCAGGCGCTCCTTGATGTTGCGGCTGGTGACGAACTTGCCTTCGCGGCCGGCGAACGGCGAATCGTTGACCTGGAAGGTCATGCTCACGGTCGGCTGGTCGACGGTCAGCGGCGGCAGCGCCTCGACGTTCTGCGGGTCGCACAGGGTATCGGAGATGAACAGCTCCTCCATGCCGCTGACGCAGACGATGTCGCCGGCTTCCGCCTCGGCCACCTCGACGCGCTGCAGGCCGTGGTGGCCCATGATCTTCAGGATGCGGCCGTTGCGCTTGCTGCCGTCGTCGCTGATGGCCACCACCGGGGTGTTGGACTTGACCTTGCCGCGGGTGATGCGGCCGATACCGATCACGCCGAGGAAGCTGTTGTAGTCCAGCTGCGAGATCTGCATCTGGAACGGACCCTCGGTGTCCACCACCGGGGCCGGGACGTGGTCGATGATCGCCTGGAACAGCGCGTCCATGTTGTCGTCCATCTTCTCGTGGTCGAGGCCGGCGATGCCGTTCAGGGCGCTGGCGTAGACGATCGGGAAGTCGAGTTGCTCGTCGGTGGCGCCGAGGTTGTCGAACAGGTCGAAGATCTGGTCGATGACCCAATCCGGACGCGCGCCCGGGCGGTCGATCTTGTTCACCACCACGATCGGACGCAGGCCGGCCTTGAAGGCCTTCTGGGTCACGAAGCGGGTCTGCGGCATGGGGCCGTCCTGGGCGTCGACCACCAGCAGCACGGAGTCGACCATCGACATCACGCGCTCCACCTCGCCGCCGAAGTCGGCGTGACCGGGGGTGTCGACGATGTTGATGTTGTAGCCGTTCCACTTGATCGCGGTGTTCTTCGCCAGGATGGTGATGCCACGCTCTTTTTCCTGGTCGTTGGAGTCCATCACCCGCTCGCTTTCCGCTTCTTTGCGGTCGAGGGTGCCGGACAGCTTCAGCAGCTTGTCCACCAGGGTGGTCTTGCCATGGTCGACGTGGGCGATGATGGCGATGTTGCGCAGATTTTCGATCACAAGTCTTGTCTCGTTTAACGCCCGAAGCGCGGCTTCGCGGCGGTGGTGGGGTCGGACAGGGCGGCGCCCGACACGACAGGCTTCTTCAATTAAGGGGCGGGCAGCAGGCGGACGCTGCCCCGGTCCGGCCGGCACGCCGAAGGGCGGGCATCGGCCTAGGCGGCGGACGTGTCGGGAGGACGGTGGCGGATGCTGCCGCCGAACAAGCCCGGCTGCTTAAGCCGGACGATAAACACGCACATTGGTGTGCCCCTCGTTGAGCAGGTGATGGGCATGCAGGCGGCTCATCACCCCTTTGTCGCAATACAGGAGGTACTGGCGGTTGGCGTCCAGTTCCTTGAAGCGGCTGTTGATCGCGTAGAACGGCAGCGCCTGGACTTCGACGCCTTCCAGGGCCAGGGGTTCGTCTTCCTGGGCATCAGGATGGCGGATATCGATGACAATCTGACCGGGCAGCACCTCGCCGACCTCTTCCACCTGCAGGTCCTGGCCGAGTTCGTCGATCACCCGGTCGACGGTGCGCTGGGTGGCGCGCTCCAGGGCGCGCTCGAGCACCGCCATGTCGAATTTCGACTCTTCGTGCTCGACGCGGTAGGGCTTGGCCTGGGTGGTCGGGTTCACAGAGATCACCCCGCAGTATTCCGGCATGTGCCGGGCGAACTCGGCGGTGCCGATCTGCCGGGCGGTGTCGATGATGTCCTGCTTGTGGCTGACGATCAGCGGGCGCAGCACCAGGGTGTCGGTAACCCGGTCGATCACCGAGAGGTTCGGCAGGGTCTGGCTGGACACCTGGGAGATCGCCTCGCCGGTCACCAGCGCGTCCAGCTCCAGGCGCTCGGCCACGCGGCTGGCGGCGCGCAGCATCATGCGCTTGAGGGTCACGCCCATATAGCTGTCGTCGACCTTGGTGAGGATCTCGCCGACCACTTCCTCGAACGGCACGCTGACGAACAGCACGCGCTGCGAGCGGCCGTACTTCTCCCACAGGTAGTGGGCGACTTCCATCACCCCCAATTCGTGGGCGCGCCCGCCGAGGTTGAAGAACACGAAGTGGCTGATCATCCCGCGGCGCATCATCTGGTAGGCCGCCACGGTCGAGTCGAAGCCGCCGGACATCAGCACCAGCACCTGCTCCAGCGCGCCCAGCGGATAGCCGCCCAGGCCCGGATGCTGGCGATGGATGACGAACAGGCGGTCGAGGCGGATTTCCATCCGCACCTCGACTTCCGGCTGCTTCAGGTCGATCCCGGCAGCCCCGCATTCGCGGCGCAGGCCGCTGCCGACGTAACGTTCCACCTCCATCGAGGTGAACGCGTGCTTGCCGGCGCGCTTGCAGCGCACGGCGAAGGTCTTGCCGGCCAACTGGTCGCCGAAATGCGCCTTGCACTTGGCGAGGATGTCGTCGAAATCGCCCAGCGGATACTCGTGGACCTCGAGGAAATGACCGATGCCCGGGGTGCAGGTCAGGCGATCGATCATCTCGCGCCTGGCCTTGGCGTCGACCACGGCGGTCTCTACCTCAAGGTTGTCCCACTCGCCCTCGACCTTCAGCTCCGGGTCCAGGTCGCGCAGCACCGCGCGGATGTTCTTCGCCAACTGCCGGATGAAGCGCTTGCGCACCGGCCGGCTCTTGATGGTGATTTCCTGGAAGGTCTTGACGATGAGTTTCATGCGAGGGACGCGAACGCGCGGGGCGACGGAAAAAAAGGGGCGGAATTATATCTGAAATTGCTCACGTATTGAGCAGAAATATGCACAGTTATTTTTGCTGCACCAAAATGGAATGATGCACCAACATGGAGCACCATAACGGTGCACCCGAAGGCCGCCCAGCTACCCTGAAGAAGACCTGGCCCCGCCAAACATGGGGCCCTGCCCGATTCCGGGCACTGGCACGCAACTTGCTCACTTGTGAGGCAGGTTGCCCTGGCGGAGTATTCCGGCCGGCATCACCCGATACTGGGGCACAGAAAAAGCTCCCAGCTCTAATCCCTCCTGGAGGACAGCATGTCGTACAAGTCGCACCAACTGATCAAAGACCATGACGTGAAGTGGGTAGACCTGCGCTTCACCGATACCAAGGGCAAGCAGCAACACGTCACCATGCCGGCTCGCGACGCGCTGGACGATGAGTTCTTCGAAGCCGGCAAGATGTTCGACGGCTCCTCCATCGCCGGCTGGAAAGGCATCGAAGCCTCCGACATGATCCTGATGCCGGACGACAGCACCGCCGTCCTCGATCCGTTCACCGAAGAGCCGACCCTGATCCTGGTCTGCGACATCATCGAGCCGAGCACCATGCAAGGCTACGAGCGCGACCCGCGCAACATCGCCAAGCGCGCCGAGGAGTACCTGAAGTCCACCGGCATCGGCGACACCGTGTTCGTCGGCCCGGAACCGGAGTTCTTCATCTTCGACGAAGTGAAGTTCAAGTCCGACATCTCCGGCTCGATGTTCAAGATCTTCTCCGAGCAGGCTTCCTGGAACACCGACGCCGACATCGAGTCCGGCAACAAGGGCCATCGCCCGGGCGTGAAGGGCGGCTACTTCCCGGTACCGCCGGTCGACCACGACCATGAAATCCGCACCGCCATGTGCAACGCCCTGGAAGAAATGGGCCTGGTGGTCGAAGTCCACCACCACGAAGTGGCAACCGCCGGCCAGAACGAGATCGGCGTGAAGTTCAACACCCTGGTCGCCAAGGCCGACGAAGTGCAGACCCTGAAGTACTGCGTGCACAACGTCGCCGACGCCTACGGCAAGACCGTGACCTTCATGCCGAAGCCGCTGTACGGCGACAACGGCTCGGGCATGCACGTGCACATGTCGATCTCCAAGGACGGCAAGAACACCTTCGCCGGCGAAGGCTATGCCGGCCTGTCCGAGACCGCCCTGTACTTCATCGGCGGCATCATCAAGCACGGCAAGGCCCTGAACGGCTTCACCAACCCCTCGACCAACTCCTACAAGCGCCTGGTCCCGGGCTTCGAAGCTCCGGTGATGCTGGCCTACTCGGCGCGCAACCGTTCCGCCTCGATCCGTATCCCCTACGTATCCAGCCCGAAGGCCCGCCGTATCGAAGCGCGCTTCCCGGACCCGGCAGCCAACCCCTACCTGGCCTTCGCCGCGCTGCTGATGGCCGGCCTGGACGGCATCCAGAACAAGATCCACCCCGGCGATGCCGCCGACAAGAACCTGTACGACCTGCCGCCGGAAGAGGCGAAGGAAATCCCGCAGGTTTGCGGCAGCCTGAAAGAGGCGCTGGAAGAACTCGACAAGGGCCGCGCGTTCCTGACCAAGGGCGGCGTGTTCACCGACGAGTTCATCGATGCCTACATCGAGCTGAAGAGCGAAGAAGAGATCAAGGTGCGCACCTTCGTGCACCCGCTGGAATACGACCTGTACTACAGCGTCTGATCCACCCTTTCCTATAACAACGAGTCACCCTCTTGAGGCCTCCTTCGGGAGGCCTTTTTTATGGGCCGGCCCATGGAGAAACGCAAAGTTCGCCGCGCCGTTCGGTTAGACTTGCCGCGCTCCCCGCCCCAAGGATAAGGACCGTCCATGCGTCACTCTCTCTGGCTCCTGCTTGCCGCCATCCTCAGCCTGCCCGCCCAGGCCGCCACCGAATGCCGCGATATCCACGACCGCGACCTGCGGCGCATGTGCAACGCACTGGAACGCGGCGACAGCGGGGATTGCGGCGACATCGACAGCCGCGACCTGCGGCGTTACTGCGGCGCGCTGCTGGCGCCGGGACAGCGCTACGACTGCGACGACATCCGCGACGGCGACACGCGCCGCCAGTGCCGCGCCATCGTCCGCGGCGACCGCAAGCGCTGCGACGACATCGACAGCCGCGACATGCGCCGCCAGTGCCGGGCCGTGGTATCGCGTGCGCCGTGGCAGTGCGACGGCATCGACGACCGCGACATGCGCCGCATCTGCCGGGTCATCCTGTCGCGCTAGATGCCGCCGTCCGCCGGCGTGCCCTGCTCGTCCGGTTCCGCGGATTTCGCCTTGGGCGCCCGGCTCAACTGTACGTTGAGACGCGGCATGGACAGTTCGAGGCCGGCCTGGTCGAGGCGCCGACGCAGGCGCAGGTTGAACGCCCGCTGGACCTCCCACTGCTTGATCGGCGCGGTCTTGAAGCGGAAGCGCAGGATCGCCTGGCCGTTGTCGAAACTCTCCACGCCCTGCAATTCCATCGGCGACCACAGGTTGCGGTAGACCGCCGGGTCGCTGCGCAGCTCCATCGCGACCTCGCGCACCAGCGCCACCGCGTCGTCGATCGGCATGCTCGCCGGCACCGGCCAGCGGAACATCGCGTAGCCGAACTGGCGCGAGTAGTTCTTGATGCTCTTGATCTCGCTGAACGGGATGGTATGCACCACGCCGTCCAGGTCGCGCAGGCGCACGGTACGGATAGTCAGGCCCTCGACCGTGCCAAGGTGGCCGCCGACGTCGACGTAGTCGTCGATCGACAGCGAGTCCTCGATGATGATGAACAGGCCGGTGATCAGGTCCGCCACCAGCGACTGCGCACCGAAGCCGATGGCCAGGCCGATCACGCCGGCACCGGCCAGCAGCGGGGTGACGTTCATGCCCATGTTGGCCAGGGCGACGATCAGGGCGATCACCGCGATGGTGGCGAACAGCACGTTGCGGATCAGCGGCAGCATGGTCAGCGCGCGGGTGTTCGGCCGGCTCTTGCCGCCCAGGCCGAGGCTGTGCTGGATCGCGGTATCGGTGAGGATCCAGATCAGCCAGGCGACCAGCAGGGTGGTGCCGAAGCTGACCACCTTCATGCTGATCTGCTCGCCCTCGCCTTCCGCATAGCGAATCAGCGACATGCCCCAGACGCGCAAGGCGACCTCGATGAAGAACAGCACCACGAAGATGTGCAGCAGGGTGTAGCCGAAGCTTTGCAACTGCTCGATGTACGGCGCGCTGCGGCGCGGGCCGGCGCCGACCCGACTGGAACGGCGGCGGATCAGCCCGATCACGGTCATCGCCACCACCGCCAGCACCGCGCAGACCAGCGCCCGGCGCAACGCCGAACTGCTGTCGCCGGCGGAAACGAAGGTGGCGAACAGGGAAATCCCCACCAGCACCAGCACCGGCACGAACCACAGCGAGCCGACCAGTTGCACCAGGTCGTGCAGGCTACGGCGCTTGAGGCGGCGCTCCAGCGGCTGGTTGCGGATCAGGTGGGCGATCGGCCGGCGGAAACGCATCACGAATAGCGCGGTGAACAGCGCGGCGCTGGCGTTGGCCAGGGTACTCAGGCAGATCGAGGTGTGCTCGCCGAGGCCGGCGATCAGCCGCGGATCGTGGGCGACCTCGCCCAGCGCGGCGAGGCTGCCGATCAGCCACAACGGGCGGAACGCCTGGCGCCGCAGGATATCCAGGGCGCGCTGGCGGTGCGGGCCACTGAGCAGCGAGAGGGAAATCACGCACAGCGCGGAGAACAGCGTGCCGCAGACCAGCACATAGGCCATGACCATCGCCAGGGTCTTGCTCAGGGAGTCCGGCAGCACCACCGACAGGTACAGGGTGATGAGGAAGGCCACCAGCCAGGGCCCCAGCTTGCGCAGGGAAAACAGCAGCAGGTCGCGGGTCTTCGGATGCTGCGGCAACTCCGCCGACAGGCCGAAGCGCTCGCGCATGCGCCGGCTGAGCCAGAGCAGCGCGCTGGCCAGGCAGGCCCAGAGGAGGATCACCACCGAAAAATCGAAGACCATCGCCGGCAGGTCGCGCCAACTGGGAAAGCGCTCCTCGAGTTCGGCACGCGCCAGCTGGAACTGGTTGCCCCATAACGCGACCGGGCTGTTCGCGCCCTGGAACTGCTTTTCCAGGCTGGTCAGGGTATCGCCGATCAGCCCCAGCACCCCACCCTCGCTTTCCTTGCCTTTCTTGGTCACGTCGCGCAGCTGTTTCAGCTTTTTCAGCAGGTCGGCGCGCTGCCTGTCGTTCTCCAGGGTCTGGATGACCTGGTTCAGCGATTGTTCCAACTGCGCATCGCTGACCTTCTCGCCACCGGAGGAACTCCCCGCCAACGGGTTCGGCAGCGCCGCGGCGCCCGGCGGCGAGTAGAACAGGGCGGCGCAGAGGCACAGCAGCAGGGCCGCCAGGACGCGGGAGCGAAGGGTGAAGCGGGCGAAGATCGGCACGAGAAAGGCAGTCCCCAAGGTGAGAAACCGAAACAGCCGCATCATACAAGCCGGACACCCGCCGTTTCGAACGGGGCCGCCGGCCGGCGGCGCAAGCACAGACACTCTGGCGCAACGAGGGTTCGCCCCGCCAGTGCCGGCTGAGACGAACGCAGCCGCGCGGCGGGGCACAGCGACCGCCAACGTGCCCCAGCGCACACCTTCGAATACCCGCATGCCGCACAATGCACGGCTTGCCAGCGCGCCGATGCGGTGCAACGCTTGGCAGGTTCACCCGGAGACCGTCCATGCGCCTGATCACCAGCTGCCTGCTCCTGGCCGCCGCCCTGCCGGCCATGGCGCAGATCTACCAATACACCGACGCCAACGGCAACAAGGTATTCACCAACCAGCCGCCAGACGGGGTGCAGGCGCAGACCGTCGAACTGCAGCCGACCAATACCGTAGGAATCGACACGCCGGAAAAGTCCTCCGCGGGCAATGCCCCGGCCGCCGATAGCGAGGCTGCCGCCTACGAGATCCTTGCCCTCAGCGACCTCCCCACGGAAGAGGCGCTGCGCGCCAACAACGGCACCTTCAACGTCAGCGTCAGCATCCGCCCGGCCCTGCACAGCGGCCACCAGTTGCAACTGGTGCTGGACGGCAAACCCTACGGCACGCCCAGCGGCGGCACCCGCTTCACCCTGCACGAGATCGACCGCGGCGACCACAGCCTCGCGGTACAGGTACTCAACGGCGAACGGGTGCTGCAATCCAGCCCGCCGGTGACCTTCACCGTGCAGCGCGTGCACCTCGGGAAGAAGCGATGATCCCGCGCATTCTCGGCGCCCTCCTGCTGTGCCTGGCCTGCGCCGCGCAAGCGGGGGTCTACACCTACATCGACGCCGAGGGCAACCGCGTCTACACCGACCAGCCCCCCAGCGGGCGCAAGGCCCAACGCGTCGAACTGGCGCCGGGCAACAGCGTGGCGCCGCCGGGCATACGCTATCGTCCGCCCGCCGCGCCGCTGGAGGTGAAGCCGCCGGCCTACCAGCTACTGCGCATCCTCTTCCCCGAACCGGACGCAACCCTGCGCGCCAACAGCGGCGACGTCATCGTCACCGTCACCAGCGAGCCGGCGCTGCTGCCCGGCCATCGCTATCGCCTGCTGCTCGACGGCAAGCCTGCCGGAGCGCCGGGACGCAGCCCGGTGTTCCCGTTGAAGAACCTCGATCGCGGCACCCACCAGGTCGCAGTGGAAATCATCGATGGCGACGGCATGACCGTCGAAAGCACCCCGAGCCAGCCCTTCCACCTGCATCGAGTGAGCATCGCCGGGCAACCCCTGCCGGAGGTCGATACGCCGCTGGTCAGCGCGGTACAGCCGAGCGAGCGCTAGCCGAACTTCCCCTGCCCACTCCGCCGTGGGCGGGATTTTCCGGTTTTTTTCCCGACTCTCCTGGCGAAAACGCCGCCGGCCACGTCAATGCACCAGATTGGTGCGATTACCCGCACCACTTTCTATACTGTCCCCATTTCGGGTCACCGCTCGTCGCCGAAAACCTTCCCGGCGCACCTCTAGCCAGCGCCTCGGCAGAAAAAACGCGCCTTTTCGGCGCCTGGTTTGCTTTTTGCATTTTCCTGCCCAACCTTGGAACAGCTGCCCGCCATGCCGACCGATACCCTGCACCGACTGTTGCTCGACAACCTGACCACCGCGGTGATCCTGCTCAACGGCGAACTGCGCCTGGAGTACATGAACCCGGCAGCGGAGATGCTCCTGGCCGTGAGCGGCCAGCGCAGCCACGGGCAATTCATCAGCGAGCTGTTCACCGAATCGCCGGAAGCCTTGAACTCACTGCGCCAGGCGGTGGAACAGGCGCATCCGTTCACCAAGCGCGAAGCGACCCTGACCTCTATCACCGGCGTCAGCATCACGGTCGACTATGCGGTGACGCCCATCCTCAACCGCAACGAGACGCTGCTGCTGCTCGAGGTCCATCCGCGCGACCGGCTGATGCGGATCACCCGCGAAGAAGCACAGCTGTCCAAACAGGAGACCACCAAGCTGCTGGTGCGCGGGCTCGCCCACGAGATCAAGAACCCGCTCGGCGGCATCCGCGGCGCAGCGCAACTACTATCCCGCGAGCTGCCGGAAGAGTCGCTGAAGGACTACACCAACGTCATCATCGAAGAAGCCGACCGGTTGCGGAACCTGGTGGACCGCATGCTCGGCTCGAACAAACTGCCGAACCTGGCGCCGACCAACATCCATGAAGTGCTGGAGCGGGTCAGCAGCCTGGTGGAAGCGGAGAGCCAGGGCAGCATCACCCTGGTCCGCGACTACGACCCGAGCATCCCCGACCTGCTGCTCGACCGCGAGCAAATGATCCAGGCCGTGCTCAACATGGTACGCAACGCCATGCAGGCGATCGCCGGGCAGAACGACCTGCGCCTCGGTCGCATCACCCTGCGCAGCCGTACCCTGCGCCAGTTCACCATCGGCCACACGCGTCACCGCCTGGTGTGCAAGGTGGAGATCATCGACAACGGCCCGGGCATTCCGGCCGAGCTCCAGGAAACCATCTTCTACCCCATGGTCAGCGGCCGTCCGGACGGTACCGGACTCGGCCTGGCCATCGCCCAGAACATCATCAGCCAGCACCAGGGGCTGATTGAATGCGAGAGCCACCCCGGCCATACCGTGTTCAGTCTGTTCCTGCCCCTGGAACAAGGAGTGCATTGACCATGAGCCGATCAGAGACCGTCTGGATCGTCGACGACGACCGCTCCATCCGCTGGGTACTGGAAAAGGCCCTGCAGCAGGAAGGCATGACCACGGTGAGCTTCGACAGCGCCGACAGCGTGATCGGCCGCCTCGGCCGGCAGCAGCCGGACGTGATCATCTCCGATATCCGCATGCCCGGCGCCAGCGGCCTCGACCTGCTGGCGCAGATCCGCGAACTGCATCCGCGCCTGCCGGTGATCATCATGACCGCGCATTCCGACCTCGACAGCGCGGTGGCCTCCTACCAGGGCGGCGCCTTCGAATACCTGCCCAAGCCGTTCGACGTCGACGAGGCGGTCTCCCTGGTCAAGCGCGCCAACCAGCACGCCCAGGAGCAGCAGGGCCTGGAGCTGCCGGCGAACCAGGCGCGCACGCCGGAGATCATCGGCGAGGCGCCGGCGATGCAGGAGGTATTCCGCGCCATCGGCCGCCTCAGCCATTCCAACATCACCGTGCTGATCAACGGCGAATCGGGTACCGGCAAGGAGCTGGTCGCCCATGCCCTGCATCGCCACAGCCCGCGCGCAGCCTCGCCATTCATCGCGCTGAACATGGCGGCGATCCCCAAGGACCTGATGGAATCCGAGCTGTTCGGCCATGAGAAGGGCGCCTTCACCGGGGCCGCCGCCCAGCGCCGCGGACGCTTCGAGCAGGCCGATGGCGGCACCCTGTTCCTCGACGAGATCGGCGACATGCCGGCCGACACCCAGACCCGCCTGCTGCGCGTCCTGGCCGACGGCGAGTTCTACCGGGTCGGCGGGCACACGCCGGTGAAGGTCGACGTGAGGATCATCGCCGCCACCCACCAGAACCTGGAAAGCCTGGTGCGCGACGGCAAGTTCCGCGAGGACCTGTTCCATCGCCTGAACGTGATCCGCATCCACATCCCGCGGCTGGCCGACCGCCGCGAGGACATCCCGGCGCTGGCCCGGCACTTCCTCAGCCGCGCCGCCCAGGAGCTGGCGGTGGAACCCAAGCTGCTGAAGGCGGAAACCGAGGAGTACCTGAAGAACCTCGGCTGGCCGGGCAACGTCCGACAACTGGAGAACACCTGCCGCTGGATCACCGTGATGGCCTCCGGCCGCGAGGTGCACATCGACGACCTGCCGCCGGAGCTGCTGACCCAGCCGCAGGACAGCGCGCCGGCGGCGAACTGGGAACAGGCCCTGCGCCAGTGGGCCGACCAGGCGCTGGGCCGCGGCCAGTCGAACCTGCTGGACAGCGCCGTGCCGGCCTTCGAACGGATCATGATAGAAACCGCCCTCAAGCACACCGCCGGCCGCCGCCGCGATGCCGCCGTGCTGCTCGGCTGGGGCCGCAATACCCTCACCCGCAAGATCAAGGAGCTGGGGATGAACGTCGATGGAGCCGACGACGAAGGCGACGACTGAAGCGCCACTGCTCCCATGAGCGACCCAACGGGGCCTTCGGGCCCCGTTTTTCATGGTCCGTCGCGCGCCCCTGCCAAGCGAGACGCCGCCCCGGCCTCGGCAGGGCGCCCGCCCGATACCGTCGGTCAAACCGTGGCGTAGAGCGAATAACCGCATCGCGGTTATCCGCCGGTTGTGCAGAGCCGCGGCGGATAACGCCGCTGGCGTTATTCGCCCTACCGTCCGCAGCACAGCCCCAGCCTCGGCAGAGCGCCCGCCCGGCACCGTCGATCAAACCGTGGCGTAGGGCGAATAACCGCATCGCGGTTATCCGCCGGTTGTGCAGGGCCGCGGCGGATAACGCCGCTGGCGTTATTCGCCCTACCGTCCGCAGCACAGCCCCAGCCTCGGCAGAGCGCCCGCCCGGCACCGTCGATCAAACCGTGGCGTAGGGCGAATAACCGCATCGCGGTTATCCGCCGGTTGTGCAGGGCCGCGGCGGATAACGCCGCTGGCGTTATTCGCCCTACCGTCCGCAGCACAGCCCCAGCCTCGGCAGAGCGCCCGCCCGGCACCGTCGATCAAACCGTGGCGTAGGGCGAATAACCGCATCGCGGTTATCCGCCGGTTGTGCAGGGCCGCGGCGGATAACGCCGCTGGCGTTATTCGCCCTACCGTCCGCAGCACAGCCCCAGCCTCGGCAGAGCGCCCGCCCGGCACCGTCGATCAAACCGTGGCGTAGGGCGAATAACCGCATCGCGGTTATCCGCCGGTTCGGCGGGGCAGCGGCCCTTGCCCGGATTTTGGGCAGCGTGCACCAGCAGGCGACAAATCGGCATCAATCGCTGGCGGAAAAGCCCGCTCCGTCATTTTTCCGCAATCGACTTCCCACAAACCCCTGGGATGCCGCCAAGCCCTTGATCCACGGGCTTCCAGAGGCATTCATCACCAGCTCGCCCACAGACTTATCCACAACCCTTCAGGAAAGCGAGCGCGCCGCCAGCGTCTCATGAGAATTGGCACAGCCCCTGCATTGGAGCAGATAACGAAGATTTCGGGGGCCTCGGTACAGGCAGGCTGGGGAATCCCCTCTTTTACACCCGGCGGCAGACGCAGCATCCGCGCGCAACCGCCACACCCGTTTCGGGGACCTCGGTACAGGCAGGCTGAGAACTCCCCTCTTTTATGCCCGGCGGCAGCGCAGCGATCCGCGCCTCCGCCCTCCCGTTTGGGGACCTCGGTACAGGCAGGCTGAGAATTCCCCCTTTTATTCCCGGCCGTCGCGCTCCTGCAGTTCGACGACCAGGCGCCAGCCCTCGCCGTCCTCCGACCACTGCCAGCGCCCCTGCAAGGGGCGGGTCGAGACCAGGCTCAACAGCAGCGCCTTTCCCTCCTCGCGGACGCGCCAGCGCAACGGCTGGCCCAGCCATCGCCCGTCTCCCTGCTGCGCCGCGCCCCGGGCGACGATGCGCAACGTCAGGGCACCCTCCACCCGTGCCGCCGTAACCGCAGCCTGGCGATCGAAGCGCAGGACCAGGCCCTGCTCGCTCTCCCCGACCGCCAGCAGTTGCGGCGCAGACGTCGGCAGCGAAGCGGGACCGAACAACCTGCCGAGCATCAGCCCGAACAACAACCCGGCAAGCACCAGCGCACCCCAGACTTTCCAGCGCTGGCGCCGCAGATCGTCGATGGCGGAGGTAGAATGCCGCCCGTTATCTGCTCCGGAGCCCTGCATGTTCCACGTCATCCTGTTTCAACCGGAGATTCCTCCGAATACCGGCAACATTATCAGGCTCTGCGCCAACGCCGGATGCAGTCTGCACCTGATCGAGCCGCTCGGTTTCGAACTGGACGACAAGCGCTTGCGCCGTGCCGGCCTCGACTACCACGAATACGCCAGCGTACGCCGCTACCCGGATCTGCAGAGCTGCCTCGAGGCCCTCGGCCAGCCACGCCTGTTCGCCTTCACCACCAAGGGGTCGCGGGCCTTCCACGAAGTGGCCTACCAGCGCGGCGATGCCTTCCTCTTCGGCCCGGAAAGCCGCGGACTGCCGGAGGACGTGCGCAACGCCCTGCCAACCGATCGGCGCCTGCGCCTGCCGATGCGCGAAGGCTGCCGTAGCCTGAACCTGTCCAACACGGTGGCGGTGACCGTCTACGAAGCCTGGCGCCAGCTCGGCTTCGCCATGGACTGAGCCGGCCGGCAGGCATGAAAAAGCCCGCGCAAGGCGGGCTTTTTCGCAAGCGCTGGGCTTACTGGACCGACGGCGTCGGGATTTCGCCGGAGGCCTGCATGCGGGCGATTTCCTGGGCGTAGAGAGCGTCGAAGTTCACCGGCGACAGCATCAGCGCCGGGAACGAACCGCGTACCACCAGGTTGTCCAGGGCTTCGCGAGCGTACGGGAAGAGGATGTTCGGGCAGAACGCGCCGAGGGTATGGCTCATGCTCGACGGATCGAGGTTCTTGATCAGGAAGATGCCGGCCTGCTGCACTTCGGCGATGAAGGCAGTGGTGTCCTCGCCGTTCTTCACGGTCACCGATACGGTCAGGACCACTTCGTAGAAGTCGCCGTCCAGCTGCTTCTGGCGGGTGTTCAGGTCCAGGCTGATGGACGGGTTCCATTCCTGGCGGAAGATTTCCGGGGACTTCGGCGACTCGAACGACAGGTCGCGCAGGTAGATGCGCTGCAGGGAGAACTGGGGTTGCTGCTCGTCGGCAGCGCCGTTGGTAGCTTGCTCGGTCATTTTCGGGCCTTCCCTTGGGTCAATTCATGAATGGTTTCAGGCAGACAGCAGCGCGTCCAGCTTGCCGGCGCGCTCCAGTGCATGAAGGTCGTCGCAGCCGCCGACATGGGTCTCGCCGATCCAGATCTGCGGCACGGTGGTCGATCCCGCCTTGCGTGCCAGCTCGGCGCGCAGTTCGGGCTTGCCGTCGCAGGCGATCTCCTGGAAGTCCACGCCCTTGCGTTGCAGCAGCTGCTTGGCGCGGATGCAGTACGGACACCAGGCGGTGGTGTAGATCACGACGGGCGGCATGTCACTTCACCAGCGGCAGGTTGTCGCCGCGCCAGCTGCCGATCCCGCCGGACAGCTTGGCGGCGTTGAAGCCGGCCTTCTTCAGGACGCCGCCCCAGGTACCGGAGTGCTGGCCCATGGCGTCGACCAGGATGATGGTCTTGCCCTTGTACTTTTCCAGCTCGGTCATGCGGCTGTTCAGCTTGTCGGCCGGGATGTTCAGCGCGTCGACGATGTGCCCGCTGGCGAACTCCTTGGCCGGACGGATATCCAGGACCACCGCCTGGTCGGCATTGACCAGCGCGGTCAGCTCGCGGGTCGACAGGCTCTTGCCGCCCTTGCGCAGCTCGTGCAGCAACAGCAGGACCAGCAGGACCAGCAGCGCCGCGACCAGCAGGTAGTGGTTGGTGGCGAACTCGATCAGACGGGAAACGAATTGCATGGTGACGGATATCCAGGGCGTAAAAATGCCGGCCAGTATACAGACCGCGCCGGCCAGGGGGGAACCCGCCGGGCGGCGCCCCGCTCGGCTCCAGGAAATGGCGTCGCGGGAAACTTCACGGTTAGAATGCCGGTCCTTTTCTGTGAAGCTGGCCAGTTCCGGCCCGGGCACGGCTCGGGCAGGACAGAGGGAGCGAGGATAGCGGCATTCGGTTGCGGATCGGCGTCATCGGTTTAATCAATCAGCCTCTTCCTACGTCTTGAACGACAATGTTCCCACTAAATTTGGTCAGTTTCTGAACCCCGCGGAAATAGAGCCGGACATATGACTGCCACGCCCAAACCCCTGGTCCTGATCATCCTGGACGGCTTCGGCCACAGCGAAAGCCCTGACTACAACGCCATCTACGCCGCGAAGAAGCCGGTCTGGGATCGCCTCCTGGCGACCCAGCCGCACGGCCTGATCTCCGGCTCCGGCATGGACGTCGGCCTGCCCGACGGCCAGATGGGCAACTCCGAGGTCGGCCACATGAACCTCGGCGCAGGCCGCGTGGTGTACCAGGACTTCACCCGCGTCACCAAGGCCATCCGCGACGGCGAATTCTTCGAAAACCCGGTGATCGCCGGGGCGGTCGACAAGGCCGTCGCCGCCGACAAGGCGGTGCACATCCTCGGCCTGCTCTCTCCGGGCGGCGTACACAGCCATGAAGACCACCTGGTGGCGATGGCGCAGATGGCCGCCAGGCGCGGCGCCGGCAAGATCTACCTGCATGCCTTCCTGGATGGCCGCGATACCCCGCCGAAAAGCGCGCAACCGTCGCTGGAGCGTCTCGACGCCACCTTCGCCGGGCTCGGCAAGGGCCGCATCGCCTCGATCATCGGCCGCTATTTCGCGATGGACCGCGACAACCGCTGGGACCGCGTCCAGGCCGCCTATGAACTGATCGTCGACGGCAAGGCCGAGTTCACCGCCGACTCCTCGGTGGCAGCCCTCGAGGCCGCCTACGCCCGCGGCGAGAGCGACGAATTCGTCAAGGCCACCGCGGTGGTCCCGGCCGGCGCCGAAGCGGTGCGGGTCGAGGATGGCGACGCGGTGATCTTCATGAACTTCCGCGCCGACCGCGCCCGCGAGCTGAGCCGCGCCTTCGTCGAGCCGGCATTCAATGAGTTCCCCCGCGAACGAGCCCCGCAACTGGCAGGTTTCGTCATGCTGACCCAGTACGCGGCGAGCATCCCGGCGCCCTGTGCCTTCCCGCCGGAGCCGCTGACCAACGTCCTCGGCGAATACCTGGCCAAGCATGGCAAGACCCAGCTGCGCATCGCCGAGACCGAGAAGTACGCCCACGTGACCTTCTTCTTCTCCGGCGGCCGCGAGGAACCCTACGAAGGCGAGGAGCGCATCCTGATCCCCTCGCCGAAGGTCGCCACCTACGACCTGCAGCCCGAGATGAGCGCGCCGGAAGTCACCGACCGTATCGTCGAGGCCATCGAGCAACAACGCTACGATGTGATCGTGGTCAACTACGCCAACGGCGACATGGTCGGCCACACCGGCGTGTTCGAGGCCGCGGTCAAGGCCGTGGAGTGCCTGGACACCTGCATGGGGCGCATCGTCGAGGCGCTGGACAAGGTCGGCGGCGAAGCCCTGATCACCGCCGACCACGGCAATGTCGAGCAGATGGAAGACGAGTCCACCGGCCAGGCGCACACCGCGCACACCTGCGAACCGGTGCCCTTCGTCTACGTCGGCAAGCGCAAGCTGAGCATCCGCGAAGGCGGCGTGCTGGCCGACGTGGCGCCGACCATGCTGACCCTCATGGGGCTGGAGCAGCCGGCGGAAATGACCGGTCGCAGCATCGTCATCCTCGGCTGATCCGCGAACGACGAACTCCCGCGCAGGGCGGATAACCGCGTCGCGGTTATCCGCCGCTTCTGCAGGCCATCGGCGGAGAACGCCTGCGACGTTATCCGCCGTAGCGGGCCGGGCGCCGCGCCCCGTTTCCACGACGTCACCTTCCCCGCTTTAACGCTGCCGATCGGCCGCCAGGCCTGGCCACGCGACCTCGAGACGTGTGCCGCGGTTTTCATTTTCCGCGTCTTCCCCCTACCTCCCGCTACGTCGCCGAGGCCCGTGCTAGCCTTGCCCGCGCTGTCTTTTCCATCTGCCCTACAAGGATTTCCGCCGATGTGGTTCCTCCTCGCCACCTCGCTCCTCGCCCTGTCCTTCCAGCGCCTGCTGGCTCTCGCCTTGCTGCTCGCGACCTGCTGCCTCGCCTTCTACGACGGAGTTCTCGCTCCGCCTGCGGTCGCCGCCCTGGCTGTACTGGGCGTCCTCGCCCTGTTGCGCCGGCGCCTGGCGGCACGCCGCGCCTGGGCCCTGGGCCTGGAGCTGCTGCTGGTCGCCGGCGCGGTGGGCCTGTTCCTGCACCTGCTACCCGGCTTCGCCAACCCCAGGGTCCTGGACAAGGCGGTGGTCGGCCCGCAGAGCCTGCCGTTCACCATGTACTTCAACTTCGACAAGGCACTGGTGCCGTTCCTGCTACTGGCCTGCCTGCCGAGCCTGTTCCGCGACGAAGCCCGCGCTCCCGGCCGCCCCTGGCACTGGCTGCTGCTCGTGGCGGCGGTGCCGGCGCTGCTTCTGCTGGCTGTCGGCGTCGGCCTGCTGCGGCCGGAACTCCACGCGCCGGCCTGGCTCTGGCAGTTCGTCCTGGCCAACCTGTTCTTCGTTTCCCTTGCCGAGGAAGCGCTGTTCCGCGGCTACCTGCAGCAACGCCTGGGCCAATGGCTGGGCCCCTGGCCCGCCCTGGCGCTGGCCTCGGCGCTGTTCGGCCTGGCGCACTTCGCCGGCGGCCCGCTGCTGATGCTGTTCGCCGGCCTCGCCGGGCTGATCTACGGGTTGGCCTGGCTGTGGAGCGGCCGCCTGTGGGTGGCGACGCTGTTCCACTTCGGGCTGAACCTGACGCATCTGCTGCTGTTCACCTACCCGCTCTACAGACCCGCCTGATGTCCGTGGCCTTCGTCGTCGACGACATCCGCCGCTGCCATCCGGCTGAAATACGTGGAAGCGCCCCACAGCGCGCGGTGCGGGGCGTTTTTTTTAACGGCGGCCACGGGCATACTAGGCCGGTCCAATTCCCAGGTGCCCGCCACCCCATGCTCCGCCTCCTTCCTCTCCTGCTATCCCTCGCCTGTCTCGCTCCGGCCTTCGCCGACGAGCGCGCCGACACCCAACGCCAGCTGGAACAGACGCAGAAGGACATCGGCGAGCTGAAGAAGCTGCTGGACGGCATCCAGCAGGAAAAGAGCGGCGTGCAGAAGCAGCTGAAGTCCACCGAGACCGAAATGGGCGACCTGGAAAAACAGATCAAGGCCCTGCAGGACGAGCTGGACAAGAGCGAAGCCGAGCTGAAACGGCTGGATGGGGAGAAAAAAAAACTCCAGGACGCGCGCATTGAGCAGCAGCGCCTCCTCGCCATCCAGGCCCGCGCGGCCTACCAGAGTGGACGCGAGGAGTACCTGAAGCTGCTGCTGAACCAGGAACACCCGGAAAAATTCAGCCGCACCCTCACCTACTACGACTACATCAACAAAGCCCGTCTCGAACAGCTCGCCAGCTTCAACGAAACCCTCCGCCAGTTGGCCAACGTCGAGCAGGACATCTCTGCGCAGAAAGCCGAACAACTGAGCAAGCAAGGCGAGCTGGACAGCCGCCGCGAGGCGCTGGCAGCGACCCGCAAGGAGCGCCAGCAAGCCCTGGCCAAGCTGAACAGCGACTACCGCGAACGCGACCAGAAGCTCAAGTCCCGCCAACAGGACCAGGCCGAGCTGGCCAAGGTACTGCGGACCATCGAGGAAACCCTGGCCCGCCAGGCCCGCGAAGCCGCCGCCGCGGCGGAGCGCGAGCGCCAGCGCGCGCTGGCCGCCGAACGCGAGCGTGCGCGCCAGCAGCAGGCCGCCCCCGGACGAGTCACCAGCCCGCCGCGCGAACCTGCGCCGGGCCCGCTGGTCTCAAGCACTGGCGCGGTCTACGGCGGCGCGTTCGGCTCGGCCCGCGGCAAGCTGCCGTGGCCGGTGAATGGCCGCGTCGTGGCGCGCTTCGGCAGCCAGCGCGGCGACGATCCGCGGGCGAAATGGGACGGCGTACTGATTTCGGCGAGCGCCGGCAGCACCGTCCGCGCGGTGCACGGCGGACGCGTGGTATTCGCCGACTGGTTGCGCGGAGCCGGCCTGTTGGTCATCCTCGACCACGGTGGCGGCTACCTCAGCCTTTATGGCCATAATCAAAGCCTGCTGAAAGACGCCGGCGACACCGTGAAGGCCGGAGACCCGATCGCCACCGTTGGAACCAGCGGCGGCCAGAGTAGCCCGGCCGTGTACTTCGCCATTCGCCATCAGGGCCGCCCGGCGGACCCTACTACCTGGTGCCGCGCACAGGGATAGGCGCCGAACTCGTGATTAGGAGCTGAACATGCTGCATTGCTTCCGTCCCACCACCCTGGCGCTGGCCCTGCTGCTCGGCGCGGGCGCGGCCCAGGCTGCCGACGCCCCGGCCGACGCCGCGCCACTGGCCAACGGTAGCAGTGCCCCGCTGCCCCTCGACGAGCTGCGTACCTTCGCCGAGGTTCTCGACCGGGTGAAGGCCGCCTACGTCGAGCCAGTGGACGACAAGACCCTGCTGGAGAACGCCATCAAGGGCATGCTCAGCAACCTCGACCCGCACTCCGCCTACCTCGGCCCGGAGGACTTCGCCGAGCTGCAGGAAAGCACCAGCGGCGAGTTCGGCGGTCTGGGCATCGAGGTCGGCAGCGAAGACGGCTTCATCAAGGTGGTCTCGCCGATCGACGACACCCCCGCGGCCCGCGCCGGCATCCAGCCCGGCGACCTGATCGTGCAGATCGACGGCAAGCCGACCAAGGGCCAGTCGATGACCGAAGCGGTCGACAGCATGCGCGGCAAGGCCGGCTCCCCGATCACCCTGACCATCGTCCGCGATGGCGGCAGACCGTTCGACGTCGAACTCAAGCGCGCCATCATCAAGGTCAAGAGCGTCAAGAGCCAGGTCCTAGAACCCGGCTACGCCTACCTGCGCATCACCCAGTTCCAGGTCAACACCGGCGAGGAAGTGGTCAAGGCGCTGAACCAGCTGCGCAAGGACAACAAGGGCCGTCTCAAGGGCCTGGTCCTGGACCTGCGCAACAACCCCGGCGGCGTGCTGCAGTCCGCCGTCGAGGTAGCCGACGCCTTCCTCACCAAGGGCCTGATCGTCTACACCAAGGGCCGCATCGCCAACTCCGAGCTGCGCTTCAGCGCCGACCCGGCCGATCCCAGCGACAAGGTTCCGCTGGTGGTGCTGATCAACGGTGGCAGCGCCTCGGCGGCGGAAATCGTCGCCGGTGCCCTGCAGGACCAGAAGCGCGCGATCCTGATGGGCACCGACAGCTTCGGCAAGGGCTCGGTGCAGACCGTGCTGCCGCTGAACAACGACCGCGCCCTGAAGCTCACCACCGCGCTCTACTACACCCCCAACGGGCGCTCCATCCAGGCCCAGGGCATCGTTCCGGACATCGAGGTCGGACGCGCCAAGGTGACCCAGGAGCGGAGCAGCTTCGAGGGCTTCAAGGAAGCCGACCTGCAGGGCCACCTGGCCAACGGCAACGGCGGCGCCGACCGCCCCACCGGCAAGCGTGCCGCGCCGAGCGAGCGCCCGCAGGATTCCGACTACCAGCTCAGCCAGGCCCTTAGTCTGCTGAAAGGCCTGAGCGTCACCCGCGGCAACTGATGTCGGCGTTCCGCGTTGTCCTGCTGGGCCTGTGCCTGCTGTTCAACCAGGCCCAGGCCCGCCAGGACCCCGTCCCCTACCAGCGCCCGCCGCTGCTGACCGTGGTCATCGACGACCTCGGGCAGAACCTGGCACGCGACCGCCGGGTCCTCGACCTGCCCCCCGGCGTAACCCTGGCGATCATCCCGGAAACCCCGCATGCCGCCGAACTGGCCCGCGAGGCGCACCAGCGCGGGCGCACGGTGATCCTGCACATGCCGATGGACCCAGCCGGCGGTCCCTACGCCTGGCGGCCGGAGCTGACCCAGGAAGAGCGTGCGCGGCGGCTGGACGCGGCGCTGGCCAAGGTGCCGTTCGTGCAGGGCCTGAACAACCACGAGGGCAGCCGCATGACCGCGGTGCGCCCGGCGATGGCCTGGCTCGCCGAGGAACTCCAGCGTCGCGGCCTGTACCTGGTCGACAGCCGCACCAGCGCCGCCACCGTGGCCGCCAGCGAGGCGCAGCGGATCGGCCTGGCGAGCGTCTCGCGCGATGTGTTCCTCGACAACGAAGCCACACCGGAAGCGGTCTCCGCACAACTGCAGGCCGGCGTCGCCCTGGCCCGCAAGCAGGGTTCGGCGTTGCTCATCGGCCACCCGCACAAGGCCACCCTCGACGTGCTGGCGCGGGAGCTGCCGAAGCTGCGCGCCCAGGGCATCGAGCTGGTACCGCCGCAGATGCTCATCGGCGAGCGCGGCAACCGCAACGTCAACCCACGCCAGGCTCCGCACTGAACCCGGGTTTACCGGCGTCGCGGCAGCGGTTAAGGTGACGCCCTCGTCATTCCTGCACGGACGCACCGATGGCCCGCCCTTCCCCTCCCATGCCCCTGCTCGCCGCCGCCCTGCTGGTCGCTGGCGCGATTCCCCTCGGTTTCATCTGGATCCTCACCAGCGCCAAGTTCGAGATAGGCGGCGCCAGCCCCGGCGAGAGCACCGTCGGCAAGGTCGAGAACATCGACCAGCGCGCCATGGAGCAATTCTGCACCGGCGTGCGGGCGACGCCCGCCGGTACCTGGCTGGTAGGCCGGCGCGAGGTCGGCCGCGATGAGCAGGCACTGCCCGAGGGCGTCATCGACCTGGACCTGGTGGCGGCCGCCCAGCCCAGGGAAGAAGAATCCGAACCCCACCTCTTCAACTTCCTCAACGGCATGCTGCTATCCGGCGGCGATCCGGAAACCACCTATGTCTCGCGCCTGGGCGCGGACGGCGTATTCCACGAAGTGGCGCGGCTCGGCGAGACCGCCTGCCTGGAAGTCACGCCGGACGGTTCCAGCGTCTTCCTGCTCACCGGCCTGCGGCGCCCGGGCAAGGACAACGGTCAGCGCGAGCAGACAGTGGTGCTGCGCAGCGACGACCAGGGCAAGAGCTGGCGGCGGCTCGAGGAAGGCTTCATGGCCGAGGCGAATCGACTGGGCTGGGCTCTCGCACCGCGCTTCCACGGCAAGGACGAAGTCTGGGTCTGGGGTGATTTCGAATACGGCGGTGCCGATGGCGGCCGGGAACCCGGCCAGCCGAGCGGGCTGTTCTATTCGCCCGACCGCGGCGCCAGCGTCGAGTCGATCGCCACCTCCGCGCCGCTGCTGGTCGACCTCGCCTACGCCCGCGAGTTGGCGCCGAACGGCGTCAACTGGGGCGACTACAACGGCAAGCACGGGCAGATCAAGGCACACGTCGCCCAACTGGACGCGGAGCGCGCCGCGATCTGGGTAAGCCAGACCTTCCGCTATGGCCCGCCCGAAGGGCGCTACCTGACCAGCTCGGTATTGGTCACCACCCAGGCCGAACTGCGCCGCGAGGGCGGACGCTGGCAGATGGGCGCGATCCGGCGCACCGACGGCGTGGCCGTCGAGCGCCTGGAACAGAACACGGACGGTCGGGTGATCGCAGTGCTCGACCACCCGGACGAATCGCGCTCGCTGATCGCCGAGCTCGATCGCGACGCGCTCGAATGGAAGATCACCGGCAAGCTGCCCAGCCCGTTCTGGCCCCTGCCGTCCAGTTCCGGGCTGCGCGAGTTCTACATGGGCAGGAATGTGCTGCTGGCCAACACCATGAGCCACTACGAAGTGCCGCTGTGGCTGTATCCCGACGAGGAGCCGGCGAGCGTCTCCGCCAACGCGGTGTACTACTCGGACGACTGGGGATCATCCTGGCGCCGCCTGGACATCGCCGGCTACCTCGGCGTGCTCGGTTTCGACGAGGCGCACGACCGGGTGTTCTGGGCCCGCGGCAACTGGTACGACAGCCGCGACCTCGGCGTCCAGGCCTACGACCTGGACTGAGCCCCCTCGCCGCACCGGCGGAGGGGCGCCCGCCAGTCAGAGGTAGTTGGCGACGGCTTCGTCGACGAAGCCTTCCTGGCGCATCTGCTCCAGGGCCTTTTGCAGGCGCTCCACCACCTCGTCCGGAGTGTCCTTGTTCAACGCCAGGTAGAGCTTGGCCTCGTTGAAACGCAGCACCGTCTGCAGGCCGGACACGCCTTCCTGCTTGGCCAGGTAGCGACCGACCGGATCGGTGGTGGCCCACAGGTCGATCTGCCCGCCGGTAAGCTTCTTCACGTTTTCCTGGTCGCGCAGGGCATTGATCACCGGGATGCCCTGGGCTTCCAGGTGCTGGCTGACCGCGTCGTTCTTGTAGGCGCCGAGCTTGTAGCGGGCGGCGTCCTTGAGATTCTTCACGGCGATCTTGCTGCCGGCCGGCGCCAGCAACACCCAACTGGTGTCGGCCAGCGGGCCGACCCACTTGAACTGCGGCACCCGCTCGGGGGTGTAGGTCATGGAGAACAGCCCGTAGCCGGGCTTGTCCAGGGTCAACCGGTACAGGCGGTCCCAGGGGAAGCGCAGGCTCAGGGAATAGCCGATGCCGGCGCGCCTGAACATCTCCCGGACGATGTCGGCACTGATGCCGTCGATGCCGTCGTCGCGGGCGAAGTTCTTGTCATCCACCGCCATGTTGAAGGGCGGGAAGTTCTCGGTCAGCAGCACCACCTTGTAGTCGGCGGGCAATTCGGCACGGGCCGCGGAGGCCCCCAGCAACACCCCCAGGATCAGGGTCTGGATCAGGACTTTCAGCATGGTCACACCGCTCGCTTGGTTATCGTTATTGGCTAGCGGCATCCCTGCGTCAGGACGAAATACCTGGCTCGTCGGCCTTCCATGGCATTGCCGGCGGGGCCGGCAAAGGCGTTTCCCCGCCCGGCCCCCTGTCGGCCGGACGGAGCGAATCAGAGATAGCTGTTGAGGATGTCCTCGACGAAGCCTTCCTTGCGCATGCCGTCCAGGGCTGCCTGGAGCTTCTGCACCACTTCGTCGGGAGTCTCGCGGTTGAGCGCCAGGTACAGTTGGTCGCTGTTGAAGCGCAGCACCGTCTTCAGGCCGGTCACGCCTTCCTGCTTGGCCAGGTAGCGCCCGGCGGGATCGCCGCTGGCCCAGAGGTCGATCTGGCCCTTGACCAGCTTCTGCGCGTTTTCCTGGTCGCGTAGCGCCAGGTCGGCCTCGAAACCGTTCTTGCCGAGGAACTCGGCGATGGCATCGCCCTTGTAGGCGCCGATCCGGTATTTCTTCGCCTCGTCCAGGCTGCCCAGGGTGATCGGGCTGTCGCCTTTGGCCAGCAGCACCCAGTCGTCCGGGCCGATCGGACCGACCCACTTGAACTTGTCCTCGCGCTCGGCCAGGCGGGCGGTGACGAACACCCCGTAGCCGGGCTTCTCCAGCGCCAGCTTGTAGATGCGGTCCCAGGGGAAACGCAGGGTCAGGCTGTACTTGATGCCGGCGCGCTTGAACATCTCGCGGACGATATCCACGGCGATGCCGTCGATGTTGTCTTCCTGGGCGAAGTTCTTGCCGTTGATCGCCATGTTGTACGGCGGGAAGTTCTCCGTGAGCAGGACCATGCTGTAGTCGGGATCGGTTTCGGCGCGCGCGCCGCCGACCAACAGCAGGGTTGCGAGCAGCGCGAAGAGCAGGCTTCTTTGCATTGTTGTCATCCTGTCAGGGGCCTGGAGCGAGGCAGAATAACCAGCGCCGCGCCGCCAGGCCAGCCTTTTGCCAGCATCGCCGGCGAGGCGTCAGTAGCGCTCGCGGATCTGCTTCAACAAGCCTTCGCTGCGCAGCGCGTCGACCGCCGTTTGCAACTTCTGCACCAGCTCGTCCGGGGTGTCCTTGTTCAGCGCCAGGAACAGCTCGGCGGTATGGAAACGCTGGACCACCTTCACCTCCTTGAGGCCCTCGCGCTGGGCGACGTAGCGCCCGCTCGGATCGGCGGTGACCCAGAGATCGATCTGCCCGCTGGCCAGCTTGTCGACGTTCTCGTTGTCGCGCAGCGCCAATTGCACCTGCAGGCCGCGGTCGACCAGGTGCTGGCTGATGGCGTCGTTCTTGTAGCCGCCGATGCGATAGCGCGCGGCGTCTTCCAGGCTGTTCAGGTGGATGCTGCTGTCGCCGCGGGCCATCAGTACCCAGTCGTTGACCGCCAGCGGGCCGACCCACTTGAACTTGTCCTCGCGCTCCGGCGTACGGGCGGTGGAAAACAAGCCATAGCCGGGCTCGCTCAGCGCCTGCTGGTAGACCCGGTCCCAGGGGAAACGCAGGATCAGCTGGCACTCGATCTGCGCGCGCTCGCAGGCGGCGCGCACGGTATCGGTGCTGATGCCGCTGATGCCATCGTTCTTGGCGTAGTTGCCGCCGTTCACCGCCATGTTGAACGGCACCAGGTTCTCGGTCAGCAGGACCAGGGTTTCGGCGCGCGCCAGGGCGCTAGCGCATAGCAGGGCCAGGCTGCCGACGCAGCCGAGAGCCAGACGGAAGATGGACATGGAGGACTCCCTGTCGGTCGCAATGTTTGTCGTTATGGCAGGGCATCGGCGCTCTAGCGGCACCTGATGCGGGGGGCGTGACTGTACCTGAAAGAAAGCCGCGCGAGTGTCGACTCGCGCTCAGGAATGGCTAGCCGATCACCGGCCCTGTGCGCTGCGGCGCAACGTGCCTCAGCGCACCACGATACCGCGGCTGGCCAGGTAGGCCTTGGCTTCCGGCACGGTGTACTCGCCGAAGTGGAAGATGCTCGCCGCGAGCACCGCGTCGGCCTTGCCCTCGAGGATGCCGGCGGCCAGGTGCTCCAGGTTGCCGACGCCGCCGGAAGCGATCACCGGTACGTTCACCGCCTCGCTGATGGCGCGGGTCACGCCCAGGTCGTAACCGCTCTTCACGCCGTCCTGGTCCATGCTGGTCAGGAGAATCTCGCCAGCGCCCAGGTCTTCCATCTTCTTCGCCCAGAGCACGGCATCCAGCCCGGTGGGCTTGCGCCCGCCATGGGTGAAGATTTCCCAGCGCGGCGCCTCGCCCGGGGCGGAAACCTTCTTCGCGTCGATGGCGACCACGATGCACTGCGAGCCGAAGCGGTCGGCGGCCTCACCGACGAACTCGGGGTTGAACACCGCGGCGGTGTTGATCGAGACCTTGTCCGCGCCGGCATTCAACAGGTTGCGGATGTCCTGCACGCTGCGTACGCCGCCGCCCACGGTCAGCGGAATGAACACCTGGCTGGCCATGCGCTCGACGGTATGCAGGGTGGTGTCGCGCCCGTCGACGCTGGCGGTGATGTCGAGGAAGGTGATCTCGTCGGCACCCTGCTCGTCGTAGCGGCGGGCGATCTCGACCGGATCGCCGGCGTCGCGGATGTTCTCGAACTTGACGCCCTTGACCACTCGGCCATTGTCCACGTCGAGGCAGGGGATGATGCGTTTTGCCAGTGCCATGCGGTTCGCCTCAGGCCTTGAAGTTGTCGCACAGCGCCTGGGCTTCGGCCACGTCCAGGGTGCCTTCGTAGATCGCCCGGCCGGTGATGGCGCCGATGATCCCCGGGGTGCGGGCGTCCAGCAGCTTCTGGATGTCGCCGAGATTGTGGATGCCGCCGGAGGCGATCACCGGGATCCGCGTGGCATTGGCCAGCGCGGCGGTAGCCTCGACGTTGCAGCCCTGCATCATGCCGTCCTTGGAAATATCCGTGTAGACGATGGCGGACACCCCGTCGGCCTCGAAGCGACGAGCCAGGTCGATCACCTGGACTTCGCTGACCTCGGCCCAGCCGTCGGTGGCGACGAAACCGTCCTTGGCATCCAGGCCGACGATGACCTTGCCCGGGAAGGCGCGGCAGGCCTCGCCGACGAACTCAGGCTGCTTGACCGCCTTGGTGCCGATGATGACGTAGCTGACGCCGGCGCGAACGTAATGCTCGATGGTTTCCAGCGAGCGGATGCCGCCACCGATCTGGATCGGCAGGTCCGGGTAGCGACGGGCGATGGCGGTGACCACCTCGCCGTTGACCGGCTTGCCTTCGAAAGCGCCGTTCAGGTCCACCAGGTGCAAGCGGCGGCAACCGCCATCGACCCATTTGGCGGCCATCGCCACCGGATCGTCGGAGAAGACCGTGGCGTCTTCCATCAGGCCCTGGCGCAGACGCACGCAGGCGCCGTCTTTCAAGTCGATCGCGGGAATGATCAGCATCGGTGAACCCTGTTCAAGTCTGTATTCGGTGGGCAGGCGCGCGGAAACTCAACTCTTTTCCAGCGCCCAGACATCGCTCTCGATGCTTTCGAACCGTTCCTTCAGGTACGACTGCACGTCGAGGATGGCCTTGTTGTAGAAGTACGGGGCGAACTCGCGGGCGAAGAAATCGAGCAGTTCCTCGGCTTCGAAGGAGCCCAGCTCCAGTTCGAAGCGGTCCTCCATGAAGCGCTTGATCGCCAGAGCCGCGTCCTGGGTCTGCGCGGCGTCCAGCTGGAGGATCGGCGTCTTGCTCTTCGCCCTGGCCATGGCCTACCAGCGCCCGTCCCAGGCCACGAAGTTCTGCAGCAGTTGCAGGCCGTGGGTATGGCTCTTTTCCGGGTGGAACTGCACGGCGAAACGCGAGCCTTCGGCCAGCGCGGCGGCGAAATCGACGCCGTAGTGCCCGTGCCCCACCACCTGGCGCGGATTGCCGGCCTCGATGTAGTAGCTGTGCACGAAGTAGAAGCGCGCCTGGTCGGGAATCTCGTGCCACAGCGGGTGCTCCACCGCCTGGCTCACCTGGTTCCAGCCCATGTGCGGCACCTTCAGGTGCTCGCCGGCTTCGTGCAGGTCCTTGCCGAAGAAGCGCACCTGGCCGGGGAACAGACCGATGCAGTCGACCCCGTCGTTCTCCTCGCTGCACTCCAGCAATGCCTGCATGCCGACGCAGATGCCGAGGAACGGGCGGTCCTGGCTGACCTCGCGGACCAGGGCGTCGAAGCCCAGGCGGCGGATCTCGGCCATGCAGTCGCGGATCGCGCCGACCCCGGGGAACACCACCCGGTCGGCCTCGCGGATCACTGCCGCGTCGCTGCTCACCAGCACCCGGCCGGCACCGACGTGCTCGAGGGCCTTGGCCACCGAGTGCAGGTTGCCCATGCCGTAGTCGATCACGGCTACCGTCTGCATCACAGGCACCCTTTGGTCGACGGCATCTGCCCGGCCATCCGCTCGTCCAGCTCGATGGCCATGCGCAGCGCGCGGCCGAAGGCCTTGAACACGGTCTCGATCTGGTGGTGGGTGTTGTGCCCGCGCAGGTTGTCGATGTGCAGGGTCACCTGGGCGTGGTTGACGAAGCCCTGGAAGAATTCCATGAACAGGTCGACGTCGAAGCCGCCGACGCTGGCACGGGTAAAGGGAACGTGCATCTGCAGGCCGGGCCGCCCGGAGAAGTCGATGACCACCCGCGACAGCGCCTCATCGAGGGGCACGTAGGCGTGGCCGTAGCGGCGGATGCCCTTCTTGTCGCCGATGGCCTTGGCGAAGGCCTGGCCGAGGGTGATGCCGATGTCCTCGACGGTGTGGTGATCGTCGATATGCAGGTCGCCCTTGCACTCGATGTCCAGGTCGATCAGGCCGTGGCGGGCGATCTGGTCCATCATGTGGTCGAGGAAGGGAACCCCGGTATCGAACCGGGCCTTGCCGGTCCCATCCAGGTCGATGGAGACCTTGATCTGGGTCTCCAGGGTGTCGCGCGCGACGGATGCCTTGCGTTCGGCCATCACCAGCTCCACAGCTAACACTGCACGTAATTATAAGAGGGCCAGCATTATAGGCAGGCCCGGGCTGGCGCTGCCAGCCGCGACCGTCGGCGCGAATCGTCCCACGGGCGGCGGGCCAGGCCTTACACTGCGCTCCTTTCATCCCGCCGCGGAGAGCCGCATGCCCGTGATCGTCGAAACCCTCGCCCAACCCAGCGCCCAGGATCGCCTGGACCTGGCGAAGATCTACGCCGACGCACCGGACTGGCTGTTCGCCCCGCATGCCGACGGCGCGGCGCTGGTCGCGGCCGGGCTGGCCGCCGGCGAGCTGATCGCCGGGCGCTTCAACGACCGCCTGCTGGGTGCCGCCCTGCTGCGGCGCGGCGGCGACGCCTGGCAGCTGTCGCACCTCTGCGTGCGCGGCATCACCCGCGGCCGCGGGGTCGGCCGACGCCTCCTCGACGAAGCCCGACGCCTGGCCGCCGAAGCCGGCAAGCCGCTGCGCCTGGTCGCCCCGGACGGGCACCTGGAATCCCGCGCCCTCGCCGCGCGCCACGGGCTGCCGCTGGACAGCCTCTGATATGCTCGGCGGCGGTCCCAGCCAAGGAGCTTCGCCATGTCCTTTTCCACCGCCGAACGCACCGCCCTGCTCGCCCTCAAGGGAGTCGGCCCGACCGTGCTGCAACGCCTGGAACAGATGGGCCTGGACAGTTTCGTCCGGCTGCGCGACAGCGATGCCGCGAGCATCCTCGCCCAAGGCGCGGCCCTGACCGGCTCCAGTTGCTGGAAGAACAGCCCGCAGGCGCGGGCAGCGATCGTCGCCGTGCTGCAGCGCGCAGCCAGCGACGCATGAACGACGTCGACGTACTGGTAGTCGGCGCCGGCGCCCTCGGCCTGGCCTGCGCCGCGCGCCTGGCCGAAGCCGGCCACGGCGTACTGGTGGCGGAGCGCGAACGGCTGGTCGGTAGCCACACCTCCAGTCGCAATTCCGAAGTGATCCACGCCGGCCTCTACTACCCGCCCGGCTCGCTCAAGGCCGATCTCTGCCTGGAAGGCCGCGAACGCCTGTACGCCTGGTGCGCCCGCCACGGCGTCGGCCACCGGCGCATCGGCAAGCTGCTGGTGGCGGTGGAGGAAAACGAGCGCGAGAAGCTTCAGGCCCTGGCGGCCAACGCCCGCGCCTGCGGGGTCGACGACCTGATGCCGCTGGACGGCACCACGCTGCGCGCGCTGGAGCCCCAGGTCCGCGGGGTCGCCGCCCTGCTCTCGCCGAGCACGGGAATCATCGACAGCCACGCCTACCTGCAATCGCTGCAGGCCGTCGCCGAGCGCCACGGCGCACAACTGGCGCTGGACACCCGGGTCGACCGCCTGGAGCGCCACGCCGGCGGCTGGCGCGCCGAAGGACAGAGCGTCGGCGAAGCGTTCCGGTTGCGCGCGGGCTGGGTGGTCAATGCCGGCGGCCTGTTCGCCCAGGCGCTGGCGCAACGCACCGAAGGCCTCGATCCGCGCCTGGTGCCGGCGCTGCACCTGTGCCAGGGGCGCTATTTCTCCTACAGCGGCCGCTCGCCGTTCCGCCACCTGGTCTACCCGATGCCCGAGGCGCGCACCGCCGGGCTCGGCATCCACGCCACCCTCGACCTCGGTGGCCAGTTGCGCTTCGGTCCCGACGTGAATTACGTGGACAACCTCGACTACCGCGTCGACGAATCCCTCCGCCCCGCCTTCGCCCAGGCCATCTCGCGCTACTTCCCCGGCATCGATCCTCGGCGCCTGGCCGCCGGCTACGCCGGCATCCGGCCCAAGCTCGGTGGGCCGGGGGAACCCGCCGCCGACTTCATCATCCAAACCCCTGCCGAACACGACCTGCCCGGCCTGGTCAACCTGTTCGGCATCGAGTCGCCCGGCCTCACCGCCAGCCTGGCGCTCGCCGAACGGGTCGCCCGCGCACTCTGAGACGAGGTTTCGCCGCGCGCAGGGTCGGCCTGGCAAAACGGCGTTGTTATACTCGCCCGCACATTCACCGCTGCCAGCACAAAGGATTCGTCCATGAAAGCATTCGGCAAGGTCCTGGGGCTGTTCTTCCTGGGACTCTTACTGCTCGTCGTGGCCCTGGGCTTCGCCCTGACCCACCTGTTCGATCCCAATGACTACAAGGACGAAATCCGCCAGATCGCCCGCGACAAGGCCAACCTGGAGCTGGACCTGAAGGGCGACATCGGCTGGAGCCTGTTCCCCTGGCTGGGCCTGGAGCTGCACGACACCAGCATCGCCAGTACCGCCACGCCGACCAAGCCGTTCGCCGACCTGCAGATGCTCGGCCTGTCGGTGCGGGTCCTGCCGCTGCTGCGCAAGGACGTGCAGATGAGCGCGATCCGCGTCGAAGGCCTGAGCCTGGACCTGGTCCGCGACAAGCAGGGCAAGGGCAACTGGGAAAACATCGGCAAGCCGGCCCAGCCCCAGGCCCCGTCCGCTCCTTCCGCCACCCCGCCGGCAGCGGACGGCAAGGGCGCCCAGGCGCAGGCACCCGAGCAGGCGCCGCAGAACGACAGCCCGCGCACCCCGATCAAGCTCGACATCGACAGCCTCAACGTCAACAACGCCCGCGTCACCTACACCGACGAAGCCAGCGGCAAGCAGTACAACGTCGAGGGCATCGAGCTGAGTACCGGCGCCATTCGCGAAGGCAGCAGCATTCCGCTGAAGCTCAACGCCTACCTCGGCACCAACCAGCCGGTGGTGCGGGTCAAGACCGAGCTGACCGGCAACCTGCGCTTCGACACCGCGCTCAGGCGCTACCAGTTGGAAGACGCCAGGCTCTCCGGCGAGGCCTCGGGCGAGCCGCTGCAAGGCAAGACCGCCACCTTCTCCGCCCAGGGCCAGTTGCTGCTCGACCAGTCGGCGCAGATCGCCGAGTGGAACGGTCTGAAGCTGAGCGTCAACCAGTTGCGCGCCCTCGGCGAACTGAAGGCCCGCGAGCTGGACAAGGACGCCAAGTTCAGCGGCGGCCTGTCGATCGCGCCGATGAACCTGCGCGAGTTCCTCGCCGGCATCGGTGTGACCCTGCCGGCCATGGCCGACGCCAACACCCTCGGCAAGTTCGAGCTGAACACCCGCCTGGCCGGCAGCCGCAACAGCCTGAATCTCGAAGACCTCAAGCTGGGTCTGGACGACACCGCCTTCAGCGGCCGCTTCGGCATCGCCGATTTCGCCAGGCAATCGCTGCGCGCCCAGCTCAAGGGCGACAAGCTCGACCTCGACCGCTACCTGCCGGCCAAGGCCAAGCAGGCCCAGGATGCCGCCAGCGCCACGCGCAAGGCGGAAGTCGACGCCACCGTGGCCAGTGCCGCCCAGGGCAACACGCCGCTACCGGAAAAACCGACCAGGCAGGCCTGGAGCGACGCGCCGTTGCTGCCCATGGCGACCCTGCGCAAGCTCGACCTGGACGTGGCGCTGAACTTCGGTCGGCTGACCGTCGAGAAGCTGCCGATCGACGACGCCAGCCTGAAGCTGCGTGGCCAGGGCGGCGTGATCAGCCTCGACGACATGCGCGGCGGGCTGTACAACGGCCGCTTCAACGCCAAGGCCAACCTCGACGTACGCCAGGACAGCGCCGTGTTGACCGCCACCAAGCACATCGCCAACGTGCCGGTGGAGCGCTTGCTCGAAGCCCAGGGCAAGAAACCGCCGGTGAAGGGGCTGCTCGACCTCGACGCCGACATCCGCACCAGCGGCAACAGCGAGAAGTCCTGGATCGACCATCTCAACGGCAGCGCACGCTTCAGCCTGATCAACGGCGTGCTGCTCGACGCCAACCTGGAACAACAGCTCTGCCAGGGCATCGCTACCCTCAACCGCAAGGCCCTTGCCGGTACCCACGGCGGCAAGGACACGCCTTTCCGCGAGCTCAAGGGCAGCCTGAACTTCACCAACGGCGTGGCCAGCAACCCTGACCTGAAGGTCGCCATTCCCGGCCTGGCGGTCAGCGGCCACGGCGATATCGACCTGCGCGTGCTGGGCATGGACTATCGCATCGGCGTGGAGATCCAGGGCGACAAGAGCGACATGCCGGACCCGGCCTGCCAGGTCAACCAGCGCTACGCCGGCATCGAATGGCCGCTGCTCTGCCGCGGCCCGCTGGAACTCGGCGCCAAGGCCTGCCGCCTGGACAAGGAAGGCCTGGGCAAGGTCGCCGCGAAACTGGCCGGCAATCGCCTCAACGAAAAACTCGAAGAGAAGCTCGGCGACAAGGTCAGTCCGGAGCTGAAAGACGCACTCAAAGGGCTGTTCAACCGCAAATGACACCTGAAGGCTTCAACGGCGCGGTCCTCGACTGGTACGACCGTCACGGTCGCAAGGACCTGCCCTGGCAGCAGGGCATCACCCCCTACCGGGTGTGGGTCTCGGAAATCATGCTGCAACAGACCCAGGTCAGCACCGTGCTCGGTTACTTCGACCGTTTCATGGCAGCGTTGCCCGACGTCGAGGCACTGGCCGCGGCGGCCGAGGACGAAGTCCTGCACCTGTGGACCGGGCTCGGCTACTACAGCCGTGCGCGCAACCTGCACAAGACCGCGCAGATCGTGGTCGAGCGGCATGCCGGGGAGTTCCCCCGCGACGTCGAGCAGCTCGCCGAACTGCCCGGCATCGGCCGCTCCACCGCTGGAGCCATCGCCAGCCTGTCGATGGGCCTGCGCGCACCGATCCTCGACGGCAACGTCAAGCGCGTACTGGCGCGCTACCTGGCGCAGGACGGCTATCCCGGCGAACCGAAGGTGGCCAGGGCGCTGTGGGAGGCCGCCGAACGCTTCACCCCGCACGCACGGGTCAACCACTACACCCAGGCGATGATGGACCTCGGCGCCACCCTCTGCACGCGCAGCAAGCCCAGTTGCCTGCTTTGCCCGCTGGTCTCCGGCTGCCGCGCGCACCTGCTCGGCCGCGAAGCCGATTATCCGCAGCCCAAGCCGCGCAAGGCGTTGCCGCAGAAGCGCACGCTGATGCCGATCCTGGCCAACCGCGACGGCGCCATACTGCTCTACCGGCGGCCTTCCAGCGGACTCTGGGGCGGGCTCTGGAGCCTCCCCGAACTGGACGACCTCGACGGCCTCGAACCGCTCGCCGCGCGCCATTCCCTGGCCCTCGGCGAGCGCCGCGAACTGAGCGGCCTGACCCATACCTTCAGTCATTTCCAGCTCGCCATCGAGCCCTGGCTGGTGGCGGTGGAAGGCGCTCCGCGCGCCGTGGCCGAGGGCGACTGGCTCTGGTATAACCTCGCCACCCCGCCGCGCCTGGGCCTCGCCGCTCCGGTGAAGAAGCTGCTCAAGCGCGCAGAACAGGAACTCGGACGCGGCACGACCGCGTGAATGCCGGGCCCACGGGCCCGGCGGCAACTGCAGGAGAACGACCATGAGCCGCACCGTGATGTGCCGCAAGTACCACGAAGAGCTGCCCGGCCTCGACCGTCCGCCGTATCCTGGCGCGAAGGGCGAGGACATCTACAACAACGTGTCGCGCAAGGCCTGGGACGAGTGGCAGAAGCACCAGACCATGCTGATCAACGAGCGTCGCCTGAACATGATGAACGCCGAGGACCGCAAGTTCCTCCAGCAGGAGATGGACAAGTTCCTCTCCGGCGAGGACTACGCCAAGGCCGACGGCTACGTGCCGCCATCCGCCTGAGCCCCACCCCGCCCGACGGAGGCCGCCATGACCCCATCCCTCTCTGGCCTGCCTCCGATCCGCACCGCGCTGATCGGCTACGGCTTCGCCGGCAAGACCTTCCACGCCCCGCTGATCCGCGCGGTACCGGCGTTGTGCCTGGAGCACGTGGTCTCCCGCGACCCTGTGCGGGTGCACGCCGACCTGCCCGAAGCCCGGGTCAGCGCCGATCCGGATGAGGCCATCGAGGCCGCCGACATCGACCTGGTGGTCATCGCCTCGCCCAATGCCACCCACGCCAGCCTCGCCGAACGGGCCTTGCGCGCCGGCAAGCACGTGGTGGTGGACAAGCCGTTCACCGTCACCCTGGCCGAAGCCCGGCGCCTCGCCGACCTCGCCCGCGAACGGCCTGGCCAGGTCCTCTCGGTGTTCCAGAACCGGCGCTTCGACAGCGACTTCCTCGCCGTGGAGGCCGCCCTGCAGGCCGGCAGCATCGGCCCGGTGCGCTACTTCGAGTCGGCCATCGAGCGCTTCCGTCCGCAGGTCCGCGACCGCTGGCGCGAACACGACCTGCCCGGCTCCGGGCTGTGGTTCGACCTCGGCCCGCACCTGCTCGACCAGGCACTGTGCCTGTTCGGCATACCGCAGCGTATGCACGGACACCTGCGCCGGCTGCGCGAGGGCGCGCTGACCGACGACTGGTTCGAGGTCCTGCTCGACTATCCGCACTGCCAGGTGGCGCTGCGCGCCAGCATGCTCGCTGCCAATCCGGCGCCACGCTTCAATGTGCACGGCGACCACGGCAGCCTGCTAAAGGCCGGCGCCGACATCCAGGAAGCGCAACTGCTCCAGGGACTGCACCCCGGTTCCGCCGGCTGGGGCCGCGATCCCGACCTGTTGCAGCATATCGACGGCCAGGGCCTGCGCCAGTCGCTGGTCACCCCGGCTGGCGACCAGAGCCGCTACTACCAGGCGCTAGCCGCCGCCATCCGCGGTCAGTCGCGCAACCCGGTGTCGGCGCAACAGGCCTGCGCGCTGATGGCCCTGCTGGAGTTGGCACGACGCTCCGCCGAGGAAGGCCGGAGCCTGCCGGTGGAGCTGCGCGACGAGGAACGCCAGGCCTGGAACTGAGGCACGGCAGTCCGGCGGAAACCGCGAGGGGATCGTAAGGCGTTAAAAAACAAAAAAAATTTCTTCGCCGGTGTTGACACTGCCGCGCTAAACCCGTTTAATTGCGCCCCGTTGCCCAGGTAGCTCAGTTGGTAGAGCAGGGGATTGAAAATCCCCGTGTCGGCGGTTCGATTCCGTCCCTGGGCACCATGAATACGACGAAAAGGCTCACCTCCGGGTGGGCCTTTTTGCTTTCCGCCGTTCGCCTAGACGTGCTGCCCGCCGTTGACGTGGATTTCCGCGCCATTCACGTAGGATGCGCCGCTGGTGCAGAGGAAGTAGATCAGCGAAGCGATCTCCTCCGGCCGGCCGAGGCGGTGCAGCGGGATGCTGCGCTCGACGATCTCCTCGGTGCCCGGCGACAGGATCGAGGTGTCGATCTCCCCCGGCGCGATGGCGTTCACCCGCACCCCATGCGGGCCGAAGTCGTGGGCCATCTCGCGGGTCAGCGCGGACAACGCCGCCTTGGAAGTGGCGTAGGCCACCCCGGCGAACGGATGCACCTTCGAGCCAGCGATGGAGGTCACGTTTATCACCGTTCCCTGCGCCGCCTTCAGCTCGGCGAACAGGCCGCGCGCCAGCAGCGCGGTGGAGAACAGGTTGACGTTGAACACCCGCAGCCAGGTGGCGTAGTCGGTTTCCAGCACACCGAGGCGCTCGCCGCCTTCGCCCTTGGGCGAGATGCCGGCATTGTCCACCAGCGCGTGGAGCCGGCCGTCGCCAAGCTTCTCGCGGATCAGTTCCAGGCTGGCCTCGACGCCGGGAATGTCCTCCAGGTCCAGATGGATGTGGTTTTCCTCGCCGTCCGCCCAGGGACATTCGCTGGCCCAGCTCTGCCGCGACGCGGTGAACACCCGCCAACCCGCGGCATTGAAGTACTTCACCGTGGCATGCCCGATACCGCGGCTCGCCCCGGTCAGCAACAGGGTCTTTCTCTCCGCCATACGCCCTCCGTGAAGGCCTGCTGGAATGAACGCGACTCGCACAGCCTACAAGGAATGACGAATCGCCGCGGCGGATCTTTCGCCCATCCCGGCGAACGGCCGAGCGTGAGCCAGGCAGTGCCGATAGACTAGGCGGACCCTGTCAGGACCCCGATCGATGCTGAAGAAAAGCTTCAACTCCCTGCTCGCCACCTGGCTCGCCGGCCTGCTGGTGATGCTGCCGCTGGTACTCACCGTAGCCTTGCTGGCCTGGGTGGTCAGCTTGCTGAACCGCTTCGTCGGTCCATCCAGCCTGATCGGTCGCGGCTTCGCCGCCATCGGCCAGCCGCTCGCCGGCGATTCGCCACTGGCCTACCTGCTCGGTACCGCGCTACTGCTGGTAGCCATCTACCTGCTTGGCCTCGGCGTACAGCTAGGCCTGAAGCGGCCGCTGGCCAACCTGTTCGACCTGACCCTGCGGCGCACCCCGCTGATCGGCAACCTGTACAACCTGGCCGACCGTTTCGTCGGCCTGCTGGACAAGAAGCAGGACGCCGACATCGCCGCGATGAGTCCGGTGTGGTGTTTCTTCGGCGGCGACGGCGCCGCCGTGCTGGCGCTGATGCCCAACCCCGAAGCGGTGGAACTGGACGGCCGCGCGCACTACGCGATCCTGGTGCCGACCGCGCCGATCCCGGTGGGCGGCGGCCTGCTCTACGTTCCGGTGGAATGGGTGAAACCGGCACAGATCGGCATGGACACCTTCACCAGCATCTATGTGTCGATGGGCATCACCCCACCGCCGCCGCTGGCCGCCGCCAAGGTGCTGGCGGAGCCGCGCGCGGAGCAGCCGCCGGCGGCTCCATAGGCGGTCCTGCGTGCCCGGGAACGGGGCGCGCACCGACCTCCAGGCTCTGCTTCAGGTCAGGGTTCGCCAGGAGTTTTCTTCGAAAGCCGACAGTTTTGTTCCTACGCGACAGCGCACTGCAGCGATGCGACAAGATGCCGCCAACCCCGCTCCAGAGGCACGCAGCCTGCTTGGCTCCGGTTGAAGCGCTGTGCTAGCTTGCCTTCGCCAGGAAGGCCCTTCCAATCCGAATAACAAGAGGAAAATCCATGGCCGAGGCCACCCCCGCACTGGAAATCCGTAACCTGCACAAGCGCTACGGCGACCTCGAAGTGCTCAAGGGCATCTCCCTCACCGCCCGCGACGGCGACGTGATCTCCATCCTCGGATCGTCCGGCTCGGGCAAATCCACCTTCCTGCGCTGCATCAACCTGCTGGAGAACCCGCACCAGGGCCAGATCCTGGTCTCCGGCGAAGAGCTGCGCCTGAAGAAGAGCAAGAACGGCGACCTGGTCGCCGCCGACAGCCAGCAGATCAACCGGCTGCGCAGCGAACTCGGTTTCGTCTTCCAGAATTTCAACCTGTGGCCGCACATGAGCATCCTCGACAACGTGATCGAGGCGCCGCGTCGCGTACTGGGCAAGAGCAAGGCCGAAGCGATCGAGATCGCCGAGGGCCTGCTGGCCAAGGTCGGCATCGCCGACAAGCGCCACAGCTATCCCGCGCAACTTTCCGGCGGCCAGCAGCAGCGCGCGGCCATCGCCCGGACCCTGGCCATGCAACCCAAGGTGATCCTGTTCGACGAGCCCACCTCGGCGCTCGACCCGGAAATGGTACAGGAAGTGCTTAACGTGATCCGTGCGCTCGCCGAAGAGGGCCGGACCATGCTGCTGGTCACCCACGAAATGAGCTTCGCCCGCCAGGTTTCCAGCGAGGTGGTATTCCTCCACCAGGGCCTGGTAGAAGAGCAGGGAACGCCGCAACAGGTTTTCGAAAACCCCCAGTCGGCGCGCTGCAAACAGTTCATGTCCAGCCACCGCTAACGGAGCAACACCGCATGAAGAACTATAAGAAGATCCTGCTGGCCGCCGCTGCAACCCTGGCCTTCGCCCTCGACGCCAGCGCCGCCGACAAGCTGCGCATCGGCACCGAAGGCGCCTACCCGCCCTTCAACGGCATCGATGCCAGCGGCCAGGCGGTCGGCTTCGACCTCGACATCGGCAAGGCGCTGTGCGCCAAGATGAAGACCGAGTGCGAGGTGGTGACCTCCGACTGGGACGGCATCATCCCGGCGTTGAACGCCAAGAAGTTCGACTTCATCGTCGCGTCCATGTCGATCACCGACGAGCGCAAGCAGGCGGTCGACTTCACCGATCCCTACTACACCAACAAGCTGCAGTTCGTCGCGCCGAAGAGCGTCGACTTCAAGACCGACAAGGACTCCCTGAAGGGCAAGGTGATCGGCGCCCAGCGCGCCACCATCGCCGGCACCTGGCTGGAAGACAACATGGCCGACGTGGTCACCATCAAGCTCTACGACACCCAGGAGAACGCCTACCTCGACCTCTCCTCGGGGCGCCTGGACGGCGTGCTGGCCGACAAGTTCGTGCAGTACGACTGGCTGAAGAGCGACGCCGGCAAGGAGTTCGAGTTCAAGGGCGAACCGGTGTTCGACAACGACAAGATCGGTATCGCCGTGCGCAAGGGCGACCCGCTGCGCGAGAAGCTCAACGCCGCGCTGAAGGAAATCGTCGCCGACGGTACCTACAAGAAGATCAACGACAAGTACTTCCCCTTCAGCATCTATTGATGCCAAGCCAGGCCACCGCCGGGCGCGTCCCGGCGGTGGCCGCCTTCAGGCCTGACTTCTCATGATTCTCGACCTGCATGGGTTCGGCGAGCAACTGCTCGCCGGTACCTGGATGACCCTCAAGCTGTCGCTGGCGGCGGTCTGCGTGGGGCTGTTGCTCGGCCTCCTCGGCGCCATCGCGAAGACTTCGAAGTACGCGGCCCTGCGCTTCCTCGGCGGCACCTACACCACCATCGTCCGTGGCGTGCCGGAAACGCTCTGGGTACTGATGATCTATTTCGGCACGGTGAGCGGCCTGAACGCCCTCGGCGACCTTTTCGGCAAGCCGGACCTGGCACTCTCGCCGTTCGCCGCCGGCACCCTGGCCCTCGGCCTGTGCTTCGGCGCCTACGCCACCGAGGTGTTCCGCGGCGCGCTGTTGTCCATTCCGCGCGGCCATCGCGAGGCCGGCCAGGCGCTCGGCCTGTCGCCCGGACGGATCTTCTGGCGCATCGTCCTGCCGCAGATCTGGCGGGTCGCCCTGCCCGGCCTCGGCAACCTGTACCTGATCCTGCTGAAGGACACCGCGCTGGTGTCGCTGATCACCCTCGACGAGATCATGCGCAAGGCGCAGGTCGCCTCCAACGCGACCAAGGAACCCTTCACCTTCTACATGACCGCGGCCGCCATCTACCTGAGCCTCACGGTCGTCATCATGGTCGCCCTGCACTTCCTCGAACGTCGCGCCGGCCGTGGTTTCGTGAGGAACGAGCTATGAGCGAGTGGGAGCTGATCCTCAAGTGGATGCCGAAGATGCTCCAGGGCGCGGCGCTGACCCTGGAGCTGCTGGCGATCGCGGTGGTCGCCGGGCTCGCCCTGGCCCTGCCGCTGGGCATCGCCCGCGCCTCGCGGCACTGGTACGTGCGCGCGGTGCCGTACGCCTACATCTTCTTCTTCCGCGGCACGCCGCTGCTGCTGCAACTGTTCATCGTCTACTACGGCCTGGCGCAGTTCGAGGAAGTGCGCAAGAGCGCCTTCTGGCCCTACCTGCGCGATCCGTACTGGTGCGCGCTGCTGACCATGACCCTGCACACCGCCGCCTATATCGCCGAGATCCTCCGCGGCGCGATCCACTCGGTGCCGGTCGGCGAGGTGGAGGCCGCCCGCGCCCTCGGCATGTCGCGGCGCCAGGCGCTCTGGCACATCATCCTGCCGCGCGCGGTGCGCATCGGCCTGCCGGCCTACAGCAACGAAGTGATCCTGATGCTCAAGGCCAGCGCGGTGGTCTACACCGTGACCCTGTTCGACATCATGGGCATGGCCCGGACCATCATCGCCCGCACCTACGAATCGATGCTGTTCTTCTGCCTGGCCGGCGCGCTGTACCTGGTGATCACCATCGTGCTGACGCGGATCTTCCGCCTGATCGAACGCTGGTTGCGGGTCGACGCCACCCAGGGCCGCTGAGCGGGCGCTTTCCGATGCCTGCGGGGCGGCTATAATCGCCGCCCCGTTTTCCCGCTGCCGCTCGCATCGTGTCCGAAACCTTCCCGTTCCTCACTGGCGACGCCCTGTCGCAGCGCTTCCTCGCGCTGGACGCGTTCCTCCTCGAACACCAGCGGCTCTGGCGACCCCGCCCGTTCAGCGAACCGACCCTGGCGTGGGAAGCCGAACACGCCGAGCTGGCGTCCTGGCTGCGCGGGCGCAGCCTCGAACAGGCCGACGCGGAGCACAACCAGCCCACCCGCCTGGCCGCGCCCGCGCCTTATCCGCAGCTCGCCGCCCAGGCCGCAGCGCTGGGCGCGGTCGGCGAACTGCCATTGGCGGAACGCCCGCAGGCACCGAACCGCTTCAATGTCGACGTACCGGGACGCAAGTGGCAGCAGATCGGCCTGTTCGCCGGGCGCCTGCAGTTCGCCCGGCCGGTCGTCCACTGGCTCGACTGGTGCTCCGGCAAGGGCCATCTGGGCCGCCTGCTGGCCCATGCGGGGCAACCGCTGACCTGCCTCGAACACGATCCCGCGCTGGTCGCCGACGGACAGCGCCTGAGCGACCGCCTGGGGCTCTCCGCCCACCACCTCCGCCAGGATGTGCTGGCCGCGGACTGCGCCGAGCGCCTGCTTCCCGGGCATACGCCGGTGGCCCTGCACGCTTGCGGCGAACTGCACCTGCGCCTGCTGCGCCTGGCCAGCCAGGCCGGCTGTCACCAACTGGCGGTGGCGCCATGCTGCTACAACCGCATTCCGGGGCCTTTCTACCAGCCGCTCTCGCAAGCGGCAGGCCAATCGCTGCTCGCGCTATCGCTCGACGACCTGCGCCTGCCCCTGAGCGAGACCGTCACCGCCAGCCAACGGGTCCGTCGCCAGCGCGACCAGTCGATGGCCCGGCGCCTGGGTTTCGACCTGCTGCAGCGCGAGCTACGCGGAATCGACCAGTACCTCAGCGTGCCTTCCCTTCCGGTGGCCTGGCTGGAACGTCCATACGCCGACTACTGTCGCGAACTCGCCGCCCTCAAGGGACTTCCCGAACCGGCCGCGCGCGACTGGCAGGCGCTGGAAGCGGCCGGCTGGAAGCGCCTAGCGATGGTCCGCAACCTGGAACTGGTGCGCGCCCTGTTCCGCCGCCCGCTGGAACTCTGGCTGCTGCTGGACCGCTGCCTGTAT
Organism: Pseudomonas sp. CP-1; assembly: GCF_021213715.1. Classification (NCBI taxonomy): domain Bacteria; kingdom Pseudomonadati; phylum Pseudomonadota; class Gammaproteobacteria; order Pseudomonadales; family Pseudomonadaceae; genus Pseudomonas; species Pseudomonas sp. CP-1. Next base: position 535,992 of record NZ_JAJQKY010000003.1, read on the forward strand.
CTGGTCGAACAGGGCTATAGCGTCCGCCTGGGCGAGTTCTGTCCGACCTCCCTGTCTCCGCGAAACCTGCTGATCCTTGCGGAGCGCAGCTGATACGGGTGTTCCGGATGGTTGCCCACACAACCTGTGGATAAGTCTGGTGACAAGTTCTGGGAAACATCTGCCGAGGGGCCCGTATCCAGGGGCGGCCAATGCTGTTCAAAAAATGAACAGAAAAAATAAAATCCATATAAAACAATATCTTGTTAACAACCGAAATAACCGCAGCGACTCTTAGAGCGTTTCCTTCCTATCCCTTGCCCGCTTGTGCATAAGCCTGGCTTTCCGGTTAATCCGAAAGTGGACTTCGGCACCGGCAATAGTTGCAAAACGGCATCGTATGACGTTCGAAGGAACGGATTGTTCTTTTATTGCAACGGTTGACCTCTTGTTAATCGCTGCCTAGGCAGTATTATTTTGAAACACTTTCCCTGCCTAGACAGCGATCCCCCATGGGCCACTACAGCGCTTCCGACTTTCCCTTCAAGGGCTCCATTGGCCAGCTCATCGGCGTCAGTGCTGCGACCAAGGACCGCATCCTCGAGAAGCACCTCGCCGCGCTGGACATAACCGCCGCCCAGTTCAAGGTGCTGATCTTCGTCGGTCTCAACCGTGCCAACAGTCCGGTCGAACTGTGTCGCGAGCTGTCGGTGGACAGCGGCTCGATGACTCGCATGCTGGCGCGCCTGGAGAAAAAAGGGCTGCTGCTGCGTGGTCGCTGTCCCGAAGACCGCCGTTGCCTGCGCCTGGATCTCAGCGAAGCGGGACGGAAGGTCCAGGAGCAGCTTCCTCTGATCGCCTCGGCGGCGATGAACGAGCTGGTCGCCTGCCTGAGCACGGAAGAATTGCAGACGCTGACCCATCTGCTGACCAAGGTTCTGCTACACGCCGGCTGCCCACGGGCCAGCCTGCAGGAGTCCTGATCCATGCCGTTCCCTCCTCTCCATCTCTGGCCGCAGCGATTGGTGCTGGCCTCGGCGATACTGCTGGCCGCCGGCTGCGTCACTTCCGAAGGCCTGGAACCGAACGCCCGCCTGCAACCGGCAGGCGCCCTCCAGGCGGGCAGGAGCCTGGACGGCGTAGCCCTTTCGCCAGCGGCCTGGCCGCGCCAGGACTGGTGGACCGGGCTCGGCGACCGGCAGCTCGACCAACTGATCGGCGAAGCCCTGCAAGGCACTCCCGACCTGCAGATCGCCGAGGCGCGTGCGCGCCAGGCGGCGGCAACGGCCCAGGCGCAAGATGCCGCGCGCCAGCCGACGCTGGACGCCAAGGCCAGCTACTCCGGCATCCGCGCGCCGACCAGCGTGGCCCCGGCACCGCTCGGCGGCCGCTATTCGGCGATCAAGTACCTGTCGCTCGGCTTCAACTACGACTTCGACCTCTGGGGCGGCGAGCGCGCCGCCTGGGAAGCCGTCCTCGGCCAGGCCAATGCCGCGCGGATCGACAGCCAGGCCGCGCGCATCGGCCTCTCGGCAAGCATCGCCCGCGCCTACAGCGACCTCGCCCACGCCTTTACCGTGCGCGATCTCGCCGAGGAAGAACTGAAGCGCTCGCAGCGCATGACCGAGCTGAGCCAGAAGCGCATGAGCGCCGGGCTCGACAGCAAGGTCCAGTTGCAACAGACGCAGACCCAACTGGCCACCGCCCGCCAGCAGCTCAGCGCCGCCGAGCAGGACATCGCCAGCGCCCGCATCGCCCTCGCCGTGCTGCTGGGCAAGGGGCCCGATCGCGGTCTCGAACTGCAGCGCCCGCAACCGCTGAACCCGGCCAGCCTGAGCCTGCCCTCGGTGCTCCCGGCGGAACTGCTCGGCCGCCGCGCCGACATCGTTGCCGCGCGCTGGCGGGTCGAGGCGGCGCGCCGCAACATCGACTCGGCGAAGACCGAGTTCTATCCCAACCTCAATCTCGGCGCGATGGCCGGCCTCGCCGCCCTGCACACCAGCGACGTGTTGCAGGCGCCGAGCCGCTTCTTCCAGGTGGCGCCGGCGATCTCCCTGCCGATCTTCGACGGTGGCCGCCGCCGCGCCAACCTGGCCGAACGCGACGCCGACTACGACCTGGCCGTCGGCCAGTACAACAAGACGCTGGTCCAGGCCCTCGGCGAGGTCAGCGACGACCTCGGCAAGTTGCGCTCCCTGGAGCAGCAGGTGATCGACCAGCGCCAGGCCCGCGATATCGCCAGGTCCAACTTCGACCTGGCCATGCGTCGCTACGGCGAAGGCGTCGGCAGCTACCTCGACGCCCTCAGCGTGCAACAGCAACTGCTGGTCGCCGAACGCCAGCTGGCCAGCCTGGAGAGCCAGCAGATCGATCTTTCCGTCCAGCTGGTCCAGGCCCTGGGCGGCGGTTTCCAACCCGATTCCCGCTCCGCTGCGCTCGCTACCGCGAAAGCGCCGGCAGAATGAACGAGGCACCCACCATGACTACCGCCAACAGCGAAACCCCCGCCGGCAACCCGAAGCGCAAGCGCTGGTTGCTGATCCTGCTCGCCGTGATCGTCCTCGCCACCCTGGCCAGCGTGGCCTGGGAGTTCTTCTACGGCCGCTGGCACGAGGACACCGACGACGCCTACATCAACGGCAACGTGGTACAGATCACCCCGCAGATCGTCGGCACCGTGGTCAGCATCGGCGCCGACGACGGCGACCTGGTGCGCAAGGGCCAGGAACTGGTCAGGTTCGATCCCAGCGACGCCGACATCGCCCTCCAGCGCGCCGAGGCCAACCTGGCCCACACCGTGCGCCAGGTACGCGGGCTGTTCAGCAACGTCGACGGCTATCGCGCCGAGGTCGCCACCCGCAAGGTCGCGCTGGCCAAGGCCGAGGCCGACTACAAGCGGCGCAAGAACCTCGCCGACGACGGCGCCATTTCCCAGGAGGAACTGGCCCACGCCCGCGACGCGCTGGACAGCGCGAAAGCCTCGCTGACCAGCTCGGAACAGCAGTTGAACACCAATCGCGCGCTGGTCGACGACACCCAGATCACCTCCCATCCGGACGTCAAGGCCGCCGCCGCGCAACTGCGCCAGGCCTACCTGGACGACGCCCGTTCGACCATCGTCGCGCCGGTCACCGGCTACGTCGCCAAGCGCAGCGTACAGGTCGGCCAGCGCGTGCAACCGGGCAATGCGCTGATGGCCGTGGTCCCGCTGGACCAGATCTGGATCGACGCCAACTTCAAGGAAACCCAGCTCAAGCACATGCGTATCGGCCAGCCGGTGGAGATCCGCTCCGACCTCTACGGCAGCGACGTGCGCTACAGCGGCACCGTCGACAGCCTCGGCGTGGGCACCGGCAGCGCGTTCTCCCTGCTGCCGGCGCAGAACGCCACCGGCAACTGGATCAAGATCGTCCAGCGGGTGCCGGTGCGCATCCATATCGATCCGCAAGAATTGCAGAAGCATCCGCTGCGCATCGGCCTGTCGATGGACGTCAAGGTCGACCTGCATGACCAGAGCGGCCCGGCCCTGGCCCAGCAACCACCGCGCGAAGCGCTGTTCTCCACCGATGTCTACCAGCAGCAACTGGCCTCGGCCGACAAGCTGATCGAGCGCCTGATCGAAGCCAACCTCGCCGAAGACCACGGCAAGACCGCCCAGCGTTGAGCCTGCCAGCATGAGCGAAAGCAGCAGCTTCTCCCCGCCCAGCCTGGTGATGGCGACCATCGGCCTGTCCCTGGCGACTTTCATGCAGGTGCTCGACACCACCATCGCCAACGTAGCCCTGCCGACCATCTCCGGCAACCTCGGGGTAAGTTCGGAACAGGGCACCTGGGTGATCACCTCGTTCGCCGTGAGCAACGCCATCGCCCTGCCGCTGACCGGCTGGCTGGCCCGGCGGGTCGGCGAGGTGCGCCTGTTCATCGCCGCCGCGCTGCTGTTCGTACTCGCCTCGTTCCTCTGCGGCATCGCCCAGTCGATGCCTTCTCTGGTCGGCTTCCGCGCCTTGCAGGGCTTCGTCGCCGGGCCGCTGTATCCGATCACCCAGACCCTGCTGATCTCCATCTACCCACCGGCGAAGCGCGGCATGGCCCTGGCCCTGCTGGCGATGGTCACGGTGGTGGCGCCGATCGCCGGGCCGATCCTCGGCGGCTGGATCACCGACGACTACAGCTGGCCGTGGATCTTCTTCATCAACGTGCCGGTCGGCCTGTTCGCCGCCTTCGTCGTCTACCAGCAACTGAAGGCACGCCCGGTGACGATCAAGAAGGCGCCGATGGACTACGTCGGCCTGATCGCCCTGGTGATCGGCGTCGGCGCCCTGCAGATCGTCCTCGACAAGGGCAACGACCTGGACTGGTTCGAGTCGAACTTCATCGTCGGCGGCGCGCTGATCGCGGCGATCGCCCTGGCCTTCTTCATCATCTGGGAATTCACCGACCGCCATCCGATCGTCAACCTGCGCCTGTTCGCCCACCGCAACTTCGCCGCCGGCACCCTGGCGCTGGTGCTGGGCTATGCCGCGTTCTTCGGCATCAACCTGCTGCTCCCGCAATGGCTACAGACCCAGATGGGCTACACCGCCACCTGGGCCGGGCTGGCCGCCGCGCCAATCGGCATCCTCCCGGTGTTCCTCTCGCCGCTGGTCGGCCGCTACGCCAACCATTTCGACCTGCGCATGCTCGCCGGCCTGTCGTTCCTGGCGATGGCCATCACCTGCTTCATGCGCGCCAACTTCACCACCGAGGTCGACTACCAGCACATCGCCATCGTGCAGTTGATCATGGGGCTCGGCGTGGCGTTCTTCTTCATGCCGATCCTGAGCATCCTGCTCTCCGACCTGCCCCCCGACCAGATCGCCGACGGCTCCGGCCTGGCCACCTTCCTGCGCACCCTCGGCGGCAGCTTCGCCGCCTCGCTGACCACCTGGATCTGGAACCGCCGCGCCACCCAACACCACGCCTATCTCAGCGAAAACATCAGTCTCTACGACCCGGCCACCCACGAAACCCTCGCCCAGCTCGGCGGCAACACCCAGGCGAACGCGGCGCTGCTCGACAGGATGGTGCAGAGCCAGGCCTACATGATGTCCACCATCGACTACTTCACCATGCTCGGCTGGCTGTTCCTCGCCCTGCTGGTGATCATCTGGCTGGCCCGCCCGCCGTTCGGCGCCAAGCCTGGCGCGGCCGCCTCCGGGCACTGAGGACGAACGGCATTCGGGCAGGAAAATCAGTGGTTTACTCCTGGCGGCGGCTGGCTATAATGTCGCCCTCTTCGCCGGTATAGCTCAGCTGGTAGAGCAACTGACTTGTAATCAGTAGGTCCCGGGTTCGACTCCTGGTGCCGGCACCATATAAATCAAGCACTTACAGCTAGCTTTTGCCTGGCGCTACGTAACAAGCCCACGTAAAAGCCCATCACGCCTCCACTTACTCTATCCCTGATTGCTCTTGTGCTGGGGGGATACGATCGGGCACGGTCTCTCCAGAATTCCTCTAGGAGAGACATCATTGAAGAACGCACGCTTACGCCAACCATTGGATGCGGAATACGCCCAAGCACTGGGGGAGGCGGCCTTTGTCTTCAGCATCCTTGAATGGAATGCCATCTGGGCCTGCGAGCGCATAAAGCCTGGCTCCATCAACGAGCTAAATCCCAAAACCGCTGGCGCGATTGCCAAGAGATTGCTCTTGCTGGCTGATGGGTTAGCGGAACACCCGGATCGAACTGAGTTCATGCTATGCGCTCAAAAATTCAGCGAACTGGTGGAGCACCGCAACGGTTTAATGCATGGCCGCCCAGGTACCGACTCATCCGATCAGAAAGCAAAGCTTTTTCGAAACGGAGAGGCATGGACCGCACAGAAAATCCAGGATATTGCGAATGAGTTCTCAGAATGCAGCATCCAGCTCAATAAGCACCTCCATGGCTTTCTAAAGGCGGTGCGGTAGCCCCTAAGCCCATCAGCCGCTTACATCGGGGCTACATCAGCGGCGGCTCTAGCTCCAGAGCTCTAGTTTTCACTCACCCCACCTGTCGGGCCGCTCGCGCCAAGATTTGACGGTACGGGGATAGTCATCTAGATTCCGCACCAACACACCCGCCAAGCCTCTGCTGAAGCCTCTTCAGAATGCTCAAATCGGCGGGTTTTTTTTGCCATGGAGATTTGCTGCATGAGGCCATTCGATAAACCGGCCCTCACAGTAGAAGAGCAACTGGATCTGCTTAAGCACCGCGGCCTCACCGTAGCCAATGACGAGCGCGCCACTCGATTCCTTGAGGTCGTAACGCTCTTTCGGCTCAGTCCTTACATGCGCCCTTTCCAAGAGCCTGGTGCAGACCATAGGTTCAAGGAAGGCAGCTCCCTGCGAGAGATCGTTGAGATTTACCGCTTCGATGCCAAGCTACGCCATCAGGTAATGGCTGCCATCGAAAAGGTAGAGGTCGCTATGCGCGCCTGCCTAAGTAATCACATGTCTCCGAACTATGGCGCCGACTGGTTTTGCGACAAGAACAATTTTCTGCGTGACTTTCGCCATGCAGAGCTACTTCGGCCGCTCCATGACAAAATCCGGAACGAGAAAGAAAAGCTCGAGAGGGAGGCCAATCGCATCAACGCTGGCCCCCAAACGAATGATCAAAAGCGCGCACGAATCGAAAGCCGAATGTGACCTGCCCCCCGATTTCAGTACCACGTCAAACTTAGTAGAGT